>JANYCZ010000035.1 GCA_025360015.1 Verrucomicrobiota bacterium | reverse complement strand
TGCGGCGTGCTGCGGGCTCGGAGGCCCGCGCGCCGAGGACGGCTGAAAGTTGCGGAGCGCTGCTTGTTTGCGGAGTGTCGTAGAACTCCGAGCCCGCAGCAGTCGTCCACGCACGGCGGGGTGTTTTTTCACGCTGAGCACCGCAAGCAGGAGCGCACCCTGGCGCGCGGGCCTCCGAGCCCGCAGCAGGTCGTCCGCGCACGGCGGGTGTTTTCTCACACTGAGCGCCGCAAGCAAGAGCGCACTGGATAGATAAAGAGAACGTGACTGAGGGGGCAGCGGAACTCTGCGCGTGCGCGGAACTCTGCGTGTCTGCGGAGTGCTGCGGGCTCGGAGGCCCGCGCCCCAGGGAACGCTGGATGGCTCTGAGCTCTAGGTGTTTGCGGGGGGCTCAGAGCAGCTCTTCGACGAACCGCTTCGAATCAAACGGCTGGAAGTCTTCCACGCTCTCGCCGAGGCCGATGAAGCGGGTGGGCACGCTGAGCTCCTGCTGGATCGCCACGAGCACGCCGCCTTTGCCGCTGCCGTCGAGTTTGGTGACGATCATTCCAGTCAGCGGGATGATCTTGTTAAATTCACGCGCCTGCTGCAGCGCGTTGGAGCCGGTGGTGGCATCGCAGACGAGCAGTACTTCATGCGGTGACTCGGGGTCTTTGCGACCGAGGATGCGATGAATCTTTTTCAATTCCTCCATCAGGTTGTGCTTGGTGTGCAAACGCCCGGCGGTGTCGCAAATGAGGAAATCAGCCTCCATTTTGAGCGCCTTTTCATAGCCGTCAAAACACACGGAGGCCGGATCGCCATTCGGCGGGCCTTTGACGAGAGGAATCTTCAAGCGATCGGCCCACACGGTGAGCTGCTCCACAGCAGCGGCGCGGAAGGTGTCTGCCGCAGCGAGCACCACCTTGTGCCCGCGCTTGTGGAGGATGTGCGCCAGCTTCGCGGTACTCGTTGTCTTGCCGGTGCCGTTGACACCGATGATGAGCAGCACCTTGGGCTTGCCCGGGATCGGCTCCAGCGCCGGGATGGTCTCAGGCAAAATCTTGCGCACATGCTCGCGCGCCACCTGCACGATGTCAGTCCCGTGCAGCGTGCGCTGACGGGACTTCAAATCGGCCACGATCTGCAGCGCGAGACGCGGACCCAGATCCCCCGCGATGAGGGAGGCCTCCAGGTCATCCCAGTCGATGTCGGGCTTGGTGAAGCGCTGAAGGAGAGATTTGAAAAAACCGGCCATGAGGGAGGGATGACGAAATCAAGTGACGAATGACGAATGACGAATGACGAATGACGAATGACGCATGCCCCGGACGCTAGGCGTCTGAGGTCTCGGTGGTGCCAAGGGGCTGCTCCACTTTTTTGGCTGCTGGTTTGCGCAGTGACCTCGCCAGCTTGTCGAGCACGCCGTTGACGAAAGAGCCGGACTCACCGGCGCTGAGGGCTTTGGCAATGTCGATGGCCTCGTTCAAAATCACGGGCGTGGGCACTTCGGGGCAGTAGAGCAGCTCATAGGAGGCCACGCGCAGCACGTTGCGATCCACAGCGGCGAGACGCTCAAAGCTGAAGTTCTCCAGCAATCCGGTGATGCCGGAGTCGATCTGCTCCTGATGTTCGAGCACTCCGTCGATCAAGTTTTCGGCAAAGGCGCGGGTAGAGGTCCTGGCGCTGTGCAGCGTCCAGAACTCATCCGGGTCTCCGGGTTTGATCTCGCCCTGGAGATCACGGGCAAAGAGGTATTGAATGGCGGCCTCACGGCCTTCGCGGCGTCTTCCCATAATGTTAGGCGTGGTCGATGGGTTCGCCGGCAAAGGTGGCTTTCATTTTGCCGAACAGGTTGATCATTTTGACGCAGGTCTGCGCGGCTTCCGTGCCGCGATTGATGGTGGCTCCCAGGCAGCGCTCCTCCGCCTGCTCCTCCGTGCTGAGCAGCAGCACCTCATGAATGACAGGAATGCAGTGCCTCACCGCCATCTGCTGCAAGGCATCGGTCACGGATGCACCGACGAGATCTGCGTGCTCGGTGGAGCCACGGATGATGACCCCCAAAGTGATCACCGCATCCGGTGCGCTGCCACGCAGCACATGCTCCACGCAGACCGGAATCTCGAAAGCCCCCGGCACGCGATAAACATCGACGGTCGCATTGGGAGCGATGACTTCGATCTCTTCCTTGGCGGCATTGAGCAGGCCTTGGACAAACTGGTTGTTATACAATGAAGCAACGATCGCGATATTGATCGGCTCCTGGGTGGGACGTGGACGACTGGAGGCGTAATTGGACATGTGGGGGGAAATGACGAAATCAGAATGACGAATGGGGCTGAGTGCGGTGTGAGGAAGACGAATGGGAGATGACTGAGGCAGGGCGGTTTGATCCGGTCATTCGGCACTCAAACATCCGGCATTCACAGCTTGTGGCCCATCTTCTTCTTCTTCGTTTCGAGATACTTTGCGTTCTCGGGTTTGGGCGTGGATTTGACAGGGACTTGTTCGACGATTTCGAGCTTGTGGCCTTCGAGACCGACGACCTTGCGCGGATTGTTGGTCATGAGCAGGAGCTTGCGCACGCCCAGGTCGGAGATGATCTGCGCACCGATGCCGTAGTCGCGCAGATCCATGGGGAAGCCGAGCTTTAAATTCGCCTCCACGGTGTCAAAGCCCTGCTCCTGGAGCTTGTAGGCCATGATCTTGCCATGCAGGCCGATGCCGCGCCCTTCGTGGCCGCGCATGTAAACAATGATCCCACGCTTCTCTGCGGCGATGTGCTTCATCGCGGCATGGAGCTGGCTGCCGCAGTCGCAGCGGCGGGAGGCAAACACATCGCCCGTGAGGCACTCGCTGTGCACGCGCACGAGCATGGGCTGCTCTGGTGAGATGTCTCCCATCACGAGAGCCACGTGATGGACGCCATCCAGGGTGCTCTTATAAAGGTGCAGCTTGAAGGTGCCGAAGTCGGTAGGCATATCCACGACCTCGATCTTTTCGACGAGTTTCTCGCTGAGGCGGCGATGCGCGATGAGATCGGCAATGCTGCACATCTTCAGCGCGTGCTTCTTGGCAAATTTCTTCAGGTGAGGCAGCCGCGCCATGGTGCCGTCCGCATTCATGATCTCGATGAGCACTCCGGCCTCACGCAGTCCGGCGAGGCGGGCCAGATCCACGGCGGCCTCAGTATGCCCGGCGCGGCGCAGGACGCCGCCCGGCTTGGCCACCAGGGGATTGATGTGACCGGGCTGTACCAGATCCTCCGGCGTGCTCTTGGCATCTGCCAGCAGGCGGATCGTGCGGCAGCGGTCTGCGGCGCTGATCCCGGTGCTGATGCCCTTCGCTGCATCGACAGTCACGGTGAAGTCCGTGCGGAAGGCCTCGCGGTTTTCCGGCACCATGCTGGGCAGGTTGAGACGCTCCGCGATTTCGAGCGAGACCGGCACGCACAGCATCCCGCCGCCCTGCCGCACCATGAAGTTCACCATTTCGGGGGTGATCTTTTCTGCGGCGCAGATCAGATCTCCCTCGTTTTCACGGTCCTCGTCATCGGTGACGATGACCATGCGGCCAGCGCGAATGTCTGCGAGGACAGACTCCACGGAGTCGAAAGCGGATTCCTTTTTGCGGGGCATGGGAGAGGTGGAAAAGAGCCGGTGCCGCGTGCTGCGGCGTCTGGGGCGGATGATTTAAACGGTTTAAAGACTGTTTTCCAGTGCGAGTTGGTTTTTCATTGCCGCCGTGGAGAAGCTTCGCGTAATGTCAAGCCATGCCTGTCCCCACTAAAGTTAAACGCCCGTCCTCCGTGACGGTGGGGGAGTTTTTCACTCTGAATGAAAAATCGCTCAAGCTGAAGCTGGTCGGCAGCGATGCCGGATTCATCCGCAAAATCAGCGAGCCCTCCGTGAACCGTCCCGGTCTGGCGCTCTCTGGCTTCTTCACCTACTTCGCCTACAAGCGGGTGCAGGTCATCGGCAATTCGGAGCATTCTTTCCTCGAAGGCCTGGACCCCAAGCTGCGCGCCGCCCGCTTCAGCCAGCTCTGCTCCTGGGACATCCCCTGCATTGTCGTGGCACGCGGGCACCGCATCGACGACGAACTCGTCCAGATTGCCAACAGCGCCGGCATCTCCGTGTTTCAGACCAGCATGATGACCATGAAATTCCTCAATGCCGCCACCATCAAGCTGGAGTGGGCCTTTGCGCCGACCCTGCTGGTGCATGGCTGCCTGGTGGACGTGCAGGGCCTCGGCGTGCTGATCCAGGGGGAAAGCGGCTGCGGCAAAAGCGAAAGCGTGATCGGCCTGCTGCAGCGCGGCGCCAGCCTGGTGGCGGATGACGCCGTGCGCCTACGCCTCCTCGAAGACCGCGAGGTCATCGGCTCCGCTCCGGACATCACCCGCGGGATGATCGAAATCCGCGGCCTGGGCATTCTAAACGTGGCGGCGCTCTTTGGCGTCAGCGCCGTGCGCCTGAGCAAACGGCTGGATTTGATCGTAGAACTCGTCCGTGGCGCGAAGACCGAAGATTTGGAGCGCGTGGGGGTGAACTCCGACACCCGCGAGGTCATGGGACTGAAGATCGGGCGTGTGGCGCTGCCTGTGGAACCGGGCCGCGATGTGGCCGGACTCATCGAACTGGCCGCAATTAACTTCAAATTGCGCACCTTTGGCTATAATAGTGCTGTAGAGTTTGACCAAAGGTTGTTGAAAAAGATGACGGATGATCAATTAGGTTAACTGTAGCACCTTCACTCCCACCATGAGCATCCAAAAAGAACTCACGATCCGCAACAAAATGGGCATGCACGCACGCCCGGCGGCGCAGTTCGTCAAGCGTGCCAGCAAATATCAGTGTGATGTCTGGGTGGAAAAAGACGACGAGCCCGTGAACGGCAAAAGCATCATGGGCCTCATGATGCTGGCCGCCGGTCGTGGCGAGACGATCAAGATCATCGCCGACGGCAACGACGCCGAGGCAGCCGTGGCCGATCTCGAAGAGCTGGTGACGTCCGGGTTTGGCGACGTGGAGTGAGCGGAGCAAGTTTTCGGCGCGGCAGACTATGAGCGCCCCAGGCGCGCGGGCCTCCGAGCCCGCACTGGGCTTAGACGTGTTCTCCGTAGCTCGCAGTGCGAAAGCGGGGAAGCCTTGGCGAAGAAGGCAGCAGGTCGCCTTCATTCACCCAGCGGGTGTGCTGCACTCAGAACATCGCAAGCACGAGCACTTCAAGGACGAGAGAGCGCAAAGCCGCAGGGACGCTGCAGGGTTCCGCGCATTTGCGGAGCGCTGCGGACTGAAGTCCGCGCTCCGCAGAGCCCAGTGCCCAAGGCGCGCGGACTTGAGTCCGCAGCAGGTCGCTTTCGCCCGGCGGGTGTGCTGCACCCAGAACATCGCAAGCACGAGGACTTTGGGGACGAGAGAGCGCAAAGCCGCAGGGACGCTGCGGCTGCGTGTTTGCGGAGTGCTGCGACCTGAATAGGGATCCGGTCATTCCTTGGCCGAAATCAAGGCGGCGGGTCCACCTGAACGCCTGTGGATCCATCGGGCGCGTTCAGCAGGCCAAGCACCTCACTTCTTCGCCTCATCCGCACGCTTCCCCGCTGACACGCGAATATCCGTGACGTCTTCCACCGGCGGCGGTGGCGGCTCCTTGAGCAGCTGCAGCATCATCACGCCGATGAGGTAGATCAGACCGCCGCCGATGCCCGCACCGATGGCGATGAAGCGCCGCTGCCAGGTATGCTCACGGTCGATGGCGTACCAGAAGCGCATGCAGAACAAAATCCAGATGATGCTGGCGCCAAGAACAAGAAGATGGCCGGAGGTCATGAAGAGTGAATCTGGCGCGCATTGTTGCGCCAGCGACATAAAAAACAAAACCCCGCACAGGGCGGGGCTTTGCACACAATCGAGCTGAAAAAGAAACGTTCGATTAACGCTTGGAGAACTGGAAGCGTTTGCGGGCGCCTGGGCGACCTGGCTTCTTACGTTCCTTGGCGCGGGAGTCACGGGTAAGCAGACCATTCTGCTTGAGGACGCCGCGAAGCTCAGGATTCACATCGATCAGGGCGCGAGCGATGCCGAGACGGACAGCGCCGACCTGGCCAGTGGAACCACCACCGCTGGCGTTCACCTTGAAATCATAGGTTTGACGGGAATTCGTGAGGGCCAGCGGGAACAGAATCTGATTCTGCAGGGCGACGGTCGGGAAGTATTCTTCGAAGTCACGTCCGTTGATGGTGATGCTTCCGGAGCCTTCGAGGATGAAGACGCGGGCGATGGCGGTCTTGCGGCGGCCGGTGGCGGTTTTGAGAGGCTTGCTCATGCGATGGGTGACGATGGAAAAAGATTAAGCGATGGCGACAGGCTTTGGATTCTGCGCCTCATGCGGATGGTCAGCACCCTCATAGATCTTGAGTTTGCCCATGACCGAACGGCCAAGGCGATTGTGGGGGACCATGCCCTTCACGGCACGCTCGACGAGAAGCTCAGGGCGGCGGGCGCGCACGCGCTCGACGTTTTCGATCTTCTGATTGCCGACGTAGCCGGCCTTCGAGGTGTAAATCTTCTGCATTTCCTTTTTGCCGCTGAGGCGGACTTCCGCGGCGTTCAGGACGACCACGAAATCACCGGTATCCACATGCGGGGTGAAAATAGGCTTGTTCTTACCGCGCAGGAGGTTGGCGGCGGTGACTGCGACATCTCCAAGAATCTGGTTCTTGGCGTCGATGACCCACCATGTGGGATTCTGCTCCTGGGCTTTGGCTGAAAACGTCTTCATTGAGTTCTATGTACGAGAGATCTTCCGACTGGGGAAGAAGGGGCCGCGATGGTAGGGGAATTGGCGGAACTGTCAAGGTAGAAACCGAGTTGTTCACAATGAAAATGGCCTTGGAACGCATTTTTGGCCGCTTGACCTGCTTGAATAGGCTGGAAGCTCATGTTTTTTACTGCCTCCACAGCCATTTCATCGCCTCAGGGAAAACGCTCGCGCCTTGTTTGCTGTTATGCGCGCCGTCACCAAAAGTGAAGGTGTAATCGTACTGCTGGTAGGCCAGCGCGGCGGCCATCTGCTTGTTGGCCAGCGGCCAGTTGCCGTAGGGGTTGTCGAGATCGCTGCTGCCGTCCTGCAGGTAGATGCGCAGCGGTTTGCGCTCGGTGAGGCGAATGATGGAAGGATAGACATGCCCGCCCGCGAGATCCACGTAGCTGCCGATGGTGGAGAACACCTTGCGAAACTTGTCCGGCCGCTCCCACGCCACCGTGAAGGCGCAGATCGCCCCACTGCTAGCCCCGGCGAGCGCCCAGCCCTCCGGATTCTCCGTCAATTTGTAGTCCTCCTGCACCTGCGGGATGATCTCTTCGAGCAGGAAGCGCGCATACACATCCCCCAGCGTGTTGTATTCCCTGCCCCGGTTGTTGTTCTTCCACGCGCTCTGCGGCTTCGTGTCCCCGCTGTGTCCCGGATTGATGAAGATCGCGATCGTCGGCTGCATGTCCCCGCTGGCGATGAGATTATCAAACACCACCGGCACCCGCCATGCGCCCTTCAGGCCCACGTAGTCGTGCCCGTCCTGAAACACCATCAGGTTCGCCGGCTGCTCGGGCTTGTACTGCGCCGGCACATAGATCCACCAGTCACGCTTCGTCCCCGCATAGATTTTCGACTCATGCACCGGCATCGCAATCACCTTCCCCTTCGGCACCTCCGCCTGCTCCTGCGAGAGCGGCCCGAGCTTGTAGTCATCCACCGCCAGAGCGGAGAGGGAGAGCGAAAAGAGAACGGCGAAGAGTGGGCGGGGCAGCATGGCCGCAGACAATGAGGATTGGCCGCATGAGCGTCAAGAAGGATAGCAGAAGGAAAATTTGCCAGCACAGCACCCAGAAGCATCTCCAAATGAAGTCCCCAAGGCATCGCCATGGATCAACCATCACAACATATCAAGGCAACTGTCCTGGCTGGTGTTCTTCCTTCTCTGCTCTCAACTTTCGACCCACCCAGCGCCACTGCTCCGCCGTCACAAAGAGCGCGTAAAACGTCCACATCTGCACACTGAAGAAAATAAGGTCCTTCATCATGAGTGCTATCACCAAGTGAAAACCCATCCCGATGATGAACGCCACGATGCGCAGCCTCCGCACGCAAAACAGCAGCGGTGCCTCCAGCTCAAACAGCAGCGCCGTCCACTGCATCACCGTCCAGCTCCATACTGGAAAAGTGCGCAGGCTCAACGCTGCGAACTCCGTCCGGTAGCCCCCCTGCACATGGGTGTACAGCACATCACTGTACTTCAGCCAGTCTCCCTTGAATGCCTTGCCAGTGCCTGCGGCCAGATATTGCAGCAGCAGCGTCGCCTGGATCACTCTCATGCCCACCACTGAGCCGATCAGCCGCCCGGTCTCCGGGTCACGCCGGTACCCCGGCGTGATGAGCAGGATGCCATACACCGCCACATACAGCTTGTTCAGCGTGAAGGCAGACATCATGTCCCCGCCCTGTACATACACCGCACTGGCAAACAGGCCCAGCAGCGCCGCCCGCCGCCATTTGTTAAAGATGAGCAGCAGACCGCTAACCGTGATCAGCACTGCCAGCCCGATGACCCCGTAGCCATTCAGCAACGGAAAGGCCTCCGGGTAACCCATCGACACCAGTTCCTCCGAGGTCAGGTGAAAGCCCGCCTCCGTCAGCCACTCCTCCCAGGTGCGGAAACACTGCCCCATCCACAGCAGAAACGACGCAGTAAACGCCGCCTCAAACACCCGCAGAGGCAAGACATCCTGCTGCCCTACCAGGAATTCCATCCAGCCTCTCAGCCTGGCGCCAGCTGTCAGACGTCTCTCTTGATGCAGTGCTTCGCCGCAGTGCGGACGCACCGGACTGCCGGCCACTGGCGTGCATGCTTCGGATTCGGAGGGGGAAGCACAAGCGGGAATAATCATCTTTAGGGACATCGGGTTTTACATCACTGAATTTCCGTTTCGCGTTATTAGGCCAGGTGAAAAAAGAAAGGGCCGCACCCACTGCCACAAAGTCATGAATGGCCTTTGCGGATCTGCGAAGTCATGCCCAGCCCTGGATTTATTCATCAAACATGGCGGCATAAAAGAATGAAAAACGCAAAAGAAGGCATTTTAATCTTCTCATCTCTGTGGCGTCGTTGGATTGGAGGTTGGAGCTCTTTGTTTTGCGCTGAAACACCGTCGGCGTGCGCATTGGCACTGGTCTGGCTGGAGCCGCCCTCGCCAGATCTGGCGTCCCTTTGCCTCGGCTGATCGTGAAACTCGCGTGGGCTCTAAGAGTCTATCCGGCAAAAGAGTGTAGCCAGTGAAGAGGAGTTGATACAGGGTTGTGGATGGACGCGAAAACTTACCGGCCAGCAGGCTACGACACCGATCTCAGTGATGCCGAATGGGAGCTCTTGAAGCCGCTCATTT
>JANYCZ010000022.1 GCA_025360015.1 Verrucomicrobiota bacterium | reverse complement strand
CATTGATTTCCCAATCAAGCTCAACAGCCGTGCGACACTGATCCCCTACGTGGCCGCCAATCTGCCAATGGGCCCCTTCCGCAACCTGGCTCGCTCCTCCACCCAGCCTTATGCTCCTGGCATCGGCGGTGGTCCAGCAACAGCCTTCCACAGCCTGATCTATTACGGCGTGACCCTCAGCGTCCGCTTCTAATCGTTCTCTGAACGGTTCAACCCTTCAAGGTTAAACCTCCCGGCTCACGCCGGGAGGTTTTTTGTTTTAAGGCGGGGGCGCTACGCGGAAATAAATCCTGCCAAACCAGCATGCCCTAAAGAAAGAAATCTCGTTGTGGAAGGCCGCCCCGCCGGCAGCGCAAAAAAGTGTGAGCCAAAGAACCGCGCACTGCAGGAAACGGGCGCGCAAAGCCGCCGGTGATTTATGGCGCGTTCACGGGAATGGGCTGGCGTATCCAGACACACTCAACACCGCTGAACTGGGTAGGATAGACGACCATCAAACACGCCGCCTTCAGCAGCAGCTCTGGCAGGCCGGACCTGAGCATTAGCACAGCTGCTCTTTCTCGAAACAGGGATGTCCAGACCACTGTGGCTCGCCCATGAGGCAGGGTACCACGGCCTGCATGCGTCCACCCGAAGCTGCGGGCAGCGGCATCCCTCGCCGCCTGCGTTGCCTGGATGTTACTCCAAGAGGCATCCGTGGCGACGCACACTCTAACGAGACTTCAAGAGTTCTGAGGGCCAACCATGGGTGCCAAGGTGCGGCTCCTTCCTGCTTGCCGGCTCCAATTCAGGCAAGGCGCGAAGGAAGACCAGATCCCTCTGCCAAAGGAGGAAAGGGCAGGAGTAAATGCTGCTAACGACATGAGTCGAAACAGTGCATCGAGAGGCGCGCTTTCGTGATCAGCCATGGGCTCAAAAGTTAGATTGGTCACCAGTCACTACAAAGTTGGCACGGCCCCTGCTCTATAATAATTCGCAAGCTGCACCGCCTTACTGGCTGCTCAGCGCCTCAACACCAACAATAACTAAACTCGACCAACACATGAAGCCCAAAAGCATGACATCATTCATTGCCAAGTCGGTGACCGTTCTTGCTGCCTGTGCAGCGCTGAACGCCTCCGCTGACACCCCGGCCGCCACTGGCCCGGCGGCCTCCGCCAAAAACCCAAAAAATCCGGCTCCTCCAGTCACTGAAACAGGAGCTCTTTTCGATTCGATCGGAGCCACCTTCGACGCCGGCTACGACAGCCGTTACTACTTCCGGGGACTTTGGTTCGCCGACAACATCATGTGGACCGCGCTTAACATCAGCGTGCCGATCACTGATAAGCTGACCTTCGGCATCGGTGGCGCCTACATCAACACCGCAGGCACTCCCTATCCGGGCGCCGGTGGTCCAGGAACCAAAAGCGCATCCGGCTTCCAATATTCTGAAGTCGATGCCATCACCAACCTGAACTACAATGCGGGTTGGGCCAAATTTGGAATGCAGTACCAATACTACTTCTATCCAGATAACTACGGTGGCTCCATGAACGGACTTCCAAACGCAGGCAGCAACAATGAGTTCGCACTCAAAGGCGCTGGCGAACTTGGCTGGACCGTGGCAGTGCCGATCAAGGCGTTCAACATCTATGCAGGTTACTACTATGACTTCCGAGTCAATGGCCAGTACATCTCCCTCGGTGCGGACTACACCTTCGCCGTCAACGACTGGCTGAGCATCGTGCCTTCCTTCGCTACTGGCTACGGTATCGATTACTACACCGGCAATGGCTCCCAAGGCACTGGCCTGGTGGGCAATGCCGGTCAGAACCTGCAGAACACCCCGAAGACTGGTTTCACCCACCAGCTTTACACCCTCGCCGTGCCGATCAAGCTGACCAAGGCTGTGACCCTCACAACCTACGTTGCAATGAATCACAGCGACAAGCTGCGTGCCGCACTCAACACGACTCAGAACGAGGTCTATTGGGGAACCAAGCTCAGCTTCGCGTTCTAATTCCGTCAGGGCTTGAGGCCCTGCTCAAAATTGTTTGATTATTAGGTTAGGGCTCCCGATCAGTTCGTTCGCTGATCGGGAGCTTTTTTTTTGGCGCGGAACGTCTTCCCGTTTAGCATCCGCGCTGCATGACTGAACACCCGCTCAACTGGAACTCGAACAATCTCACCCATGGCTGGCAACGCGGCGTCAACGCCTTCTTCTGGGGCCTGGGTTTTAAGCCAGAAGACTTCAACAAGGCGCAGATCGGCATCGGCACACCGCTGCTCGACGGCAATATCTGCAACGTCCATGCACACGAGCTGGCCCAGCTAATCGCACAAGGCTGCAAAGAAGCAGGCCTCATCGGCTTCCCTTTCGGCGTCTCGCCGGTAAGCGACAACATCACTCAGGGCAATGCCGGCGGAGCTGCTTCCCTTTGCTCACGCAATCTCATGGCGAATGGCGCTGAGATGATCTGCACCTCCCACTGCTATGACGCCCTGATCGGTCTGCATCATTGCGACAAAAACGGCCCGGCCTTTGCCATGGCCCTGGCGCGCACCAATTACCCCGGCCTCATCGTCAATGGCGGGAGCATCATGCCCGGCTGCCACAAAGGGCATTCCACTTCCATCCTCGACGTCTATGACGCCGCTGCGAAGGAAAAACAGGGCACGATGAGCTACGAGGAATCCGAACAGATCATCCGCACCGCCTGCCCTGGCGCAGGGGGATGTGGCATCGCCGCCTCCTTCAACACCTGGGGTATCGCACTGGAGGCCATGGGCCTCAGCCTGCCGGACACCTCCTCCATGCCGGCCATCGAAGCAGGCAAGCGTGAGGAATGCCTGCGCGTCGGCAAAGCGGTGCGCCGCCTGCTGGAAATGAATCTGCGCCCGCGCGAGATCATCACCAAGGCCTCCATCACCAATGCCATGACCGCCATCTGCGCCATCGGTGGTTCCACCAATGGCGTGCTGCACATTCTCGCAGTCGCCCGTGAAGCAGGAGTCGATTTCACGCTGCGCGACGTGCAAGCCATTGGCCGCCGCACGCCTGTGCTTTGCAATTTCGCACCCCGCGGGCGTGGAACCATGGTCGATCTGTATCGCCTCGGCGGCACCACCATGCTGCTGAAGCACCTCATGAATGCCGGGTTGCTCGATGGCTCCTGCATTACCGTCACCGGCCAGACGCTGGCGGAAAATCTCGCCGATGCCGCTGAGGTGCCCTTCCCCAATGAACTCATCGCGCCCATCGACGCGCCGTTCAAAGAATTCGCCGACATCCAGATCTGCTTTGGCAACCTCGCCCCCGACGGCATCGTCTTCAAAGTCTCCTCGCTGGACGAGCCCCGGTTCCGTGGCAAAGCCATCTGCTTCATGGATTCCAAAGGCGTCTCCGATGCCGCAGCCGCCGGCCGCATCCAGCCCGGCCACATTGTGGTCATCCGTGGCTGCGGCCCCGTGGCCCTGGGCATGCCGGAAATGCACGTGGCCAGCGCCGCCCTCGCAGTGCCAGAGCTTTACGGCAAAGTCGCCCTGCTTTCAGACACTCGTGTCTCTGGCGTCTCCGGTGGCGCTGTGGGCGTGCATTGCAGCCCAGAATCCGCCGTGGGTGGCCCGATTTCCGTGGTGGAAGATGGCGATGAAATCGAATTCGATCTGCTCGCAGGCACCATTCACGTCAACGCCGACCTCGATGCACGTCCGCGCACGATCTTGCCTGTCAGCCACCAGTTCGGTTACCTCGCTGACTTTGCCGCCACGGTGACCCAGGCCCATCAAGGCTGCGTCCCCCGCTGGGTGGCTGAGCGCAAATAAGTCTCCTCAAGACGCCATCTTGGCCGCCAGCAGCACAGCCTCCACCAGGCTGCGCCCGTTGGCCTTGCCCTGCCATGCAATGTCGCAGGCGGTGCCGTGATCCACGCTCGTACGCGGCACCGGCAGGCCCAGCGTGGTGTTCACCGCCGTGTCAAACGCCAGCGCCTTCAGCGGGATGAGCGCCTGATCATGATACAGGCAGATATACGCGTCCACCATCCGGCGCTTGGGTGCGATGAAGGCCGTGTCAGGTGGCAGCGGCCCCTCAATCGTGTGGCCTCTCGCCCGCGCCGCTTCAATGGCTGGCACAATGATGTTCTCTTCCTCGCCACGGCCAAACAACCCATGCTCCCCCGCGTGCGGATTGAGCCCGCAGACCGCGATGCGCGGCTTCTTCCCCCGCACACGCTCCACGGCCTCCGCTGTTAGTTCGATGACATCCAGAATGCGCGCGGTCGTCAAAGCAGGCACCACATCCTGATAACCAATGTGCACCGTCACCAGGCTGCAGATCATTTCTTCGGAGAAAAACGTCATGCAGGAGCGCGCCGCCCGCATTTTTTCAGCAAACATCTCCGTGTGCCCAGGATACTTGATGCCTGCCGCATGCAGCGCCTCTTTGTTCAGCGGTGCTGTCGCCACAGCAGCGACTTGTTTCGCCAGCGCAGCCTCAATGCTTTTTTCGACGTAGCGATAACCCGCCGCACCTGTCTTGGCGCTAACCGTGCCCGGCGCGAAATCCTCCGCATCAAAGCCGAAGAGGTCGAGCACCGCTGGCTCGGCGATGCTGCCGCACTTCTCCGCCCATTCGATCTCGCTTATGATGCGCTTCGGCGCTGGCAGACCCGTCTGCCGCGCACAGCGAGAAAGCAGCCGTGCATCGCCAAACACCACCGGCGTGGCTACCGCACACACCTCCTCATTGGCGAGCAGTTGCAGACAGATTTCAGGACCGACCCCCGCAGGGTCGCCCATGGTGATGGCAATGAGTGGCTTCGGCATGAACCATTACTCTGACTCAACGCAGCACCTTGTCGAGAAACTTGGCGACGATCGCCGTGCGTTCGGCGTCATAGAACATCCCGCCGCCGTGTTTGGCACCTGGCAGGATGATGAGGGACACCGGCAGGCCCTCCGCCTGATAAGCTTTCGCCAGCTCCTGCGACTGCTGCGGCGGCATCTGCGGATCCGCATCTCCATGGATGAGCAGCAGCGGCGGGTCATTCTTGTCGAGATGGGTCACCGGACTCGCTAGCTTCGCCAGTTTGGGCCTTTTATCGGGCGTATCTCCCAGCAGCAGCTTCAGCGCCGGAATCCTCACCTCAAGACCATGCGGAGTGCTCTGGGAGAGAATCGTTTCCAGATTCGACGCACCGAAAAAGCTCACGATGACCTGCACGTCGCTGCTCTGATCCAAATGTTCCCCGACCATGCCTTCCAACTCTTTATTCGCATTGCTCACACCCACCAGCGCCGCCAGATGACCACCCGCCGAGGAACCGATGATGCCAATCTTCGTGGCGTTGATATGGAACACCCCTGCATTGGCCCGCAGAAAACGAATCGCCGCCTTGATGTCCTGCACCTGTGCAGGAAACACCGCCTGGGTGGACAGCCGGTAATCCACGCTCGCAATGGCGTAGCCCTCATCAAGCAACTTGCCAATCGGCACATCCGTCCTCGATCCACCCCGCCACCCACCACCATGCACATACACGATCAACGGTGGATTCTCCGCCTGCGGACGGTGCAGATCCAGCTTAAGCGAAACTTCACCCACCTTCGCATATTCAATGTCCGCCTGGGTGTCTGCCAGTGCCGCAGTCGTGAGTAGAATCAGAGAACAAATGAACTTTATCATCCCTCGATCATCATCTGCTCCACAGGGACTTCCAGTTTGATTTTCGCGCCATAGCTCAGTCCCTCCGTCCACGGCAGCAACAGCTCCAGCACGTCCGGCTTCTGAAAATGCACGGGCTTCGTGTCAGGATGCGGAAAGTAAATCCAACCGCGAACCGGTGCAGCATCATCGCGATGCACCGTAACATCGAAGAAAGAAAAATCCTCCGCCGGATCTTCAGGATGCCACTTCAACGCTCGAAACGTCTGCCGGGGCTGCACCACCCGATACCTCAGCGGCGCGATGCTCACATTCAGCGTGCCGGGATAAAACGCGCTCAGATCGAGTCCGAGTTCTGCAAAAAACGGCAGTTGCATGCGCAGCGTCCCGCCCGGAAAACGCGGATTGCCATTCAAACCGGATGCTACGCGATGCCCCTGAACGATGGTGGCTGGGATCATGCTACGCCAGAATCTGTTTGATCACATGGCACGGGTCCACGCCTGTGAGTTTAAAATCGAGCCCCGCTTTGCTGAAAGTGAGACGTTCATGGTCAATGCCCAAACAGTGCAACACCGTCGCCTGCAGATCGGCCACATGAACCTCGTCCTCGACGATGTTGAAGCCCATCTCATCCGTGGCCCCAAGCGTGACACCGCCTTTGATGCCACCACCCGCCATCCACATGCTGAAGGCCTGCGGATGGTGATCGCGCCCCAAGCTCCGGCCCAGTGACACACTGGCCTCCACCATCGGCGTGCGGCCGAATTCACCGCCCCAGACGACGAGTGTGCTGTCGAGCAGGCCGCGTTGTTTGAGGTCTTTGATCAGTGCGGCGCTGGCCTGGTCGGTGATGCCGCAGTTCTTTTTCACATTGCCCGCCACATCGCTGTGTGCGTCCCAGCCTTCATTGTAGATATTGATAAAGCGCACGCCGCGCTCGACCATGCGGCGTGCAAGCAGGCAGGCACGAGCAAACGACGGCACCTTCGGATCGCAGCCATACATTTTCAGCGTGGCCTCATCTTCCTTGGTCAGGTCCATCAGCTCCGGCGCAGAGCTTTGGAGGCGGTAGGCCATCTCGTAATTCGCGATGCGCGTGCCCGTTTCGCTGTCGCCATCCAGCTTGAGGCGGCGCTGGTTCATCGCGTTGATGAGTTCAATCGTGTCACGCTGCGTGCCGGCCTCAATCCCCTGTGGTGTGCTCACATTCAAGATGGGATCGCCCGTGTTGCGAAAGCGCGTGCCGGAATACACGCTGGGCAGAAAGCCGCTGCTCCAGCAGGCCGCGCCACCGCTGATGCCGCTGCCGGTGCTCATCACCACAAACGACGGCAAATCACGCGTCTCCGCACCAAGACCATACGTGATCCACGAGCCCATGCTCGGCCGCCCCGGTTGAGAGAAGCCGGTGTTCATGTAAATCTGTGCCGGCGCGTGGTTGAACTGCGTCGTACGGCAGGATTTCACGATGGCGATGTCATCCACCACCGACGCCAAATGCGGCAGCATCTCGGACAACTCGGCCCCGCACTGCCCATGCTTCGCAAATGCATAGCGCGGCCCCAGCACCGCCGCGTCAGGCCGGATGAACGCATAACGCTGCCCGCCGATGATCGAAGGCGGCAGCGGCTTGCCTTCGTACTTCGTGAGCATTGGTTTGTGGTCGAACATCTCCAACTGCGACGGAGCACCCGCCATGAACATGTGGATGACCGCTTTGGCCTTCGGCGGGAAATGGGTCGGCGCAGTGACATTCGGACTCTGCCCCGCGCCATAGGCCGACTCCGCCAGCAGCGAAGCCAGCGCGATCTTACCCGTGCCGACAGCACAGTCCTGGAAGAAGTGACGACGAGTGATGTTGGAAGTGTTCATGGATGCGTGATGGCTTCGTCGAGATTCAGTGCCGCGCGGCTGACGTCGGCCCAGAGAGCCTCGCCTTCGACTTTCTTGTCGCGCTGCTTTTGCAGGAAAGCTTTGAGCATCGCCAGTTCATCGGTCGCAGCAGGCCGTGTCGCGACACGACGGAAGATGTTTTGCAGTCGCTCATCATCGCTCTGCGATTCAGCGATCACCTGCTTCGCCATCGCCCGCGCCGCTTCCATAAACATCTGGTCATTGAGCAGCGTGAGGGCCTGCAGCGGGCTGTTCGACACCTCCCGCTTGGCGAGGCAGGATTCTCCGGTGGGCGCATCAAAGGTCGTCGCCATCGCAAACGGTGCCGTGCGTTTGGTGAAGGTGTAGAGGCTGCGGCGGTAGTGGTCATCCCCCTCGCTGGTCAGCCACTCAAATTTGCCATACGTGCCTTCCGAGGTGACGCTGACAGGCTGCGGCGGATACACACCCGGGCCGCCCATTTTCGGCGAAAGCACCCCAGCAGCCTTCAATGCAGAATCACGAATAACCTCGGCATCCAGCCGAAAGCGTGCACCACGTGCGAGCAGAATATTTTCCGGGTCCTTCTGCGCGTGCTCAGAAGTGATGCGGCTGCTCTGCTTGTAGGTGGCGCTGGTGACGATGAGTCGATGCAGCTTCTTCATCGACCAGCCCTGTTTAACGAACTCCACCGCCAGCCAGTCAAGCAGCTCAGGATGCGATGGCGGATCACTCTGATATCCGAAGTCTTCGAGCGACTTCACGATGCCGCGCCCGAAGAACGCCTGCCATTGGCGGTTCACCGTCACGCGTGCGGTCAGCGGATTCTCCGGTGCAAACAACCACTTGGCAAAAGTGAGCCGGTTCGCGGGGGCATCCTTCGGCAGCGCAGGCAGGAAGGCAGGTACGCCAGGTGTGACCTCTTCCTTCGGCTGCAGGTATTCGCCGCGATGGTAGCGATGCGTGACACGCGGGTTGTTCACAGGGCGCTCCTCCATCACCAGCGTGGACTGGCCGCGTGGCGGAGTCTTGCGTGCGATCAGCAGAGGCTTCGCAGCTTTCTCCATTTCTTCCGCAGTTTCGAGGAAGCAGCGCAGCAGAGCATCATGTTTTGATTTGTCTCCAGCGGCCAGCGCATCCTCCACTTCCGCCGGAAGCCCCGTCGCTTCAGCATGATCACTGGTGGTCACTGAAATGCGGAAGTGGCCGAGCGGGCAGGCAAAGTGCTTTTCAAACAGCATCTTCAAATCCAAGCCGTTTGTCAGATCGAGCGGCTCATCGAAATGAAACACCGCCGCATGCTGCACCCCATAGCCACCCAGCACCTGCCAGCCGCTGGACATCTCGCCATCCAGCGTGGCGCTGGCGTTGTTCTTTTTCTTCGGCTTCGCAGCCGCTTTGGCCTTCACTTTCGCTGCACCCGCCGCGGAATCGCTGATGCGATCATCCTCGTCCTCATTGGTATCCTCCGCCCGTGCAATCTTGACGCGCTGGCCGTTTTGCGAAGCCTGGAACTCGCTCATGAAGAAACCGCCGAGTGGCCCTTCATAGTTGGTAAGTCCCGGCCCGTCGTTCGGCAGGCTGGGATGCGAAGTCACCTCAATACGAAGAGCGCGCACCCCTTTGATCGGCGCTTTGAAGTTCAGATCATAAACATCGCTCTTCGAGATGTCGCCGCTGCCCAGGATGAAACCATCCGGCTGCTGCTCCAGGTGCGGCATGGTCGTTTCCATTTTCGTCGGACGGATGACCTGCCATTTCGAAGCGCGATGTGATTCACCTTCAATCCATCCCGCAAAACGGCTTTCCATCGCCGCCTTGCCACCGGGAAACTTGCCAGGCAGCTCAGCCTCAAGCTGCGCGATCTTTGCCGCCTGCGCTTTCTGCTGCGCCTCCACTTCCGGTGTGGGAATAAAGTAGGTGGGTTCACTGGCGTTGTTCAGCAACGCCAGCGTGCGGTAGTAATCAGTGTGCAGAATGGGGTCGTACTTGTGCGTGTGACACTGGCAGCAGTTCATCGTCAGCCCCATCCACGTCGTGCCGGTGACGCCGACACGGTCCACCATGGCGTAGAAACGGTATTCGTTCGGATCGATGCCGCCTTCTTCATTGAGCATCGTGTTGCGGTGAAACCCCGTTGCGATGAGATCGTCCGGCGTCGGATTGGGCAACATGTCCCCAGCAATCTGTTTGATGCTGAACTGATCAAACGGCATATCAGCGTTCAGCGCACGCACCACCCAGTCGCGGTAGGGCCAGATCTGGCGCGGCCGGTCTTTCTCAAAGCCGTTCGTGTCCGCATAGCGTGCGAGATCCAGCCAGCGCCGCGCCCAGCGCTCGCCGTACTGCTTGGAGGCAAGCAAGGAGTCCACCAGCTTGTCGTAAGCATCGGATTCCTTGTCATTCACAAACGCATCCGCCTCCCCAGGCGTGGGCGGCAGGCCTATGAGATCGAGATAAACGCGGCGCACCAGCGTGTAGCGATCCGCCTCAGCCGAGGGCTGCAAGCCTTCCCGCTTCAGGCGATCTTGAATGCACGAATCAATGGGATGCACGCCCGCCTTGGGCAGCGCGGCCTGCTTGGGCGGCACATAGGCCCAGTGCGCTTCATAAGGTGCCCCTTCAGCAATCCACACTTTCAGAATGTTCTTCGCACTCTCCGGCAGCACGGACTTCGTATGCGGCGGCGGCATGACCTCATCCTCATCCGTCGAAAAGACCCGCTTGATCACCTCACTCGCATCCGGCTTGCCCGGCACCACGGCAAGTTCACCGGACTTCCCCTCGCCGATGGCCGAGTCACGCAAATCCAGCCGCAGCTTGCCCTTCCGCCCCTGTTCATCCATCCCATGGCATTTGAAACAATGCTGCGCCAGCACTGGCCGCACATCGCGGTTAAAATCGACGGCGAATCCAGCGGCGGGCAGGGCAAGGCAGAAAAGGAGAACGTGGCGTATCATTGCAGAGGTGGAGAACGCCATGAGAAGACGTTTTCTACCCCGCAAGCAGGATCAGCCAATAGAAAAGCACGCCAGCTCAATACCCGCCGGAGCCGATCTTGCCGCCCGCACCCGCCAGCGTGCCTGCGGCTTCGCGCTTGCGGTAGTCGTCCATCATGGCTGCCGTCGCTGTGGCACCGCAGCGTGAGCCCCCGAGGTCGCGCACTTTGATGAGTCCATCCAGATCGCGCACACCACCAGCAGCTTTCACCTGTACTTTCGGGCTGCAACTCGCGCGCATCAGGGCCAGATCATGCTCAGTCGCGCCCTTGTAGTTGTAGCTTCCATCGGCCTGCTTCACGAAGCCGTAGCCCGTACTCGTCTTCACCCAGTCGGCCCCGGCGCGCTCACAGAGCTCGCAAAGCTTGCGCTTGAAATCATCGCTGATGAGGCCTGCGCCGCCATTGGTTAGATAATCATTTTCAAAAATCACCTTCACCTTCGCGCCATGCTTGTGCGCTTCATCGCAGACGGCCTTCACATCCGCTTCGACGTAGCTCCAGTCACCACTCAGGGCCTTGCCAAGATTGACCACCATGTCGATCTCGTTCGCGCCGTCTTTGCAGGCCAGTTCGGTCTCGTAGCGCTTGGATTCCGTCGCGCTGTTGCCATGCGGAAAGCCGATGACGCAGCCCACCAGCACACCCGAGCCGCGCAGCCACTCCACCGCCTGCTTCACCGCATACGGCTTGATGCACACCGAGGCCACCTGATACTGCGCCGCCAGCTTGCAACCGGCTTCGAGATCTCCATCCGTCATCGTGGGATGCAGAAGGCTGTGGTCGATCATCTTGGCAAGGTCGGAATAGCTGTATTTCATGGTTGTATAATTGGCTAAGCCAATTTCTAAATTGGCTTAGCCACTTGTCAAAGCCCGATTTTATCGCAATGTCGCCGCCGTGACCAGACCGGCATCCTTTCACGAGCAGCTCATCGAAAAGCTGCGGAAGCTTCTCCGCAGCCGCCAGTTCGTGCCTGGAGCGAAATTCCTGACCGAACGCGAGATTGCCGAACGCTTTGACACCAGCCGTCCCACCGCCAACAAAGCCCTGAGCAGCCTCGTTTCCACCGGCCTGCTGGAGTTCCGCCAGGGTGCGGGAACCTTCGTGCGCGAGAGCGTGCTGGACTACGATCTGCAGCATCTCGTGAGCTTCACGGAGAAGGCCAAAGCAGCTGGGAAGAAACCCTCCACGCAGGTCATCACCCTGAAAAAACTGTCAGCAGCCAGTGCGCCTTCAGCCGTGGCCCAGGCGCTGCATGTGCCACCGGCTGAGCCTCTGCTTTATCTGGAGCGTGTCCGTCTCGCGGACGGGCAGCCGGTCATTTACGAGCGCAGGCATGTCGTGGCGCGGTTTTGCATGGGCATGACCAAAGCCGAGGCCAAAGGCTCGCTCTACGCTTTCTGGACGACCAGGTGCCGCCTGACCATCTCCGGCGCGGACGAATCCATCCGCGCGGTGAATGCCTCCAAGTCACAGGCGGCCACGCTTGGCATCGCCTCCAACACCGCGTGTCTGCTAGTCATCGCCACCGGCTTTCTCGAAGGCGGCGCACCCCTGTGGCACGAGGAGACGCTCTACCGCAGCGACGCGTATGAATTCCGCAATCAACTCGGCGGCGTTTCAAGCCCCAAGCCCGCGCAGGGTCGCATGCGCCTCACTCAAGACGAATTTCCGGGCTCGAAACAGTCAGCGTAGAGCCGTTTTCCTCCTGCGTGTGGACGGTGATCACATCCAGGGTCTTCACGTCACCGTCGATGATGATTTCACCACCGAAAGTATCCGCGCCGCTTTTTTGCAGAGGCACAGATGCCCACCCGTCAAACTCCATGGCAATGGAGTAATCCGGGTGGCGATTCACCGACCACCACACGGTGTTATCCTGTGGCTCACTGCCATCAGGAAACACCACCTTCACCACAAGGCGGTGCGCAGCCTTGTCCCACTTCGCGGTCACCTGCGGCGGAGCCACCATGTGACGTGCGCCAAAGAAGTGATGCTGCGCAAAGGCATACAAATTTTCATCCACCTCGGGCAGACCACCGACGGATTTCACAAACCCCGCCTCCTTCGCACCGCCATGCTGCCCGCCGGGGACGATGTAAACCGGCACCTGTGGAAAACGACGGCCCAGTTCGACAAGGCCCGGGCTGACGTTGTCATTGGAGCCCTGGTTGTAGAAAATTTCGGTGCCGCGTTTTTTCAGCGCATCAAGGTGGCTCGTGGTGTTGCAAGCCTCCCACGCAGCATTGCACGCAGTTTTCATCTCGGCTTCGCTCCAGCCTGCATCCCGCGCCATCTTCACCGTGATGCGCTCATCCGAGCGCGCCTTCTGCCGCACCAGCAGCTTTTCGCGCCCTACGGGATCCTTCATCGCAGCAATAAAATCCTCGTTCATCTTCGTGATCTCCGCAGGCAGCATGCCTTCGACATACGTTCCCCCGGGACTTTCGATCACCGGCGCGACGACGGGCATGATAGCGGTGATGCGATCATCCGCGATGCCTGCCGCTGCCGTGGCCACCCCGCGCTTCGAGCCTCCAGTCGCCAGCACCTTCTTCGGCTGAAACACGTCCTTCTCAGCCATGGCTGCGGTGAGCGCGCGCATGTCGCTGATGCCCCAGATCCACGCAGGCGTGTAGCGCGTGTCCTTGGTCTGGATGAAATGCTCCTCCATCATGAGGTGGAGTTTTCCCACCGGTTCCATCGCGTCGATCGGCACCATGCCGATGAAGACAAGCCCCACCCCATTCTCCTTCAGCAGGCGCAGCTTGGCACCGGTCGCAGCGGCTGGCTTCCATTGCAGCCCCGTGTTCTCAATGAGCACGT
This sequence comes from Verrucomicrobiota bacterium, assembly GCA_025360015.1. GTDB lineage: Bacteria > Verrucomicrobiota > Verrucomicrobiia > Verrucomicrobiales > Verrucomicrobiaceae > Prosthecobacter. Next base: position 76,997 of record JANYCZ010000022.1, on the reverse strand, counting down.
TCGTGCAAACACCAGTTGCAGGCGCGAGCATCGTCACCGGCAGCCGCACTTTCATTCCTGGCCACCATTCGCACACGGTGATCTCGACAAGCTTTTGCCGAATCGCCGCGTCTTTAGGATTGAGGTGCCAGTCAGCGATGACCTTCGTTTCAAGGGTCGTCGTGTCGCGCACTTCCGCCATGTCAAACCTGCCAATGGTGATGTCAGCACGGGCGGAAGCGATGGCGAACAACAGGGCGACGAGAGCTGCGGCATATTTCATGCCCCACTCAACGGACCATAGCGCAAGCTTCTGCCATGATTGCTGTGCAAGAGCTGTGAAAATAGAACAGCCTTGCGGACAAAGCCCGCAAGGCTGTGAGAAGTAAGCGACGTCGATTACGCCGCAAGCGCACCAGCCACATTGCCGACGATGTCCTTGCCGGGCTTCAGTGTCTTCGCACCAGGCGTCCACTTGGCAGGGCAGGCTTCAGCAGGATTGGCGACCAGATGGACGTTTGCTTCCATCTTGCGCACCAGTTCCGCAGCATTGCGGCCCACGTTGTAGAAGTTCACCTCGGAGGTGACGAGCTTGCCTTCAGGATTGATGATGAAGGTGCCGCGCAGTGCAAGACCGGTGACAGCGTCATACACGCCAAAGAGACGACTCACCGCGCCAGTGGTATCAGCCGCCAGCGTGTAGCGCACGTTTTTGAGCAGGCCTTCGGTGTTGCGCCACATCATGTGGGCAAATTTGGTGTCCGTGGACACCGCGATCACACGTGCGCCCAGCTTCTCCAGCTGCGCGTGTTCTTCAGCCAGGTCGGCGAGTTCTGTGGGGCAGACAAAGGTAAAGTCCGCAGGATAAAACACCAAGATGGCCCACTGGCCAGCGCTGCGGATGTCGGCCAGCGACACCTTGGCGAAGTCGCCTAGCGTGGGTTCATAGGTTTCCATTTCAAAGTCGGGCACCGTGGAGCCGACGGAGACAAAGGCAGGGGATGTTTGCATGAGGAGGCGAGTTTTTTAGGGGTAATGGCACTCCAAGAGCGCCGGGGGGGCGCGACTTTTGCCGCCCATTCATTCACCGGTCAAACGCTAAGGCCGCGGAAGGAGGCGGAAGTCTCACTTACCTCCGAAAATCTGACGGAAAACGCTCACTCGCCCAGCTTCGTCACCGTCACGCTTTGAATGAAGTACTTGTTGTACTTTTCACCATCTGACACGAGCGAGAAGTTGTAGCCCCAGTAGTTCACGAACTGCGGGTCTTTGATCTGCCAGCGCACTGTGTGCCACTCTTTGTTGTCAGGCACCGTGTACCAGCCGCCCGCCGTCTTGAATCCTTCAGTGGATTCATAGACCAGCTTGAAGCCCGCATTGTCATTCGCCGGATTGCGCCGTACGACGACGCTGATCTCGATGGGCGTGGATGTGTAAGAGAGAAAGCCAGGATCAACGATGAACAGATTGCCCCCGGGAACATTGCCGGCACGTGCCGAGCCACCGTAGCCGACCACGGCTGCCGCCACGGCAGCGCCGGAACGCGAGTGCAGCCCCCGTTCCTCCGCATGCTCGCCCATCGTGATGGAAACCGTCTTCGCCCGGCTGAAATCACCACCCCACGGCAAGGGCTTCGTTTGATGCAGCCTCGCCTGCTCCAGCAGTTCTGCGGGCACATCCAGCACCAAGACCGGCGCAGAGGTGAGATCGCAGCTCTCCGAGCGTCTCATCTCACCCGTCAGCGCGTTCACCATCGACACCGTTTTCCCCAGGCTGACCCGTTCAGAAATCCCACGATACGCCCACGTGATCAGCACGGTGGTCCGGGCACCTTGAAATACAAAACCGTAGTGCTTCTCGTTCAGCAGCACCCATCCGAGATAAGCCGGATGCTGCCCCAGATGCTGGATCATCTGCGCCATGGCAGCGTAAGCTGGACGTGGCGTGCCCTTCGCATCCAGCAGGCCCAGCGGCCCGCTGTCACCGTCTCGGCCCTCAAACCAGTGAATGCAGGAGACGCCCTGGGCCATGCTCAGCGTATAGGCTTTGATCAAAGCATGCGCCTGGGTGTCCGCGCCTTTTTTCACATCACATCCCAGCTCGGTGAAAAACACCGGCACCTGCGCCTTCGAGGGATTTTGTGCCATCAGCATCCTGCGCAAGGTCGGGACGATCTGCATGAACATCGCCTCAGTCCCCGCATTGTCCACGATGCCATCCAGCACCTCATAGGGATGCAGCGTGACATAATCAAAATGGTCTTTCGCTCCCGCTTTGATCACCTGCTCCAGGTAGTTGATATGCGCTGACTTGGCAGCCAAACCGACACGGCAATCAGGGTCCGCCGCCTTCGCCGCATCGTAGGCGGCCACCACGATCTTGGCGTAGTCTTCCGGCGTCTGCTCACGTCCGGTAAAGTTAGGCGGCTCGTTCCACACCTCCCAGTGTTTGATGTGACCTTTGGCATGCTGCACGATCGCCGCCACATACGCTGACCATCCAGCCAGATTATTCACCGGCAGATTGCCCGGCGCATCGGCCGTATTCCACTTGGGATTGCCAATGAGCATTCCTCCCGTCTCAAAATGATGCTCGGAAAAATAGGCAAGCTGCTCGTCCAAAGTCTGCCAATGCCATTTCCCCTGCGCCGGCTCCACCGCCGCCCAACCCGTGTGCGCAGAACGGTTGTATCGGATGCCGATGGCCTCCATCTGCGGCATCCATCGTGCATTGTCCTGCGCCGAACGATTGTTCACGTGGCAGCTGCCAATCCCAAACGGCCCCTCTTCGCCGCACAGCTGGGCGGAATGCAAACACACGAACGCAGCGACAACGAAGAGAGTGATTTTTTTCATGACCAGGCGGCCTGGCATCCGACCACAAGCCAGGGCATGAGGCAACCAAGTGTTTGAAATCTGCCCCTTGATTCGCCGTTAAAGGTAGATGTCTCCGTTTCCCCGCCGCCATTTCCTCAAGACCGCCGCCCTGAGCGCCCTCGCCGGGCCCAACATTCTGCGTGCGGCCGACTCCAAACAAAAAATCCGCGTCGCCTGCGTGGGCATCGGCCAGATGGGTGGTGGTGCGGTGCAGGCCTCGCATGAAGAAGAAATTGTCGCATTTTGCGATGTGGACTGGCGCGACCTCGGCGGCCGCAGCGCCTTTGAGCAGGCCAAAAAGTATCCGCACGTCCCCAAGTTCACCGACTTCCGCGAGATGCTGGACAAACAAGGCGGCGAGATTGACGCGGTGCTCATTTCCACCCCGGACCACACGCATTTCGCCGCCGCGATGGCTGCCATGGAAGCAAAGAAGCATGTGTTTGTACAGAAGCCGCTGGCGCACAACATCTGGCAGGTCCGCACGCTGCAAAAGGCCGCAAAGAAATACGGCGTGCAGACCGTCATGGGCAATCAAGGTCACTGCTGGGAGGGCATCCGGCTGGTGAAGGAATGGTTCGAAGCCGGTGTGCTTGGCGAAGTGCGCGAGGTCCACTGCTGGACGGATCGCCCCGTCAGCAAGGTCGGCTTTTTGCAGAAGTTTCCGACCCAGATACCTGCTGGCGAACCGGTGCCGAAAGAGGTGGACTGGAAGCTTTGGCAGGGGCCGGTGGCCGATGCTGAATACAGCGCGCAGTACCTGCCGCAGTTCTGGCGCGGCTGGTGGAACTACGGCTGCGGCGGCTTGGGCGACATCGGCTGCCATTGTCTCGATGCACCGTTTTGGACACTGCAGCTCGGCATGCCGGAGAAAATCGAAGTCGTCGAGCAGCAGCCCGGCGAATTCAAAGGCTATACCGCACCGAAGTCACACATCATCTTCCACTTCGCCGCACGTGGTGCACTTCCTCCGGTTCAAATCCACTGGTATGAAGGCGGCCTGCTCCCCGCAGCCCTCCCCGGCATGGAGAAAGGCCTGCCCGACAACGGCATGATCATGAAAGGCAGCAAGGAGACGCTCTTCTCCGATGGCATGCGCGTGCAGAGCCCGCAGCTCTGGCCCCGTGAACGCATGACACCGCTGATCGACATCCTGCGTCGCAAGCCTCTGCCCCGCTCCGTCGCGGGCGAGCCCATCGGCGAACTCTTCGCTGCGATCCGTGGCACCATTCCACACGCAGGCTCCCACTTCGACTACGCCTGCCCGCTCACCGAACTCGTGAACACCGGTGTGATGGCTATCCGCTCCGGCAAAACCATCGAATGGGATGCCGCCAACATCAAAGTCAAAGGTGCGCCCGAGTTCGATGCCTGGATCAAAGAGCCCGTGCGCGAAGGCTGGAGCTATGGCGAAGATCTGTGGACAGCCTAAAAATAGAACATGTTCGTGCACCGACTTTTCGCCTTTCTGGCTATAGCCTGCATCACCCACGCGCAAGAAATTCGCCGCACGCCGCTCACCCTGAAAGACGGCGGCACGCCAGGCAAGCCCGCTGTCTTTGATGGCAAGGGCATGGTCATCGACCTCGGCATCGATGTGACCTCACACGCTTGGGAAAAGCAGGGCGATGTGTGGACCTCAAGCGGCCCCTTCGAAAAACACCCCGCTGTGGATGACATTCAACGCGCAGCACTCTTCATCGAAGAAGTCCCGATGCGGATCGTGCGCGACCGCACCGCCGAACAGAAAAGCGGTGAAAAAGGCAAGGTCATCTTCGCCGCACCCGACGCACTGCAACCCGGACAGATGGGATTCAAAGCAGACGGCTCTCTCTACTTCCGCTGGCCCGTTGGCAAGACTCCAGGCGCCGCGAAAATCTACCTGCCACCGGCCGGACTCGCGAGTTGCGTGAACATCGCCTGCTCCTACCTCACAGTGAAGAACATCACCGCGCTGCATGCTGCGAATGACGGCTTCAACATCCACGGCAATCGCCTCGGCATCCGCCTGGAAAACGTGAAGGCTTTCTCCAATGGCGACGAAGGTATCAGCGCCCATGAAACGGTGCAGATGGACGTGGTGAATGCCGAGATCGCCTGGAACGGCTCGTCCGCAGGCGGCGTGGCCGATGTGAACGACAGCATCACCACCTACACCAATTGCGAGGCACATCACAACCTCGGTGCCGCCTTCAGCTTCGCCGGAAAATCACACCGCGTGACCCACTGCCTCATCCATCATCAAACGAAGGATATTGATGTGCGCGAAGATGCCAAAGTGGAGCAGTCGGAGAATGACTGGAGGAAGCCTTGAGGCTGCCTCACAGCCTCAGCTTCTTCACCAGCATCGCTTCTTTCTCACCATCACTCATCGGCTTGCACTCCACCTTGCACTTCGGCAGCGCCGCCTAGATCGCCTCCACATCAGCAGCAGAAATATCCACCGTCTCAATCTTCAACTTCACCAGCTTCGGCAGCGCCTGAAGCTGGGGAATAATCTTCGCGCTCAGCCGCGCCTCCGTGAGTTCCAGCGACTCCAGCGTCTTGATCTGCGCAATCGTGACCATCGTCGTTTCATCAAAGCTCACCGGCGCATCCTTGCCCCACTCCGGCAGCCGCTGGCCGATGCGCAGCGCAGTCAGATTCGTGAGCTTCGCAAGATTCGCATTCCCTGCCTGCGTTTGCGCCGTGTGCCAGGTGCGAAATTTCTTGAGCTGCGTGAGCTGCCCGATGGCCTCCATCGCCACATCACCCGCAGTCGATCCCGCGAACGTCAGCCTCTCCAGCTTCGGCAATGCCTTGAGATAGGCGAGTCCGCTGCCAGTGAACTCCTTCGAGCGGAAAGCCGGATGAAAAAACGCGAGCGACTTCAGCTTCTGAAACGCCGCGAAATGCTTGTAGCCCGCATCTGTGAGCAGAATGCCATCCGTGCTAAGCTGCTCAAGCTCCACCAGCCCGGTCAGCAGCGCCAGCGTTTCATCCGTGATCGTCTTGCCGCTGATCGTGAGATTTTTGATCGTGGTAAAACTGCCCAGCGTTCGGAAATCCGCCTCCGTGAAATTGTCACACTTCACCTGCACCTGCGCCACCACTCCTCCCGTCTCCGTCACCTTTGCCCCCAGCTTTTGCAGTGCCTCAATATCAGCAGCCCAAAGACCACCGCACGACAAACCAAATACGGCGAGGAAAAGTTTCATGAGCCACATCATCCGGCATAAATCATAATCCATAAACCGTAAATCATAAATTCGCTCACCCCACGCTGATCGGACCCTCATGCACACCCGCATGCAGCTTCACCGCCGCCTGCGTGTGATTGTGGATCACCGCATCTCCTTTGAAGACCACACCAGGACCGCACTCCACCGGACCATGCACCAGCAGGCTGCGGCAATGCAGCAGGCTGGGCGTGTGCGGGAAGTTCTGCTCCAGCCCGTCCACCAGCTTGCACAGTTTTTGATCCAGATGCAGGTGCGGCGGCTGCCCATTCCGGCTCGGGTGCAGCCGCAGGCAGAAGTCCTCGGTAAGCTCATACGCGTCTGAGCGCACCGCCAGCAGATCGCTCGTCGTCTTCACCGGCGCAAACCGCACCCGCGAGACCTCAATCGCACCCGCTCCAGCAAAGCACTCAATCGCCGCCCCCATCGCCGTCTCCAGTTGCACCACCGCAGGCGAGGCGCTGTCGCGCGGATCCACCGTCTTCTTGTTCATGATCGGCGGCAGCGGGATCAGTCCATCATTCGCTTCCAGCGCGGCCTGGAGCGCCTGCAGATCAATCCACAGGTTGTTCGTATTGAAGTAGCGATGCTGGTCAATGTTTTGAAAGTGCCCTTCGTCAGCCTTTGGACACTGCGCCGACTCCCGCAGCAGGAAGCGCCCATCGCTCAGGCGCACCGCCAGATGCCCGCCCTTCTTGTCCGATTCCGTACGCCTTGTGACCTCCATTACAAATGGCATACCGCTGTCCGCAAACCACGCGAGGATCGCCGGGTCCAGAGTAGCTCCCAAGTTGTCAGAATTCGACACAAAGGCATACCGCACCCCGCTGCCGAGCAGACGCTCCAGCCAGCCCGAGCCCGCGAGGCACGCGTAGATGTCACCATGCCCCGGCGGGCACCATTCCTGATCCGGGCTGCCTGGCGCAGTCGCAGGCTCCAGCGAGCTGGCCAGCACCTTCGGCACCTTGTTCTGCATCAGCTCCCACGTCTCACGTCCGCCCAGTTGCGGAAATCGTTTGGCCAGATGCTCTGCCGAATCGGCCGAAGTGCTAAAACTGTTCATCAGCATGAACATCGGCACCTCACCACCCGTCTGCGAGCGCAGCAGCAAAATCTGCCGGGCGATCAAATCAAGAAACGTGTCCTCACCCCGCACCGGCAGCAGCGACTTCGCTTTCTCCAGGCCCATGCCCGTGCCGAGACCGCCATTGAGCTTGAGGATCACCGTCTGCTTGAGCAATGCCGCAGCACGCTCCGCCGCTGGAGGCGTGAGTGCATCCTCGCACGGCAGATCCTTCGCCGGCGAAATCGTGTCTTCAGGAATCATCCCCGTCTCACCCGCCAGCAGCGCCGCATAGCTGCCGCGAAACGCACGGATGGCCGACTCGCTCAGGCCCTCGGCCTGCATTTTCTGACGAAACGGGGCGAAGGAGGCTTCGATGCTCTCTGGAGTACGGGAGGTGTTGCTCATGCTGTCTCAACGCTAAAGTTAACCATCAGCCGAGGCAAACAATCATTCATAAGACATCCCGCAGCCCCTCACCTCGTTCACCTCACAGCACCGGCCCCGATGGCAGACGAATGCTCAAAAGATAGGCGATGATGTCCCACCGCTGCGCCTCACTCAGCGTCGCCTCAAAGCTCACCATGGGCGTCCCGTTCAGTCCGGTCGCCAGCACCCGGAATAGATCCGCCGCCGAGTCCCCGCAGCGCAGATGCGCCTGCCGCAGATCAGACGGAGCCGCCGGCGCACCCCAGATGTCCTTCAAACTGATCGCCGCAGCTCCTTTGCCATCCGCCTTCTCGCCATGACAGGCCGCGCAGCTCATGACAAAAACCCTCTGGCCCTCCCGCACATGCCTCTGCACCTCCGCCGCCCTCTTGAACCACTCTGGCGGCGCCGCCAGCTTCACCGCAGGCGCATAATTTTCCGCCTTCCTCCACCGCCGTGAAAACGACTTCACATACGCGATCACCGCCCACACCTCCTCCGCCTGCAAATGGGCAAACACGCCCATCGCCGTCCCGCTCAGCCCACCCGTGATGGTGCGCCTCAGATCCTCATCCGTCGGCAGCATGCCATACGGCGTGGAGCGGAATTTAAACATCCCCTCCCGAAACGAGCGCGGCTTCGGCTTCAGCGTCGGGCTCAGCTCTCCATTCCCATCCCCACGCGGCCCATGGCAGACGATGCAGTTGCGCTCATACACATACTTCCCCTGCATGTACAGATTGAAGTCCAGCGGCGCGGCAGCATCACCCGCCCGCGCCCCGAGAGCAGCGGCCAGCAAAAACAGCGCATGGAAGATCACCCAAAGCCTCACCCTCTTTCATCGCGCATCCTCCGCCGCAAAACCACGCCACGATTGGCAAATCTCACGCCTGCCCTGACATAAGCCGCTCTTCCAGCGCAAAGGCAGCTTGCACCCCTCACGGGCGTCTGGCAGTTTGCGGGCTCAACACCACCCTTTTTATGCCCAAGAAAGCCTCCGCCGCCAAGTCCGACCTCCATCGCAAACACAGCGCCATCGTGGTCGATGGGGTGGATCGCGCCGCCAGCCGCGCCATGCTGCATGCCGTGGGTTTCAAGCGCGCTGACTTCCAGAAGTCGCAGATCGGCATCGCCTCCCTCTGGAGCATGGTCACCCCCTGCAACATGCACATCGACCGCCTGGCCCTCGAGTCCGCCAAGGGCGTGGACGCCGCCGGTGGCAAGAGCATCATCTTCAATACCATCACCATCTCCGACGGCATCTCCATGGGCACCGAAGGGATGAAATACTCCCTCGTCTCCCGCGAAGTCATCGCGGACTCCATCGAAACCGTCGTCGGTTGCGAAGGCATGGACGGCTTCGTCGCCATCGGCGGCTGCGACAAAAACATGCCCGGCTGCCTCATGGCCATGGCCCGCTTGAACCGCCCCAGCGTCTTCGTTTACGGCGGCACCATCCTCCCCGGCTGCGTCGGTCCCGAGAAGAAGGACGCGGACATCGTCACTGTCTTCGAAGCCGTCGGCAAGCACGCCAACTGCCTCATCAATGACAAGGAACTCATCGACATCGAAGAGCACGCCATTCCCGGCGAAGGCAGCTGCGGCGGCATGTATACCGCCAATACCATGGCCAGCGCCATCGAGGCCCTCGGCATGAGCCTCCCCAATTCCGGCGCGCAGTCCGCCGTCGGCAATGAAAAGCTCATCGACTGCTTCGACGCCGGCGCCGCTGTCATGCACATGATCAAGAAGGGCATCACGCCCCGCGACATCATGACAAAGGAAGCCTTCGAAAACGCCATCACCCTCATCATCACCCTCGGTGGCAGCACCAATGCCGTGCTCCACCTCATCGCCATGGCCCACAGCGCCGGCGTGAAGCTCGGTCTCGAAGACTTCGTCCGCATCGGCAAGAAGACCCCCGTCCTGGCCGACCTCAAGCCCAGCGGCAAATACTTCATGAACGACCTCGTGAAGATCGGCGGCACCGTCCCGCTCATCCGCATCCTCGTCAACGAAGGCCTCATGCACGGCGACTGCCTCACCGTCACCGGCAAGACCATGAAGGAGAACACAAAGAACTCCAAGATCGTCTGGCCTAAAGACCAGCAGATCGTCCGCCCGCTTAGCAATCCGCTCAAGAAGGACAGCCACCTCGTCATCTTCAAAGGCAACCTCTGCCCCGGCGGTGCCGTCGGCAAAATCTCCGGCAAGGAAGGCCTCAAGTTTGCAGGCAAGGCCATCGTCTTCGAGTCCGAAGAGACCGCTCTGCAGGCCATCCTCAATGACAAGGTCAAAAAGGGCCACGTCATCATCGTCCGCATGGAAGGCCCGAAAGGCGGCCCCGGCATGCGCGAGATGCTCTCCCCCACCTCCGCCATCATGGGCAAAGGCCTCGGCAAAGACGTCGCCTTCATCACCGACGGTCGCTTCAGCGGCGGCAGCCACGGCTTCGTCGTCGGCCACGTCACTCCGGAAGCCTTCGTCGGCGGGCCCATCGCCGTCATCAAAAACGGCGACCCCATCACCATCGACGCCGAAAAGCGCGCCATCACACTCGGCATCCCCGCCGCAGAGCTGAAGGCCCGCCTCGCCAAATGGAAGCAGCCGAAGCCACGCTACACCCACGGCGTCCTCGCCAAGTACGCCAAGCTCACCAGCAATGCCAGCCAGGGCGCTGTGACCGATCTCGGCCTGTAACAAAACCCGGGACATGAATCCCAGTTCCTCACCTCCTCTCGTCACCTCACAGATGCCGTGGTGGGAGGTCTCGTTGCTGCTGTCCGTCCTGCCATTGGCCTGCTTGCTTTTCTACTGGTTCGCACGCGGCCCGATGGCCCATTTTTTTCATAATCGACTTTCCTTGCGTGTCGGCATTGGCGTTGCAGTCCTCATTTTGGGAACCGGCTTCGTCAGTGCCGGCTACGCGTTGGTCGGACGGTTAAACTACACCTGCATTGAGCAGGAAGGCCTCCGCCAGGTCGTCTTCCTCAAGCCCGACAAATATCAGCGCTGGAAGGAATTCGTCGGCGCAGAAATCGTTCAGAAAGAAACCTGGGACTGGGGCAAAAGAGACATCGCACGTCAGAGTACCGCGATAACCTTGGAATTCAAAGAAGGCGGTCGCTGGCGCGAATACATCACTGTTTCGAGCGATCAATTTTCCGCCATGGATTTCCACAGCATCCAAGACTGGCTGAAAGCCAATCTGGCCTTTGTCCCCGAGCCCCCTTCGCCTTGGAAAAAAAACTTTGCCAAATGATCGAGCGATAAACAATCCGCATGCGGGCGATCATCACACAGCCCCCTTCGAACATCCTTCGTCATTCTTCATTCCACCCACGCCTATTCCGGCACGATGATCTGATCTTCCGGCTGAAGCTTGATGTCCCGTGAAGGATCCGCGCTGATGTCCTTGAGATTCACCTCGGTGGTCGTGCCGTTGCGGATCAGCTTGGTCCTGCTGGGCTTGGCAAACGGTGAAAAGCCACCCGCAGAGCCCACGGCCTTCAGGATGGTCATGCCGTTGTTGTAGGGAATGGGGCCGTTTTTGGCGCAGCCGCTGATCACATAGATCATGCGCGCGGTGCTGGCGCTGTCATCGGTGGAGACGGTGACCGTGGGCCGGGTATAAATCTCCCTTTCTCTATAGGTCTGCTCGATGCTGCGCTGCAGGCTGGACGGTTTCAGACCAGCGGCACGCAGTTCGCCAATGTGGAGCAGATTGACGGTGCCATTGTCGCTGATCGTGTACACCTTGCTGATCTGCGGCACTTCGTTGTCAGGGATGCCCCCGATGGAGATCGTGACGCGGTCGTTGGCCTTGAGGGCGAGTTCGCCGTTCTGGGCATGCGCTGTCGCCAGGGCGCAAACAACGAGAATGCAGGAGAGAATGCGTGTGTTCATAAGGAGCATGGTTGAAGTGAAATTAGAAAACATCATCGCCATCCAGCCGTGAGACGGCATGGGAGGCGCCCAGTGCCGTGGCCGTGGTTTCAGCTTTGACCTTCCGACGCCGGCCTTTGCCTCCCTGCCCGCCGTTGGGCGAATTCGTCGGTGAGTAGTAGGTGTAGTAGCTGGTGTAGTACTGGTACTGTGCATCACTGCGCAGATCCACGTTGTTCAGCACCACGCCCACCACCTTGCCGCCGACATTTTCCACGCTCTGCTTCACCCGCATCAGCATGTGGCGCGGCAGCTTGCGGTGCTGCACCACGATCATCGTCATATCCGCCAGATTGGCCAGCACCGAGGCGTCGCTCACTCCCAGGATGGGGGGGGAATCGATCAAGACGATATCAAAGCGGCTTTTCACGTCGGCAATCAGATCCACCATGCGCTGGGAGTTGAGTAATCCCGCGCTGTCCGCCGGCAGCAGGCCGCTGGGCAGGAAAAACAGATTTTCCACCTGCGTGCGCAGCACCACATCTTCCAGCCGGATGTCCGTCGTGAGGTAATTGGTCAGGCCCGTGGCGTGACTCACGTCAAAATGCGTGTGCAGGCTGGGACGGCGCAAATCGGCGTCGATGAGCAGCACATTGTACCCACCCTGCGCGCACACATAGGCCAGGTTCACCATCGTAGTGGACTTCCCCTCCCCGGCTCCGCCGCTGACCACGCTCAAGCAGTTGGCATCCGGCGTCTTGCGGTTGAATTCAATGTTCGTGCGCAGGATGCGGTAGGCCTCGGCATCAGGATTGAACCCGCTGGAGCGGTGCAGCACCCCGACATCTTTCGGCACCACCGCGAGGACGGGCACGCCCAGGTAGCGCTCCACGTCATCAAGGTTCTTCACCGTCGTGTCCATGTACTCCAGGAAGAACGCCAGCCCGAGCCCAAACATGAGCCCCAGCACACCACCCAGCGCAAGATGCAGCGCCACATTTGGCTTGGCAGGTTTCCCTTCCGGCTCCGCCTCGGAATAAATGGTGGCCGGCGATTTCACCAGATCGATGTCCGCCTTTTCTTCGAAGTAACGTGAGCGCATTTTGACCAGCAGATCTTCCAAGTAGGTCACTTCATCCTTGGCCGTCTTGTACTCGGTGTAGAGAGACGACATGTTCTGCAATTTCTCCTTCGCATCATCATTGTAAACCTGGAGCGATTCCCGTTCCTTCTTGGCTGCGTCCAGCCGGTTTTGCAGGCCCTTCACATGATCAGAGGCGGCTTTCATGATGAACAACTTGTATTCAGCCATCTGACTGTCCACGCTCAGCACCTGCGGATGCAGACGCCCCCGTCCTTCATTGATCAGCCCCTCACGCGCCACCTTGAGCTCCTGCAGCTTCGATGTCATGCCTGCGATGTTTTGATTTTCCAGTTTCAGGCCTGAAGCCTGATCAATGAGTTCTTCAGGGGTAAGGTGGCCCACCTGGTCAATCTCTGACTGCAAGGTCAGGATTTTCTGATCTTGCATCATGACCGCCTGCTCGCGCGAGATGACCATGGAGTCTTTTTCACTGCGCATTTCACCACCCGGATTCAGCGCGCTGCCACCACCGGCGATCCAGTCGCCCACAATGCCTGCCTTGCGCCGCGCCTCCTGGGAACGCACCTGCGCCTGACTGCGCAGTGCCTCCTGGTCGGAGATTTGCAGTTGCAGCACTTCAAGGGCCTTTTGTTTCTTGCTGATGTGGATGCTGTTGCGCTGATCCATGTAGCTCTTGGCCACTGCATTGGCGATGGCGGCCGCAAGCTGTGAATCCTGATCGTAGTAATCAATGATCACAAAGTCTGAGCGCAGCATGGACTGCGTTTCGAGGTTCGCACGCAGCCTCGCCAGTGCGGCCTGGCGGTTGGGCAGTTCCCACTTCTTGGTGAGCTCGAGCTTTTCGATGACCGGATACAGTGTGGTCGGTTTGGTGATGGTCTCGAACTGCGTTTTAATGTATTCCTGCGTGAATGCGTTGCCGTCGCTGTGATTGCGTTCGAACACATTGATGTCCTGTGTGATGCGCTCAATGGTCATCTCAACATGCCCGCGATACTTGCGCGGCATGATGTAAGTGAGCACCGCAGCAGCAGCAAAAATCAGGATGAAAGAGAGCGAGATGAGTCCAAAGCGATTTTTGACCACCTGCCAGGTGTCCATCGCATGCTTCTGCAGTTCGGTGCCGGACTCGTTCATGACTGCTCGGATTAGATGTTCGGAAAGGTTAAGAAATGGACCTTGAAATGCCGCCAGCGGGAGATTCGTGGTATCCGAATCTGCCCGCCGGCGGATTGCTGGTTTGGCTGTTGGGACTAAAAGGTGGCCGTGGCACCGACCGAGACACGGTTGCGGTTGAACTCAACCAGTGGGTTGTTCGACAACTGCGTGGAGAAGGAATAGTTCGCGTTCAGATTGAGGTTATCCAGCAGCTGATAGCCAATGCCTGCATTGATGAACACGGCGTCCTGCGTTTGATCCGCGATGGGTCCGCCTGAAAGCAGCGAGTGGGCATAGCTCACACCACCGTTGACACTGAACCGCTTGGTGACTTGATGGTTCAACTGCACACCGGTGTTCACCCCATAGCTGCTGGTGTAGCCGCTGTACACCGCGCCATTGAAACCCAGCATCGCAAACCAGCGCAGCTGTGTCTGTCTTGCCACCGCATAGTTGACTGCGGCTTCAGCATAGGGCCGCGTTTTGCTCACCTTGGCGTTTTGATAGAATTCCGCGCCCACCCGCGCTGAGCCGGACATGTTCTCACTCCACGCATGATCGACTCCGACCAGGGCGAAATTTGAATGGTAGTTTTGGAACGCGCTCTTGGTGTACTCCGTCAGACGGTAGCGATACTCGACAGTCAGACTCGTCTGCTTCGAAACTTTATACGCAAATTGCTGGGCAAACAGGTGCGAATAGCGGTTCTGCGAGAGGGCCACTGCTGAGTTCTGGTATTCGATGCCATCAATCGTGTAGGAAGTGGTGGTCGAAAACCGCGGCGACCACGCGTAGCTGACATTGAAATTGTTGTAGCCGTAGAGAAACTGCCCGTTCCACAGCGCGCTGGTGGCACCGTAGCCAAACGCAGTGTTGGGATTGGTCCCGTAGGTGAGGTAGAAATTGTTGCTCATCTTCAGCCGTTCGGAGAACTGATGCTCAAAATTGAAGGTCGCACGGGCATTATAGAAGGTGCTGCCGTAAGTCGGCACCCCTTTGACATATTCAAGGACGCTCCCCTCGAGACTGAAACTGTAGGGCGTCGTCCTGTCCGCATGGGTGTAGGACGTCGCTCCACCAATCTGCCCGTACGCGGACTCGATGTTGCCATACTGGGCCGACGGCGCCTTGTACTTGAGCATGTCATACCCAGTGTTGGCGCTCATCGAGAAGGCCAGGGGCTCCTCGGTTCTAAAATCCGCTGAGTAGTTCTGGATCGCCACCAGCCCCTGCGCGCGCAATGCGGCTGGGCTGAGCACAGCGGCGGCGGCCAGTATAAGCATTGCCAGTTTTGAGCGCATGGGAGTCAGGATCGATTTCGATTATCAAAAGGGGAAGTACCGTCCTTGAAGCAGGTTCAAGGAATCGCGTTGGAAGGAGACACCGGGTTGATGATGATCCGTGGCGGCAGCGGGCCCGAGATAGGCGGCATGATGAGAAACACTCCCCGAATATTGGATGGAATGAAGAAGTCGGGTGACGAGGTCGGAATGATCGGATTCTTGTCAACGACGATGGGGTTTTTGGGATTCTTGCCCGAGACCGTAATCGGACGTTCAACTTCCCCAGCGGGTGCTGAGACTGCGAGGCCAGGAACGACTGAGCTTGCAGCGTCGTTGATCACGCCCGCCATCTTGGGTGCCACTGTAACGCCGGTCTGCACGATCTGCCCCGCGAGAGTGGCATCGGCTTTGGAGGCGATGATCGCCGTTTTCACAATGTCGCCTGCGCAGCCTTCATTGATGACGAGAGCATCCTCCACAACCATCAGAACCTTCGAGGGGTCTTTTTCCACGGCAACCCGCACGTCATTGGAGATTTCTGCGCAGTTCGTAGCGGATTGAGCCGTGCCCATCGAAGCACATGCCAGCATGCACAGGCTGGTAGAAAGGCCTACAAGGCGACAAATAGAGGCAAATTTCATAAGCGGCAGAGATTGATAGATTTACAGATGTCTTCGTGTGTCCTCAGAGCGGGTAGTGGGAATCGAACCCACATGGCCAGCGTGGAAGGCTGGAACTTTACCACTAAGCTATACCCGCAATTGAAGTTATAGTAACACGAAACATCCTACTGCCGCAAGATATTTTTAGAATTTGAAGAAAATTTTTGAAATTCTAGAAATCCTGATGAATTTGGATTCCTAACCTTTCGCTAACTTTACTTTTCAACTCCGCCCACTCATTAGCACTCAATAAGAACCTGGCAAGCGTGTACTAAAAAAGGGTGGTCTCCTTCGCTGCGCGGCCTTTGCGCAAGCCAGACGCGTCCCCTCCATTTATTTGCCCGCAGCTTTTTCACCCGCGTAATCCTCGCCATTCAGACTCCGCGCCACGCTTTCAAGCCAGTCCTCCAGACTTTTTTGCATTTCCGGCACTCGCTCCGGCTGCTCCGCCAGCAGCACCGTGCTCTCGTCGGGGTCGCTGACCAGATTGTACAGCTCCCAGGTCACCTCATGCGTCTTCCTGCTCTCGATCCGGTGCAGCTTCCACGGCCAGTCCAGCCAGGCCGCATGCCCGGGAAACTCAGTCAGTGACACCGGCTCGCCTATAACACCCGCATCCGGCCGCACGCGGGCGGGATCGGCGGGCTCCTCCCCTTTCGCCTGCGCCGCGAGCAGCTCGTCCATCCATTCTTTGGATGGCGTACTGATGCCTTTGTTGCCTGAATCCCAAAAACCAATCGGCCGCGAACGCTTCTGCTGCTCTCCCGTCAGCAGCGGCATGAGATCGATCCCATCCAGTGGCGGCTGCTTTGCCATGCTCACCCCCGCGATCTCCAGCACCGTGGGATAGATGTCCGAAGTCACGCACGGAGCCTTGATGACCTTCGGCTCATGAAAGGCTGCAGGCCACTCCATCAACGCGGGCACTGCCAGGCCGCCTTCATAAATCTGCCCTTTGAATCCCCGTCGGCCACCGGTGGAACCCACCTTCGGCAGCGCGCCATTGTCGCTGCAGTACCATAGGAGCGTGTTCTCGTTCTCCTTCAGCTCCGTCCTGAGTTTGCCAAAGGCACGGTCCATCGCCGTGATCTCCCCATAGAAATGCTGCTGCTTTTCCGGCAAGCCTGCATACAGCGCCCGGTCTGACTCCAGCGCCCGGTGCGGATCATGCGGCGAGCCAAACCAAACCACCGCGAGATACCGCTGCTTCTTTTCCGCGCAGCCGCGGATGAACTTCAGCGCCTCATCCACGGTGATGTCGGAGCTGTCCCCCTGAAACTGCGTGGCCTTCCCCTGCACACTCAGCACTGGATCTAGATCAAAAAAATTGGGCGCAGACACCCATTCATCAAACCCGCTGGCCCCAGGACTCACCGGGCTGGCCTTTTGCACGGAACCCTGATGCCACTTCCCAAAGTGCCCTGTCGCATAGCCCGCCGTTTTCAGCGCCTCCGCGATCGTGATCTCCTGCGGCCGCAGCGCATGCCCCCAGGAAAAGCAGCCATAGCGATTCGGCGTCCGCCCCGTCATCACGCTCCCGCGTGTTGGCGAGCACACCGGCGCAGCCGCATGAAACTGGTCAAACCGGATCCCCTCCTTCGCCAGCGCATCGAAATTCGGCGTCTTCAAATGCGGATGCCCATTGTACCCCATGTCACCCCAGCCCTGATCATCCGCCATCACCAGCACGATGTTCGGCGGCTCATCCGGTGCGGCCACGCACGCCATCTGCAACAAGAGACCACCGCACAGAAGCAAAAAGCATTTCATGCCTCAATGATAGCCACGATCCTCACCGGTCTGGAATCAAAAAATCACAGCCACTTCACTTCGTGGGAGAGCATGGTGTCGTCATCAAAGGCAAAGCGCCCCATGAAACGCCGGCGCTCCACCAAAGTCTGCGCCAGCCAGTGAATGTCATCCGCCCACATTTCTTCAAAGGGCAGCGCATCCAGCGGCGTCCACAGCGGCACGGCCTCCGGTGTTTCCACCGCCTCTCCCACATGCTGCGTGGCCACAAAGACATCCACATGCATGCACAGGCCGTCCACAAACTGAAACCACAGCTCGCCGTGATGGACGGGATTCAGCGCGGTGACCCCCAGCTCCTCCTGCGTTTCACGCACGGCGCATTGCACCGAAGTTTCACCCGGGTCCGTCTTGCCTCCAGGCCCGTTGATCTTGCCCGCGCCCAGTCCGCGTTTTTTACGAATCAGCAAAACCTCACGCTTGGCCTCATCGATGATGAACATCAGTGTCGCACGAACGCCGGGATGCCAGAATTTCCAGTCGGTGGTCAGCATGTACTCAGCGTTTCTTCCATGGCAGGGCACGCAGCCAGCGCTTTCCACTCTTGATGTCCATGGCCTGCGCCAGGATCTCTGTGTCACCCGCGTCGAAATCCTCCGCGCGCGGCAGCCCTGCAGGCAGATCAAACACAGGTTCAGGCACTGGCACTTGCTCAGGCAGCGCTGTCGCTGGCGGCTTTTGATTCAGTGGTGCAATGCCATTCAGCGGCGATACCAGCCCGCCGGAGATGATCATCTTCATCGCCTCTTCAATTGTGATCGGCGCATCCGTGATCTTGTCCGAATCCACCACCAGCAGGATGCCCGTCATCGGACTGGGGGCCGTGGGCAGCAGCACACATGTCATCGCCTTAGCCGTCTGCGGATCACAATACTGGCCGGTGGCAAAACCGATCATGCGCATGCCGGGCACGGGATAGTCAATGTAAACCACCCGCTTGAAATTCTGCTTCGTGCCACCCAGGCTGCGAAAGGCGTCGATCACCTGCTTGAGCGGCCGGTAGATCACCGCCACCAGCGGCACGCGCAGCAGCAGCTTGTCCACTGCGGTGACGATGTGCACGCCGATCACGTTCGTGGCCATGAAGCCCAGCCCCAGAATGGCCAGCACCGAAAACAGAAAGCCAATGAAGTTGGTCAGGCTCTCAAGTTTCGGGTCCTCGATGTTCAGCAACGGCTCGTCGCAGAACTCATTGACGAGATTCACCACCTGCCCCAGCACCGGCTTGCTCCAGGCGTGCAGCAGGTCATAGACGAAGAACAGGATCCAAAACGTGATGATCAGCGGCAGCGCCAGCGCCAGCCCGGCCAAAAACTTGTTCCGCAGCCACACACCCCACCCCTTCGGCGCAGGCGCCTCGGGCGTTGGAATCGTGCTGGGAGTATCAAATGCCATCAGGACAGCTTCGTAAGTGAAGATGAGAACGCGTGGCAAAGACTTTGTTCAGCATAAATCTGCACTTAGCAGATTTAGGCTCCCACCAGCATCCTCGCCGGGTTTTCGATGCAGTCCTTGATGCGAATCAGGAACGCCACCGCTTCCTTGCCATCGACCACGCGGTGATCGTAGCTCAGGGCGAGGTACATCATCGGGCGGATCACCACCTGGCCATCGACCGCCACCGGACGCTGCTGGATGCTGTGCATGCCCAAAATCGCGCTCTGCGGCGGATTGATGATCGGCGTGCTGAGCAGGGAGCCATACACACCTCCATTGGAAATGGTGAACACACCGCCGGTCAGATCGCTGACCTGGATCTTGCCCTCTTTGGACTTGGCCGCGTAGCCGAGAATATCCTTCTCCAGCTCCGCGAAGCTCTTCTGGTCCGCGTCACGCAGCACCGGCACGATCAGCCCGCGCTCCGTGCCTACAGCGACGCCGATGTCGAAGAAGTGCTGCTGCACGATTTCTTCGCCTTCCACGCGCACGTTGACCTGCGGCACCGCCTTGAGTGCCTCGACCACCGCCTTGATGAAAAAGCTCATGAAGCCGAGCTTCACGCCGTTCTTCGCCACAAAACTATCCTGCAGCTTCGAACGCAGCGCCATGACGTTGCTCATGTCACACTCATTGAACGTGGTGAGAATGGCAGCGGTGCGCTGCGCGGTGACGAGCTGCTCCGCAATCTTCCTGCGCAGCGGGCTCATCTTCTTGCGCGTGACACGGCCTTCCGGGGCAGCTTTGGCCGCCACCGGTGCAGGCGCTGGCTCAGGCTTCGGCACCACTTTAAATTCCGTCACATTCGTAGGCTTTTCCGCTTCAGCCTTGGCGGCCGGTGCAGGGGCTGGCGCAGCCGCGGCAGGCGCAGGCTTCGGAGCCTCGGCCTTCGCTGCCGGGGCGGCGGCGCTTTCGTCGATCTGACCCACCACACCACCCACTTCGACATCTTCACCGGCCTGTTTGCCGATGTGCAGCGCACCGCTGGTTTCAGCGGTGACTTCAGCGGCCACCTTGTCGGTTTCGAGCGTGAGCAGGATGTCGCCAGTTTTGACGTGGTCACCTTCTTTGAAGTGCCATTTGGCGATCTGTCCACCGGCGACGGATTCGCCGAGTGCGGGTATTTTGATGTCTGAGGGCATGACGGGGTGTTGGAAAAAAATCTAGGGCTGGCGAATCACACGCTGAAAGCCGACTCGACCAGATTGGCCTGTTCGAGGGAGTGGATGGCTTTGGAGCCTGCGGCGGGGCTGGAACTGCGCTCCCGGCCGGAGTAGCGCAGCTTGTGGTTGGAGATCTCTTCGAGACGCGGGCGGATGTAATAGAAGGCGCCCATGTTGCGCGGCTCCTCCTGGCACCAGATCCACTTCTTCTGCGCACGCGGATACTTGGCCACGATCTCTTTCAGCATCTCGTAGTTCAACGGGTAAAGCTGCTCGATGCGGATGATCGCGGCGTTCTTGATCTTGTGCTCCTCGCGGAATTCCAGCAGGTCATAATAGACCTTGCCGCTGCACAGAATCAGACGCGTCACGCGGTCGGGCGCAGCCAGCAGATTCTCGTCGTCCAGCACCTCTCTAAAGGTGGTGTCCTCAGCCATGTCGCTGAGCTTGGACACGCACTTCGGATGCCGCAGCAGGCTCTTCGGCGTCATCACGATCAGCGGCTTGCGCGTGCTGCGCTTGAGCTGGCGGCGCAGCGCGTGGAAATACTGCGCAGGCGTCGAAAAATTGCACACCTGCATGTTGCCACCGGCGCAGAGCTGCAGGAAGCGCTCAGGGCGCGCGCTGGAATGCTCCGGCCCCTGGCCTTCGTAGCCGTGCGGCAGCAGCAGCGTGATGTGGCTCGGGCGCTGCCATTTGCTTTCCGCGCTGGCGATGAACTGGTCGATGATGACCTGCGCACCGTTCACGAAGTCGCCAAACTGCGCCTCCCAGCACACCAGCAGATTGCTGGTCAGCAACGAGTACCCGTAATCAAAGCCGAGCACCGCAGCCTCAGACAGCAGGCTGTTGTACACACAGTACCGCCCCTGCTCAGCCGCAAGATGGTTCAGCGGGATGTGACGCTCGCGCGTCTGGGAATCATAAAACACACTGTGCCGCTGGCTAAAAGTGCCGCGCCGCACATCCTGCCCGCTCAGGCGCACGCCGTGCCCTTCGGTAAGCAAGGTGCCAAAAGCCAGGGATTCCGCATAAGCCCAGTCGATGCCTTCACCGGCTTCAATGGCTTTCTTGCGCGCTGCCAGGAAGCGTTTCGCAATCGTCGGATGCAGATTGAACTCTTCCGGCACCTCAAGCAAACGGTGGCCGATCTTTTGCAGCGTCGTTAGCGCCACTCCCGTTTTCACCGGGTTATAATCATACGCAGGCTGCGGCATCGCCATGCTGCCTTCGAAAGGATTGCCGCCCTCGGCGTTCTTGTCGCGATCCGCCAAGGTCGTGATCCCCTGCTCCAGCTCGTCATCCAGCTCGCGTTGCAGCGCGGACGCTCCGGCTTCATCCAGCACGCCAGCGGCCGCCAGATCCAGTCGGAACAGCGTCGCGGTGGACGGATGCTCGGCAATGGCCCGCGCCATGTTTGGCTGCGTAAATCCAGGCTCGTCGGTTTCGTTGTGCCCGTAACGACGGTAGCACACGATGTCGATGATCACGTCACGCGCAAAAGTCTGGCGGAATTCAAACGCGAGCCTCGTCGCATTCATCACTTCCAGCGGGCAGTCCCCGTTCACATGGAAGACCGGCGCCTCGATCATCTTCGCCACATCCGTACAATAGTCGGAGCTGCGCGCATCTTCCGGCATCGTCGTGAAACCGATCTTGTTGTTCACGATGATGTGTACCGTACCGCCCGTGCGATAACCTGGGAGCTGGGAAAGATTCAGCACCTCAGCCACCAAGCCCTGGCCGGCAAAGGCCGCATCGCCATGGATGAGCACCGGGATGACCTTTTTGCGGTCCTTCGTATCATTCAGCGCACGCTGCCGCGCACGCGCCATGCCTTCGACCACCGGGTCCACAGCTTCCAGATGGCTCGGGTTCGGTGCCAGCATCACGCCGATCGAATCTCCGCTGCTCGTCTGACGGACGGTCTCAAAGCCCAGGTGATACTTCACATCGCCGTCACCAGACACCATGTTCGGCACATAGTTCTCGCTGAACTCATAGAAGAGGTACTCCAAAGGCTTGCGCAGGAAATTCGCCAGCACGCTCAGACGGCCGCGATGCGCCATCCCCAGAATGATCTCCTTGCCGCCCGCAGCCGGCATGGCTTCCAGCAGCGTCTCCAGCGCCACCAGCATCGACTCCGCGCCCTCGACGGAGAAACGCTTCTGCCCCACGAACCGGCGGTGCAGGAACCGCTCAAACGACTCAGCCTCAAGCAACCAGCGCAGCGCATTCACCTGATCTTTGGCCGCAGGCTTCGCATCCAGATCACGTCCTTCGATCCGGTCCAGCAGCCAGGCACGCACTTCCTGATGGTGAATGTGCATGAACTCAAAGCCCGTCTTGCCGCAATAATTGCGCTGCAACTCTGCCAGCATGACCTTCAGCTTCATCGACTGACCATTGCGGAACAGGTGCGTCTGCACGTCCTCCTCCAGCTCGTCCGCCGTAAAGCCCAGGCCCGCCAGCGTCAGCGCAGGCACCTCCGGCGCCTCCTTATCCAGCGGATCCAGATGCGCAGCGGTGTGGCCCAGCGCGCGAAAGCTCTGCAGCGCATTCGACACACGCATACGGAAATTCAGCGTCTTCTCCGAAAGCGGAGCTCCTCCACCCCCGGTCGCTTCCGCGCCTTTGGTGACGAGCCGGGCCATGCCCAGTTCAAAACCTTCAAAAAACGAAGACCAAAGCGGTTCAACGGAACCAGCATCTTTTTTCCAGTCCTCATATTTGGACTCGAGGAAATCCGCGTTCGCGCGGTACGGCAATGTAGCACTCATGTGGGGGGATGAGCAGAATGCTCCCATTCGTTACGAGTGCA
Organism: Verrucomicrobiota bacterium; assembly: GCA_025360015.1. Taxonomy (GTDB): domain Bacteria; phylum Verrucomicrobiota; class Verrucomicrobiia; order Verrucomicrobiales; family Verrucomicrobiaceae; genus Prosthecobacter. Next base: position 54,109 of record JANYCZ010000022.1, on the reverse strand, counting down.
AATGCGGAAAGGCACATTTCCACCCATTTTTAGGGCTACGCCGGCCATCCCCTGTCCGGGCTAGGCCGATGATTCATACCTCACTTTTCGAAATCCCTCCCCAAAATTGACCTCCCCTCTCGCCCCGAAAGCCAACCACAGCCCTGGGGTTTGCAGCGCCAATGGCGCGACCTATCGCAGCCCAAGACAACGCGCTGGGGCTTCACGGCGCAGATATGGGTTAAAGAAAGTTCTTGATGAGGTCAACTTCAAGCAATGCATCACATCATGGGCTTAATGGAATCTCGCCACGAAGATAGGACCCTAAAGACATTCCGAATCAGTGTCGATCAATGTCCCATCAGCGGTTGAAATTCGGGCTTTGCAATCGGTGGGATCATGCCTGCCAGGGATTCACGATGGTGACCCCGGTGCCGACGAAGTCGGCCTCGTTGCGGGTGGCAAGGGTGAGACCATGTACAAGAGCGGTGGCGGCGATGAGAGCGTCGTTGGGAGGAAAGGTGCGAATGGAATAAAGGCCGCCGGCGCACTCAGCCACAGCCTGATCCACGGGCAGGATAGCATCGTGAAAGAGGCTGGCCAGATCCACGCGATACCATCTATCCAGTTTAAGCGCGAAGGATGGGTCATATTTCTGGACCTGCTGGATACCTTTGCGCAGCTCCAGCAAAGTGATGACGCTTAAAACAAGCGGGGCATTGGCAAGTCCACGATACCAAGCCTGCACGCGGGCATTCCCTTTGGTCCCTTTCCTCAGTTCAGATATTACCATCGTATCCAGCAAGACAGGGCTCATGGAAAGCAGATCTGCCTGGATACATCTTCACTACGTGGGGAAAGCGGGAAATCGTGGTCGGCGGTAGCTTCGTCATAGAGTTCTGCGAGGCGGTCAGCAGTCGGCAGTTGCTTCATCATCAGAAGAGAGTGGCTCGCTGAGCGGTCAGGTAGAGGGTCGCTCGGATCGAGGATTTGCCCAGGCTGGCTGAGCGGTTGGGAGGCAGGCTTGAGCAGTTCACGCCGCAGTAAATCGGTAAACCAGGAGGCAAGCGTCTTGGATTCCACTCCCGCACGCTGCTGGGCCGCCGTGCAGAGGTCGTCGGGGAGTTGCAGGGTCATGTTCATGCCGGACAGTTTAAGCGATTTGAAAACGTCGGCAACTGCTCATGCCGCCACCTCCTCCTTCCGCAACGAAGAAAAACCGAGCATCGAACGGAGCTTTTACAGGTCTTCAAAACCCGACGACAGCCGCTATTTCGCCCCAGTCATATACCGCAGCACCTTCGCCAGCGTGCCGCGCATGTCTTTGCGATCAATGATCATGTCCACCAGCCCGTGCTGCATCATGAACTCCGCCGTCTGAAACCCCGGCGGCAGGTCCGCATGCGTGGTTTCCTTCACCACACGTGGGCCGGCGAAGCCGATCATGCACTTCGGCTCGGCAAAGATCAGGTCTCCCAGCGTCGCAAAGCTGGCGGTGACACCACCCGTCGTCGGGTGCGTGAGCACAGAAATATAGGGCAGCCGGGCCTCAGAGTGCCGGGCCAGCGCTCCGCTGGTCTTCGCCATCTGCATCAGGCTCAGGATGCCCTCATGCATACGCGCGCCGCCGGAGGCGGAAAAGACGATGACCGGCTTGCGCTCCGCAGTGGCGGCTTCGATGGCGCGGGTGATCTTTTCTCCCACCACGCTGCCCATGCTGGCACCGAGAAAGCGGAAATCCATGATCGCCACCAAAACGGCAATCCCCTCAATATTAGCGCGCCCGGTCACGACCGCCTCGGTCAGCCCGGTCTTGGCCTGGTAGGCCTTCACCTTGTCCAGGTAGCCTTTGAAACCCAGCGCGTTCACGGAGTCCAGGCTCTTGTCCATCTCCACAAAACTGCCTTCGTCCACCAGGCTGGCGATGCGCTCGTCTGAGGCGATGGTGAAATGGTAGCCGCAGCTCGTACAAACTCGCAGGTTTTTGGCCAGCGCCTGCTCAAAGAGGCTTTCATTGCACGAAGGGCACTTCGTCCAAAGGCCTTCCGGCATGTCGCGCTTCTTTTCGCCTAAATCGTTGACGGTACGTTTTTTGAAAAATCCCATGGTAGGTCGGTCGGTGTGGGCATCCTGCCCAGTCAGGCCTGATGGATGCGCCTCCCCGAATCGCATGTCGCAGGAGTTGCCAGATGGGGGAAACCACCCGGCGTTCGCACTGTCAGGTCCGCCTAAGTCGGACGCGGCAACGATCCTAGCCGCGTGTTGCGGTGATGACCACCACTTTTTCTGCGCCACCCTCCCGCCGTAAAACCCGGGCGCATTCGCTCGTCGTGGCTCCTGTGGTGAAAACATCGTCCACCAGCAGGATGCGCCGCCCCTGCAGCTTGATCTCCGCGCGCCAGCGCCCCGCAGGGCGCACCGCAAAGGCCCCGCGCAGGTTTTTCAGCCGCTCGTTCCGGCTCAGCCCCGCCTGCTGCTCCGTCTCCCGCGTCCGCAGCAGCGCTTTCGCCGCCGGGATCCCCGTCAGGCGCGACAGCCGCAGGCACAGTTCCCAGCTTTGGTTAAACTCCCGTTCCGCCTCCCGGCTGCGATGCAGCGGCACCGGCACCAGCAGCCACTCCGCCAGATTTTCCCGCGCTAGCCGCGGTTCCTCCTCCAGCGTGCGCAGCATCAGCGCCGCCAGCGCCCCGCGCAGGTGCAGGCGGCGCTCATACTTGAACTGATGAATCAGTTCCCGCATCGCCCCCTCCGCATGGCAGGCCGCCACCGCAAACTCAAACTCCAGCCGCCGCCCGCTGCAATTCATACAGCGAAACTCCCGCGTCAGCGCTCCCTCATACACCTCCCCGCACACCTTGCAGTACGGTGCCTCCACCATCGGGAGCTCACCTGCGCACCCCTCGCAAAACCACCCCTCATCCACCGGCACCTTGCACACGCAACACAGTCGCGGATACACCAGATCCACCCACGCCTGCCACACCGGCCGCAGCAGCTGCTGCGTACGCGATGGAACTGGAGGACCGGGAAAGGACATGAGGCCGCACGGATGCAGAGAAATGACCGCAAATCAAAGCCCGCTCCGTCTCCATCCCCAAGTCTCACGGTCTGATTGTCCCCCCAACAACCGTTCAGCCACCGTCAACAACGGTAAACAACCGTAAATTCCGCTCCCCCCTTGATGCCCGCCAACTGCAAGCCTAAATGCAGCCATGTCCCGCATCGGCACCCCCCTTTCCTCCTCCGCCACCAAAGTCATGCTCCTCGGCTCCGGGGAACTGGGCAAAGAAGTCGTCATCGAGCTCCAGCGCCTCGGCTGCGAAGTCATCGCCGTGGATCGCTACGCGAATGCCCCCGCCATGCAGGTCGCCCACTGCAGCCACATCATCTCCATGCTCGATGGCGAGGCCCTCCGCCGCATCGTTGAAGTGGAAAAGCCCGACTGCATCGTCCCCGAGATCGAGGCCATCGCCACCGACACCCTCCTGGACCTCGAAAACGAAGGCTTCCGCGTCGTCCCCACCGCCCGCGCCGCCAAGCTCACCATGAACCGCGAAGGCATCCGCCGCCTCGCCGCAGAGGAGCTCGGCCTCAAAACCTCTCCCTACATCTTTGCCGCCACCGAGGAGGAATTCCGCGCCGCCATCGAAAAAATAGGCATGCCTTGCGTCGTCAAGCCCATCATGAGCAGCTCCGGCAAAGGCCAGAGCGTCGTCAAAACCGAGGCCGACATCGCCCACTCCTGGCAATACGCCCAGGAAGGCGGCCGCGCCGGCAAGGGCAAGGTCATCGTCGAAGGCTTCGTCGAGTTCGACTACGAGATCACCATGCTCACCGTCCTCCACACCGGCGGCACCTCCTTCTGCGCCCCCGTCGGCCACACCCAGATCAAAGGCGACTACCGCGAGTCCTGGCAGCCGCACCCCATGTCCAAAAAAGCCCTCGAATCCGCCGAACACATGGCCGGGGCAATCACCCAGGCCCTCGGCGGCCGCGGCCTCTTCGGCGTCGAGATGTTCATCAAAGGCGACGACGTCATCTTCAGCGAAGTCTCCCCCCGCCCCCATGACACCGGTCTCGTCACCCTCATCTCCCAGGACCTCAGCGAGTTCGCCCTCCACGTCCGCGCCATCCTCGGCCTCCCCATTCCCAACATCCACCAGCACGGCCCCAGCGCGAGCTGCGCCGTCCTCGTGGAAGGTGAATCCGCCAACGTCCAGTTCGGCGCGCTCGATCAAGTCCTCGCCGAGCCCGACACCCAGGTCCGCCTCTTCGGCAAGCCCAGCGTCAGCGGCCAGCGCCGCATGGCCGTCACCCTCGCCCGCGCCGAAACCATCAACGAAGCCCGCGCCAAAGCCCACCGCGCCGCCAAGGCCATGGAAATCCGCCTATAGTTCAGGCGGATCTGGCGTGACTCGCCTGAATCAACCAAACAAACCGGCTGCGCTGCCAGTGAGGTTCTATAAAAAGCACCCCTATCCAGAGATGTCCTCCATGGCCATTTTCAAGACGCTGCTGGCTTGGAAATTTCAAAGGCATACCCCACCGCGATGTACTTCAGGTAAAAAAACCATCGCCGCCTCGCCACAATGGCATCATCAAAATAGATCTTGGTCAGTTGCTCCAGGTTCACGCTGGAGGCTTCAAAAGCAGCCTGGTAATCGACCAAAGTGTGCTTGTAGGCATCCGTGAGATAGCTGCCAAATTTCCTGATTTTTTTGGTCTTCCGGAACCAGTGATCTGTCCGCAGGTCGGTGATGATGATCCTCCCGCCCGGACGCGTCAGGCGGGACATTTCCTTCATCGCCGGCAGGAGGCTTGGAACATGGCTGAGCACGAGGCTGCAAAGCACGAGATCAAACGGCTCCTGCAGTGGCACCGCCCCCAGTTCCCCGTTGATGAATGTCACATCAAGACCCGCCGCGTTCTCTCGCCCCACCGCCAGCATTTCATCCGAAAAATCCACGCCGGTGACCAGAGCCCCCGCTCTCGCCAGCAAGATCGCATGACGACCGGTGCCGCAGCCAAGATCCAGCACCCTCTTGCCTTCGACATCACCAATGATTCCAGCGAGCACCTTGCCCTCCGCTTCGATCAAAGGGTTGGTGGGATCATCATAGGTCGCGGCCCATTCTCGATATAATTGCCGGGCCGGTAAGTAGGTCATTTCCATAAACTGTCAGGGTGCGTCATGCTTGAGATGAACCCCATTTCGAGGGGAATCAAGTCTTGCCGAAAAAAGGCCTTTGGCGGCGTGAAATCATCAAGGTTCTGAGTTCAGTGGAGCAAGCATCGCGTCGATTTTCTCAGCATCGACCTTGCCAGTCTGCATTCTTTTGGCTGCGGCGGCCTCAGCGCGAATATCCAGATCAGGGCTGCTGGCCCGGCTGTCCGTCCCCAAATACACCGGGACTTCTGCCGCCAGAAAAGCTTCCAGCCGCATTCGGCCACAGGAAAGCAGCGCGTTGGAACGTGGGCAATGCACAACCGCGCACCGGGCACGGGCAAGAGTGTCGATCTCTTCGTCATCCACCTGAACGGCATGCACCAGCAGCGGTCGTGCGTCCAGCACCCCCAAAACCGCAAGATAAGGGACCGGGCGCAACCTAGGGGCGCTCATCGGCAGCATGCTCAGCGATCTGCCGATCTGCGTCCGGATCCATCCCAGTTCCTTGACGCCCCCCGTCAGCAGCATCTCTGTCTCCGCCGGAGACTCGGCCACATGAATGCACAGCGGCACCTTGTTTTCCCTGCACCATTCAGCCCCCTGGCGCAGCATGTCGGGATGGCAGGACCAGGTGGAATGCAAAGACAGTCCGACGCGCATGGGATTACCCGCATGCGCACGGCGGAGATCCGTGATCCTGCCTGTGGCTTCCTTGAGGCGTTCAAGCCCGCGCTCCCGCTTTTGTCCCAGCACCTCCAGATAAACACACCCCTGCAATCCCGAATTCAGCAGAGGCTCCACGCTCACCCAGGTGTTCGTGATGTCATGGACATGCGAGGTGCCGCATGCCTGCAATGCCTCAATGCCCAGCATGACCGCCGCCCGGTATTGCTCCAGCTTGCGGTTTCGCACGCTCCAGACGAGCCCCCCCACCCAGTTGGGAAAACTTGTCGGTGTTTGCGGGCAGACCCGACCCAGATCGCTCAATTCGAGATGCGTGTGAGCGTTACAAAGTTCCGTCATGCCGCCTTTATCCAGCCTGCCCAGGCTCGAAACAACCCCATACTTTTGAGAATGGGCAGCCTCTCAAAATGCTGGAGGGACGCAAAATCATGATTGCGCCCGGTAGGCGGCTCATGTTATCAACTGAGAATGCCCGCGACCGCTCATCTGAGCCATCTCATCAAACTGCTCGACGACGACTCCGAAGTCGTGCGCCAGGCCGTGCGGCAGGAGCTCAATGGCATGCGGCGCGAGCTGCCGCAGCACATCGAAACCCTGGAGACCCCGCTGTCTGCCGATGAGGAAAAGCTGGTGGCGCAGATGCTTGAGCCCGCACGCCGCACCGAACTTGAAGAAACCTGGATGCGCTGGCGCTGGATGGACGGCCCGGACGCGCAGCTTGAAGAAGGCCTGAGCCAGCTTTCTGGCTTCCTCAACGGCTGGAAAACCCAGTCCGCCGATCTGGCCAAACGTCTCGATGCCATGGCGGAAGAAGCCTTTGCCGAAAAAGGCCGCATGGATGCGCATGAGCTGGCGCAGTGGCTCTTCGCCTCTCACAATGGCGTCACCCGCTTCCGTGGCAACAGCAAGGACTACTACTCACCCGCCAACAGCAACCTCTTCTGGGTGCTGGACACCGGCCTGGGCAATCCCATCAGCCTCTGCTGCCTCTTTCGCCTGCTGGGCCACCGCTTCGGCCTCGAAATCGAAGGCTGCAATTTCCCCGGTCACTTCCTCTCCCGCGTCAAATACCGCGACAAGACCTGGCTGGTGGACTGCTTCAATCGCGGGCGCTTCATGCTGGCCGCCGACGTGGCCAAACACCACCCTGCCGCCAATCCCGGCATGGAAGACCTCATTCACGAACCCGCCACCGCCGAGGCCACGCTGCTGCGCATCCTGCGCAATCTCGACGAGGCCTACGAACGCATCGGCATGCTGCAGGAGCGCCAGTTCATGCGCCGCCTCGCCGTGAAACTGATGGAGGATTGATCCCCTCTCACAGAAACCGCTGCAAGATCGGCCGCAGATTTTCCACCGTCTGCTCGGGCCAAAGTTTGCGGTCCGTCATCAAGGCACAGTCCAGCGCACGGTGCTCCGGCCAGTTCGGTTCCGCAGGGATATTGGGAATGACGTGCGCGAGGATGGCTTTCGCGGCAGCCACATTCGCATGCAAATGAGCGATCACGGACTCGGCGGTGACGGCTTCCTCCTCCACCTTCCAGCAGTCGTAATCCGTGATCATCGCCAGGGTGGCGAGAGCGATCTCCGCCTCGCGGGCCAGCTTCGCCTCAGGCAGGTTCGTCATGCCGATGACATCAAAGCCAAGCTGCCGGTGCGCGTTGGATTCAGCCCGGGTGGAGAAGGCAGGACCATCCATGCAGACGTAGGTGCCGCCATTGTGAACCTTGCGCCCCTGCGCCACGGCGGCCTCATGCAGCAGCGTGCGCAGGCCGTCTGAAATAGGGTCGCCAAACGCCACATGCGCCACGATCCCTTGGCCAAAAAAGGTGTGCTGATCCCGGCGGCTCGTGCGGTCAAAAAACTGATCCGGCAGCACGATGTCGCGCGGGTGGTACTGCTCCTGCAAACTGCCCACGGCAGTGACGGCGATGATCCAGCGCACATTCAGACTGCGCAGCGCCCAGAGATTGGCGCGGTGGTTCAGCTCAGTGGGCAGGATGCGGTGCCCCTTCGCGTGGCGGGGCAGGAAATACACCCGGCGTCCAGCCAGCATGCCGGTCACCAGCGCATCCGAGGGGGGGCCAAACGGCGTCTCCACGTGGATTTCCTCACGATTTTCAAATCCTTCGAGATCGTACAGGCCGGATCCGCCGATGATACCGATGGCTGGAGGAAGATTTTCACTCATCCAGACAGGTAGAAGGCATGAAGCCTGCTTCAACCGACATCCTTGTGACACATTGAAAATGTCACTTGCTTGAAGGATGAACAAAATTACCGAAAGTCGCGTCTGAATACCGTCGTTACTACTCCACCTACCGCCATGAACGCCATGCGCCGTCTCTTGCTGATCCTGCCCACCATCTTCACCGTTTCTTGCTCTGTACCGAGCATGTTTGCGTCCACCACGCCGCACGAAATCAAGCTCAAGGACGGGCGTGAAGTGCCCTGTGAGGGCGCGCCCAAGTACCAGGAAAAGACCGGCTACTACCGCTACCGCACGCCGGACAAGCGGGATGCCGTGATCCGCGCGGATGATGTCGCGACCATTGTGGAGAAGCGGGCGTGAGCGGGCGTCCGCTCGTCCTTGCCTCCGCCTCTCCGCGCCGTGAAGAACTGCTGCTCCGCGCAGGGTTCAAATTCGAAATCGTCCTGTCTCAGGTCGAAGAAGCCCACGATGCCGCTCTGACCCCCGAGCAGCTCACTCTCGAAAACGCCCGGCGCAAAGCCTTGGCCGTCAGCCGCGCCCGGCCTGAGGCACTCGTCATCGGTGCCGACACCTTGGTTTATGTGGATGGCGATCCCCTGGGCAAACCTATGGACATGGAAGAGGCGCTGCACATGGTCCGCCGGCTTTCCGGCCGCACCCACGAGGTCTGCACCGGAGTCGTGTTTGCCTCTGAAAGTGCCGTGATCCGTGAGCTGCATGTCATCACCCATGTCACCTTCAAGCCACTGACGGATGACCTCATCCGCGCTTATCATTCCCAGGTAAACCCGCTCGACAAGGCCGGAGCCTACGGCATTCAAGCCAGCACCGACATGGTTCTCGACCACATGACAGGCTCCTTCACCAACGTCGTCGGCCTGCCGCTGGATGAGGTGACTGCGGCCCTGCACGAGCTGCAGCATTGGTAGGGCGGTTGGTCCTCCAACCGCCGCCGAGCGTCTCCTGACTCGCTTTTCCCAAATGCGTTTCGAAAATCGTTATAAGCCCGCCTGCTTCACTTGAAGAAGTCCTCGCCCTTGATGACCTTGCCATCGTCAGTGATGACGGTGAACTTGCCGTTGTTGCGCTTGGCCAGCGAATCCATCTCACGCGCGGCGTCGATCTGCGCCATCACGCTGGTGTGAATCACCGTCATCGGCAGCTTGCGTTTGTTTTCAGCCGTCACGACGTCGATCCAGCCCATTTCATCCTGCCGCTCACCGTCGGTCATGAAGAAAATGATGTCAGGTTTCGGGTTCGCATTCAGGGCCATCAGCAGTCCGGATCCCCAGTTGGTGCCTCCAGGATTGTCCGAATTTTGGATGATTTTCTCGCTGTCCTGCAGCGAAAACGGATTGGCCACAATGTATTTGAAGGAGGGGATTTTCACCTTCTTGTAATCCTCCGATTTGATCTCCCAGCGATACTTCTCCATCGCGCTCGAGTTCCGGCTGTCCACCTCGTTGTGCGGCCAGGCGAAGTCGGAGAAAAACAGCACCTGGTACGCGGTGCCCATCGGGATCTGCTTCACCGCCTTGATCAGCTCCTTCTTCAGCAGATCAAACCGCGACATTCCCTGATTTTCCCCCTTCAGCCTGTTCGACATGGAGCCCGAGACATCCACCACAAACACCACCCGGCGCCCGACGGCCGTCTGGCCCACAAAGCTGAATTTGCCGCCACGCCCGATGCCGGCCCCCAGGCCGCCGCCCGCGCCTCCCGCTCCCATGCCCAGGGGCTGACCTGCGCCCATGGAAGCAGCCTTGCTAATGCTCATCTGGCTGTTGATCTTCGAAAAATCCATCATGTCCATGGGTGGCATCTCCGGAAGGACGATGTCCGCAGACAGCGACTGCACCGTGATTTTACGCTGCTGCGGCTTGGCCTTCAGCCAGGGATTCTTTTTGGTCTGCACCTTCTGCGTCAGGGCTTCGGCAGCGGCCTGCGACTGCGGCGAACTGCCACCGGGTAAAAAGTCCACCTGCTTGTCCATCACCTGGCTCACGGTGATTAAACCAGCGGTCAGCAGCAGGAACAGATGTACCCCGACACTCATGCCCAGCGTGCGCAGACCGATCTTGTCCGCCAGTTTTTTCCAGCGCAGCTTTTTGGCTTGTTCGGGATCCAGCGGCTCCTCCGCCGGCGGCTTCGGGGCGACAAACGGCTTCAGGTCTGGGTCTGCCTTGGGCTCAGTGAGCTCCTTCGGCTTGTCCGCAGAAGCATCATCACTGCGGGGCAGCACTTTGGCGCCGGGTTCCGCAGGTGGATTCTCCGCAGGTGCCACGTTCATTCGCACCGGCTGAGGCGCACGCGGTGTGGGCGATGCAGCCATGTCTTCCAGCTTTGCGTGGGGCGCGGGTGCTGGGGCCGGCGGCTGCACCTTCACCGCTGGCACTTCCTCCTTCTTCGGAGAAGTCTCTGCCGATGGACGCGGGGCATCCCGCTCAATCAACCGGCTCTTCTCCACCGGCTGCGGCTCTCTCACAAAAACCGGGGCCACAGGTGGAGCGGCTACGATCTCCTCATGCACCGCTTCTTCGTATGCAGGCTGTTCCTCATGAGCCTGCTCTTCAGACACCGGCTCCTCATAGGGGGCCTCTTCCGCAGGCAAGTGTTCAGCCACCGGTTCAGGCTCCTGCTCATTCGCCTCCCGCTGAGGCGGCGGTTGCTTGGACTTCCACAGCGTCTCTTTGTCCACGTCCTCATCGTCCGTCGAATCGACGGTCGGCAGGAAACTGAAATCGTCGGGAACGTGCCTGGACATGGCCGGGTGATTCTGGCGGTAAACCGCCCTCCGTTCAAGGAAGTTCCTGCGCCGGGAGCAAACCATTGCCCCGCGCCTCCCCACCTCAGGCCAGTTCCGCCCAAGTCCCCCGCGTCACGCCCAGCTGGCTCTGCGCTTTCAAATCGCGCCAGATTTCCTCGCCGTCGCGCTGGCCGGACATTAGTTCCTGATACGTCCGCAGAACAATCATCGCCTCATCGGCATTCTCTTCGAGCAGTTCCACGCGGAAGCAGCGCAGCCCATGCTCGCGAAGTTCATCAAAGAACTGCGCGCCCGTTTGCGCCACCGCATTGAACAGCGTGTTGCGGCAGCCGACGTCGGCCTTCAGCGGATGCTGCATGCCCACGCGATCCTTCAGATGCACGCGGTGCTTGTCACAAGGGCGGCCGCAGTTGGTGAAATCCGTCCCCTCGCTCAGGAAAGCCGCAAAGACGCAATGCTCCATGTGAAACATCGGCATGTGTTGATGCAGCGTCAGCTCAAACCATGCAGGCGGTGCCGCAGCGAGCAGATCAACCACCTGCTCAATGTTGAGGTCATAGCTGATCGTCAGTCGCTCCAGCCCGGACTTCTTCAAAATCTCCGCAGTCAGCGGATTGGCCACGTTAAGCGAAAAGTCGCCTGTCATGGGAATCCCCGCATCCTTGAAGAACGACATCGCACCCAGATTGCGAATGAGCACGCCATGCGGCTCCGCCCGCTGGATGAGCTTGAAAAACCCGGCCTCTCCAGATTTCTGGATGCGCGGCGTGGCCAGCCACACCTGCACCGTGTCACTGCGCCCCTTGATCTGCTTCACCAAATCCGCGTAGAGCCGGATGTCTTCGAAATCGAGGTAGAGACGCGGCACCCCAAGCACCAGCGCCGCATCCACATGCGCCTGCGTGCGGCACAGCGCGTGAAGCTGGAACGGTGAATCATCAGCAATCCCTCGCGATGGCATCAGCGATTCGAGCGTTGCCGTGATCGGTTCCACAAGTGCTGGCGACGATGCGCCTTCGCTCCACGCTGCAATCAAATCACGCCGCATCCGGTTCAGTTCGCTGACCGGCAGCATCACTTCGCCCACCACGTCAAATTGCACCTCGCCCAGTTCAAATTCCGTCCCACCGAGACGGTTGAACTGCTCAATGAATGCCCCAGGCGTGAGCGGCCGCTTCATCGCCGCCTGCAGCGGCATATTGGAAGTCACCACCGCAGCACCGGATTGCACGCGCAGCGGTTCGCCCACCTGGCCTGTGGCATGGAGATCGAGCTTGCGCTGCTTGCGGATGGGGATGTCGCCTTCAAACGACTGGCGCAGCGCACGATTGAGCGCGGGATCACTCGTCTTAAAGACGCGCATGCCGATCTTCACATCCTGCATGCGCAGCAGGCCATGGCGGAAGCTCAAAGCGCTGCCCCGCATCTCATACACGCTGCCGCCCTGCTCGTAATTGGTGTCAGACAAGTTTTCAAACACCACGCCATCGCCCGGCTTCATGGCGATGTGCAGTTCATCAAGCTCCAGCGTGTCCGCATCAAGGATGCGCGTGACCTGGCCCACAAACGGGCCACGCTTCTTGCCGTAGTAAGCCCCCACCAGCTCCTGGTGGTTCACCCCATGCATCCAGCCCGGATAAAGGCCGCGCGAGAAAGTCATCTCCAGCGCATAGCGGTCCGCCTCGCTCGCTGGCGCAGGTTGGTTCGCCAAAGCACGGTCAATCGCCTTGCGATACACCTGCGTCACTCCCGCTACATACTCGGGCGTCTTGAGACGACCCTCGATTTTAAAGCTGCGGATGCCCAGCTCGATCAAACGCGGGATCTCATCCACCGCCGCCAGATCCTGCGGCGAAAGCAGGTAGCGCTTGTCGCCGAGATCCACCTGCTCGCCATCCACGATCATTTCATACGGCATGCGGCAGGCCTGCGCGCACTCGCCACGGTTCGCACTGCGCCGCCCCAGCGACTCACTGGTGAGGCACTGCCCCGAATAGGCCACGCACAGCGCACCATGCACAAACACCTCCAGCGGCACCGCCGCCGCCTTGAAGCGCTCCAGCTCGCGCATGGAAAGCTCCCGCGCCAGCACCGCCTGGTCGATGTTGAGCTGCTTCGCAAACTCCAGCCCCTCGGGCGAAGTGATCGTCATCTGCGTGCTCGCATGCAGCCGCAGCTTCGGCGTCAGCGCCTTCACCATCCGCGCCAGCCCCAGATCCTGCACGATCACCGCATCCACTCCGCAGTCTTCCAGCCAGTGCAGTTGTTTCTCCGCATCCGGCAGCTCCTTCGTGAAGATGAGCGTGTTGAAAGCTACATATCCCTTCACCCCATGCTCATGCAGAAACTTCATCAGCTCCGGCAGATCTTCCTCCACAAAATTATCCGCGCGCATGCGCGCATTGAAGCGCGGCATCCCAAAAAAAATCGCATCCGCCCCATTCGCCACCGCCGCACGGGCACAGTCCCAGTTACCGGCAGGAGAGAGAAGTTCAGGCTTGGGGAGGGTGGGCATGTATGGGCCTCTATAAGCCGCATTTTGCGCAGATTCACTGGTTTTATCTACGTCATGCAGCATCCGCTCCCAGCGGTCTCTTCATCGCTGAGTCTCCAGCCAATCCAGCAGAATACGAAGCCGCCAGCCGCAGCTTGGACTGTGGATGAAAATGTCGAGCTTCTGCCACGCTCCTGAAGTGGCTTTCACCGCCTTGATGATGGCGGGACGCTGCTCTGGCGTCAGCAGTTCCATGAAAATCGCACAAAGGTTGTTGCTGGCATCCAGATGAAGACTGCGCTGATCAGGATTATCGAGAACAGTCACAAAGTGTCGCATGGCAGCAGGCCAGTCGTGGGATTCGGCCGCAGCGATGCCGCGCATGAGCAAGACATCCCAATGATAGCGCCCCTGGGGAAATTCGCGGTCATAGGCATCCAACGCCGCAGTCACCGCTTCGCGATCAAAGGCCATGCCCCGCTCAATCTCAAAGCCCGCATACACCGTTGTGGCCTCGGCGACCACATTGAAGCTGGTCATGCCACAATGACAGCGGTACTGGCGCAGTGTGTTGATAGCCAGACGGGCCAGCGCAGCCTCCCGCTTCACGCTCTGCGGAAACTCCATCAGGAACTCCTGCATGCGGCAAACCTGCGCCTGGGCGATGCGTTGGCGTGCAATTCGTCCCGGCTCCTCGGCCATGAGCTTCTTCTCTGCCGGAGTCAGCGCCGTCGTCGAAGGTGTAACGGCAGCATTCCAAAACGCCACAAAGTCCTGCATCGGCGCAAACATCTCAGCACTGGCATCCAGCGGACTGCCGCTTATGCGGGCATCAAAGTACGCCTTGCGGGCTTCCTCGCTGACACCCGAAGCCGTCAGCAGCAGATCAAGATCGTCGAGATGATTGAGCAATGCTCCAGCCTTCGCCACCGGTGCCTCACGGCGTGTGTCACGCCTCAGCCCAGCGATGGCCGCACGCAGTTGCGTGACGCTGGTTTCACTGGCGAAGGTGGCTTTTAATTTCTCGGTAATTGTTTTGATCGCCGTGGCGGTCTGCCAGTCATCGTTCCAGTAACCTGTTCGCTCACTTGAGGTAAGCAACGCTGCCAGTTCCACTTCGCAAGCAAACAGCGCCCCCGCGCCGGGCTCCCACTCGCCCAGCGTGTGCGACGGACGAAAGGTCCACCACACCGCCTGTCGGGCTGCGTCTGTGCCCGCATGTTCGGCGATGATGCGATCATACAACATCCGGGACTGAGCGGCGGCATTGGTTTCCACCGACCGATCCATGCAATAAGGGGAAAACTCCCCACGCGTGCGCAGCGCGGCCTGGAGAGCAAACAACGCCTTGAGTGAGGCAGCACTCCCCTTGGGCGCAAGCTTAAGCGCTTCTTCATAACAGCGAATGGCATGCGACGTCTCCTGCCGCTGGTCCAGCAATGCCGCAGCGACGGCATCACTCAGGCCAAGGATGCGGGCGTGATGACGCAGCTCATATGAGGCAGGCGGCAGGACTGCCTCTCTATAGCCAGGTACAACCCACACAGTACCACCGTCCAAAAGCCGCCACAAATGCTGCTCCCAGGCAGCGCCGAGGGCCATCCAGGCAGCCGACCTGGCCTCCCCGCTGGATTTTTCCACCTTGCCGCTCAATTCCTGCAGGGTGGAGATGCTCGTTCTCCACTCGTTTGGAATGCCTTTGGGATCCTCAGCCCAACCTGCGTGCGCCGCCCGCCAGCCTTCGAAGTCACCATCGTCTGCAAAGCGCAGAGATTCCGCGAAGCGCTCTTCGCTCAGATAACGAACGCGCAGGGTGCCGCGAAGAAGAGTTTTCAGGCCTGCTGGCACGCCCTGGGCAAGGCTCGCTTTTTCAAGCTCGGCAAGCGGTGCAAATGTCAGCAAGGCCGACAAACGCTGATCCACTTCTCCCGGCAGATGCAGCGGTGGGCTCTCCTCAATATCTTGCTTCCAAACAGCCGTGCCTGCCCCTTTGTGCATGTCCCACAGCACAGCAAGGGCCGCCGCAGGCTGGTGCAACTCCAGCCAGGCGTCAATACGGCGCAAATCACTGCCGCGACGAACTGACGAACCCGGGCAGGACTCATCCAGCCGGTCCAGACCACGCATGCCTTCGGCAGCAAGCCCCATTTTCAATTGCGCCAGCGCCCGCACCAGAAACACGTCATCGGCTCCGGCCCCTTGCGTTTGTTCCTTCACCAGCACGGGAACGATGCCGGGTTCGCCGCGTATGATGGCCGACCAGCCGTGCAGCACATCACGCATGATGCTTCGACTCCCCCGATACGCCGCGTTGTCGGCGGCAAGAGCAGCATCAAAGCGCACCCACGCTTGCTTTGCCGCTGCGCGCACCGCCGAAAGCGTGTGAGCCATCGATTCCAAGGCACGATGATCGCCACCCGATCTCCGCTGCATGATGGCACCGAGATCGGTCTCACTTTCGCAGTCGAGCATGAAATAGCCCATGCGCAGCGCCACGCAGGGATCAGCTGCTATTTTATTCCACGGCATGATCTTCAACTGGTCCGGGTTCTTCGCGAGATCACGCAGCAGCCACTCAATCTGCTGAAAGGCACGGCGACGCACTTCAGGGTGGCCAGACGTTTGGGCTTGAAGCAAAAAATTCTCCATCGCAACGCTCAAATACCCATTTTCGCGTGCCATGCCCGCCTCCCAGCCGATGGCGTCCGCTGCAAAACGCCCCTTGGGATAAAGCTTGCTGTAACGTTCAAATGCCTCCCGCGCTTCATCCTCCAAGCGGGTCTCCTTGGGTTCATCGCGCTGCCAGTTCTGGCGCGTCTGCTTCCATTCATCAAACTTAACTCGTGCCAGCATCAGCACTGCCACTTCAGCGCGTGGATGATCTGGAAATGCCGAGCACACCCTTTCAAAGAAGTCCGCAGCTTGCCGATAGCGCCGATGCCGAAACTCCAAGGCTCCGCATTGCACAAGCCAGTGCGGACGCAGAACCATCGAGGCTCTCTCTGCCTTCACGCTGATCTCTGAAACTTCCTTATGGCGCTCTGTCGCCCACTGCCGCGTTCGTTCTCCCGCCTTCTCCTTGGTTTCATCCCAATTCCCCGAGGACAGTTCGTCAAAATAGCCGTCATCGGAATTCAGGTGCTCCATGCGCCAGTCCAGATAATCCGCCACTTCTTCTGAATGGCCTGCCTCTCCTATGGCCGCAAGCTCTTCCATCTCGTGCAGGACGTTGGCGAAGCGCTTGCGGTAGTCCCCGCGGCGGTTTTCCTCCAGCAAAGAGGAGGTGCGTTTTTTCAACTCATCCACCGGCAGCTTCGTCCACTGGTCCGCCAGTTGCAGAACACCATTGAGCAAAGTGTTTTCGTCCCAGCCTTTATCTGGCGGCGGCTCCCACTCACGGGCAATGGCTTGCAAAGTTTTGCCGGGAAATCGTTCAGGGTATTCATCCAGCGATGCAGAATGCCCGCAGGCAGTCGTGACCCACATAGGGCCAAGCAAACAGAGGAGAACGTATTTCTGACCCATTTTCCTCAGCATAACAGAACTCCCACACGCATAGCCAGAACGTGGTGCGTTTTGATTAAAAAATCTCCTGCCGATCAACTCTGGGATAGGATGCCAGCTTCTCCCAGATCAAACAGCAGCCAGCCGGGCTCGCTTCGCCATGATCCCCGCCCAAAGCAAATACACGCTCCCGCAAAACATCAGCGGCAGAAACCATAGCGCGACCTTCTGATTTTTGACCGCCCACTGATTGTAGGCCTCCAAAGACAGCGCGGGCTTTCCATTCAAATCGAGGGCAACCAAGGGATAAAAAGACTGGTTCGGCGCCAGGTTGCGCCGGGGTGCGTTCATCTCTCCAGCCTTCACACTCACGCGAGCCTCCACCCCCAGCCCAAGCAATGCCAGCACTTCAGGATCAAAGCTGTTAGGATAGGGGCCATCCAACGAACGGAACGGCACCTCCCGGCCTTCGATCCACACCTCGAGACTTCCACCCCCTTGGTTGCCGCTCTTCTCGTATTTCACGATCTTGCCCGCCACGATTTTCACATCCGCAGCCGTGAGCCTGCCAGGCGGATCAAAGACAAACATCGACAGCATGACCCAGCCAAAAAGCAGGGTTCCTACCAGCCCCCCGATGAGTGACTGCATGGCCGAGGGCTTCATGGCAATGCTTCAAGCCTTGCGGCCTCGTTACCCAACGATGATGCCCTTCGCCTTGCGCTCTTTCTCACGCTCCAGCAGCGGGATCTTCTCGCCGGTTTCAATCACTGCCACGCCCAGGTCACCGATCTTGGAGAAGGTGAGGCCGTTCAAGGCGGGCACTTCGGTGCTGAGGCGCTTGAAAACGTCCTCAACGGTGTAAATGCCATTCGAGCCGCCGCAGGCGACAATGAGATCGCGCAGGATTTCCCACGTGTCGTGGGCGTTGCCCGGGATTTTAACGGCCTTGTCCAGGCGCTGAAGACGACCGGTGACGTTGATCATGCTGCCGCGCTTTTCCGCATACGCGGTACCCGGAAGCACCACATCGCTGAGTTCAGCACTCGCGTTGGCAAGGATGTGCAGCGAGGCGATGAACGGCACTTTTTCGAGATCGCGCTGGGAGAAGCCGACCTTGAGCAAGTTCTCTCCGAGGGCTAGCACGACGCGCAGGCGGCCACGGCTCATGAGTTCGGTGATCTCGGCCATCTTCGCGCCGGGTTCGATGCCGAGGATCAGTTTGGCACCGTTCGTGTTCGGATTGAGATCGTCAGCACGCAGGTAGTTGTCGCCGCCGCCGGTGCGTGGGATGACATCCACATTCGTGGTGGCGAGCAAAGCAGCGAGGTGCTTCACGAAGAAGAGTTCCTCGTTCGTCATGCGGGCGCTGGCGATGATGGCGATCTCCTCGCCCTTCTTGCCGGCCAGCGCGGTGGCGATGTTGGAGAGCGCTGTCTTCCAGGTGGCGATCTGGTGCTTGCCACCAGATTTGATCATCGGATCGGTGAGGCGGAATTCGCTGTTCACGAAGTGGAAGTCCAGGCGGCCGCTGTCGCACATCCAGGTGGAGTTGACGTCATTGTTGTCGCGCGGGGTCTGCCGGTAGATCGTGTCGCCCCTCGCAGAGATTTCCATGTTGCAGCCACGGCCGCAGCCGGTGCAGGTGCTGTTGGTCTCCTTGAGGAACCACACGCGCTGCTGGAAGCGGAAGTCGTTGGAAGTCAGCGCGCCCACCGGGCAGATGTCCACCGTGTTCAGCGAGTAGTTGTGCTCCAGGCGCTTGCCGGGGTGCACCGCCAACGTGGTGAAGCTTCCTCGTTCGGTGAAGCCCAGCACAGGTTCGTCCACGACCTCAGCAGTGAAGCGGATGCAGCGGCTGCACATGATGCAGCGCTCGTCATCGAGGCGCACGCGCGGGCCGATATCGACATTCTTCGGCTTCTTCACCTTGTCCTCGCGGAAGCGGCTTTCGCCTTTGCCATGCTCCACGCTGAACTCCTGCAGTCGGCACTCGCCGGCCTGGTCGCAGATGGGGCAGTCGAGCGGATGATTGATGAGGAGGAATTCCATCACGCCTTTGCGGCATTCCTGCGTGAGCACGGACTGGGTGCGAATGCCCATGCCTTCCGCGACGGTGTTGGCGCAGGCGATGACCGGGCGGGGCATCCAGCCGATCTTTGGCATGCCCTGCTCGTCCTTCTCAGGCTCGGTGCCGGGAGCCGGACGCGGCGGCATGCCCATCTCCACCAAACACATGCGGCAGTTGCCGGGAGAGGAGAGCTTCGGGTGGTAGCAGTAGCTCGGGACTTCCTGCTTGGCCTGCTTGCACGCTTCGATCATGCGCGTGCCTTTGGGGAACTTGTGCCAGACACCGTCGATCTGTACATTCACCAGATCGGCTGGCGGTGGAGCGGCTACTGGGGCGGGAGCTTCGGCGGGGGCAGGCATGAGCGAAGGAAAAAGGGGGCTTGAGTCGATTATCGGACCCCCTCGGGGAGGGGCAACTCGATTTTGTGAAAAGTTTCACAAGCGGGCTCAGCCGCACCCCAAGAGCCCGGAGCCGGTGCTCACCACAACCGCGAGGCACCGAGCAGGGAGAGCGGCGCGTCCGGGGAGAGCAGCGTCATGCCAGACTCCATGGCCTGCGCGGCCAGCAAGCGGTCGAAAGGATCCAGATGTACATGCGGCAGCTCGCCGCTGCGGTAAATGGCCTCTTGATTGAGGCTGAGGCTCTTGAACTTGTGGTAGGAGAACTTTTCAGGAATCCAGGTACGGAGAGGAGCTGGCAGGGGCAGCTTGCCCGTGGAGTGCTTGAGCGCAATTTCCCACAGACTGATGTCACTCACATACAGCTCATTGCCAGCATCGTTGACCACGGCCGCCGCCGCACTCGAAAGTCGATCAGGCTGCTGGGATATCCAAAGAAAAGCACAGGTGTCCAGCAGATACCTCACAGCCCCCATGCCTCGAGCTCAGGCCCGCTGAGAGGGAGAAGTGCCGAGTCTGAGAACTCAAACGGCGGGCCAAGAATGTCGCCGACCTTGGGGCGTGGCGGTGGCTGCTCTTTCCGCACAGGAGTCAGCATCGCCACCGCAGATTTTCCACGGGCAATGATGAATTCATGCCCCTTTTCGACCTCGGCAAGATAGCGCGAGAGATGCGTCTTGGCTTCGTGGGTGGTGATAGTTGTCATGACTGCAACGAGGTACTTTGTGAGCCTAGATTAGTCCACTTAGTTTACTTTGCGACCTAAAAACGGCTGCTCAATCTGTGCCTTGCAAAGAATTTGGGGCTGGCAAACACGAGGTTGGCACGCCATGAATGCCGCCCTCATGCCCATCCCGGTCATCCTGAACCCCGCCGCCCGCAGCACGAAGGCTGCCTCCCTCGAAGCCACACTGCGCAGGCTGTCACCTGAGCCCGAGCTGCACCTGACCACGGGCCCCAATGACGCGACACTGATCGCCGAACGCCTGGCCTCGGAAGGTCACGAACTCGTCGTGTCCGCCGGTGGCGATGGCACCATGAACGAGGTGCTGCAGGGCATCTGCCGGGCCAATGCCCGCCGCAAACCCGGCGAAAAGCACACCTCACTCGGCGTTTTGCCGCTGGGCACGATGAATGTTTTTTCCGTGGAACTGAAACTTCCCGGCCGCGACATCGAAGCCTGCTGGCGGGAAATCACCAGCGGCCAGCGCCGCGATGTGGATCTGTGGATGGCCAACGAGATGTACTTTGCCCAGCTCGCCGGGGTGGGCCTCGACGCCCAGATCGTGCAGGAAACCTCCTGGGAGGCGAAGAAAAAGTACGGCCCGCTGAGCTACGTCATGAGCGCGGTGAATGTCCTGATGCGCACCCCGCCGACTCTCAGTGTACAAATCGACGGCAGATCACCCATGCTCGGCACCGTGGTGCTCGTGGGCAATGGCAGGCACTACGGCGGCCCGTTCCCGCTGTTTCGCAATGCTTCCAACACCGACGGCAAACTCGATCTCCTCATCTTTCGCGGCCTGGGCGGGATGGAATTCATCCAACTTCTGCGTGGCATGCTGCTGGACGGCTACCACGAATGTGAGTACCTCGACTACCTCCAAACCAGCGAATTCACCGTGACGACGGACCTTGGCGAGGCCCCCGTGGAGCTGGACGGCGAGCTGGCGGACCTGAGCGCCCCCGTGGTTTTTCGTCCCGCCCCGTTTCGCTTGAGCGTGAGCGCGGGCTGAAGGTTCTGGACTTGGGCTTGAAACGGGAAGGCTTGTCTTCGGAAGAACGGCTTGAAGGACCGCTCTTTTTGCCACGAGTAGGCTTGTCTTCGGAAAAACGGGCCGAAGGGCCGCTCTTCTTGCCCCGAGTGGGCTTGTCTTCGGAAAAACGAGTCGGCGGGCCGCTCTTTTTGCCACGGGTGGGCTTAAACCCACGCGGTTCGCGGGCCTCAGCTTCATGCACACGAGGGCCAGCACGCTTGCGCGCCGGGCGGTGGTCTTCGACTCCACCCTCTTCGTCAGCAGGCTTGCGCTCCAGCTTGGGCTTGGCCGGCTCTTCCTTGAAGAAGCGTTCGGCTTCCGTGGGCGTGAGTTCTTTGTAGGCACCTTTAGACAGGCCGTGCAGTTTCAGCCAGCCGATGCGGATGCGAGTCAGACGTGTGACCTCGTAGCCGAGATAGTACAGCATCATGCGGATCTGACGCTTGAGCCCCATCTTGAGAACGATGTGCGCCCGGTAGTCGCCGTCCATCCAGGTGCGTTCTGCCCGGGCAAAACCTTCCTCGGTCATCATGCCTTTGACGAGTTTCGCCATCACATCAGGATTCAGCGCCTGATCGACGACCACTTCGTATTCTTTTTCAGCACCTTGGCTCGGGTGAATGATCCGATGGGAAAGATCTCCGCGATTGGTCAGGAGAATGAGGCCTTCGCTCTCTTTGTCGAGGCGGCCGACGTGGTGCAGATTCTGATACTTCAGCGGCAGCAGATCGTAAATCGTCATGCGGTCCTGCTTGTCCCCACGGGAGCACAGGTAGCCTTTCGGCTTGTTCAAAACGAGAACAACAGGTGCCTCAGCGCGCACCGGTGATCCATCGACGACCACCTTGTCCTCGGGCAGCACCTTCGTGGCGAGCTCCGTGATGAGGTGTCCGTTGATCGACACACGTCCGCCGAGGATGATTTCCTCCGCGCCGCGCCGTGAAGCCACGCCGCACTGGCTCAAATATCGATTTAGGCGCACAGTGGGGAAGCCTTACTCCGGCTTGGTCTTGGGCAGGTTCGTCGGGAGACGGCCTTCTTTCCACAGACCACGGGTTCTGAGAAGCTTGACGCGCTCTCCACGCTTCAAAACGCTGCGCTTGGTGCCGACGGAGCCGGAAGTCTTGAGGCTGCTATGCTGGGACATGATTCTAAAGGGTCTGGGGGTGAAAAAGGGCGCGAAGGATAGCAGCCCAAACCCGGGGCGCAAGGGGTTTGTACAGCGGTAGCGAACGGTGGAAGAATGACGAATGCCCTAAATGCATCTCAATAGAAGCTGCCAAACACTGGCGGGATCTCGCGCACGACCACGCGCAGGCTCAGGCCATGGCGGCTCAATTCCTCATCCAACGCATCATCGGCCTGTTCTTTCGCCTCAAGCACTTTTTCGACCCAAGGACGGTACGTTTCAGCAAAACGCTGGGCATAAGGATGCCTCTCGTCTGCCCAATGTCTCAGCAGCCGAGCTTTGGCGGACGGGCGCCCCCAAAGCAAACGCCCATACTCCAGCCGCGCCTGATCATGCAGGAGCAGCGGCCAGCGCTGGTGTTTGGAAACGCTCACAGCCGCAAAATGCCACATCTCGGCAGCATGGCAACGGTAGGCATGATGTATGAGTTCGATCTACCCCAGCACCTTCTTCCGCACAATCTCCGTCACCATCTTCGGATTCGCCTTCCCCTGGCTGGCCTTCATCGCCTGCCCCGTAAACCAGTTCATGGCCTTCTCATTGCCAGCCTGCACTTCGGCCACTTTGTCGGGATTGGCAGCCAGGATCTGCTCCACGATGGCCTCCAACGCCCCTGTGTCGCTGACCTGTTCGAAACCCTTGGCCTTGATGATTTCGGCGGCGGGTTTTCCGGACTCGAACATCTCAACAAACACTTCCTTGCCCTGGTTGTTGGAGATTTTTCCGCCTTCGATGGTCGCGACCAGCCCACTCAGCGCCTCCGGCTTCACCGGGCACTCGCCAAGAGTGAGCGAGCGATCATTGAGCGCACCCAGCAGGTCGTTGATGACCCAGTTGGCGATTTTCTTGGCCGGCACCTGGGTGTCCGCAGCCACGGCAGTTTCATACCAGGCAGCCAGTTCCTTCTCACTGGCGAGCACGCTGGCATCATAGGGGCTGCAGCCATAATCCTTCTCAAACCGCGCACGCTTTTCATGCGGCAGCTCCGGCACCTGCGGCCTCATCTTCGCCACGAGATCCGCCGTGCGCACCGGCAGCAGATCGGGATCGGGAAAGTAGCGGTAATCATGCGCATCTTCCTTGGACCGCATGAGCGTCGTTTCGCCACGGTCATCGTCCCAGCGCAGCGTGCTTTGCACCAGTTTCTCCCCGCGATCCAGGCAGTCAGCCTGACGCTCGGTCTCAAACTTGATCGCACGCCGGATGGCTGACATCGAGTTGATGTTCTTCAACTCGATCTTGGTGCCCAGTTCCTTCTGCCCCTCCGGCCGCAGGGAAATGTTCACATCACAACGCAGGTTGCCCTTCTCCATGTCCGCATCGCTCACACCGCCATAGATCAAAATCTGTCGCAGGCTGGTGAGATAAGCAAAAGCCTCCTCCGCGCTGTCGATGTCCGGCTCGCTGACGATTTCCATCAGCGGCGTCCCCGCGCGGTTGAAGTCCAGCGTGCTGAACTTGTCGTAATGCGTGGACTTGCCCACATCCTCTTCCAAGTGGATGCGCGTGAGCTTCACCACCTTGCCCGGATTCGCGATGCTCTTCTGCGCGTCCTTGGGATACGCATAATCATACAGCGGCACGCCACCACCCAGGCAGAGCGGGAACGGCATCTGGGTGATCTGGTAGTTCTTCGGCATGTCCGGGTAGAAATAGTTTTTGCGGTCCCAGTTCACCACCGGCGGCGTCTCGCAGCCCAGCATCAGGCCAGTCAGGATCGTCTTCTCGATCGCCGCCGCATTCAGCACCGGCAGCGCCCCCGGCAGGCCCAGACAGGTCGGGCAGGTATGCGTGTTCGGCTCCGCCCCATACTCCACCGGGCACGCGCAAAACATCTTGCTGCGCGTCGTGAGCTGCGCGTGAACTTCAAGGCCGATGGTGAGGATGTATTTGGGCATGGCAGAATGGCACAAGCCAAAGCCGAAATTCCAAGAGGATGCAAGGGCGAAGCTGATGTTCGCACTGCCAGCTATGCCATCCATCTTGTCAGGGGTCGGATTCGACAACACAGCGAAAGCCGCCGTCATTATGCCGGCTCTCTGCTGGATGGTGTACACGACAGGATGAAAGAAAAAAGAGGCGCTCATGATCGTGCCAGCATCCCCCTCTCATCACGGTCTCGAGTTTGTCTGTGCTAAACCAGTCACTCACCAGTTCCCAGGCATTGCCGCCCATATCATAAAGCCCCATTTTGTTTGACTTGAAGCTCATTACGGGAGCTGTCGTCGCAAAGCCATCTGTATAAGTTTCAATGCCGGGGCGTTTGGGCATCTTTTCATGCGTTGAACTGTCAGCATAGTTGCCAGCCATGTCTTTGGTCTGTGGTGGAAAATCGCCACCCCAGGGGAAAATATCTTGGACTCGCTGGTTCAGCATCTCAGGTGTGGTGGATGACGTTGTTTTTTCCTCACCGCCAATGCCAACAGCCACACTCCATTCTCGGTCAGTTGGTAAGCGATACCGCTTGCCTTCTTTTTTGCTGAGCCATGAACAGAATTTTTTTGCGTCTTCCAAATTCACACTCACAACGGGGTGGTCATTCTGGTCACTCACTGGAATGCCCTCCCTCGTTTGATTTTTCCAGGAACCGTCCGTGCCGGGATTTTCTGCGACGTAGGCTGCATAGTCTTGCCGCCTTGTTTCGTGGATGCAGAAAAGAACACCGGTACCTTTGACGGGAACAAATTTCATCCCAAGGCTGTTGGTGAAGGATTTACCACTCGGATCAGTTGTCGCAACTGGCCCGCTTCGCGACACCCCCCCTTTGGCATCTGTGTTTGCGAGCAAATCTTCGCGCATTTTTTTCAAAGCCATCGCCTCCTCCAGCCTGCCGCCTTTCGTCATTGTCAGCATCAAAGCTTCAAGCGACCTGGCATACGCATCCTTCAGAGGGCGGAGCTTTTTATCACGGTCCAGCTCCAGCCTTGCCAAGGCCGCACGGTAAGTGGAACGCATGGTTTTAAGGCTGGCGGGAGTCTTCGCATCGTCCTGCGGCGGCATGTATTTGCCCGACAAAACAGTCTCTTTTTCCGTCTTGATGGCAAAAGCATCCTCCAGATTTCCTGCTTTTTGCGCAGACTCCTGCGCACGTTCCAGTGCGGTGGCAAACTTTGCATTCAGGTCTGCCACAACTAGTTCATGCGGGCGCAGAACATCCAGTCTCACTTTTTCCTCATATTTTGACTGCAGCTCGCCCACTTCTGGAATGGCTGCCATTTGCGCATACGAATGATTCGCAAATACACTCGCAGCTATGGCGATAAAAATGGCTGCAGATTTTCTCATGAGAAGCTTTTGATGCATTTGGATTAATCTCGTTCTTTCAATACATCCTCACCGGCTGCGGCGGCGGCGGCTGATGATACACCACGGAGTCCATCGCCTGCTCCAGCGCCATGCTGCTGAGAATGGGCTGCAGATCGGGATGGTTGGCGACTTTCTCAATCTTCCGCATCTGCATCAGCCCGGCAAAGTCCTTGTTCTCAATGGCCTTCCGCACATCCGGATCGTAGCCAAGCTGGACGATGAGCGGATGGTTCAGCGCGTTGGCCGTTGCCGGGCTTTGCGCGGCCAGCCGCTGCCACATGGCGCCCTCCGGCCACAGAATCATGAGACGCGCCAGATTCGCCGTGGGCTTGATGTCGTAGGGGTCCATCTTCTTGGCCAGACCACCGATGAAGCTGTTGTCGATGCGCTGGCTGAGGCTGTAAAAAATCGACTTGCCCTGGCTCTGAATTTCACCGCCTTTTTTGACGATCTCCGCAGCGTTCTCCATGCCGTACAGGCTGCCCACCACGCGCAGCACCATGCTGCCCAGCCACAGCAGCCCGCCGGAGGGAATGATGCTGACGATCAGCCCCTTCCAGCCGGTAAGGCTGCCCAGCAGCCGCAGCAGGCCAAAGGCGGCCAGAAAATACGTCCCCACCTTGCACAGAAAGTACATCAGCAGTCCGGCCGCACCGGACAAAATCATGAGCCGGTTCGTCGTCATCGTCATGCCCGTGGCACCAAAGATCTGCACGCGGTGCATGAACACATACCACGCCGCCCACACCGACACCGCCAGCGAGGCCACCCCCACCAGCTGCTTCACCACTCCTTTGGAAAACGCCAGCCCCGCCGTGAACGCGATGAACCCGACAATCCCGATGGTGGCCCACATGCTGGAGGGCACCTTCTGGGCGTATTGGAGCACTTCGCTGGGGTGAGGCATAAGCGAGAGAAACAGATATTCAGGACACCTTAACATCTTCCATCCTTCTGTCGTGCGAGAAAATGACCCTAGATCAAATCCTGCATCGCCCGCAGCTTCGCATGCGCCGCCCCGCGTTCCAGCAGCTCCTCAGCCAGCTCGCGGCCTGCCGTCAGATCCCCTGCTTTGCCGGTAATCACGAAACCCGCCGCCGCATTCAGCACCGCGATGTCACGTTTGGCACCTTTGATCGTTCCTGCCAGCACCCCTTCGAGAATGAGCGCGTTCTCCGTCGCATCCCCACCCACTAGGTCCTCGAGCGCGGCCTTGGCATATCCCAGCTCTTGGGGGTCGATCCGGGTCTCGCTGAGCTTCCCGTCCACCAGCTGGCACACCTCATTTACACCGAGCGTCGAGAGTTCATCCATCCCCTGCCCGTCCGCCGCCGTCCCATGCACCACCCACGCGCCTTTGCGGCCCAGCTGCACCAAAATCTCGCCAAACGGCCGCGTCAGCTTCGGATCAAACACGCCGATCAGCTGGTAGTCCGGCCGCCCCGGATTCAGCAGCGGCCCGAGCACATTGAAAATCGAACGCTGCCCTTCCGCCGCCAGCAGCTTGCGCGCCTCCGCCACCGCCTTGAACGTCGGATGATACAGCGGCGCAAAAAAGAACCCCAGCCCGGTGCTCTCCAGTCCCGCCACGACTCTTTCCTTCGGCAGATCAATCTTGATACCCAGCGCCTCCAGCACATCCGCCCCTCCCGCTTTCGAGGTGATGCCTCGGTTGCCATGCTTCGTCACGCACACACCAGCGGCCGCCAGAATGAACATCGCCGTGCTCGATACATTGAACAGATGCAACTGATCCCCACCCGTGCCCACCACATCCAGCATTGGCCCCGGCAGCTTCGCCCGGTCAATCCCCGGATCGACCGCCAGCTTCAAAAACTCCTTCACAAACATCGCGATCTCCGCCGGCGTCTCGCCCTTTCTGGCCAGCTCCCGCAAAAAATTCGCCTTCGCCGCCGCCGTGACCGCAGCATCCACCAACTGCGCAGCCGCCTCCGCGATCTGCGCGTCGTCGAGGTGCGTTCCAGTTTTGAGTGAGGCGGTGAGGGGTTCCATGCGCGAAGTCTGGCCGAGGCCCCGCTTTTTGGCAAACACTTGAGTGATTGCGATCTGCAACGATTTAGCCTAATCTCCGCCCATGAGCAGTCGCGATCCAGCTTTGAAGACATGCCTCAATCCCCCGTCGCAGCCAGCCCCCCTCCCGAAGACCTCCTCCTCACGGAAGCAGTCCAAGTCTGCCGAGGAAGTATGGTCAATGATCGAGCGGAATCTGGGACGGAAGATCCGCTGGGTTCCGAGCAACATCGACAAGTAGAGGCCCTCGTCCGATGGGCGGACCAAAAATACTTGTGGGTGGCTCAATTGGTACCCACCCCTATTGCCGACACCGGCACACGTGAGCATAACGTGTTTCTCCACGCCTCGGACCCCTCCCGCATCTACAAAATCACCAAAGGCCCCGGCTGGGGCATCTTTCCCGCCTCGCTCGCCACCACACGGCACAAGCCCGTGCGCTACTGGTTTGAAGACCGCCCCGCCACCCCCTTGGAGTATTTTGAGCGCACGCTGCTCTCCAACACTCACCTGATGCACGAGTTGAATCGGGACGACTATCCTGTCCTCAATCGCCTCAAAGGCTTCGTTCACAGTCACGGCCGGCTTCAGGCCGTCACTTCCCAGCCGGTCTTTGACGGCTCTCCAGCCACGCCTTCTGCCATGGCCACCTGGTTCATCCAGCGTGGCTTCCACTTCATCCGCTCCTGGGCATGGTTTCGCCTCGCAGATGGTCTGGTCGTGTTCGATGCCTACATGGACAACGTCATGGACTGTGATAACGAACTCGTTCCCTTTGACGTCATCCCCATCCTCGCGAAAGGCCCGCTGCTGGAGTCTTTACATGCAGCCGTGGCACGCCTGGACTCTCAATCCCACCTCGCAGACCCATCTTGAGCACCCGTCCCATCCTCGGCATCGATCTCGGCACCACGAACTCCCTAGTCGGCGTCGTCGACAGCGGCTTTCCCATCCTGCTCGCAGATCAGCACGGCAGCCGCAGCACTCCCAGCGTCGTGGGCATTGCAGCAGACGGCAGCATCGCCGTCGGAGCCGTCGCCCTCCGCCAGCGCGCCCTGCACCCCACACGCACGATCACCTCGGTAAAGCGTCTCATCGGCCGCCGCTCTGGAGAAGCCGGATGGCCACCTCCCTATTCGCTCAGCGCACTGAAAACCTCCCCCGTCGAAGTTTCCGCAGAGATCCTCAAGCACCTCAAAGCCGTCGCCGAACGCGCGCTCGAACAATCCGTCTCGCAGGCCGTCATCACCGTTCCCGCCTACTTCAACGACGCCCAACGCAACGCCACCAAGCGCGCCGGTGAACTTGCGGGTCTCGAAGTACTGCGCATCCTCAGCGAGCCCACCGCCGCCGCTCTCGCCTACGGTCTCGACAAACTCACCGAACACCAAAAAATCGCCGTCTATGACCTCGGCGGCGGCACCTTCGACATCTCCGTGCTCGAAATGCGCGACGGCACCTTCCAGGTCCTCTCAACCGCCGGCGACACCCAGCTCGGTGGCGATGACATCGACCGCCTGCTCGCCGAATTCATCGCGCAAAAACTGGCTCTGCCCTCCCACGACATCCGCGTCCTCGAAGCCGCCGAGTCCGTCAAAAAGCGCCTCTCCACCGACGACTCCGCCTCCTTCAACGGCCTCGACATCACCCGCGCAGAGCTCGAAAAAATCGCCCGCCCGTGGGTCGAGCGCACCCGCATCCACTGCCTGCGTGCCTTGAGTGATGCAGGCGTTAAAGCCGATCAACTCGATGAAGTCATCCTCGTCGGCGGCAGCACCCGCATGCCCTTGGTCCGCAATTACGTGCGCGAAATCTTCGGCCGTGAGCCCAACACCTCGCAGAATCCCGACGAAGCCATCGCCCTCGGTGCCACCATTCAGGCCGGCATCCTCGGCGGCAGCCTGCGCCAGGTCTTGCTGCTCGATGTCACCCCACTTTCCCTCGGCATCGAAACCTTCGGCGGGTTGATGAACATCATCATCCCGCGCAACACCACCATTCCCGCCAAAGCCGGTGAGATGTTCACCAATGCCGTCGCCAATCAGGACAACATGCTCATCCGCATCCTTCAGGGCGAACGCGAACTCGCGAAGGACAACTGGGAGCTCGGTCGTATCGAAGTCCCCTTCCCCGCCGGCCCCAAAGGCAGCGCCCGCGTCGGCGTGCAGTTCAGCATTGATGCGGACGGCATCCTCCACGTGCTCGCTCGCGACACCGCTACGAATCAGGACACCACATTGCAGATCAGCGGCACCGCCGTCGATGTCGAAGACGAGCGCGTGGAGCAGATGATCTCCGAGAGCGTCGATTTTGCCTTCGAGGACATGCACGAACGCATCTGGACCGAAGCCATGCTCAAGGCAGAGGAACTGCTCCCCGCCGTCGATGCCGCGCTCACCCAGCTTGGCGATGCGATCAGCGCTGAAGAACAAGCCGAAGTGGTCAGCCAGGCCATAGCCGTCCGCGCCTTGCTCGATGCCCCCGATCACGATGCCAAGGCGCTCAAAGCCGCCACCCAGTTGCTGGATGACGCTACCCAGTCACTTGCCGTGCTGCTGATCGACCGTGCCATGGAAGAATCTTTGGTCCGTCGCGGTCTGGTTTGATTTTCCAGTTCCCATTTTGAGGCAGATGGCTACGATCCGCCGCTAATGATCCTTTTTACCGGCCATGAATGAGAAACCCCAGCATGACGGCGGCATGGCGTGGACACCGCCCTCACCGGCGCATCTGGAGGCCATGCTGCCCCAGTATGGTCAGTGGGAGATGATCGGCTGCGGCGGCATGGGTGCCGTGTACAAAGCACGCCAGATTTCGCTCGACCGCCTGGTGGCCATCAAGGTGCTGCCACCCCAGGTGGCGGAAGACGAGGCCGAGTACATCAGCCGCTTCAAAAACGAAGCGCGCACGATGGCAAAAATGAACCACCCCGCCATCGTGGCCGTGTACGATTTCGGCGAGACGCGCGATGAGCTGCTCTACATCGTCATGGAGTACATCGACGGCAC
Organism: Verrucomicrobiota bacterium; assembly: GCA_025360015.1. GTDB lineage: Bacteria > Verrucomicrobiota > Verrucomicrobiia > Verrucomicrobiales > Verrucomicrobiaceae > Prosthecobacter. The sequence goes on along the minus strand of JANYCZ010000022.1, from coordinate 23,542 downwards.
CGACGTGTCGAAGATGATCATGGCACAGGGAAAGCTGCCTGTGGATCACGCGCTGGCCATCACCGCCCACGTCTGCGACGCGCTGGCCTACGCGCACGAGCACGGTGTCATTCATCGTGACATCAAGCCGGCCAACATCCTCATCAACATGGAGGGAGCCATCAAGGTCGCCGACTTCGGTCTGTCCAGCATGCATGACCCCGCGCAGGCCGCGGTCACGACGCAGGAAGGCCTGACTCTGGGTACGCCGGACTACGTGGCACCCGAGGTGCTCATCATCGGCATGACGGTCGATGGCCGCGCGGACCTGTATGCCGTCGGCGTAATGCTCTACAACATGCTCACCGGCAAAATCCCGCGCGGCACGTTCCCCATGCCCAGTGAGAGGGTAGGCTGCGATACACGCTATGACGCCATCGTGCGCAAGGCGATGGAGCAGGATGTGGACAAGCGTTATCAGACCGCACGCGAACTCCGCCGGGATCTCGATCAGATCCTCACAGTCCCCGTCGCCAAAGAAAAGTCGGCCCGGCAGGCTCCTGCGGGTGGCATGATGCCACGCCAGCCGCCTCCACCCCCGCCACCACCCGGCACTCCCTGGGGCATGATCGCCGCCGCCGTGATCGTCATTGGCGGCGCGGCGGTTCTTTTGACGCGTGGCGGAGGGTCTTCCCCGGCATCTCCCACACCCGCAGTCGCCCAAGCCGAACCTGCGAAACAGGAATCGGCCCAATCCACACCCACGGCTGTTCCAGCACCTCCGCCGGGCGTCACACCCGCCGATCCCAACGGCCCCAAGGGCAGCCCGTTGTCCACGTTCCCGGTGCTGAGCTACAACGGGCACCACTATCAAGTCGTGGGCGAACGAATGAACGATCTCAACGCCCAGAAGCACGCCCAAAGTCTCGGGGCCCATCTGGCCACGATCAACAGCCAGGCTGAGCAGGCGTGGATGGATCGCGTCATGCCGCCCCTCCTAAAACAAGTGCCGCAATGGATGGCCACCCTCGGCGGCGTGCGTGAAAACGGCGTCTGGAAGTGGCTCACCGGCGAGCCCTTTGACTTCGTCCGTTGGGAGAGCACCACGAATCCCGCTTCTGAGCCGGAGAAAAACTACGTTCTGAAGATCACGGCCAATTCGGCTAACAAAGTGGACTGGGGCATCGGCGGTAACAATGCCGGGCGCGCCTTCATCCTCGAATGGGACAGCGGGCCAGCAAAGGCACCCGTGCGCAATGCTCCGCCTCCACCTCCGCCCGTGGCCGAAAGCGAAGGCGCAAAACGGCTGCGCGAGCTGGACAGCAGCTTCCGCGCCGCGCTGGAGCGTGATGTCCTGGCGGTTCACCGCACCGCATCAGGAGATTTGAACGCCAAATACCTCGCTGCCCTGGATCGCGCGCTGTCCGCCGCCATGGCAGCGGCGCGGCTGCCGGAGGCGCTTGCCCTGCGTGAAGAAAAGCAGCGCATCACCAGCAAGAGTCCGCTGCCTGCCGAAGACGCACCGGACCTGCCAGGCCCGCTGAAAATACTGCGCTCCACCTACCGCACCAGCCTGCGTCCCATCGAGGCCGCCCGTGAAACCGGTCTCACCACTCTCTTTGCCAAATACGAACAGGTGCTGAAAGCCACACAGGCAGAATGGACCGACTCCGCGAAACCGGACGCCGCCAGACTCGCCGGCGAGCGCATCGCCAGTCTCCCGCGCAAACGTGCCGCCCTGCTCAATGAGGCCAAGGAGCTCCTGCCAGGAGGCCGCGAGCTGGTGCTGCAAAAAAACGACCGCTTCACCTCGGCGGAAAAGTTCACACCGCCGGTGGAATTTACCATCGTCGCAAAAACGCGCAAAGACGACCTCCGGCTGGCCTACACCGCCAAGCAGGTGATTTTCAACTGGGAGATCCACCCGGACGAGCTGCGCATGGATGGCGATCCCGGCGGTGGCCGCCACGCTCCAGGCATGGGCCGCATCCCGGAAGACACCTTTGTCACCATCCAATGGACCATCCTGCCGCACATGCAGAGCATCAGCGTGGATGGCAAACGTCGTTTCCTCCACTTCGGCGACTACTCCAAAGTGAACAACCTACTGGAGATTTTCCCGCTGGATCACCCCGTCACGATCAAATCCGCCACCGTCGAGACGTTGGATCTCCAAACCCTCGAAGACCAGGTCTCCAGCATCCCAGCCATGCGCGAGCCGTTCCTCAACACAGCCGAGTGGACCGGCGAGCTCACCATTCCCGCAGGCACCTACCATCCCCTGCGCCGCATTGACATCGGTGGTCCCGGCAAGCAAAACCCAAACGCCCAGTCCGATGAACAGCGTGGCGATGTCACCAGCCTCCCCGGCACGCGCATCGAAAAGGTACGCTTCCACCTGCGTGAAGGCTCCTGGCAGGCCGCCGGCGGCTATTTCCGCGATGTGAAGATTTCCGCCGACCTCGGCGGCAGTTTCGAGGCCCGCGACAGCGTGTTTCAGGACTGCCTGTTTGCCAAGGAAGGCCCCTGGGGGACGGCGTTTTTCAGCAGCAAATGGCATTTTACCAACTGCGTGCTCCAAGGCTCCTTCATGCAGGGCTGGAAGGTGGGCGAAGTGGGCATGAAGCTCGACTCCTGCACCCTCCTCGACCTGGATCTGGTGCCCATCGTGTTTCGCGAGGATGCCGGTGCCGAATCCACCAAGGACTGGGTCAGCATCCAAAACTGTCGCTTCATCAATTGCCGCATCCCCGAAAGCTTCGCCCTCGCCACCAAGCACTGCCTCTTCGAAAAATGCACCTTCAGCGCCCCCGAAGAAAAGCTGCCCGTCAAATCACCCCTGAATGCCCTCATCTACGTACAGGACTGCACCAACCAGCCCCAGGCCGGTCCAGGACGCTCCATCGCCGCAAAACCCTCCTCACAGCTCACCACCAAAGCCGGAGCCACTCTCCCCTACGTCTTCACCAACGACCGCCTCGACTTCCAAAATCCACCGCGCTAAGCATCGTTCGGACTCTCCTGCTCACCGGGCAGGCGCTGCCCCGTTCTGCTGGAAGTAGGCATCCCGCATGCGGCGCAGCTCTTCCAGCCGGGAGGAGATTTCCGTGTGTTCACGCGCTTTTTCCGCCTTCTGCTGGGTCACAAAGTGATTGTTGCTGCCCAGGCTGCGCCAAGGTCCGGCGGGGACTTCGCTCACATCCACAAAACGCCAGTCACAGCGCCCGCTGCTGGAGATGCCCAGGTAATCACGCACGCCGGGCGAGATGTCGATCCCGGCCCCACGATTGCTGGTGTTCTTGGGGCGGGAGCTGCCAAAGACGTACTCATGGTCGTCGGTCACAAACGGGCCGCAGTCTTCCCATTGCGCGTAGCAGACTCGGTTGCCGTAGCGAATCGCGATCCACTGCCCTTTCAGCACCGTTTTGCCCGAACGCACAAAGCGCTGCTTGAACCACGGGATGACCCGGGAGGCCTCCGGCTTGTGCGAGTCGTAATCAATGCAGTCGTTGTAGGGCAGCGCCACATAGAACGGGTTCTGCTTCGGCGTAAAACTCGCCGGGGTGAAATTGTCCTTCCGCTTGTTGGGATCGGGGTCGTCATATCCGCCGTAGTTCTGCATCCACTGCGTGTCCCAGGAGCTTTTGTCGTTCGGCGTCGGATTGTTTTCCGTCGGCTCTTCTCCCACCCAGAACACTGTGGCGACGATGTCCAGCTTCCACGGATATCGCGCATAACCCAGATGTGGCATCGAAGAGGAGCTGAAATTGGGCAGCACCGCTGAAATGTTACGCGGCGGCGATGGCTGAGCCACCGACTTTGTCACCACGGGGGGGCTGGGCGCGGCAGGTTTGCTTTTAGCGGGCGTCGCAGTCACGGCACCTTTTTTCAATGCCCCCGCTGCACCTGCTGCTGAAACTTTGGCCGCCCCCTGGCCAGACGCAGCAACCGTCGCCACGAGAGACGCGACGACGACGAATGAGCTGAAAGAACGTTCGGCGAACATGGGGGTGGACCTATTGGTGGAATTGTAGCAGCTTATCCCGGCAAACCGCAATCTGTAATTCGTCAGGTAAGGCGCAGGGGCTGGGTGGGGAAACAATCTCGATCCACGAAACAACTGCGATGATTTATGGACATAAGCAGGGGCCTGGCTGTTCAAAACACCGCATGTCACCCCCCCTCCGTCCCACCGGGCGGTAGCGGCAATAATCTCAATAGCGCCGCAGCGTGGAGTCCTGCGGCGGGCGGCTGTCGTCCGTCTGCGGATAGTCCAGCGTGTAATGCAACCCGCGGCTTTCGTGCCGGCGGATGGCACACTCCACGATGAGCGAGGCCGTTTCGACCAGGTTGCGCAGTTCCAGGATTTCGCTGGTGACGTGGTTGTTCCAGTAGAACTCCTGCACCTCGCGCTTGAGGTTGCGCAGGCGCGCCGCCGCGCGCTGCAGGCGCTTGTTGGTCCGCACGATGGAGACGTAGTCCCACATCAGGCGGCGGATTTCGTCCCAATTGTGGTAGATGACCACCAGCTCGTCATTTTCCACGACCCCGCTGGTTTCCCAAGCCCGTAACTCGTAGCTTTGCTCGGCTATTTTCCCCTGTGGGATCTTTTTGAGCAAATGCGCCACGGCACGCTGCGCGGTCACGCAGCATTCGAGGAGCGAATTGCTCGCCAGCCGGTTCGCCCCATGCAGCCCGGTACAGCCCACCTCCCCCACGGCACAAAGACCGCGAATGCTGGTGGCCCCGTTCACATCCGTCAGCACGCCACCGCACTGATAATGAGCAGCTGGCACGACCGGAATCGGCTCCTTGGTGATGTCGATGCCCACATCCAGGCAGGCCTTCTGAATGTTCGGAAAATGGCTCGCGATGAATTCCGGTGACCGGTGGCTGATGTCCAGATAGACGCAGGGGCCGCCCGTCTTCTTGATCTCATGGTCAATCGCCCGCGCCACGATGTCACGCGGTGCCAGAGAGCCGCGCGGGTCATACCGCTGCATGAACTCCTGCCCGTCCTTGCCGATCAACCGCGCACCCTCACCCCGCATGGCCTCACTGATGAGGAACGAGCGATTCTGCGGATGATAGAGGCAGGTCGGGTGAAACTGGATGAACTCCATGTCCGAAATCGTGGCCCCGGCACGCCAGGCCATCGCCACACCGTCACCCGTGGCGACTTGGGGATTGGTGGTATACAAATACACCCGGCCGCAGCCGCCCGTGGCGAGGATCACCCGGTCCGAGCGGAAGGTGTGCACATCACCGCTGGTCTCATCCAGAACGTAAAGCCCCAGCACGCGGTCTTCAGACACCAGTCCGAGTTTGGCCGTGGTCAAAATGTCGATGGCGTAATGGTTTTCGTAGATCGTGATGTTCGGATTGGCACGCACCGTGGCGAGCAGCTTCTCGGTGATCTCCCGCCCGGTGGCGTCCGCCGCGTGCAGCACACGCCGGGCCGTGTGCCCGCCCTCCCGTGTCAGGTCAAACTCCAGATGGCCGTCCACCGCCTCCCGCTGGTCAAAATCCACGCCCCACTTCACCAGATCGGCGATTCGCGCCGGCCCCTCGCTCACAATCGTGCGCACCGCCGCCTCTTTGCATAGCCCCGCTCCGGCAATGAGGGTGTCGCTCACATGCTTTTCGATGGAGTCGTTCTCCGCCGTCACGCAGGCGATGCCGCCCTGCGCCCAGTTCGAGTTGGAGTCCAGCACACCACGCTTGGTGATCATCACCACCCGGCCATGCTCGGCGGCATGCAGGGCTGAGACCAGCCCCCCCGCTCCGCTTCCGACGATGATAAAGTCTGCCTCAATCATGAATTGTGGTGACTCTTTCGTCGCGGAACGGCCAACATGCAAACGTACTACCAGCTTGTGCCCAAACTCCACCGTGTGGCGAGGTCCAGCAGATCAGGCCGCAGCGGCCATTCATCGGCCCGCGCCTCCTGGCCTTCATGCCGCTGGCTGGCTCCCTTGAGCGACATGCAGCCCGTGTTGTCGCCGATCTGACGAATCGTTTCGATTTCCTCGGCAGACAGGCACTGCTCCGGCAGCGCGGCCAGATCATCCAGCTTGCTCTCAATCGTGCGCGCACCTTCGCCGTGCTCTTGAATCAGGGTCGGTACCACGCTCTTCACCGCCGTATTGCCCAGGGTCCACAGGCAGGCGAGCTGCAGCATCGACAGCCCATGCTTCTCCGCAATCGGCCGCACCTTCTCCAGCTTCTCCACCCCGTGCTCAATCCATCCGCCGGGTCGGTGCGTACGGTGATCGCCATCACGGAATTTGTGGCCCGTCTTCACATCATCGTGGAACAAGCCGCCGTAATCGACCACACGGGCCAGAATCTCGACGTTGTTCTTCGCCGCCGCGCCAAGCACATGCTGCCCAGGCCAAGGCTCAAACGGGTTCAAAATGATCATCGCCCAGTCCATGCGGTCGCCGAAACGCTCAAAGCACTCGATCATGTCCAGCGTGAAACCGTTCGCCGGTCCCGGCGCGATGCCGAGGCGGTCCGTCAGGCCCTCTGTTTTGAGCGCCGTGAAAGCATCCCACACCTTTTCGTCCGTATAGCTGATGCTGTCCGGATTGTGCAGCATGAGCAGGTCGTACTTCGAAGTCTGGCAGCGCTCCAGGCTCTTCTCCGTCGCCATCTTCAGATAATCATAATACTTCTCCGGCCCACGCAGCGCCGGATCCGTGAATCTCGGGTATCCTTTCGACCCCTGACGAATGCCATCATAAATGTCATGCCCCACCAGGCCGACGAGGCAGTATTCCTCCCGCGGAATGCCCTTGAGCGCCTCCCCGAGCAGCGAGTCCGCCCGCCCCACCCCATACACATCCGCCGTCACAAACGTGCGCACGCCCTTTTCAAATGAATCCCGCATCAGCTGCTTGTAATGCTCCTCGGAGAGCTGTTCTCCGTAATGCATGAAACGTCCGCCGCTCCAGGTGCCGTAAGCTGTTCGTGTGAGATTCATAAAAAGGTCAGGTTGGAATTTTGAAGGGCAGATACATAACGACTCCGCTCCGTGTTTCAAACAGGGATCATCCCTGAAACCACCAACGCCCATGATTTGACAAAATCAGCCCACTGCGACACCTCGCCAGAAACCACCGCCTGCGCCTCATGAAAAAAACGTCTGCCATTCGCAAAACCAGCAGCCCGGCCAAAGCGAAGCCAGCCACCCTCCCCTCCCTCCTCACCGAAGTCCGGCAGCTCATCCACAGCGCCCGCCGCAGCGTGTCCACCGTCGTGGACACTTTCCAGGTGATGACCAACTTCGAAATCGGCCGCCGCATCGTCGAACACGAGCAAAAAGGCGCGAAGCGTGCAGCATACGGTGCGGAGCTGCTCAAGGAACTGTCCACACGCCTGACTGAGGAGTTCGGGCGTGGCTTTTCGAAGAGCAATCTTGCCTCAATTAGGGCGTTTTTCCTCCTGTGGTCGGACCGGCTGCCAATTTTCCAGACAGCGTCTGGAAAATTCACCGAACAGGAAATAATCCAGACACCGTCTGGACAATCGCAATTGGCAGAGATTGCCCAGACGCCGTCTGGCAAATCTACTTTCACCCTCAGTTGATCGCACTATGTCGTGCTCATGACCATCAAGGACCGGGACGAACGTAGCTTTTACGAAATCGAATCTGCGCAGTCCAATTGGAATGTACGTGAACTCAAGCGCCAGAAAGCCTCCTGTCTCTACGAACGCCTCGCTCTCAGCCGGGACAAAGAAGGCATCCGCAAGCTCGCCCGCGAGGGTCAGGTCATCGTCCGGCCTGAAGATCTGCTGAAGGAGCCGTTCGTTCTCGAGTTTCTCGGCCTCGCCGAAAAGGCCAGCTACTCCGACCAGATGCAAATGTACACCAATTACGACGACCGCGAGGTGAAACTCCCCGGCGAAAATCCCACCATTGGCCTCCTTCTCTGCAAGTCCGCCAAAAAGACCATCGTCGAACTCACCCTGCCCAAAGGCGCGAATATCCACGCCAAGGAGTACAATCTCTACATGCCTTCCAAAGAGCTGCTGAAGCAAAAGCTCGAAGAATGGAGCGCTGCCGTGACCCAATAAGTCACCGCCAGCCCCCTCACCCCGCCGCCGTCTTCACCAGCAGATCCGCGATTTTCTCGGCTGAGTTCTTCACCGCCAGCTTTTGCGCCGCCTTTTTCATTTCGCCAGCTTTGCGCGGGTCATTGAAGATGTCGCGTACGGCATCGGCCAGGGTGTCGGCGTTCAGATCGCTTTCGCGCATCAGCCGCCCGGCTCCGGCCTGGTCGAAGATTTCCGCGTTGCGGGTCTGGTGATCCTCGGCGGCATACGGATAGGGCACCAGCAGGCTCGGCACACCAAAGTAGGCCAGCTCCGACATCGAGGAGGCTCCGGAGCGCGCAATTGCGAGATCCGACACACGATAAGCCAGATCCATGCGGTGGCAGAAGGCCGCCACGTGCTGTTTGAGCAGCGGGATTTTGGCATATACATTCTTGACCTCTTCGTAATCGGTCGGCCCGGCAATATGCAGCACCTGGATGCCCATTTTCTCAAACTCCTCCAGCGCCATGCCCACGGCGCGGTTCAAACCGCGCGCACCCTGGCTGCCGCCCATGATGAGCAGCGTGCGCTTGTCCTTGTCCAGCTTGAAGAAAGCATGCGGGTCGTCGTTGTTCTGCTTGCGCATGCTGCTGCGGATCGGCGTGCCGACGACACGCACGTCTCCATGCTTGGGAAAGTGCGCCTTGCAGGCCTCAAGTCCGCATAGCACGATGTCGCTGTAGCGTGCATTGAGACGATTGGCCTTGCCAGGAATGGCATTGCTTTCGTGAATGAGGGTGTGGCAGCCCTCTTTGCGGCCGGCATACAGCGGGGCAAAGGAGGTGAAGCCGCCCATGCCGAGCACCACATCCACCTCATGGTCACGGATGATCTTCCGGCAGGCTTTGGCACCCTGCCAGAGGCCCTTGAGAAAGCCGAACATCTTGGGCGACCACGGCTTCGGCATGGCCAGAAACGGCATCTTCTCGAACCGCAGATCCGGATGCCCCGAAGCGGCCAGGGTGTCGATCTTCTTTTCACTGATGAGCAGGGTCACGTCGTGGCCCCGTGAGGCCAGAACCTCACCAACGGCAATGCCAGGGAACAAATGCCCCCCGGTGCCACCACATGCGATGAGCACGTGGATGGACTTCGAATTTTTTTGTTTCACTACGATTCAAAAGGCTAAAGCTGTGGAGTCCAGCGGCGCTTTCTGCGGATCACGGGGAGCTGATCCCAGGTCAGATGAACGCCCTGGCGGTGGATGTTGATCAGGATGCCCACCGCGACCATCGCAGCGACGAGACTGGACCCTCCGTAACTTACGAAAGGCAGCGGCAACCCCTTGTTGGGGAGCAAAGCAGTGGTCACGCCCATGTTCAAGAGCGCTTCCATTCCCAGCAAAAATGTCAGTCCGGCCCCCAAAAGCTTGCCAAACCGGTTCGGAGCATAGGACGCAACGACCATTCCGGCCATCACCAGCACCGCAAACGCCAGCACCACGGCCGCCGTGCCGCGCAGGCCCAGCTCCTCCCCCACCATGGGGAAAATGAAGTCCGTATGAGCTTCAGGCAGGTAGGAGAGCTTCATGCGCCCTTCACCCAAGCCGCGCCCCTCAAGCCCGCCGGAGCCAAATGCCAGCTTGGACACCCACTGCTGCAAACCGAGGTCCTCCCGGTGCTTTTCGAGATCAACGGTGACCATGATGCGGTCAAACCGGTTCGGCAAAAACTTGATCCCCGCCACCAGGCCGCCGCCGCAGAGGAGGACGATGATCGCCAGATAGCGGATTTTGGTGCCTGCCACAAACATCACGCCGAGGCCCACAGCCGAAGCCAGCAAGGCATTTCCAAGGTCAAATTCGCAGCCGATCAAGGCCACGATGCCCAGCAGGAGCAGGCCCGGCAGGACAAAACCGCGCCAGAAAGTGCGCGTCAGCTCCTGATGCGTCCCAAACCAGCCGGCCAGGGCGACGATCAGCGCGATCTTTGCAAATTCAGAAGGCTGCAGACGGAACCCGCCCACGCCAAAGGCCTGGAGACCGATCCAGCGCCGCGAACCATTGATCTTCACTCCGATCATCGGCGCGTAGCACAGGGCCAGCAGCACGGCGGTGGCGATCAGGATGTGCCAGCGCCAGCGCATCCAGACATTGTAATCCACGACGGCCATGACCACACACAGCACCGTGGCGACTCCCAGCCAGCCGAGCTGCCGCCACAGGGTCACGTAATCCTCCCCGCCCTCCTGGGCGATTTCAAACGTCGTGCTCGCCAGCATGGTGATGCCCAGCGCGATCAACGACAGAGCCGCCAGAATGAGCAGGAGAATGGAGTATTTGGCCATGCAGCTCGAAACGAGAGGTTATTTCGCCGGGATCACCAGTTTCATGCCGTCACGCATGGAGTTGGGATTCTTGATGTTGTTGGCTTTTTGAATGGCGGCCACAGAGACATTGTACTTGGACGCCAGACGGAAAAGCGTCTCGCCTGACTTGAGCGTATGCGCACGGCCTCCCGTTGCCTTCGCCACGGTCTTGGGCGGCGCGTCAGCAACAGGCGTTTTTTTGACCTGCTGGGGCTTCTCGGCCTTCTCTTTCTTCGTCGCAGGAGGTGATTCGGCGATCTTTTTCAGCATCTGGCTCGGCGGCGGCACCGGAGTCGGCTTCGCCATTGGCTTGGACTCCGCCTTGGCCACTGGTTTTGGCTCATCCCGATCCCGTGGACGGACGGCCGCCTGCTTGTCCGCCTCCACTTTGGGTGCGTTTTCCTGCAGCAAGGAAACGGCATTTGGCTTTTTCGGCGGCGGCAGCGCAGCGACGGTGCTGGCAGGCGGCACGGACACCGTGGCCGGAGTGTCAGCAGCAGCCACCAGCGAGGTGGCCGAGGGAGGGGCTTCGTTCGGACTTACCAGTGAGAGAGGCGTCATCGTGGTCGCGGCGGCCAGGCTTGCGGGCGCATCGGATGGCTTCACGGCCTCGCTGGGGACTTTGGTGTTCGGCGGCTGATCTCTGACCACAGGAACGGCCTTCGGCGCGTCTTCGGTGACCATCATCGGTTTCAGCGTTTTCGGATTCACGGGAATCGCGCTCGGCACGGCCTGCTTGGGCACGCGCAGCATGGTGCCGGGTCCGATCTGCAGTCCTTTGTCGATCATATTGAGCCGGGTGATCTCCGCTTCCGTCGAGCCCACTTTGGCAGCGATGGACTTGATGGAGTCTCCCGAACGCATCTCGTAATTGTCGTACTGCTCGGTGTTCGCCGCCGCCTGCGCCTGGGCGCTGACGACTTCCGGTGCGGTCGTGGGCAGGCCGGTGCCGCTGCTCGCCGCACGCGCCGCCTGGGTCACCGCCTGCTGGGGCTTTTCATCATCGCCCATGAAATCATAGATGATGATGCCGCCGATGAGCACGACGTGGATCAGCAGCATGACGACAAACATGCGGGCCATGCCGGAGTTTGGCTCATGCTGGTTCCACTCACCCTCTTCGGTCACGAGAGCCACACGATGGCGATGCCGCTCACCATCCATCAGGTTGAGCAGCAACTTGGTTTCTTTGGGCTTGGGTTTCATCTTCATAGGACCTTGGGGTCTGGGGATTGTCGGGATTCGGGGTGTTTAAATTCAATTCAGGGCGTTCACGGCGTCGCGAAAGACGTCCCCGCGTTGGGCATAGCCCGTGTACATGTCAAAGGAGGAGGTGCCAGGGCTGAGGATGACGGCATCCCCCGCCTGTGAAACTTCCGTGGCCAGACGCACAGCGTCCGCCATGTCAGTGGCGCACTGGCAGGGCAGCAGATCACCAAAGGTTTGCTTAAGCTGCTCAGCGATCTCGCCGATGAGCACCATGGCGCGGACCTGGCCGTTCAACCCGGCGCGCAGCGGCGTGTAGTCGAGCTCCTTGTCCTTACCACCGGCGATCAGCACGATCGGGCGCTCCTGCGAGCGCAGGCAGGCTTCCAGCGCATGCAGATTGGTGGCCTTGGAATCATTGATGTATTCGCGGTCATGCAGGGTGCGCACCAGCTCGCAGCGGTGGCGCGGCGGCTCATAGCTCTCCATGGCCTTCAGCATGCTGCAGTACTGCAGCCCGAAAACTCGACCGGTCATCAGCGCGGCGAGCACGTTTTCCATGTTGTGTTTGCCACGCAGTTTCAGACCGCTGGCACAGCCGATCTCCTCGCCTAAATGGTAGAAACTTCCTGCGCTGTAAGTATAGCCCGCTTCTTCGCCGTAGGCAGAAAAAGTCCAGCGCTGGGCCGCGCCGGAAGACACACTTTCACCTGCACGCACGATGGCCACATCGTCTGCGGTGACGTTTTCAAAAACACGGGCCTTCGCGGCAAAGTAAGCTTCCATGCCAGGATAACGATCCAGATGGTCCGGCGCGAAGTTGAGCCACAACGTGGCCTTGGCGCGGAAGTCACGAATCGTTTCGAGCTGGAAGCTGCTGATCTCGAGCGCGAGCACATCGTAGCGCACGCCACTGGCGACGACTTCACTCAGGGATACGCCATGATTCCCGCAGGGCAGTGACTTCATGCCGCAGCCGTTGAACAGGGTCGCTATCAGTTCGGTACAGGTGCTCTTGCCGTTCGTGCCGGTGATGGCCGCCATGGGCATGTCCGTCAGATGAAAGGCAAATTCCGTCTCACCGACCAGTGGCACACCTGCATCGGTAAATTTCTTCGGCAGCGGCCAGTGTTCGTCCAGCCCGGGGCTGATGATGACCTTCTGGAACTCGCCGGGCTTGACGGCGAGATCGCGCGCGGATTGGCCGAGCACGCACTTGAAGTCTTCGACCGGCCTTGCTTTGTCGCCTTCATCAACAATCGTCACCTCAGCGCCATGCAGGCGCGCCAGACGGGCAGCACCGAGGCCGCTGCGACCAGCACCGAGAATGGCGAAGTGTTGTGAGGCGAAACGCATGATTTTATCGAAGCTTGAGCGTGGCAAGACCGAGCATGGCAAAGAGCAGCGAGAGCACCCAGAAGCGCACGATCACCTGGTTCTCATGCCAGCCGCCGAGTTCAAAATGATGATGGATCGGAGCCATGCGGAAGATGCGCTTGCCGCGCTTTTTGAAGCTCCAGACCTGAAGAATGACGCTCATGGCCTCCATCACAAACACACCACCGACGAGGGCAAGGACGATCTCCTGCTTGCAGCCGATGGCCAGCGCCGCAATGCAGCCACCCAGCGCCAGCGAACCCGTGTCCCCCATGAACATCTTGGCCGGATGCGCATTGAACCAAAGAAAGCCGAGGCAAGCTCCGGCCATCGCCATGGCCACGATGGGCAGTTCATTCGCCAGGCTGTTGTGAGCAACACCGAGGTAGTCCGAGTACTTCGCGTTGCCGCAGATGTAGCCAAACGCGGCATAGGCCAGGGCGGTGGTAACGGAGCAGCCGGTGGCGAGGCCGTCCAGGCCGTCCGTGAGGTTCACCGCATTCGAAGAGCCCACGATGACGATGGAAAACAAGACGACCGCGAAGATATGCATGTCTGAAATCACCGCATCTTTAACAAACGGAATGTAGAGCGCGCGCAGCGTGATGCCGTTTTCTCCCGGCACCGCGTAGGCAAACAGCAGTCCCGCCACCACCGCCACCGAGGTCTGCCAGATGAGCTTGGTACGGGCGCTGACGCCCTTCGAGTTCTTCTTGCTGATCTTTAGGTAGTCATCGCGGAAGCCCAGAGCTCCGAGACCGACGGTGGTGAACAGCACTGTCCACACCATGACGTTGTCCCACTTGGCCCACATCAGCGTGGAGATCACAATCGCCGAAAGAATAAGGATGCCCCCCATCGTCGGCGTGCCGGCCTTCTTGCCGTGGAGTTCATGCAGCTTGTGTACTTCCTCGGCCGTGCGGATCGGCTGGCCGATCTTCAAAGAGATTAGTTTTCGAATGAGCTTGTCACCATACATCAGCGAGAGCGCAAACGCCGTCATCGCGGCGCCACCGGCACGGAACGTGTGGTACTTGAAGAGATTGAGAATTTTGTACAGGGCGGCGTCATCGCTGATCCATTGATGAGCGAAGAGCCATTCCCTGAGTTCGTAAAGCCAGTACATCATGAGGCGGAAAAATGCGTGAGGACCTGTTCCATGCGCGCGGAGCGGCTGCCTTTGAGCAGCACCACGTCCCCTTCGCGCAACCACTCACGCAGACGCGCGGCACAGGTGGCATGATCGGGGAAATGTTCGGACGACACCGACTTCGAAGCTTCAGTGATCCATGCGGCTTCGCTGCCGCCAACACTGAACACGGCGTCCAGTTTGAGCGAACCGGCGAACTCGCCCACGCGGCGGTGCTCTGTTTCAGCGATAGTCCCCAGCTCACCCATGCGGCCCAGCACCGCAACACGGCGGCTCCCAAAAGACCCGAGCGTGCTGAGCGTGCGCAATCCGGCGATCATGCTGTCAGGATTCGCGTTGTAGGAATCATCGATGAACTGAACGCCTTTGACGACTTTCGGCTCCACGCGGCCACCAGTGAGTTTCGCCTGATTTAACGCATCCGCGATGTCCGCTGGCGCAATGCCCTGGCGCCAGCCCATGCAAGCAGCCAGCGCGGCATTGCCGACCATGTGCTCGCCGAGGATAGGCAGGCGCGTTTCGACTTTTTCGCCACCGAAGTCGAGTGTGAAAGTCGTGCCTGTGGCATCTGCGCGCAGATTGGAAGCAGCCACATCACCAGTGCCGACGCCTGCCATGGAGACGCTGGCCTGGCAGTGGCGGGCGATGACCTCGCTGTATTTGTCATTGGCATTCAGCACCACGACGCCGCCTGCGCGCACGTTCGCGGCCAGCGTGCCTTTTTCCCAGGCAATCGCATCCTGAGTGCCCATGTATTCGATGTGAGCCATGCCGACGTTGGTGATGATGCCCGCATCCGGCTGGGCAATGTCCGTGAGCACTTTGATCTCACCCGCATGGTTCATGCCCATCTCTGCAACACAGCACTCGTCGCCTTCTCGCAGTGAAAGCAAGGTCAGCGGCAGACCGATGTGGTTGTTCAGATTCCCCACGGTCGCACGCGTCTGGCATTTGCGTGCCATGATGACTGCCGCGAGATCCTTGGTGGAAGTTTTGCCGTTGCTGCCGGTCAGGCCGATGATCAGCGGCGCGTGCTGCACACGATAACCGCGTGCCATGTTTTGCAGCGCCAGCAGGGTGTCTCCCACTTCGATCACGGCACATGGCAGCGTGCCCCAGGCCGGATTCACTTTGCTGACGACGACAGCCGCAGCACCGGCAGCAGCCACCTGCGGGATGAAATCATGCGCGTCAAATTTGTCTCCCACCAGCGCCACGAACACTTCTCCTGCGGTGATTTTGCGCGAGTCGGTGTTCACGTTCGTCACCAGACAGGTACCATCGCCACGCAGGGTACCTGCGGCGAACTGGGTTAGGGTCTGGAGTGAAACGGGGATCATCGATCAAATCGGTCTGGGCCGGGGCGGTCAAAGCCACCACGCTGGGCTTCGCGTTCAGCGGCTTTTTCTTCGCGCTCGGCAGCACGGTCAGCCTTGAGGTGGTGAAGAATCTGGCGGGCGATTTTGCGATCATCGAAAGGATGTTTCTGGCCCTGAATGTCCTGATAGTCCTCGTGCCCCTTGCCTGCGATGAGCACCAGATCACCCTCCCACGCATTTTGCAGCGCGGTCTGGATGGCCTCACGGCGGTCCATGATGATGGCATGCTTTTGCGGACGGGCGAATCCCGCCTTGGCGTCATTCAAAATCTGCTGCGGATCTTCGGTGCGCGGATTGTCCGAGGTGAGCACGCAGATGTCGCTGCCAGCCTCTGCTGCGGCGGCCATCTTCGCACGCTTGGTGCGGTCGCGGTCTCCACCGCAGCCAAACACCGTAATGAGGCGACGCGGGCGCAAGGCACGCGCGGTGCGCAGGGCATTCTCCAAACCGTCTGGCGTATGCGCGTAATCGACGAAGACCTGGAAGCGTGAGTTGTCGGACACCCGCTCCATGCGGCCGGGCACCTGCGGCGCGTTTTGCAGGCTTTTGATGGCTTCACGCAGATTCAACCCGACGCCCTGCGCGGCAGCGATGGCACCGAGGGCGTTGTACACATTGAAATCACCAATGAGCGGCAGGCGCACCAGGAAGCAGCGGCCTTTCGCTTCAAGCTCAAACGTTGTGCCGGTGAGATCGTAACGGACGTTGATGGCCCGATACTCACAACCGACCCCGAAGCCGAAACGAACGACGCGGCCGGTGTGCTCGAAGCGCTGGACGAGCTTGCGCCCCCAGGAGTCGTCACCATTGATGACCAAGACCGAGCGATTCGATGCGTCGGCGGTGATTTGAAACAGTCGTACCTTGGCCTCAAAGTACTTCTCCATCGTGCCGTGGTAATCCAGATGGTCCTGCGTAAGGTTGGTGAAAATAGCGGCGGCAAAGGGCAGGCCGTAGATGCGGTCCTGATCCAGCGCGTGGGAGGACACCTCCATGGCGCAGGCACGGCAGCCATTGTCACGCATGCTGGCCAGCAGTCCTTGGATTTCGAGCGACTCCGGCGTGGTGTGCGTGGCGGGCAGGTGCTCCCCATCGCCCAGATCATAAAATACAGTGCCAAGCAGACCGCTGCGCATCTGCGCGCCATTGAACAGATGGTGCAGCAGAAAGGCCGTGGTGGTCTTGCCATTGGTGCCAGTCACGCCAACGATGGTGAGCGCCTTGGCCGGGTTCCCGTTCAGCGTCGCAGCCGCCTGGGCGAGGGCGATGCGCGAGTGGCGCACGTGCACCCACGGCACCGTGACGTCATCCGGCGGTGCCTGTTCGGCGATGATCGCAGCAGCTCCGAGTTCGATGGCCTTGTCGATGAAAGCATGGCCATCAGCATGCGTGCCACGAATCGCGACGAAGGCGATGCCTGGGCCGATCAGACGTGAATCATACGCAAGGCCGGTGATCTCGGTATCGAGGCTGCCGGAAACCGCCGGCTTGTCGAGATGGGGGATAATGTCGCGAAGTATCATTGAACGCCTCCTTTTGCCGCCACCTTGATGGGGCGTTCATTGCGAATGGCCAGATGATCGAGCGTCTCGCGCACGACCTCGGCAAAAATGGGTGCGGCGACGCGACCGCCACGGACCATGGCGGCGCTCTCGGCTTTGGGATCATCAAGCATCACGAGGCAGACAAGTTTAGGGTTTTCGATCGGGGCCATGCCCACGAACGAGGTGAGGTAGGAACCATCGATGTAGCGTCTTTTTTCAGGATCATAACGGCGGGTGGTACCGGTCTTGCCACCGACCCGGACTTCAGGCAGTGCAGCACGTTTGCCGGTGCCTTCCAGCACGACCCCTTCCAAGAAATCGCGCAAGGAGGCGGCCGTCTTGGCGCTGCAGGCCTGCCAGACCGGCTGCGGCGGAATGACTTCGGTTTCGCCGTTCGGTTTGACGATGCGGTCAATGAGCCGTGGCTTCATGAGCACGCCGCCGTTGGCGATGGCTCCATAAGCCATGCACATCTGCAGCGGGGTGACTGATACTTCATATCCAATTGGCATACGTGAATAGGTGGTGTTGCTCCATTTGCCGGTGTTGAGGTAGCCGGCTTTTTCGCCGACGAGACCGATGCCGGTTGGAGCACCAAAACCAAACCTTGTGGCATAGTCGAGCATCATCTCCTGTCCAACACGTTTGCTGATTTTGTACATGCCAATATTGCTGGAATGAACCAGCACGCCCTTGACAGTCTGCATGCCGAGCGGCTCGTCGTCGCTGAGCTTTACCTTACGCACCGGGTCTTCGTAGAACATGTTGCCGCAGTCGATCTTCTCCCCGGGCGAGATCTTGTGGTTGTCAAGGCCCGCCGCAAGAGTGACGACCTTGAAAATGGAGCCGGGCTCATAAGGCTCTGCGATGACGTGATTGGTCCACGTGCTGACGTCGGGATTGTCCACGTCACGATGCGGCCGTGCCGCCATGGCCAGCACGGTGCCAGTGGTGGGCTCGGTGACGACGATGACCACCCGGCGGGCCTTGTGGGCCTTCCAGGCGCGCTCACAGATGGCTTCGACGTTGTCCTGAAGCTGCATGTCGATGGTGAGATGGGCATCGCTGCCGTGCTGCGGCTCGGTGACCTGCCCGCGATAGGAAGGAAGTTCATGGCCGGATTTATCACGCTCGATTGACTGCGCGCCCGGAATGCCGGTAAGCCGGGCATCCATGAATTTCTCGATGCCCCAGCGGCCTTTGTTGCTGGTGTCGGTGTCTCCCAGCACCAGTGACAGGCGATCCTGCGCCGGAAAGCGACGTGCCACGGCGGGACGCATGTGAATGCCAAAGATGTGCTCGGCCTTGAACAGGATGCCCCACCGCTTTGCGGTCTCCTCGTCCACCTGCTTCGCGAGTACGATTTCGGGCTTGTCCGAGGCGATCTGGCTGCGGATTTCCTTTTCCGGCAGCGGCAGGATGCCAGCCAGCACGCTGGCCACATGATCATGGTAGGCGGCCAGGGTGTCCGCCTCACCAAGCTGCGCACGCAGCTCGACAGCCTTCACACCGCGGATGGTGGCCAGATGATGCCTCACAGTGATAATTTCGCGCAAATGGGTGCGGTCTGTGTAGAGCTCGTTCACCTCTTCATCATGCGCGAGGTATTCTCCGCTCATGTCCTTGATGGCACCCCGGTGCGCAGGGAGCGCGATGTGGCGCTGGTATTTCTGCGCCGCAAGGGCCGCGAGGCGTGGCGATTCCTTGATCTGAATGACCGCGAGACGCCACGTCACGAGAGAAAAACCCGCCATCAGCACAAACAGCAGCAGCAGCATGCGGCGGCAAACCGGACGATCGCGGCGAAGCTGAATTTGATTTGGCAGTGGCTGGCTCACTTGGGCATGTTGTGGGCGACGGATGGGTCCGCAGCCGGTGTGGAGGCTTTCGCCGGCTGCTCGGGCAGCGGTTTGAGAAGGAGAATGCCGTGCTTCGTGATCGGACGCAGCAGGGTGCCCGCATTGGTGAGGCGCGGCTGCACACGGTCACGCGTGAGCATCGTTTCAATGCGGTTGTTCAAAGCGAGAATCTCGGCGTTCAGCAGCCGCATGTCGGCCTCAACCTTGCGCTGCTCTTCGCCAATCGCGCGCACGCGGTTCTTGCTCACCACGATGCCGAGGCCGACGAGCGCCAGCAAGGCCACGACGATCAAGATCGCCGTGATCGTGGAAAGGCCGAGGCTGTTGCGGTAGCGGTTGCGCGGGCGTGGTTTCATGCGGGGAGTCGTTCGGCGACGCGCAGCACCGCGCTGCGCGAACGTGGGTTCAGTTCGATCTCTTGCGGCGTGGCCTGGATGGGCTTGCGCGTGATGAGTTTCAGCACGCAATCCGGGTTCTTGCGTGCTTCCGGCCACTCAGGGCGGTCAATGAATGGCGCGGAAAGATGCTGCAGCGTTTGTTTGACGATGCGGTCCTCCAGCGAGTGAAAGGAGATCACCGCCAGCCTGCCGCCGGGCTTCAACCACCGTGGTGCTGCGGCCAGAAAATCATGCAGCGCGGCGAGCTCATCATTGACGGCGATGCGCAGGGCCTGAAACACCAGTGTGGCGGGGTGGCGCTTGCCACGCTTCGGCGCTGCGATGGAAACGATGTCGGCAAGCTGGAAGGTGGTGCGGATCGGACCTGCGGCCCGCGCTTTCACAATAGCACGGGCGATGCGGCGGCCATTGGGCTCTTCACCGTATTCAAAGAAGATGCGCATAAGCTCCGCCTCATCTTCGGTGTTCACAAGGTCCGCGGCGGTGCGGGACGACTCGGTGTCCATGCGCAGATCCAGCGGGCCATCTCTCATGAAGGAGAACCCGCGAGCGGCATCATCCAGCTGATGGCTCGACACTCCAATATCCACCAGCATGCCGTCAAAACCGGAAATGCCGGTTTCTTCGACGATCTGCGGGAAGTTGCGGAAGTTGCCGCGCAAGGCACAAAACTGCGAGGCATAAGGCTTCAAACGCTCGGTGGCGTGCTTCAGCGCATTCTGATCCTGATCCATGCCCACGACGCGAGCCCCATGCTGCAGCAGCGCCTCGGAATGCCCGCCACCACCCAGGGTGCCGTCGAAAATCAACTTGCCTGGTGCGGGCTTGAGCATGGCGACGACTTCGTCCAGCAGGACCGGCGCGTGATAAAAGGGCAGATTGCGTGTCACCGCCTCAGGCGGAGTAGGTTCTGGGGAGTCCCCTCCTCCTCCCGCACCATGGCGTGTCACCAGCGTTCCCCGGCCCCATGGCATCAGGTCATCCATGGCGTCTGCGGCACCGAACCAGGCCCAGCCTCCCACTTGAGAAAATTCAATCAGTCTGGAAATCCCAGCAAACAATTGCTGCACGAACGACGGCTCCCGGCGAAATAGCCGAAGAGAGGGTCGTGACAAAGGGAAACCAACTGTTGTGAATGCGTTCATCAAAGAAGCGTAATTGCAGAGCTGTCGATTAGGCGAAGCATGACAGAAAGGCCGTAAACCTAAAATTCTAACCAACCCTTATAATCTAGAGACCGCATTCTTTGCAATCGTCTATTTTCAGAATTTTCATCTTATAATAGAATGATAAGAATACTGTTCATTCGAGTAACTAGAAGTTTTAGAGATACCCTTAAATGAAGATTTAGCGAAGAGCACTCTTAGGTAACCTATCCGGCTGCCTATTCTGTCCGCTGGCCAATTCAAACAAAAGACGAAACGCCTGCAAGATCGTGC
Organism: Verrucomicrobiota bacterium; assembly: GCA_025360015.1. Taxonomy (GTDB): domain Bacteria; phylum Verrucomicrobiota; class Verrucomicrobiia; order Verrucomicrobiales; family Verrucomicrobiaceae; genus Prosthecobacter. Next base: position 2,804 of record JANYCZ010000022.1, on the reverse strand, counting down.
TTTGAATACAGTTTGCCTCTTAATATTTGCATCCCTGTCCCAACAGGAATCTCGACAGAAGGGCGGAAGTATTGCTAGCCTCGCACAAATTGAAACAATTCCGACCCATCAATTACCATGGCCAAAAAATCTGCTCCCAAGAAGGCACCTTCTAAAAAGATGCCTGTAGCATCCAAAAAGTCGGCCTTGGTTAAAAAGAAGCCGCTGCCAGTCAAGAAAGCAGCCCCGGCAAAGAAGAAGGCGGAAGAGGTAAAACCTAAAGCGGCTGCCAAACCCGCACCTGTGGCACCCGCCAAAAAAGCGGAGCCCGTGCCCGTGCTGAAACCTGTCTTTGAAGCACCTGCTCCGAAACCTGCCTCACCAGCCCCTGTGCCAACGGCGAAACTCGTCATGAAAACCGGTGCTGGTGGTGTCACAGCGCTGACCATTGCCGCGCAGGCTTCGGCGGGTGCTGCCGCCAATGGCAACTCACACCCTGCCAACATCTTGGTCCTCGTCAGCAGCAGCGGCTGGCCTGTCACCGAGCTGACCAAAGATCATTTCACTCTGATGGAGTACTTCGAAGTGCCCGGCCAGCAGGCCCCCTTCAGCAACAACATCACCTCCTTTCGCAACGTCGGCACGGGTGCCTACCTGCTGCAAGTCAAGCCCATCAATGGCGCGCCATGGCGCAGCGGTCATCACCTGGCCCAGATTCTGGTTTCCTCAGCGGATGACCGCCAGGGTCAGGGTGCGGTGAAGCTGATCATCCGCTGATTCAATCGCTTGAGGATTCGCTATCGACAGGCCATGCGGTTCCGCTAGCATGCCCGGCATGAACCGCCGTACCTTCCTAGCGCAATCTCTCGCCGCCACCGCCGCAGCCTCGCTTTCCCAGGCTGCCACGGGGGCCAAACTCGCCCTCGGCCTTGATCACTTCGCCGTGCGCGCCACCGGCTGGAAAGCCGCGCAGTTCATTGACTACGCCGCGTCGTTGAAGCTCGACACCATGTTCATCTCCGAACTGCATGTGTTTGAGAACTTCGAGGAAGCTTATTTGAAGAGCCTCAAGGAACAGGCGGACCGTGCCGGACTGAAACTCTACGTAGGCACCGGCAGCGTCTGCAAAACCTCCAACACCTGGAAGGACACGTATGGCACGCCCGAAGAGCACCTGAGCCTCACCATCCGCATCGCCAAGACGCTCGGCTCACCTGTCGCACGCTGCTACCTCGGCAATCAAAAGGACCGCAGCACGGATGGCGGCATCCAGAAGCACATCGAAGAAGTCACTAAAACGGTCAAGGCCTGCCAGTCCAAGGCCGAAGGCGAAGGCATCAAGATCGCCATCGAAAACCATGCGGGCGACATGCAGTCTCATGAACTGAAAGCGCTCATCGAGGCCGCGGGCAAAGGCTATGTGGGTGCCAACATCGACCCCGGCAATGCTGTGTGGGCGCTCGAAGAACCCCTGCTGCATCTCGAAGTCCTCGGGCCGCTCACGATTTGCAGCAGCGTGCGCGACAGCATGCTGTGGGAGGACGAAAACGGTGCCGTGGTGCAATGGACCGCCGTCGGTGAAGGCCTGGTGGATTACAAAGCCTACGCCAAACGCTTCGCCGAGCTCGCCCCCGGCGTGCCGCTGCAGGTCGAGACCATCTCCGGCTTCGCCCGTCCCTTCTCATGGAAGAAAGACGACTTCTGGAACATCTTCCCGAACCACCGCGATACCCCCATGTTCAAAGCCTGGCTCGACATGGCCAAGCGCGGCAAGAAGATCGATACCTTCAAAGCTCCTGAAGGCCCCGGCAAAAAAGACGCCGAGATCGCCTACCAAAAAGGCGAAGCCGAGCGCAGCTTCACCTGGCTGCGCGCCAATGCGTGAGCAGGCTGATCATCCAAGCGCGAGCTTACGCAGCTGGCGGATAAACTCGCGGGCGTTCTTGATGGCGAATGCGTCGCGGTCATTGTTGAAGTAGGCCCACACGCGCCTGACACCGCTCTCCTGAATGCGCTGAACCCACACGGCAAGCTCCTCGCGCGTGTAGTCGTGCCGATACCATTTCGTTTTGCCGTGGAAGCGGATGTACACTTCGTCAGTCGTGACCACGAGTTCATCAGGAAGGCGCGGCGCACTGGAAGAGCAGAAAATGGCACCGGCCTTCTTGAAGGCCGCATAGACTTTAGGCTGCCACCAGCTGCGGTGGCGGAACTCCACAACATTCCGGTGTCGGGGATCAAGCTGGGAGAGAATGGACTTCAAGCGCGCGGTGCTGTAATGGTAGCTCGGCGGAAGCTGAAACAGGAAGCAGCCCATGCGCGGGCCGAGCACGTCGGCGATGAAGCCAAAATCCTGCACCAAGGTTTTGGTGCCCTTGAACTGCCTCACATGCGTGATGAGTTCACAGACCTTCACCGTGTAGATGAATTTGCCACGTCCCGCCTGCCGCGCCCAGGCCTTGACCGCATTGACAGTGGGCCAGGAATAGAACGGGGCATTGAGCTCCACCGTCTTGAGCGTCTTCGCATAATGCGGGAACCAACCGCTGGTGGGCAGAGTCTCTGGGTAGAACGCACCGCGCCAATGCCAGTAAAACCAGCCTGAACAACCCACATTGATGGCAGGCAATTCGTCATCGCCACCAGTTGAAGCGACGTCTGCTTCGAGACGTGCGGCATGCATCTTTAACCCGAACGCCGCTTTTGGCATTTGAATGAAGCCGCTTGAGCGGGTTCAAATCATGCATCCGCCGGGTGCCACTATGTCCCAATCGGGGGCTGGTGGCCGGTCTCGTATCAAAAGCGGCGCGATTGTTTCTTTGGGT
>JANYCZ010000006.1 GCA_025360015.1 Verrucomicrobiota bacterium | reverse complement strand
GCGGGAGAAATCATGCCGCGTCATCTTCGCCACCGCCTCGTCGAGCGCCTTGTCTGGCAATGCCGGATTCAGCCGCACCAGCGCCGCGCGCAGGTCGCGCGTCAGCACCACCTCGCGCTTGTCCCTGCGCCCCAGCGTGCCGTCTGGGCCGAAAGTCTCGGTGTGGCAGGCATACACGCTTTCCCAGCCGAGCACGCTTTCGAGATGATCAGCGAAGGTTTGTTGAACCAGCCGGTCTTCGCTATTGATGTCCGTGTAAGCCATGAGAGAGGGGGCAGACTATTCCGATTCTCCTTCATCAGTCTGAAGCCCCAGCTCCCGCTGGCCAGTCGCGTTCAGGAACGAGATGTCGAATCCATCCTCCAGCTTGATGGGGCGAAAAGCAGCCGCCCCCGTGGTCACTAGCTGCTGCGCGAACTTGTAGAACGAAGCGGAGTCGTCCGTGATGACGAGTGCAGCGTCCTTCACCACGGCCTGCGCGATGATTTTCACGTCGTCCTTGAGCGCATCCCGCGACAGCCCTTGCCTGTCCACTTTGGAAAAATCAAACGAAGCCGCTTTGATGGCATCGTCCCAGTTGAACGGCAGCACCACGCAACCGCGTAAAATGTCCGGTGGGATCATCTGTTTGATGGAAAACTCGGAAACTACAATCGTGGGCAGGAACATCGGTAAGCCCTGCTCGGAGAAGTAACGCCAATACTTCCTCGCCGTATCGTGGTGAGCACGATTGGAGTCCGCCAACGTGATCAGGAAGCTAGTGTCCAATACGACGCCCGCACCCATTACAGTGAGCCTCCCCGCAGATGATGAACCCATGCTGCGGCGTCTGGCACATCTGCCCAAGCATTCCGTCCGGCCTCGGCGAAGCGATCCAGGGCAGCCTCGTCATAGACGGGCGCATAGTCTTCAAAGGATAGCAGCCGCAGATTGCGCAGCTCGCGAGTCCGGTAGTGCTGGTCTGCTTCCACCCGCGCCAGCACCTTGTGATAAAGCCGGTCATTGCTGTGCTCCTTCAGATAACCCTGGTTGGAACCGACAAGCACCACCTGCCCCGTGTCTTCCAGACGAATATGCACGTTTGCCTTGTTCACCCCACCCATGTCCATCACCGTGCCGAACAGATACTTCTCCACCTTCACCCACGGCACGATTTCGCCGATTCGATAGTCCGTATTTATGCTCAACACGATTGGCTCAATAGCCGTTTCAATGGGCTTGATCTGGTAGCTCAGTTCAGGGTTGCTCTTGCTGCGAGCCTGCCACTTGGCGATCAGCTCCGCACGCTTCGGGTCGATCTCGCCCAGCGAGTCCTGACGCTGGAGCGTCCGCAAATCCGGCTCCAAGGCGTTCATCGTCGCCACTGGCAGCGCACCGATGATCTTGTAGGAGCCCTCCACTACACGCACTTGCACATCGTCCACCTTCAGTTTCTCCGCCCCGGCGATGAAAGTCTCCACCTGCCGGTTGAACTCATTGAAGCGCGCCAGCCCGATGGTGGCCGGGGTGATCTCCACTCCATCCACTCGGTCCCGCAGGACGAACTCAATCTGGCGCACAAGGCTCATTGTTATTCATAGTAAACCGCAGCCAAATGGATTGGCAAGCCCACACGCGGTCCGAGTGCCATGACGCGGAAAATGCGAGATAAGGAAAGTATACTTACCTTCTGGACGCGAAATAAGCAGATTTGCCGGATTTTGGGTGCCTTTCACGCCTCGATCTCCCCGCTCATCAAGCGCGGCAGCAGGAGGTCGCGGGCGGTGCGGAGTTTTTGGGTTTGTTCCGTCATGCTCGCGATCCTTTGCCCATGGTCATGAAGCGCGGCTCCCAGTCCATTTAAGGCAGATCGTGCTCCAGGGAACGCTTTTGACGACTTGCGCGGCGTGTTTCCATTTCCAGACGGAGCTTTGACGACTTGCGCGGCGTGTTTCGATTTCCAGATGGACCTTTGACGACTCACGCGGCGTGTATTTCAGCGGGGGAAGCCCTCATGGCGGGCTGCCATCGAAGCGAACAGGCTGGGAAGCACGGAAGGGACAGGTTCTGCTTGCCAGGAAACTAGGGCGGTGAAGAATCTGCACCCATGCCCGATCCGACACCACCGGCCAGTTCGCCGAACCAACCGCCGCGCTGGACGGAAGACGCCATCTTCACCGTGATGAGCAATCACGCCCGACGGAGAATCATCAAGGCGCTGGCCAATGCCGTGGGGCGGTCAGCCTCCGATTTGATGGGGACGACGGGCAAAAAGCTGGACGCGACGATCAAGGACTGCGGCCTGCTGGTGAAGGCGGGATTCCTGCAGATGGCGTCTGATCCTGTGGATGGCCGCAGAATGCTCTACACGCTGGCCCCCACCGTGCCCGTCACCCAGACCAGCTCCGGCTGGGAGCTGGACTTCGGCTGCTGCGTGCTGCGGGTGTGAAGAGCGCTGTCCGGCTTCACACAGCCAGCTCCCCGCTCATCAAGCGCGGCAGGAGTAGGTCCCGGGCGGTGCGGAGTTTTTGGGTTTGTTGGGCCAAGGTTTCGATCTGCGCGGTGATGGGGACGACGTGGCTGGCGTAGTCGTCTTGGATTCGGCGCGGAGCGACGAGGATAGGCACGGACTTGAGCGACGAGCCACTGAGGTTCGGCATGGTGGAACCTTTGGCACGGTTCACAATGACGCCAAAGGTGTCAGGGGAACCGAGGGTGTCGAAAAGGTAACGGGCGTCGATCACGGAAGGGTCGGGGCGGAAGCGAAGGCAGCCGGTGCCGCAAAACCAGCCCTCATGACGCTTGGAGACGTAAGCACGCCTGCCGATGTCGCCCCGTCGGCCATAAACAGTGTCACCTTCGATCATGCGATGACGGCCCAAACGGTCGGCCAGTTCTTCGGGGATGCGCGCGATG
>JANYCZ010000069.1 GCA_025360015.1 Verrucomicrobiota bacterium | reverse complement strand
TGCTGGATGCTGGATGCTGGATGCTGGATGCTGGATGCTGGATGCTGGATGCTGGATGCTGGATGCTGGATGCTGGATGCTGGATGCTGGATGCTGGATGCTGGATGCTGGATGCTGGATGCTGGATGCTGGATGCGGATGTGGAGGAGGTCTGAGGTGAACCACGGATTGCACGGATGTCGGGGCGATTGGCGACGCTTCCATGCTGTTCGGAAGCTGGAGGGACGTTTGATTTTGCCGCAGAGGGGCGGAGGGGCAGAGGGAGCAGAGAATAAATTCAGTTCCGGCAATGCTGCTGCTGTGGCGGTTTGCGGGAAACGGAACGACTGCATGCCTGAGAGAAGACTGAATTCTGAGTGGGGGGAGTGGGGGCTTAATCGGTCGGAGGGTGGCAGACCGTGGCGAAGGTGAAGGGACATTCGATTTTGCCGCAGAGGGGCGGAGGGGCGGAGGGGCGGAGAGGCAGAGGGAGCAGAGGATGAATTCAGTTCCGGCAGTGCTACTGCTGTGGCGGTTTGCGGGAAACGGAACGTCTGCATGCCTGGGAGAGGACTGAATTCTGAGTGGGGAGTGGGGGCTTAATCGGTCGGACGGTGGAAGACCGTGGCGAAGTTGAAGGGACATTCGATTTTGCCGCAAAGGGGCGGAGGGGCAGAGGGAGCAGAGAATGAATTTGTCTTTGCCGCCTTTGCTGCAATCGAACGTGCTTCCGTTTTGCGACTGCTATAACATCCTCAATCACACCCACTCCGCCCACAGCAGCTCGGCTTGGGCGAGGACGGTTTTGACCGCTTCTTCTTGGAGGTCGGGCAGGCTGCAGGACAGGCGAGGGCGTTGGATTGAGCCTGAAAAAATTAACCACTCATGGTCACTAATGGAACACTAATGCCGGAACCGGAAAAATGAGTCGTCAGGTCTTGCCATCCACGGACACACGGAGGTGGAGGTCGGAGGTGAACCACGGATTGCACGGAATACACGGATGTCGGATCTGAGGTGAGACGATGGGGATAGTGGGGAGTGTGGGGCTTAATCGTCGGACGGTGGCAGACCGTGGCGAAGGTGAAGGGACGTTTGATTTTGCCGCAGAGGGGCGGAGGGGCAGAGGGAGCGGAGAATGAATTCAGTTCCGGCAGTGCTGCTGCTGTGGCGGTTTGCGGGAAAGTGAACGACTGCCTGCCAGCCGCTGCCGGAGAGCGTGAAACGCTGGAGGCTGCGAGGCTGAGGAGAGGTGCGGGGGTGTGGGTGCCTGCGGAGTGCAGCGGACTGGAAGTCCGCGCTGCGGGGCGATTTGGCCTGCGACTGGCTGTGCTTGAATCGTTTGACCTGTGCCGACTTTTAATCTGTCAATAATTTGCACCCTGACCCCGATTTACAGCTTTGATTAACGCGTTCAAATGGTCAGTTCAACCATGGAGACGAACAAGTAATGCCACGCCCTAGAAGGAGAGGCCGTTGAAAAAGATGCGCATCATCCCTTTTCGTGAATCTGGACATCGATCGCAGAATCGTCACTGCGAACCTCATAGTAACGCTCAGGCTTGCGGTAGACGTTCACCATTTGATGTCCGGTCGAGAACGTATTATCCTCAAGATAATGTGTGTTCCCCAGAATCACTTCCTCAACTGCATGGGACTCATATTCGCTGAACGCACCACCGTCTATCACAAGACTTTCTATTCTGGCCACCTTGCGAAGATTCTCGAAACCTTCTGTCTGATCGTCGGGCATTACAATGAAAAGGTAGTCCCTTGCGCGGCTGATAGCGACATTGAGGATGTTCTGCTTATTGAGAAACATCTGGGGACTTGCGGAAATGGTCGGCGGAGGGTTGAAAACGGCAAATATGATGTCGCACTCGTCCCCTTGGAAGCCGTGAATCGTTCCGACCTGTATCTCCACTCCACCGGGAGTGGATATCCGCGAGTCGTTCAGTTTGCTCAATAGATTCGCTTGAGCGCGGTATGGTGCGATGATGCCGATACGAAACGGTGGTTCTCCCAAGTGATTTGTCTGAATCTGACCCGCCAGCCAATTAACAAGCTCGAACGTGAAAAGAGCCGAATAAGTCTGGTAGGGGGTCCCACTCTTCAGGCGTTTTGCCCTGTAGATACTCTCATATTTGCTGACAGGGAACTTGATGAGGTTGAGGGGTTTAAGATCGAGGCCGTCGATTCGCAGCGGACGCTGCGTGCCATCCCTTCGATGGTGTTTCAGGATTCCGTTGTATGTGAAGCGGCTAAAGACTTCGCCAATGGCTGGGAGACTTCGGTATTGAGTCTCCAGGCTCGTCACAGGGTAGTCATGCGGCTCAGTGCTGGGATGAACAAATGCTCCCGACTTGTTGAGTCCGACCAGCGTATAGATATTTTCATCTTTCCATTGATCCACAGAAACAATCGGTTCGATCTGAAAAGGGTCTCCAGCTACGATAAACTTTCGAGGCTTTCGTTGGTAGAGTGGATAGATAATGTTGACGAGTGGAATCATCGACGCCTCGTCGAACACAATGGTATCCCACTCCATCTCGCGCAGTTTGCCATGTTCTGTAGCAAATCCGTCGTAGGCGAAGCGAGCAATAGTGCTGATCGTCACGGAACGATCTAACGCGCCGATCTCAAACGCACGGTCCCTCCACACCCCCTCTTTTTCGATCCTCTCGTCCGCAGAGGTCCCGAAGCGAACCAGCCAATTCTGGAAAGACTTATCCGAGCCCATTTTGTCCATGATGCGGGTGGTGAGCACATCCGCCGCCTTGTTCGTCGGAGTAAGGACGAGCACCCTGGACTTTTCTGCTCTTCGCATCAATGGCATCAACACATTCTCCGCGAGATGAGTCGTCTTGCCGGTTCCGGGCGGACCGAAAACAAATTCGATATCTGGCGTCAGGTTATCCTTCATGTCGAATTTCTCCTCGAAACCCAATTCTCTGAAACGATTCAGCAGTTCCTGTAATAGGAAGGATGGATTCTGAACATCAATGCGCGCCTCCACGACCTTGCCAAAATCTACTCCCTTTAACTCATCAACTGACTTCAGTTTACCGAGCAGCGAGAATTCCTTCGCTGTAAATGACTCCACATGAAGCTTCCCTGTGCGTCCGTCGTCGAACTGAAGGTCAATTCGCACACCGGACAATTCTTCGACTGACTGCGGAATAAAGCGGCTCGGCTCCCTCAAGATGATGGTCTTCGATGATATAGCCTCCTTCTCGATCCTGCCGAAGCTGATTGAGATGGACTTGCCACTAACGTTCTTCTCGCTGCTCGCCAGGCATTCCAATTCCAACAGCGCAAGGAACCAGCCGTAGCTGTAGCGCGGCAGTGCAATTGCAAGATTAAGCAATTCCTGCTCGCGTTCCATCCTTGCAATTTCAGTCGCGTTACGTTCCTCGGCTCGCGCGATTCTTTTCGAATAATCCACTGGTGCGGGTGTGTAAACGTCGTCATCCTCAAATTGTTCGCGCTGTTCCCCATTCGCCGCCGTCGGCGATGAAAACGTCCCCGTTTCTCTGACGCGGGCGTTGATCCTTCGCATGACTGGGAGCATCGTTGATTCCACATCTTGAGGCGTGCTTGACGGACTTGTTCCAAAAGCTGCCGTTTGCAATCCACTATCCTCAACAGGATTACCCATCGGCCCATTACCGCTCTCTTCTGCGTCTTTAGTTGACGAATTTGTTGGACCAACGAAGGCTCCCTCATTCGGTTGTTCCAAGTTTTCCTTTAAAACTTCCCTGATGCGTCCTTCCTTCTTGGCTCTTAACAAAGCGAGTGCTTCTTCGATTTCTGTTGCTGATTCGAAGCCCAATTTCTTAGCATCTGCGTCCCGCGCCTTAAATTCTGCACTGGTTTCTTTCGCTTTCTCTCCAAAACCTATGGCCGTCAGCAGTCCGTTGCGATCGTCATATGGAAACTCCTTGGGAAGCATATCCCGAGTCATATCCTGAGGTCTTTGAAAAGTCCCGCTTTGATCTGGAATCCAAGCGCAGGCTTTCAAATGTTGGACAAGTTGTGATCCGGCAATTTGAAGGCTGTGCTGTTGATTGGGTCGATACTTGGCGGTAGCAATTTTTTTGTCTGCCTGGAGAATAGCCATCCAAATCAAGCGACTGGCGAGTTGATGTTGCTCTGAAAGGTAGTCTTCTAAATCTTTTATGGTCCAATCGACATTTACTCCCGTATATGTTGAGCGCCCCTCCCAAGTATTGATTTTGTCATTACGCCAACAGCCAACCTCGTTCACTGCCAGCTCATGAAAAGCACCAACTGCTTTCAAAAAGCAGATGAAGTCTTCGCTCTTCAAGTTATTACCAAGACGTTCGCAATATTTTATCCATAGCACTTTCTTGCCATGTATTGCCGTTAATTCACCTAAACCTGTTGTTTCATAAGGAGCATCAAGAAATATTTCCCTCGGTTTAGACCAGTATAATTGTTCCTGTGTTTCGTCTGCGGCCACCAGAAATTCTGTTTCCTTGAACAGATTTGCTTCAAGAGGATGGGTCTTCAGGAAAGAGATAAATGCCCGAATATCACGATAATGACTGTCTGTGATGGTTTTCTTGCCAGATTTCGAATACCATTCCAACCTCCGCTCAATCTCAGCACGTTCATCATACTCTCGCACCCCCACCCGCTCAAGAAAATCACGAGCGGCCTTTTTGGTATTCTCCCCAAGACGGCCTTTTTCGTATACCTCACGCTTTACGAGGCGAATTTTTGCCGGCACATCATATGGCCTGCTACCTTTTGTGAGAACCTGCTTCGGGAAAAAGGCGCTGCGTGGTGTGACATGCTCATCCGATCCTTTGCTGTCGGTTACTCGAACGCTTGCTAGGCTACTCCAAGCAGATGCCAATGGCGGCTTGCCGACGTAGCCTTCTGTTTCTGCATGGCATGATTCCATTAATGCGTAGAACCGCATTAGCCAATTGTCCTGCTTCCCAGAGATCCACTTTTCAATTTTGTCCTTCTTTTCCCCGCTTCTCTCGGTTTCTAGTATTGCGTCTTTCAGAGCATCCCATCCCCATTTATCGATTTGAAGGGTGTCGAGAAACTTGTCTTCACGCATGCCCTTTTGCGGAGCATTTGCCGCCCACAAAGGGGACTCGTATCCTGTCAGCAAAGAAAGATCGTCGTCATCAATCACTGAAGAGATTTCGGACTGCCCCCTGTAGAGGCCATCGGCTTTCAGATGCGATCCGCTCTTGGTAGGCAACAAATTTTCCTCTCGAAACCCTTTTACAATGGCCTCCCGAATTGGGTCATAAAACGTCGAGAGTCCGTCGTCCTCGTTGGGTAAGATTGCGAGGAAGGACATTGTGAGCAACCCTCGATTGCGAATATCCGCCAAGGCTTCGATTGTGAGTTGTGCCAATCCATCACGCAGTTCCTCGTTGGAATTGCAATCGCGAACGCTATCACGGGCAACGGTGGAGGCGAACGGTGCATGAAGATGGAATCTCAGATTAGATGTCTCTTTTTCGGCCGGAAAGAAGATGGAAACCTGACCCGGTTCACAAGGAACAATGCACCATGACGCCTTTGGTTTTATTGGCTTTTTTTTTCCATTCTTTTCCTCGGGATGGCCCGTCCCTGAATCGCACAACTGCTTTTGAAGACGAAAGGCGATGGCCACCTGACATATCTTCATTTCACCCGCTTCATCGGTGATCGAAACTTCTTTGCGGTAACGTAGCCAATGCGAAACAGCTTCGTCCTGTTCCGATTGAGTGGCATGGATTTCGATGCGCTGTCCGATTCCTTCGCCGTCCATGTCGATACGTTTTAGCTTCCCTAGCACCGCGTTTGGCAGCAGATATTCAATCTCCCGTATGTGGTTGAGAAAGAGCAATGTATTGTCTGCAAGCGCTCGCAGTCCGCGGTCAATTTCTTCAACCGCTCTTGACTGAGCTTTTTTCGGATTATCGAATGGAAACAGGAACGCGGTAGAACCATCGGTTGCTTTGCGTGGCAACGACTCGGGAACCACTAGGTTATTGATTTTGAATTGAAACGTCCCTGAATGAATCTCGGGAGAGTTGGTATATGCGAAGACAGCCTTGAACCCCACGCCGAATTTCCCGATATTGGTGGGGTCGCTGCGCTTTGTGCTATTACCGATGCTGGTAATCGATTCGACATCGCTCAAGTTGAAGAGACGTCCTCCATTGTGTTCAAAGCGAATGTCTTTTCTGGACAAAGTGAATCTGACAGCATCCGCTTGAGTGTCCTCCGCATTTTGGAGCAATTCATAAATGAAATGGGCGTTATCAGGATAGAGTTCGGTCAAAAGATTGGTGATACCTTCCTCAAATCCATTCTCGCGATTCGCCTCGACCCATTTCTTTCGCCTTTTCGTCAACTCAGCTAATTGTGTCGTCTGATTGTCCATAGCGTTGTTCTTCTGATGTTGGGAGTTTCAGTGGCTAATGGAGTCAATTTCTTGCTGATTGCCTTCCACGCCACGAGGTGATTTTCTTATCAAAGCCGAGAAGGCTTTGCATGGCAAGGTCGGAAGAGGAGAGAGTGAAAAGGCGAGGCGGCGGAGATGGTACGTGGGGATGCTGGGAAGAAGACGATGAGAATGAGAGAGTGGTGGGTTGGTGAGAGGGAGAGCTGGGCGATGGCTCGGGCTGGCATCGCTAGGGGATGCGAGAGGATGCTGGGGGCGTTTTGGTGCGCGTGACCAGGGGTGTCGTTGCGCTCAACCGCCTCGCTACAGGCTGGGATGGCTCCGCCATCCATGTGCGGGGCGTGGTGGCGGGAGATGGAGGCGCTGAGAGGTGCGGGCGGGGACTTGGGGACAAGCTGCCGGTGGCAGTTGTTAAGGATTGCTTAACAAATGAGGATTCTCCCAGTTCGTCATTGTGGAGCCAGCCTTAGGCGGATGTGCGAGCGGTGGCTGGGGCGGGGACAAGGCGGCCTACGGGGGGCCTGGGGACGCTCGACGGCGGCTTGAGGACAAGCCGCCCTACCTTGCGCTGGGGCGCGGGCGGGGCCTGGGGACGTTCGGCGGCGGCTTGGGGACAAGTCGCCCTACCGGCGCTGGGAGCGGGCGGGGCCTGGGGGACGTTCGGCGGCGGCTTGGGGGACGTTCGGCGGCGGCTTGGGGACAAGCCGCCTACCTGCGCTGGGCGTGGGTGGGGCTTGGGGACGTTCGGCGGCGGCTTGGGGACAAGCCGCCCTACCTCCGCTGGGCGTGGGTGGGGCTTGGAGACGTTCGGGCGGCGGCTTGAGGACAAGCCGCCCTACCTTGCGCTGGGGCGCGGGCGGGGCTTGGGGACGTTCGACGGCGGCTTGGGGACAAGCCGCCCTACCTTGCGCTGGGCGCGGGTGGGGCTTGGGGACGTTCGGGCGGCGGCTTGGGGACAAGGCGGCCTACCTTGCGCTGGGCGTGGGCTGGGGCTTGGAGACGTTCGGGCGGCGGCTTGGGGACAAACCGCCCTACCTTGCGCTGGGGCGCGGGTGGGGAAGCGTGCTCTCGATTCTTCGGGTGGCAGACCACGGGACGGGCGAGATGCGATTGATGGAGGTGGAGCGTGTGACTCACTTGGGAATGCCCGAGCTGATTCAGCGTTTCCCATTGTTCACTCGTAGCGCCCCCATTCGTCCCCCCCCCTCGAACCGATTTTTTCCGAATGTCCCAGACGTCTTCCAGTTTAGCTGTTCCTCGGAGCGGGGAGGAGGCGCATCGATTTGTGCGGGTGCGTGGGGCGCGGGAGCATAACCTGAAGAACATTGATGTGGAGATCCCGCGGGATGCGCTGGTGGTTTTTACGGGGGTGTCGGGTTCGGGGAAGTCATCGCTGGCGTTTGGGACGCTCTATGCGGAGGCGCAGCGTCGGTACCTGGAATCGGTGGCGCCGTATGCGCGGAGGCTGTTTCATCAGATGGGGGTGCCGGAGGTGGATGAGATCGAGGGGCTGCCTCCTGCAGTGGCGTTGCAACAGCAGCGGGGGACGGCGACGGCACGATCATCGGTGGGGAGTGTGACGACGCTGTCGAATCTGCTGCGGATGCTTTATTCACGCGGGGGGGAATATCCAAAAGGGCAGGCGCTGCTGTATGCGGAATCGTTTTCGCCGAACACGCCGGAGGGGGCGTGCCCGCGCTGCCATGGGCTGGGGCGGGTGTATGACGTGACGGAGGGGTCGATGGTGCCGGACGATTCGCTGAGCATCCGCGAACGGGCCATCGCTGCGTGGCCGCCGGCGTGGCACGGGCAGAACCTGCGGGATATTGTGACGACGCTGGGGTATGACATCGACAAGCCGTGGCGTGAACTGCCGAAGAAGGACCGGGACTGGCTGCTTTTCACGGATGAACAGCCGGTGGTGCCGGTGTATGCGGGGTGGGACCGCGAGCAGATACGAAGGGCGATCAAGGCGAAGGTGGAGCCGAGCTACATGGGGACGTTCACGGGGGCGAAGCGCTATGTGATTGAGACGTTTGCGAAGACGGAGAGTGCCTCGATGAAGAAGCGGGTGTCGCGCTACATGGTGGCGAGTGAGTGCGGAGTGTGCGAGGGGCGGCGGCTGCGTGCGGAGGCTCTGGCGGTGACGTTTGCGGGACTGGATATCACGGCGGTGTCGAACCTGCCGCTGAAGCAGGTGGCGACACTTTTCCAACCGTATGCGGAGGCGAAGGCGCCGGGCTGGGCGAAGCTAGTGACGCAGCATCCGGAGAAGGCGGTGGTGATCCAGCGGATCGCCCAGGACCTGAGTGCGCGGCTGGACGTGCTGCTGGATCTGGGGCTGGGCTATCTCTCGCTGGACCGGAGTACGCCGACGCTTTCTCCGGGAGAGCTGCAACGTCTGCGACTGGCGACGCAGGTGAGGTCCAATCTTTTCGGGGTGGTGTATGTGCTGGACGAACCCAGCGCGGGACTGCACCCGGCTGACACGGAGGCGCTGCTGGCGACCCTGGAAAAGCTGATCGCGTCGGGCAATTCGCTGTTTGTGGTGGAGCACGAGGTGGACATCATCCGGCGTGCGGACTGGATTGTGGATGTGGGGCCGGCGGCAGGAGAACAAGGCGGGGAGATTCTCTACAGCGGGCCGCTGCCGGGGCTGGCGAACGTAGCGGCCTCGCAAACTCGGCCGCATCTTTTTGGTGATAGCACCCCCATGCGCCGCACACCGCGCGAACCGCAGGGGTGGCTGCGACTGACGGGAGTGACGCGCAACAATCTGCGGGAGCTGGATGCGGCCTTTCCGCTGGGGGTGTTTACGACGGTGACGGGGGTGTCTGGCTCTGGGAAGTCGAGCCTGGTGAGCCAGGTGCTGGTGGAGCTGGTGTCGAAGCATCTGGGTAACGCTGGAGCATTGGACGAGGACAGCGAAGAGGATGAACTGGAGAGGGAGGTGGTGGTGACGGAGGGAGGCGAGATCGCCAGCGGGATGGAGTCGATCAAGCGGCTGGTGCGGGTGGATCAGAAGGCGATCGGGCGTACCCCGCGCTCGAATCTGGCCACGTACACGGGGCTTTTTGACCATGTGCGGCGGGTGTTTGCGGCGACGAAGTCTGCACGCAGCCGAGGGTACGATGCGGGGCGGTTTTCATTCAACGTGGCCAAAGGGCGCTGCGAGAAATGCGCGGGCGAAGGCTTTGTGTTCGTGGAGCTGCTGTTTCTGCCGAGTGTGTATGCTCCGTGCCCGGAGTGCCACGGTGCGCGCTATAATGAGAAGACGCTGGAGGTGAAATATCGGGATAAGAACATAGCCGAAGTACTCGGCCTGACGGTGGATGCTGCGGCGGATTTCTTCGGGGATGAGGCGGCGCTGGTGAGGCCGCTGCATGTGCTGCAGCAAGTGGGGCTGGGATACCTGCGGCTGGGCCAGCCCGCGACGGAGCTTTCCGGTGGTGAGGCGCAGCGAATCAAGCTGGCGACTGAGCTGCAACGGATCAGCCGTGGCAGCACGCTGTATATTTTGGACGAGCCGACCACGGGGCTGCATCCTGCCGATGTGGAGAAACTGATGATGCAACTGGATGGCCTGGTGGAAGCGGGCAACACGGTGATCGTGGTGGAGCATGACATGCAAGTGGCTGCAGCTAGCGACTGGATCATTGACATGGGTCCGGGAGCGGGGGAGGAGGGCGGGCGGATCGCTGCGGAGGGAACTCCGGGGGAGGTGGCGCGGGCGGGCGCGAGCCGGACGGCGGCGTATCTGGCGCGGGCCGGGGTTGCAGCGAGCGTTTGAGATTTGGACGAGCGGGGGGTAGACGTGGGGGGCTCCAGTTGCGGCGCAACTGGACAACTTTGGGGGGCGGTTCCCTACCAGCCTTGGGGTGTGCGCTTCGCACAACCGGGACGGATTGAGCTACGGGACGCTGGGTGGCCGGAACCGGCTGAAGCCGGGACTACAATACTCAGAAGCTCCGGACTACGAAGCCGGGACTGCAATACTCAGAAGCTCCGGACTACGGGTGGGGGCCTTTGGGGTCGTCGAGGACGGAGGCGAGGGCGCGCTCGACGAGCTTGAGTTTGAAGGCGTTTTCGGGGGTGGGCTTGGCTCCGGCGAGGAGGCGGGTGGTGAAGGCTTTGGCTCCGCGGGGGAGATCGGCCTCTGCGGCTTCGACGCGCCAGGGCTTGTGGGCGATGCCGCCGACGGCGACGCGGCCGGTGCCATCGGGCTGGATGATGGCGGCGATGGAGACGAGGGCGAAGGCGTAGGAGGCGCGGTCGCGGATTTTGAGATAGACGTGCCTGCCGCCGAGGGGGGGAGGAAGGGTGACGGAGGTGATCAATTCGCCAGGGGCGAGGATGGTATCGAGCTGGGGCTCGCTGCCGGGGAGGCGATGGAAATTGACGATGGGGATCTGGCGGGTGGTGCCGTCGGGCTTGATGGTGTGGACGGTGGCATCGAGGACGCGCATGGCGACGGCCATGTCGCTGGGGTGGGTGGCGATGCAGTCTGCGCTGACGCCGATGATGGCGTGCTGGCGGCTGAAGCCGAGGAGGGCGCCGCAGCCGGTGCCGGGGGCGCGTTTGTTGCAGGGCTGGTCGGTGTCGTAAAAGTAGGGGCAGCGGGTGCGCTGGAGGAGATTGCCGGCGGTGGTGGCCATGTTGCGGAGCTGGCCGCTGGCTCCGGCGAGGAGGGCGCGGGAGAGGACGGCGTAATCACGGCGGATGCCTTTGTCTGCGGCGAGGTCGGTATTGCGGACGAGGGCACCGATGCGGAGGCCGCCGTCGGGGGTGGCTTCGATTTTGTCGAGGTCGAGGCCGTTGACGTCGATGAGGTGGGTGGGGGTTTCGATCTGCAGCTTCATGAGATCGAGGAGATTGGTGCCGCCGGCGACGAACTTGGCACCGGGGTGACGCGCGGCGGCGGCTGCGGCTTCGGCGGGGGTCCTGGCGTGCTCAAAGGTGAAGGCTTTCATAGGACGCCCTCCTTTTCGACTTCGGTGATGGCTTCGGCGATATTTGAGTAAGCGCCGCAGCGGCAGAGATTGCCGGACATGCGCTCGCGCATTTCGGTGGGGGACATCTGGGGGAAGGCGGTGAGGTCTTCGGTGACGTGGCTGGGGATGCCGGCTTTGATTTCGCGGAGCATGGCGACGGCGGAGCAGATCTGGCCGGGGGTGCAGTAGCCGCACTGGAAGCCGTCGTGCTTGACGAAGGCGGCCTGCATGGGGTGGAGCTTGTCGGGGGTGCCGAGGCCTTCGATGGTGGTGACGTCGTGGCCCTGCTGCATGACGGCCAGCGTGAGGCAGGAGACGATGCGGCGGCCGCCGACGAGGACGGTGCAGGCGCCGCACTGGCCCTGATCGCAGCCTTTCTTGCTGCCGGTGAGGTGGAGGTGCTCGCGGAGGGCATCGAGCAGGGTGGTACGGGTGTCGATTTCGAGATCGCAGAGGTGGCCGTTGACCTTGAAGGCCATTTTCATGAGGGTGCCGGGGCCGGTGAAGGCGGGGGCCTCGGGGGTCTGCTGGGCGAGGAGTGGGGAGGCGAGGAGGC
Organism: Verrucomicrobiota bacterium; assembly: GCA_025360015.1. Classification (GTDB taxonomy): domain Bacteria; phylum Verrucomicrobiota; class Verrucomicrobiia; order Verrucomicrobiales; family Verrucomicrobiaceae; genus Prosthecobacter. Next base: position 71,377 of record JANYCZ010000069.1, on the reverse strand, counting down.
CGGCGGTGCAGGCGCTCATCTGGGCGACGAACTCGCGGCGGGTGGGGCTGCCGCTGCTGTCGGTGGGCTCTGGGGGGGGCTGGGCCTCCCGTGGCGCGGCGTCGTCTGCCGGGGCGTGATGCGGGGAGGGGTCGGCGGGGTGCATGGGGAAGCGCCGGTGGGGGCGTTCCTCTGATTCGCTGGCGAGGGGGCGAGTGGATGGGTGGGAGGTGTCAGGGGGTAGGATGAGAGGAGGGGCGGGCGGGCATTTATGATTTACGATTGATGATTTATGATTTTCGAAGAGGTGGGCCGACTGGGCGTTTGAGAAGTGGCTGGGGCGCTTGGGAGGTGAGGTCTCAGAGAGGGACTTAGGCGCGGGTCAGGGTGGCGTCTTGGGGGCGAGGTGGAGGGGGCACATCCGGAGTGAGTGGGGGTGGCGATTTGTGAGTGAACTTAACCCCCTCTTTTTATGTCACTTACCCACCAGCCTTTTGCTCATGTGCCAGAATTGGATCGCCTCGGAAATGAGCTGATCAAGAATCTGTCTGACCACGAACGCGCGGTGAGCGCGGCGCTGGGGGTGGGACTGGCGATCGCGGGAATGAAGGCGTGGGGGCCGACGCGCTGGCTGCTGTGTCTGGCGGGCGGGGCTCTGGCGCGCCGCGCGGTGACGGGGCATTGCCCGCTATATCAGCAGCTCGGGGTGGACCGGCGGCATGGGCATTGAGTTGAGGGCGGCCGCGTTTCTGAATGCGGCGGGGCGTAGGAGCTGCTGTCTGCACGCCGCGCCGATGAGGGGCCATGCGGGCATGAGTTTTGGAGTTTACTCGCGGTGGATTTTCAGGCGTCGAGGATTTTTTGGAGGAGGCTGAAGGCGGCGACTTGCTTGCCTTTTTCGAGGGCTTGCATGGCGCGTTTCACCTGGCGCTTGAGGCTGGTGATCTCGGGGGCTTGGTCCTTCACCTTTCGCGGTGGCGGCTCAGGTGGGGTGGGCTCTTTTTCAACGGGAGGTGGAGGCTTGATGGCTTTGGGAGGCTTGGCGCGTATGGGGGCTTTTTTGGGAGGGGGTGGTGCTTTGGGGCGAGGACGCGGGGCTTCTGTTTCGTTTAGCAGCTCGTACTTGATGCCGATGACGGCTTTGCTGGCATACGCGGCGAGGGACTTCGGGAAGATGAGGTATTGCCGATGGGTGCCGGGATGAAAGCCGGGCTCGCCCCAGTCGCTTTTTGTTCCCACGGAGGCCTGCATCAAGGTCATGACGCGTTTGGCTTTGAGCGCGGACTGGAGGGCGTGGTCCTGCTTGGGGTCTGTGAGGAGGAGATGACTTTCCGGATGGCCGCACTTCGCCACGACCTGGGAGAAGCGTACGGTTTTCATGGCTGCAGTGGAATCGCACCCACGGCGTTGAAGGTTCTACACAACTTGATGCATCCACTTTCGAGCATGTGTCGAAAGATAACTGCCTGGAACCGATGTGCATGAAAGCGACACCCCCGATTGCTGCCGAGAGAGTGCGCGTGGTGACATGGGAGGGGGAGCAAGGATGAAGACGCTGTGGTCGGAATGGTTTCGAACGAAGGGATGGAAGCCTTTTCCGTTTCAGGAGGAGGCGTGGGCGGCCTCTCTGGCGGGGGAGAGCGGGCTGGTGCATGCGCCGACGGGGCTGGGGAAAACCTATGCGGTGTGGGGCGGGCCGGTGCTGGAGTGGCTGGAGGAAAATCCAGAGCGGGAGACATGGCCGAAGAAGCCGGAGCCGCTGCGTGTGCTGTGGCTGACACCGCTGCGCGCGCTGGCCAATGACACGGTGGAGTCTCTGCGTGCGCCGGTGGTGGATCTGGGGCTGCCATGGACGGTGGAGCTGCGCACGGGTGACACGAGCGCTGCGGCGCGGCAGAAACAGCGCAGGCGATTTCCCACGGCGCTGGTGACGACCCCGGAGAGCCTGTCCCTGCTGCTGACGCATGCGGACACGCGGGAGAAATTTGCGTCGCTGCGATGTGTGATCGTGGATGAATGGCATGAACTGGTAGGATCGAAACGGGGGGTGCAGACAGAGCTGTGCCTGGCGCGGCTGAGGCAGTGGGCACCGGGGCTGCGGGTGTGGGGACTGTCCGCGACGCTGGGAAATCTGGACGAGGCGCTGCATGTGCTGCTGGGTGGGGCGATCAAGACGGCGAAGTCGAGACTGATCTCGGCGCAGGTGCGCAAGAAGTTTGAACTCAAGACGCTGATCCCGCGCAGCATGGAGCGATTTCCGTGGAGCGGGCATGTGGGGCTGCGCCTGCTGCCGGAGGTGATCAAGCGCATTGAGAAATGCCGGACGACGCTGCTGTTTGTAAACACGCGCTCGCAGGTGGAGATCTGGTTTCAGGCCCTGCAACGCGCGCGGCCTGACTGGGGAGGGGATGTGGCGCTGCATCACGGCTCGGTGGATCGGAAGCAGCGGGAGGCGGTGGAGGAGCGGCTGCGGGCGGGGACGGTGAAATGCGTGGTCTGCACGGGGAGCCTGGATCTGGGCGTGGATTTTTCACCGGTGGAGCAGGTGATCCAGGTGGGCGCGCCCAAAGGCGTGGCGCGCATGCTGCAACGGGCGGGACGCAGCGGGCACCAGCCGCGCGCGGTGAGCCGCATTTTTTGCGTGCCGGCGCACGCGCTGGAGCTTGTGGAATTTGCGGCGGTGCGCGATGCGATCACGCGTGGGGAGATGGAGGCGCGGGAGCCGGTGGAGCGGCCGCTGGATCTGCTGGTGCAGCACGTGGTGACCCTCGCGCTGGGCGGTGGTTTTCATGAAGAGCAGGCGCGGGCGGAGATCCGCTCGACGTATGCTTTTCGAGATCTGAGCGATGAGGAGTGGCGATGGGTGATCGACTTTGTGACGCGTGGCGGGCAGAGCCTGAAGGCGTATCCGCAGTTTCGCCGAGTGCGGCAGGACGGGGATTTTTTCAGCGTGGATCAGCCGGACATCGCGCGCTTTCACCGGATGTCGATCGGCACGATCACGAGCGATGCCATGATGTCGGTGAGGGTGGTGCGTGGCGCGTATCTCGGGAGCATCGAGGAATCGTTCATCGCACGGCTCAAAGCGGGGGATGGCTTCTCGTTCGCAGGATTTCAGCTCGAGTTTGTGCGGGTGCATGAAATGACTGCAATGGTGAGGAAGAGCAAAAAAGCGGCGCGACTTATTCCGCAGTGGATGGGTGGCAAGATGCCGCTCTCGACCCAGCTCGCGCGGTCCGTGCGGCTGAAACTGGCGGAGGCGAAGCGCGGCGTGTTTGACTCGCCTGAGATGAAGGCTGCGGAGCCGGTGCTGAAGATTCAGGCGGCGTGGTCGCTCATCCCTGAGCCGGATGAGCTGCTGATTGAATGGACTGAGACGCGCGAAGGCGTGCTGTATTTCATCTACCCCTTTGCGGGGCGGCTGGCGCATGAGGGGCTGGCCGTGCTGACTGCGCACCGGATCGGCAAGGTGTCGCCGCGATCCTTTGCGCTGACGATGAATGACTATGGATTTGCGCTGGCGACAGCCACACCGCTGGAGCTTGATGAGGCGGCGTGGCGGGAGATGCTATCGCCAGCGATGCTGGTCGAAGACATTCTTGAATGCCTGAACTCCACGGAGCTCGCGCGGCGTAAATTTCGTGAGATTGCGCGCATCGCCGGATTGGTTTTTCAGGGGTATCCGGGAAGTGCCAAATCCACGCGGCAGGTGCAGGCATCGAGTGGATTGTTTTATGACATGTTTGCCCAGTACGAGCCGGACAACCGCCTGCTGGATCAGGCGCGGCGGGAGGTCATCGAGCGGCAGTTGGAAGTGCGCCGGCTGCAGGAAACGCTAATGCAGGCGCAGAACATGAAGCTGATTTTGCGGCGGACGGAACGGCTCACGCCGCTTTCTTTCCCGCTGTGGGCGATGTGGGTGCAGGGGCAGGTCAGCACGGAGAAGTGGGCTGACAAGGTGCGACGCATGAGCGAGCAACTGGAGGCTGAGGCATTGAAAGCATGAGAGCGGATGTGACTCTGGAATGGGGCGGGGAGACGCTGACGCTGCTGCCTGAGCGCGCGGTGTGGTGGGCGGCAGAGAAGACGCTGTTCATCGCTGACCCGCATTTCGGCAAGGCGTCTGTGTTTCGCTTTGCAGGCATCCCGGTACCGGAGACTTCACATGATGAGGATCTGGAGAGGCTGTCGCATCTGCTGACTATGACGGGTGCCCAGCGGCTGGTGATCCTGGGAGATTTTCTTCACGGCAAGACGGGCAGGAATGAGGCGATGTTTGCGACACTTGCTGCCTGGCGGCAGCGTCATGCGGAGACGGAGATGGTGCTGGTGGAAGGAAATCATGACCGCCATGCAGGAGCGCTGCCGGAGGATTTGCGCATCCCGTGCGTGCAGGGCCCGTGGTGCCTGGGGCCTTTTCACTGTCGGCACGAGCCGCAGGAAGATACTGACGCGCATGTGCTGGCTGGCCACATTCATCCGGCGTTTCGTTTGTCCGACCGCATGGGGGCCTCGCTGCGGGCGCCATGCTTTCACTTCTCCGCGCGGGTGGGCATCCTGCCTGCATTCGGCTCCTTCACAGGTACGCATGGAATGCGGCTCGAGCCGAATGACCGGGTGTTCTTGGTTGGTCCTGATTCGGTGATCGAGGTCAGCCCGACTTTAGCCAAGCGTTGATCAAAAAGAGGGCGTGCAGTCTTTGCAGACGCACGCCCCCTCAATCAGGTTTTCAGTTCTTGCTGAAGTTGTCTTTGAATGCTTTAAGCGGCCTGGAGGGTGTGGATGGCATTGCGGGTGCGGAAGGTCTGGCGCAGCTTTTTCAAGCCCAGCTCCATGCGTGTTTTCACGGTTCCCAGCGGCGTGCGCGTGGCCTCGGCGACCTCGCGCTGGCTCATGCCTTTGAGGAAGGCGAGTTCGATGACCTGCTTCTGCGCGTCTGGCAGGAGGGTGAGGTGCTCATTGAGCACGCGGCCCATGTCTGCCTGCTCGCAGTCGGCGGCGGAGTCCTGGGTGAAGGTGTCGGTCTGCTGGATGGACTCTTCCATGCGGTCCTTGGCACGGCAGTAGGACATGTTGCGGCGCAGGTGGTCGATGGCGCGGCGCTTGCCCAGCGTCATGATCCAAGCCAGCGGGCGGCCTTTGGCGGGTGAGTAATGATCCGCCTGGCGCCACAGTTCGCAGAAGCACTCCTGCACGACATCTTCAGCGCCGGCATCATCATTGACGGTGCGCTGGATGGCGCTCTTGAGCAGGCGGCGGTAGCGGTGCATCAGAGTTTCCAGTGCGGAGGCATCGCGCTGCTGGATGGCGGCCATCAGATCTTCGTCAGGCGGCATCTGGCTGTCCAGATCAGAGGATGACGTTGTGAACGACTGTGTGTTGGAGGATGCGGTTTGTGTTTTCATGATGGGACTGTGATACAAAAGCGATGAGAGATGCACAACCCGAGCTGACCCTGTCCGCCTGCTCAGGGGATGCCTGAGGTGAAGGAACAAGCATCAGGTTCAGCTGTTGAAGTCGCAGACCGTCTGTGTGTATTCCAAGAGGTGTGTGCTTTCGAGTTTGGTTATTGTGCAGAGGGCGGGTTCATTGCCTGTGTGATGGGCAGGTGGACCGTTGACTGTTCTTCGATCCTACGAAGCGAGCCGTTCTCTCACCATGGGGTCTAACCCTACTCTGTCTCTGGTGGGGGTTCACCCCATGGAGAAAGCTGTGGGGGGATGCTTATAGTTTTCGCTTGATGATCAGGTGCCTTCAGCGAAGAGATCGTTCATCGGCTTCGTGGGGAAGCCGGAGGCCCGGCTCTCGCAGCGCCTTTTTTAATCCTCCTTAAGCTTATGCCAGACGACGATGCCAATCCAGCCACGGGTGTAATGCCAGAAACTACCACAACGCAGTCTGCCACGGCAGCCGAGTCCATTCAGCGGGTGGAGCTGCACATTCCGTGGGTCACGTTTATCAAGGTGTTTGCCGCAGTGCTGACCGCCTATGCCACGTATGTACTGTGGCCCCTGCTGCTGCTGGTTTTTCTGGCGCTGTTTCTCGCGGTGACGCTGCATGCCTTCGTGGACTGGCTGGACAGCAAAGGCATGCAGCACTGGGCCAGCCTGCTGGTAGTGATCGGGGGCCTGCTGACGGTGCTGGTCGTGGGCATGGCGCTCATCGTGCCCGCGCTGATCGATCGCGCGACGATCTTCAGCCACAGCCTGCCGCAGTTGTATGAAGGGATGTTCAAGCAACTGCCGGTGAGCGGGGCCGTGCGCCTCAACATCGAACATCTGCTGGACAGAGCCAACTCGCCCGAGGCCTACACGTGGCTGGGGAATTTTTGGTCTGCGGGAGGCATCGCACTCGGCGGGATTTCGGAGGTGGTGCTGCTGATCGTGATCTCGCTGTATCTGGTGATTGATGGCAGCAAGACCTATGAATGGCTGCTGGCCTTCTTCTCTCCATTGAAACGCGCGAAGCTGCGGCTGACTTCGGGTGAGATCTCCCAGGTGATCTTTGGCTATGTCACGGGGCAGTTCATCACTTCCGCGCTGGTGACGGTGTATGCGTTTGTCGTTCTGGCTGTGCTGCAGGTGCCCGGGGCGCTGATGCTGGCGCTGCTGGCCGGACTGCTGGATGTGCTGCCCATTCTGGGATTCATCCTGGCCACGGTGCCGGCCTTTTTGCTGGCGCTGAGTGTGTCGCCGAGGACGTCACTGATCGTTGTGGGGCTGTATCTGCTGTTTCACGCACTGGAGACTTATTACATCGTGCCCATGGTTTATGGGAAGCACCTGCGGGTGTCCACCCTCACGGTGCTGCTGGGCCTGCTGGCGGGCATGCTGCTGACGGGCATCCCCGGCGCTCTGGCTGCGCTGCCGGTGCTGGCCTCCTATGCGGCGATCGAGCGCATCTGGCTCAAGCCCTTTCTGCGAGACGGTGTTTCAGAAAAGCATGAACTGCAAAAAGACCTGGCCTTTGGTGACAAAGCCTGAGCCCTGCATGAAAACGTTTCTCATCATGCTCCGCGAGACGTTCCGCCAGTGGGACGCCCACCGGGTGCCCAAGATGGGCGCGGCATTGTCCTTCTACACGGTTTTTTCGCTGGCTCCGCTGTCCATTTTGGTGCTGTCACTCCTCAGTCTCGTGGTGGAGCGCAATGCGGCACGCGTGGAGATTGTGGGGCAGTTCAGAAACTTTGTGGGGGATCAAGGCGCCGAGATGATGGAGCTCATCCTGCGGCAGACCGCTGCGGAAAGCAGCGGCCTGTTTCAAACCTTGACCGGCTTTGGGGTGCTGCTCTTTGGTGCCTCCGGGGTTTTTGGCGAACTGCAGGATTCGTTGAATCAGATCTGGGGTGCATCCTCGAAGAGGCACCCGGTTTTCACCCTGCTGAAGGAGCGCATCTTTTCCTTCTCCATGGTTTTCGTCATGGGCTTTCTCATGCTCGTGTCATTGATGTTTTCCGCCGTCATCGCAGTCGCCGGCGGCCGCCTGCATGCACGGTTTCCCGGTCTCGACGGTCCCTGGGCCTGGGGCAATGACGTGGTCTCCCTGCTCGTCGTTGCGCTGCTGTTTGCAATGATCTTCCGCCTTGTGCCAGACGTCCGCATCACCTGGAAGGATGTGTGGCTCGGTGCTGTGATTGCTGCGGTGCTCTTCGAACTGGGGAGGTTTGTCCTGGGGTTTTACTTTGGCCGCAGCGCCGCCGCCTCCCGCTACGGCGCGGCTGGGTCTCTCATCATCATCCTGGTCTGGGTGTACTACTCGGCGCAGATCCTGTTTTTTGGCGCCGCCTTTACACGCGTCTATGCACTGAAGCATGGCTCGCACCGGAACGATGAGAACGGGTCAGCCGTCGTCTGACGGGATTTCGAGGCCCTACTCTTGCTCTGGCACGGCTGTCTCCGCCTCAGCAGCGGCTTCGCGCGGCACCGGAGCGGACGCTGCGGCGGCAGCCTGCGCGGCGCGTTTGCGTGCGGTCTCAGCCACATTGTCCTTTTTTTCTGCCTCCAGCGCCTCCTTGAGCAGCGCCCCTGCGGCTTCCATGCTGATTTTGGGCTTTGGGCTGGGGGCAGGGAGGGCAGGGGGTGTATTCATCAGTTCGACTCTTTCCGCATCACATCGGACGATCGGAGCCTGATGGTCGTAGCCTCCAGGATGGGGTTTTCACCCCATGGCACAGGGCACCAGCCGGACGTATGGTGATTTCTCGACCAACGAGAAATCTAGTACACCCGAATCAAGCACGCGCCGCGATTTACAAAGCACACTTATGAAATTTAAATCTTTTTTTATCACCGTCACACTCGCGTTTTCCTACGGCAGCCTTCAGGCGCTTGATTCGGCCGCACCCAGAGCTGAGCTGTTTCAGAATCAGCAAAGCACCGCAGAAGTCATCGGCACCGAAGTCCGGAACCTTCAAAATGAAAAGCTGGGCCGGGTGAAGTTCATCACCGCTGATCTGGAAAATGCACGACTGGTGGAAGTGGTCATCAGCTCCGGCGGTTTTTTAGGCATGGGTGGGAAGATGACGTCCGCGCCGCCGCGCGCGTTCACGATGGATGCCAACAGGCAGATCCTGCGTCTGGATGTGAGCAAGGCACGGTTTGATGCCGCACCCGCTTTCAAGGCATCCGACAAGGCAGCCTATTCGCACCCCAATCGCGTGGCCGCAGTCATCCGCTACTTTGGTCTGCAGCCCTGGTTCTATCTTGAGGGGCAGACGGGCGGCAACAACGCCGGGACTGTACGCCTGGGCACGGTGCGAAGGACCGAGGATATTCTTAATCTCCCTATCAAAAGCACGGCAGGGCAGTATCTGGGCCAGGTGGGCAGTCTGCAGTTCGATTTGCCGAAGGGGCAGATCGTCCATGTGGTGGACGAAACACAGGCCATGGGCGACAGCAGCAGCTACATCATACAGGCCCGGGCGCTGCGCTACAATGCGGCTCGCAACGGCCTCGTGCTGAATGAAAACTTCAAGGCGCTCAAGAACGAGCCACACTTCAAATGGATCGGCGGCACACGTCAGTCTTACGAAGAGGAGCGCTCCGGGAACCGCAAGGCGAAGGCTGTCCGCTGAGTCCATTCTAAGTCGAACGGTCAGGAGTGCATTTAGCAAAGCCAGATCGATTAACATCTGCCGGAGGCCCCCCCCAGGGACCTCCGGTTTTTTATTTGGGGCATGAGGTGCCTGCCCCGGCTTCACCTGGACAGATGCTTCTGAAAAAACCGCGACACTTCGGCGAACTGATCATTGTCGAGTCGAAACCAGTGATGCTTTCCTGATGCCACGATGAACTGGGTTTCCACACCGGCGTCCGCCAGGGCGAAAAAGAGCCGCTCGCTTTGCTCCAGAGGAACGACGCCGTCGAATTCACCATGGATGATGAGGAAGGGCGGCATGGAGCGGCTGATGTAATTGAGGGGACTTGCTTTGATGGCGAGGTCCATTTTTTGATCGATGGTGCCGCCGAGGAGCTTGTCGATGAGGCTGCGCTTGCCGGGTTTGGAATAGAGCTGCGCGAGTTCTACCATGTCCGTCGGCGCATACAACGCGCACACCGCTCGGATGCGGGACTTCCCCTCTGTGGCAGCGAGCATGGCCGCCAACTGGCCGCCGGAGGATTCACCGCTGGCTCCCATGCGGGTGGCGTCGATGCCGTAGCGCGCACCATTGACGCGCAGCCATTGCGCAGCGGCCTGGCAGTCTTCCAACTGTGCAGGATACACGGCGGTGCTGCTCATGCGGTACTGCACGGAAGCTACGGCGATGCCCGCGCTGGTGAGATCGCGCACATTCACATGGTAGCCCTTGCTGCCAAAGCTCCAGCCGCCGCCAAAGAACCACAGCACCACCGGTGCGGGCTTGGCCGTGCGTGGCACATAGAGGTCCATGCGCAGCTTGTGTCCGCCGGGTGCGGCGAAGACCACGTCCCGATAAATTTTTTCACCGGGACGCTCCGGGCCGTAGGTGGAGCAGCCCGCCATCAGAAGGACGGTGATGAGGCAGCACAGCCTGCCGAAGTGAGCTGCGATGTCTCCTGCGGTCAGGGTCAGCGGAAGGTCAGGAGTGCGTGTTGTCATGGGGTGACCTTGATACGCAGGCGGGGGCCTGTGTGTACGGCGATATTTGCCAGAGCATGGCGAAAAATAATCCACGTGCAATGACCTGCCGCAAAGCGCCGGGCTTGTGGGAAAACAAAAAATCCCACGCCTTCGCAGGCGCGGGATGATGGAGGGAGTGCTGCTCAGCGGGCGGCCTTACTTCGTGCGCACAACGAGCACGCGGCGGTCCAGCTGCATTTCAGCTTCGGTGCCTTTGGGGTACATGGGGAAGGTTTCACCGTAACCATGGGCGCTGAGGGAGGAGGTGGGGACGCCGTAGGTTTTGGTGAGCACGTCATAGACGCTCTTGGCGCGCGCTGCGGAGAGCTCCATGTTGGCTGCGGCTTTGCCGTCGGTGCTGGTGTGGCCTTCGATGTCATAGACGGAGTTGGGCTCGGTCTTGCTGACGGCGAGGATCACATCCGCGACCTGCTGCAGCGCGGCGCGTGATTCGTCATCGAGCAGTTTGGCGGTGCCCTTCACAAAGAGGACCGGGAGTGTCACATACGGCAGCTCGCGGCGCTGGCCCTGATCTTCGACGATCACGACACTGCGCTCTGGATTGTACACGCGGCTCGGCTGGCCCACGGTCTCGACGACGGTGGTCGTCTTGGTGGTGCGCACTGCGGGCTGCGGAGGCTGAGTCACGACCACCACCTTGGGGGCCATGGACAACTGGCGATGCATGACAATGGCAGGACGGACGACGACGACGTCTGCCGGGGCGGCGGTCGGTGCGACCACGGTGACCTGAGCATGCAGGGGGAACTGCACGAGGCAGAGGGCGGAGAGCAGAAACAATGAATTCTTCATGGGTGTGTGGGTGGATGTTGGGTTGAAATGAACAGGGACCACACCTCGCCTGACCCGCGATCAATCACCATGGGGTGAAACCCGACTCTGTGGAGAGGGAGTGGGGTTTCACCCCATGGCGGCAGACTGGGAGCCGTCCTACTTTGCCTTCGTCATGAACCTACCCTACGATATATCCGCCGACATTCCCCTTCCGCCCCCGGTCGCCACGTGCGGCGCTCAGTTCGAGAACTGCGTGCGGAAGAATCCCGGTGGCACGCTGCTGCTGGCTGTCGGGCTCGGCCTTGTCGCCGTCCTTGCGGTACGGGTGCTGACTCCGGCTCCGCCGCGAAGCCGTGCGATGTGTCTGCTGGAGGACATCCAGCAGCATCTGGCCGCTCTTGCCAAACAAGGCAGGCACGCGGTGGACCAAGGCGCAGACAGCCTCGGTGGGCTTCATCTCGACCGCACATTCGGCAAGCTCAGCCGCAGATTCAAAAGCCTGTTTCATTAAAATCACCCCACAAACAAGACTCCCATGAAAACAAAAACTATCTCCCTGAAGTTCCACCCGATGCTGGGAGCTGCCGCACTGGCCGCTTTCGGATTGCTATCACTCGCCCCTGTCTCCCAGGGCAAAGACAAGGAAGGGAAAGGCAACAACGGCAATGGTAATAGTAATGAAAACCACGGCAACGGTAATGACAAACACGGTGAGCGCGGACGTGAAGAGTCCCACGGCAATCCGCACCGCGATCATGACCAGGAGATTTATCATGCGCACCCGGGTTCGAAATTTCAATTGAACAAGGGCAACGGCCATGCCGGGCAGGGCTACTACTACGGGCCGCCGAATGCGCCGTATTATTACGCACGCCCCGGTGTCAGCTACTACCCCAATCATGGTGCCATTCCGCAGCAGTATCAAAATCAGAACGCCTACCGCATGAACTCGGATGACTACCGCGTGCAGCAGGCGCTCGCGCGTCTGGGTTACTATCGGGGCCCTGTGGATGGTCGAATGGGGCCGCAGTCGTACCGTGCTCTCAACAGCTACCAGCAGGCCCAGGGGATGCCCGTCTCCAACGGCATCACTGCCCTCCTGCTGCGTGCGCTGGGTCTGCAATAACACGCCGGCAAAGAATCCCAAGATCATACCACAGACCCATGAAAACACCCACCTCGCGTCTCATTCTCATCCTCCTGGCGTCGGCGCTCGCCACTCTCGGAGCCACCAGCTGCAAAACAATCGGCAGAGGCGTCGAGCGCACGGGTGAGCATATCGAGAACTCAACCCGTTGATCGACCCGTGCCTGCGGCGCTGCTGTGAGAACCGAGGGGTTCCAGCGGCAGCGCTGCTCTATGCGCGGAACTGCGGCCAGTGTTCGTTTACGCTGACCTGCATGTTGCGCATCGTGAAATTGCCGAACATGGTGGCGAGCGCGACGTCTGCGGCATCACGGCCGTAGGCGACGACGATGCGGTTGCCACGGGTCATGGACTCGGTGGCGTCAAAGGTGAACCAGCGGCCGCCGATGTAGGCCTCAAACCACGCATGCAGATCCATGGGATAAAGCTGATGCAGAAAGCCCACCACCATGCGTGCCGGAACATTGATGGCACGGCACAGCGCGATGCCCAGATGCGCGAAATCGCGGCAGACGCCGCGGCGGGTGTTCAGTGTTTCCAGCGCGGTGGTGAAGCTGTTGCTGGAGCCGGGCTCATTGTGAATGTTTTGATGCACCCAGGCGCGGATCGCCGAGACGCACTGATAGTTCGAAGGGAGAGTGCCGATGATGGACATGGCGAGCGCAGAGATCTCGTCTGACTGGCAGTAGCGGCTGGGGAGCAGGTAGTGGAGGATGTCCGGCGGCAGGTGTTGGACGAGCATCAGCGGGGCAAAAATATCCTCGTCCACCGTGTCATTGACCTGGACGCGATAGTTGACGGAGAGATGGAAATCTCCCGGCGGCATGACGGTGCGCTGGCAGAGATTGCCATAGACATCCGTAAACTCGACCACGGGCACCTGGGGGCTGATGTGAAACTCCTCGCGCATGATCCACTGCGCCTGGCCGCTGCGCGGACGCAACATGAAGATGGCGGCCACGTGCTCCGTGAGCTGGTAGTCAAGCTGGCAGAAAGCATCGAGAATCATGCCGCCTTTTTCGTTCGTTACGCCGGATGAGCAACCGGAATCGGCGACAGGGTAGGGTTACACCCCATGGCACGTGCGCGGCATGGCTCCTAGCATGGGCTTCGTTCAGGAAGAATACACACACACCCTCATGCTCACCACTCTTGCCATCATTCTCATCATCCTGTGGCTCCTCGGTCTCGTGACCAGCACCACCATGGGCGGCTTCATCCACATCCTGCTGGTGATTGCCATCATCATGGTGCTGCTGCGTCTCATCAACGGCCGCCGCGTCCTCTGAACCTGCCTTATTTTATGAAGACACCCTCCATCATCGGGCTGCTGCTCATCGTTGTCGGTCTGGCTGCTTTCGCCTACCACAGCTTCACCTACACGACCACGGAGAAGGCCATTGATCTCGGCCCCATCCAGGTGACGACGGAGAAGGAGCACTCCGTTCCGGTGCCGCCTATTCTCGGAGGCATCGCGATCCTGGGCGGTGTCGTGCTGCTGCTGAAGGGCGGGAGCAAGGGCTGATTGAGCTGTGTCACTCGCAAGTAACATCTTTCTATGAGAACACCCGCAGTCATCGGCCTCCTGCTGTTTATCCTCGGGCTTGCCGCCTTCACTTACACCACGCATGAGAAGGGTTTCGACCTCGGTCTCATGCAGGTAACAGTGGAAGAGCAGGACACGGCCCCGCTGCCACCCGTCGTCGGCGTCGGTGCCCTGATGGGTGGCATCCTGCTGCTGTGTCAGGGACGGACGAATGTCGAGCCGCCACGAACATGACTCTCTCTAGAAAACACGGCATGCTCGCGCTTGCCATTTATCTCATCCTCATGGGTCTCAGCGAAATCATCGGCTTGAAGCTCGGGCAGTTCAGCATTGCGGTGCCCGTCATGGCGCTGGTCGCGGGTGTGTTGATTCTGCTTGGGCGATGAGGCGCACTTTGATTTATGAAAAGCTGGATTGCTTAACCCGGGCCAAGGCTGTCTGCTACAGCATGCCGCAACCTATGAGAGGAATATCCTGAGTACTTCCACATTGCCGCAGCGCATCGCCTTTCTCGGCGACTATCTGCCACGCCTCTGCGGCATCGCGACCTTTACGCATGATCTGAGCGAGGCAGTGGCTGCGGCAGCGCCTGGCACGGATTGCTTTGTGGGAGCCGTCAATGATCGCGTGGAGGGCTACGAATATCCGCAGCGGGTACGCTTTGAAATGCTGGAGAAGGATCTCGATTCCTACCGGCGTGCGGCAGACTTTTTAAACTTCAACAACGCGGACGTGCTCTGCGTGCAGCATGAGTTTGGCATCTACGGCGGGCAGGCGGGCAGCCACCTGCTGGCGCTGCTCAAAGAGGTGCGGATGCCCGTGGTGACCACGCTGCACACGGTGCTGCGCGAGCCGAATGCCGCACAGCGCAAGGTAATGGAGGAGCTGGTGCGGCGCAGTGACCGCGTGGTGGTGATGGCGCGCAAAGGCGCGGAGATTTTGCGTGAGATCTACCACGTGCCGGAGTCGAAGGTGGATATCATCGCGCATGGCATTCCAGACATGCCGTTTGTGGACTCGAGCTGCTACAAGGCGCAGTTCGGCGTGGAGGGGCGCAAGGTGCTGCTCACGTTTGGACTGCTAGGACCGGGGAAGGGGATCGAGCATGTGATCGAGGCCCTGCCGGAGATCGTGCGGCAGCATCCCAATGTGGTGTACCTCGTGCTCGGTGCCACGCATCCGCACCTCATCGCGCATGAGGGCGAGCGCTACCGGCTGAGCCTGGAGCGGCTGGCCGAAGACCGTGGCGTGAAGGAGCATGTCATCTTCTACAACCGCTTCGTGTCACTGGATGATCTCAAGGAATTCATCGGTGCGACGGACATCTATCTCACGCCCTATCTGAATGAAGCGCAGGTGACCTCCGGGACGCTGGCCTATGTGTTTGGCGCGGGGAAGGCTGTGGTCTCCACGCCTTACTGGCATGCGCAGGAACTGCTGGCGGATGAGCGCGGCGTGCTGGTGCCTTTCCGCAATCCGGCCGCCATCTCGGCAGGTGTCTGCGGTCTGCTGGATGACCCGGTGCGCATGGAAAAAATCCGGCAGGATGCGCATGCCATGGGTCGCGACATGATCTGGCCCGCCGTGGCGCAGCGCTACCTGGAGTCCTTCCAGCATGCGCGGGCGGACCGCAAGGCTTCACCCCGCGCAGCCTTTGCCGGATGGACGCTGGGAAACCGGCCCTACGAGCTGCCACCGCTGCGCCTGGACCACGTCATACGCATGAGCGATGGCACCGGCATCTTCCAGCACGCCATCTTCAACGTGCCCAATTTTCATGAAGGCTACTGCACGGACGACAACGCCCGCGCCTTCATCCTCTGCACGATGCTGGATGAACTGGGCGACCAGCCGCCGGCTGAAAACCTCGGCAAGCTGGCCACCAGCTACCTCGCCTTCCTCGCGGCAGCGCTGGACTACAAGAGCGGACGGTTTCGCAATTTCATGAGCCATGGCCGCCAGTGGCTCGAAGACGCCGGCAGTGAAGACAGCCACGCGCGTGCGCTGTGGGCTGCGGGCAATGGCGCAGGACGCTCGCGCAATGATGGGCACAGCCGGCTCTCGGCACAGTTGTTTGAGCGCGGGCTAGCCGCCGTGACGGACTTCACCTCGCCACGGGCCTGGAGTTTCACGCTGCTGGGCATCCACGAGTACCTGCGCAGATTTCCAAGCAACACGACGATCAACGCCATGCGGGTGACGCTCACCGACCGCCTCGTGGCGCTGTGGAACGCCTGTGCCACGGAGCACTGGCCCTGGTTTGAAGACATCGTGACGTATGAGAATGCACGCTTCAGCCAGGCGCTGATCCTCAGCGGCCAGTGGATGCCGGATCACGCCGCGCTGGAGATCGGCCTCAAGTCGCTGCGCTGGCTCGTGTCCATCCAAAAGACGCAGTCAGGCTGCTTCCGCCCCATCGGCAGCAACGGCTTCTACCACCGCGATGGTGCGCGTGCGGACTTTGACCAGCAGCCGCTCGAAGCGCAGGCGATGGTGGCCGCGTGCAATGAGGCCTACCGCGCCACGCAGGATGCCATGTGGTCGCGTGAAGCCAAACGCGCCTTCGAGTGGTTCCTCGGCCGCAACGACCTCGGTCTGCCGCTCTACGATTCCACCACCGGTGGCTGTGGCGATGGACTGCACCACGACCGCGTGAATGAAAACCAGGGAGCCGAGTCCACCCTAGCCTTCCACCTCGCACTCGCGGAGATGAACTGCGCAGAACATTTGATCACCCCGCCCCACGCCACATGAGCAGCTCCGTTGTTATTCGCCGTCACGATATCGCCCTGCATCCCGAAAGCGGCCGCGTCATCATCCGCCCCTTCATTCCGGGCAAGCCGCAGATCATGGCGAACATTCTGGCCCGCGCGCTTGCGTTGAACGAAGCGGAGGCCGATGAACAACTGCAGGCGATCCTCGCGGAATTTGCCTCACGGCATTTCGACATCGAATCCCTCCTGCTAGCGCATTATGAAAAGGTGCGCCCAAACATCGTTGCGCAGCCCACGCTGTCACGTGTGCGGCAGCTCCTCATCGGTGCCTTGTTTTCCGGCGAGTATGCGCTGGAATCCGCCGCGCTGTTCAATCCCTCCATGGTGCCACACCCTGATCAAAGCGGGGTGGCGGAGGGGGCGCTGCGATTCATCATGAGCCTGCGTGCCACGGGCGAGGGGCACATCTCTTCCATTGAGTTCCGCACGGGCATCATCACGCCAGAAGGGGCGATCAGCGTTGAGCCGGTCTCACGATTCGTCGCACTGCCGCAGGTGGTGCCCAATCCCACTTATAAGAAGTCGCGCTTCATCATCAAACTCCAGGAGATGGGCTTTGTGGGCGGCCATGCCACGGCTGTGATGGACCCGCTGGCGGAGGCGTTCACGCTTCATGAACTCGACGAAAGCATGCAGCGTGTGCGGCGTGAATCCAAACCCGTCAACCGCGATCTGCGCCGTGCGCTGGAGTGTTTCCGCTGGCTCGCCGACTCAAACTACGAGCTGAACTTTTCCTCCAAGCTGGCTCTGAGCGAACGCATCATCTTTCCCGTCTCGCCCAATGAGACCAACGGCATCGAAGACGCCCGCTTTGTGCGGTTCATCGAAGACGACGGCTCGGTGATGTACTATGCCACCTACACCGCCTACAATGGCCGCGCCATCTTGCCGCAGCTCATCGAGACGCAAGACTTCCTGCACTTCCGCGTGCTCACGCTCAATGGCACGGCGGTGCAGAACAAAGGCATGGCGCTGTTTCCACGGCGAGTCGGGGGGCGTTACGCGATGCTCTCGCGCCAGGATGACGAGAACCTCTTCATCATGTTTTCCGACAGCCCGCACCACTGGAGCAATCCGCAGGTGATCCTGCGCCCCTCGCAGATGTGGGAGTCCGTGAAGATCGGCAACTGCGGGTCCCCCATTGAGACGCCGGCGGGCTGGATCGTCATCACGCATGGGGTCGGCCCAATGCGCAAATACTGCATCGGCGCGGTGCTGCTGGATCTGAATGATCCGACGAAGGTCATCGGGCGGCTGAGCGAGCCGCTGCTCTCCCCCGAAGGCAGCGAACGCGAAGGCTACGTGCCCAACGTCGTCTATAGCTGCGGCTCCATGCTGCATGGCCGCGAGCTGATCCTGCCCTACGCCATGAGCGACAAAGCTTCCGCGATTGCCACGATGCAACTGGATCAACTTCTCGCAGCGCTGAAAGCGAGCGGGAGCTGAATCGCCGCTGGATCGCAGTGCGAGCCATCCGATCCGGGTGCAGCATGCGTTCTCAGGGCATGAATGAAACTCATCATCCAGTCTGGCGCTGCATTCGCTCCGGTTATCTGCTGCCACCCGCGAGAGAGATCGTCTGGGGCTGGGGCGGAGCCGAAGTGCAGCAAGTGGTGTTGCATGAAGATCATTCCACCACCGGTGGGTATTGGACCGATCTGGCGGACCGCCGGGTGGACACCATTTCCCACTGGATGCCGCTGGCAGAAAATCCCGACCAGCCGCCCCGGCCGCCGGATGTCTGGTCCCACCGTCACGATGGCCTTTCCAGTCCGCCGGCAGATGCCAGTTTTGTGTGGGCCTTCATCGGAGATGAGCCACCGCGCCGTGCCCGATACGTGGACGAACAGTGGCTGGATCTCGACGGACATGCCTTGGACGCACGCAGCCTGAAATGGCTCCGCGAACTCGAATTCACCGATCCCGCCCGGCAACCGTGAGGTCGAAACTGCCATTCATTGAGGTCGGATGAATCGCCTCTTTTCCCCTTGAACCGGCAGGTGTGACTACGCTAGAAATAAAGCTATCACGCCTTACGCATCCATGAGCGCCCGAGTCCCGTCACAGCCCGAAGACGGGGTGGCATTGTCCACCCATGAGGCGCTGTTTGCCACGCTGATCGACCAGGCGCCCGGCGGAGCGTATGTGGTGGATGACCAGTTCCGCCTGAGGCAGGTCAATGCGCTGGCACGGCATGTGTTTGCCCCCGTGGAGCCAGTGATTGGCCGGGATTTCAGCGAGGTCGTGCGCGAGCTGCGAGGGGAGGAGCGCAGCACGCAGCTCACCCGCATCTTCCACCACACGCTGGCCACCGGGGAGCGCTACTCCTCACCGCATTCCGAGCCTGCTCCGGGCCGAAGCTACGAGTGGGAAATCCAGCGCGTGCTGCTGCCCAATGGCAGGCATGGGGTGGTGTGCTATTTTACAGACACCACGGATCGTGATCAGGCGCGGGCGGACACGCTGCATGAGCTTTCGGCCCTGCATTTGCTGCAGGAGTTCAGCGTACGTCTCATCCAGCAAGACAACGCGGGCGAGCTGCACCAGCAGATCCTCGACACCGCCATGGCCATCATGCGCTCGGACATGGCCAGCATGCAAATGTATGACCCCCGGAAGAATGAACTGCACCTGCTGGGCTGGCACGGCTTTCATCCCGTTTCGGCGGCGCATTGGGCCTGCGTTGACATCGGCTCTGCGACTATCTGCGGCCATGCAGGTGCCCAGCGTCAGCGCCACATTATAACGGATGTGGAGACCTGCGCGGCGCTCACGGACACGGCGGATCTGCGCGAGTTTCGCCGCTCCGGCATTCGCTCCTGCCAGTCCACGCCGCTGCTCTCCCGCACCGGCAGGCTGCTGGGCATGGTCTCCACGCACTGGCGGCGGCCGCATGAGCCCACGGAGCATGACCTGCGTCTGTTTGACCTGCTGGCGCGGCAGGCGGCGGACATCATCGAGCGGGCGCAGGCGGAGGCGGATCTGCGTGCGAGCGAGAACTTCAACCGGAGCATCGTGGAAAGCAGCCGGGACTGCATCAAGGTGCTGGACTTGGAAGGCTGCCTCATCTCGATGTCCCAGCGCGGCCAGGAACTGCTGGGCATCGAGGACTTCCAGCCCTTCGCCGGTAAATCCTGGGTGAATATGTGGGAGGGAGCGGAGCGCGAGGCAGCGCGGGCTGCGGTGCAGACCGCAGCGGCGGGTGGCAATGGCCGCATGGTGGGACGCGCCCGCACGCTGCGGGGTGAAACCAAGTGGTTCGATGTGGCGATCTCGCCCATCCCGGATGCCAGCGGCACTTCATTGCGGCTGCTGGCCAGCTCGCGCGACATCACGGAGCGAAGGCAGGTAGAACTCGATGCACGTTTCCTGGCGGAGCTGAGCCAGGACCTCGCCATGCTGATGAGCGTGGATGAAATCATGCATGGTGTGGGTGCGCGGCTCGGTGCGCACATGGGCCTGTCCCTGTGCAATTTTGTGAACATCTACGAAGAGGCGGGCACGTGCGAAGTGGCCTATGCCTGGCATCGGCCGGACGTGCCCAGCTCCCTCGGCAGGTACCAACTGTCCGAATATCTCTCCAAGGATTATCAGGACACGCTGCGCACCGGGAAGCCCTTTGTCGTGCGCGACACCGGTGCCGATCCACGCACGGACAGCGCACGCTTTGCGGCGCTCAAAATGGGAGCCGTCGTCTGCATGCCTCTGATCCAGGAGGGCGTGTGGCGCTTCACGCTGAACATCCACCATTCTGAGCCGTATGACTGGAAGGCGGAAGAAATCGAACTGCTGCGCGAACTTACCAGCCGCATCTGGACCCGGCTGGAGCGAGTGCGCATCGAAACGCAGCTCCATGAAAGCGAAGCGCGATTTCGCATGATGGCCGACGCCATCCCGCAGCTGGCCTGGATGTCCCGCGCGGACGGGCACATCTTCTGGTACAACCAGCGCTGGTATGACTACACCGGCACGACGCCCGCCGAGATGGAGGGCTGGGGCTGGCAGAGCGTGCATGATCCCGCTGAGCTGCCCAAGGTGATGGAGCGCTGGGGTGGCAGCCTCGCCATTGGCGAGCCCTTTGACATGACCTTTCCCGTGCGCGGCGCGGACGGCGTCTTCCGTTCTTTCCTCACGCGGGCCATTCCGCAGAAGGACGACGCGGGGCGTGTGACGCTGTGGTTCGGCACCTGCACGGATGTGAGCGAGCTTAAGCGCATCGAGGCCACTTTGGCCGAACGTGTGGCGGATCTGGCGCGCGCGGACCGCAGCAAGGACGAATTCCTCGCGATGCTGGCGCATGAGCTGCGCAACCCGCTGGCACCCCTGCGCAATGCCACGGAACTGCTGCAGGAGGCGGAGGCCAGCGCGGAGGAGCGCAGCCAGTCGATCCAGCTCATCAGCCGCCAGATCGACAACATGACGCGCATGATCGACGACCTGCTGGATGTGGCGCGCATCACGGAGGGGCGGATCGAACTGCGGCGTGAGCCGGTGGCACTGGAGCCCATCCTCACTGCCGCGACGAGCCTGCTGCGCTCCCGCTGCACCGCACAGCATCAGGAGCTGACGCTGGCGCTGCCGGATGAACCTGTGTTTCTGGATGGCGATGCCACGCGGCTGGAGCAAGTGTTTGGCAATCTGCTCAGCAATGCCTGCAAGTACAGCGGTGAGGGCTCGCACATTTCCATCAGCGCGGAGCGCGGCACCCGTGCCAACCAGCCGGAGGTGATCGTGTGCGTGCGGGATGACGGCTGTGGCATCGCCCCTGATCTGCTGCCGCATGTCTTTGATTTGTTTGTGCAAGCCAGCCGGGCACTGGACCGCACGCATGGGGGGCTGGGCATCGGCCTCAGTCTGGTGCAGCGCCTGGTGCGGCTGCATGGTGGCAGCGTGGAGGCCCGCAGCGCGGGGATGGGCCATGGCAGCGAATTCATCGTGCGCCTGCCTATTCTCAGCACCGCGCCTGAAGCCGCGCCTCTTGTGGAGAAACCCGACAAACGCGGAATGTCCCACCGCGTGCTGATTGTGGACGACAACACCGACTCCGCACGCAGTTTGGCCGCGCTGCAAAGCCGCCGGGGTCACGTCACGCGGACCGTCTTCACCGGCCCCGATGCGCTCGCTGCGGCAGCGGAATTTGCGCCGGGAGTGGTGCTGCTCGACATTGGACTGCCCGGCATGGATGGCTTTGAAGTGGCGCGCCAGCTCCGTGGCATGCCGGAGATGAACGGGTGCCTCTTGATTGCGATGAGCGGTTATGGAAGTCCCGGTGATCGGGCCACCGCTGCGGAGGCTGGGTTTGATGAGTACTTCGTGAAACCTCTCGATCTTGAGATTTTACGGCAGCGGCTGCAGGATCACTCTCCGCCGTAAGCGGGGCTGCCCACAAGCAGGCACAGCCGGATTTCTCACGGCATGCGAAATAAGGGTAACCAAACTCACCCTTATGTTATCCTACACCATTACCTTCCTTATCATTGCACTCATCGCAGGCGCGCTCGGCTTTGCTGGCGTCGCTGGCACGGCCACCTGGATCGCCCACGTTTGTTTTGTGGTGTTCCTGGTGCTGTTTCTGATCTCGCTTGTCTCCGGTCGGCGTCCGCCGGTTGTCTGAGCCGGGCCGGTTTCCAGGCCCGAACGTCTTAAAAGCGAAAGCCGCGTCTGAAGAAATTCAGCGCGGCTTTTGCTCCGTGGACAGGAATGCCTGAGGAACTCGCGAAGGCGGTTACTTGACCTCCCTGTAAGTCGAGATGGGCATGATACCGAGATCGCGAGCGTCGGGGATGGAGATGATCTGGATGTCGGGGTCGGCGTCGTCCGAGTCGTCGTCGAGCTTGTCTTTGTACTTTTTGAGGTTGGCGTTGCCGATGCTGACGGCGCTGGTGAAGGTCTTATAAGAGGCTTTGAATTCGGCGAGTTTGGCTTTCTCGGTGAGATGGGCGATTTCTTCGACGGATTTGATTTCGTCGTTGCCGAGCATGGTGGTTTCGAGGCCGACGCGTTTAGCATCGTCGCCATCGCTGAGGTCGAAGGCGAGGAAGCAGTGGCCGGGGATCATGACGAGGTAGGAGGTGATGCCGATCTTGCTGAGGACGGAGGCCATGAGGACGGAGCCGTCCACGCAGTTGGCCTGGGTGCCATTGATGGAGTCATCCAGGAAGCGGACGGTCTGGCTGACGACGGTTTTGCTGGGGGTGGTGTGGGAGATGTCGCTGTATTTGATGCCGCGGCGCTGGAGGGCATTCCAAATGGCGAAGACCTGCATCATGACGGCTTTGGGGTCGTCGTCCTGGTAGCCGTCGAAGTCGGTGACGATGCCGCTTTCGAGAGCTTCTTTGAGGATGATGTCCACTTCAGGGTGGTTTTCGTTCACATAGGCGGCGAAGAGCCAGGAGAAATCATCGAAGTCTTCGCTGTCTTCGTCATACTTGACGTAGAACATGCAGTCATTGAGGGCACGCAGGACGTAGGTCTCGTTGTCTTCGGGGATGGCGACACCATTGACGGTGGCTTTGAAGGAGACATTGACAGGGCGCTGCTGGCGGACTTTGAGAAGGGCGTCGTAGTCCCAGATGGCCTTGGGGAAGACGCGGGCTTCGCCGGCTTTGGTGATGCGGGTGATCTTGCCTTTCCAGGTGGAGGGCTTGAGGAAGCCGTCGATGGCGATGGTGACTTCGACCTCGGCGTTTTTGGGGAGGCCGGCGAGGTCCACGGCGAGCCAGCCGTTTTCATCGCCATAGATGGGGATGTCTTTTTTCTTGGGCTTGGGATCGTCGGCAGTCTTTTTGTCTTCGGCGTCCTGGTCATCGCCATTCCAATCAACCGTGGCGGTGGAGATGATGGCGCTGGGATAGAGATCCTGATCGGTGTAGGACCAAGGATCGAGGGTGACTTCGGCGGGCGGGCCGGAGGTGGAGGAGACGGTAAAGGCGAAGAGCAGGAGGGTGAGGATGGAGCTCATGGCGGTGATTGTAGCATGACGCGGCGGGGGTGGCTGTGGAAAAATGCTGAGGCGGGTAAAGATTTCATTTGTCTGGGGGAAGGGGGGCGAGACTTTTGGGTGGAAGGGCTCTGGGGGCTTGCACTCGTTTGGAGCCCTGCCACGGTGGGGGCATGCCAAAGCGGATCGCTATTTTTGGGGGCAGTTTTAATCCACCGGGGAGCCACCATGCTGCCATCGCGGAGCGGCTGGCGCGTGAGTTTGACGAGGTGCGGGTGATCCCCTGCGGGCCACGGCCGGACAAGCCGGAGACGGACAATAGTGTGCCTTCGGTGTACCGGGCGGCGCTGGCGGACCTGGTGTTTGGCGGGCTGGCGGGGGTGACGGTGGATCTGTCTGACTTTGAGCAGGAGACTTTCACGCGGAATCATGAGCTGCAGCGGCGCTTTGAGGCGGAGGGGGAGCTGTGGCATGTGGTGGGGGCGGATCTGGTGGTGGGCGGTGCGCGGGGGGAATCGCTGATCCAACGGGTGTGGGAGCGTGGCGCGGCGCTGTGGGAGCAGGTGAATTTTGCGGTGCTGCATCGGCCGGGATATATGCTGGCGAAGGAGGATCTGCCGCCGCATGCGCGGGTGATCGAGCTGCAGGTGGAGGGATCGAGCACGGAGATCCGGGAGCATTTGAGCCATGGAAAGTGTGTGCATGATCTGTTGCCGCCGCGGGCGGAGGCCTACCTGGCGCGCTACGGTCTCTATCGTGCGCCGGTGCCGGGGAACTGGGCGCGGGGCACGCTGGAGGATGCGAGATTTTTCCTGCAGGAGGATGTGGCGAACCCGCGTGCACGTGAGCTGACGGCGCTGCTGGACGGCAGGCAGGTGGAGGCACGGGAGGCGGATTTTATCAATGTGATCGGGGGGGATGGGGCGATGCTGCGGAGCATCCGTGAGCACTGGCGGAAGCGGCTGCCGTTTTTCGGGATTAATGCGGGGAACCTGGGCTTTTTGCTGAATGCGCCGGAGCAGGTGAAGGCGCATTCGTTTCCGCCGAGGGATGTGATTTTCCGACAGATGCCGATGCTGTTTTTGGAATTTGAAGATGAGGAGGGGCGCAGGCATCCGGCGTATGGCTTCAATGACTCGTGGCTGGAGCGCGCGACGAGCCAGTCGGCGTGGCTGGAGATCACGGTGAATGATGTGCGGCGCATCCCGAAGCTGGTGTGTGACGGGGCGCTGGTGGCGACGGCGGCGGGCTCGACGGCGTATGCGCGGAGCATGGGTGCGGCACCGCTGCTGGCGGACACGCCGGCGTGGCTGCTGGTGGGATCGAACGTGCTGCAGCCGTCGCACTGGCGGAGCGCGCTGCTTTCTCCCGACACGACGGTGGAGATCCGGAACATCGACCCGAAGCACCGGCCGGTGCAGGCGTATGTGGACGGGCTGAGCATGGGGCGGGTGGTGGCGCTGCATGCGCGGCTCTCACGCGCGGCGGCGGCGGAGCTGGTCTTCTGCGCGAGCCATGACATGGCGGAAAAAATCGCGGCGATTCAATTTGGAGCATGATCACTGCCCTGCAAAAAGATGAGGCGCTGCTGGCGGACCTGGCGGCGGCTTCCACGGACGAAGACACGCTGCATGTGTGGTGGCTGGGGCAGAGCGGCTTTCTGGTGCAGTGGGCCGGAGAGAGGCTGCTGTTTGACCCGTATCTCTCGGATTCACTGACGGAGAAGTATGCGGCGACGGACAAGCCGCATGTGCGGATGACGGAGAGGTGCATCGATCCGCGGCGGCTGACGGGCATCACGCGAGTGACGGCCAGCCATGTGCATACGGATCATCTGGACGGTGCGACGCTGGTGCCGCTGGCGGAGGCGAATCCGGGCTTTCGGCTGTATGTGCCGCACGCGATCATTCCCGAGGCGCAGAAGCGGCTTGGGGAGGCCGAGGTGACGTATTGCGGCACGGGGGATCGCGACAAGTATTTCGAAGGCAAATGGGAGATACGTGGCATCATTGCCAAGCACAACGAGGTGATGCGTGATGAGAATGACAACTGCCTGTACACGGGCTTTCTGGTGCGGTGCGGGCCCTTCACGATCTACCACAGCGGAGACACGCTGTGGCATGATGACATCGTGAGCATGGTGCGTGAATTTGCATGTGATCTGATGCTGCTGCCGATCAATGGCAACCGGCCGGAGCGGCGGGTGGCGGGAAACCTCAATGGCACGGAGGCCGCAGCGCTGGGGAAGGTAGGCGAGGCGAGGCTGGTGGTGCCCTGCCACTACGACATGTTTGAATTTAACACGGAGACGACGGACGAATTTGTGACGGCGTGCGAAAGGCTGGGGCAGGCGAATCGGGTGATGCGGTGCGGGGAGAGGCTGGAAATGAAAAGGGCAGAGGTGCCTTGATCCAGAGACAAGCCGGAGGCTTGTGCTGCTTTATTTGGCGATGGCCTGGCCGGTGGCGGTCCAGGCGTTGAAGCCGCCTTTGAGGAGGAGGATGTTTTTGAAGCCGAGCTGGTGCATCTGCACGGCGATGAGCTGGGCACGACCGCCGATGGCGCAGTGGACGATGCAGGGCTTGGTCTTGTCGAGCTTGGCCAGGGCATCGAGCGTCTGCTGGCCGTGGAAGTAGTCGTGGTGCAGTGAATTGAGGAGGTAGCCGCGCGTGTGGCGCTCGTCCTCGGTACGGACGTCGATGATGAGCGTGTCGGGGTGATCGACGAGCTGGCGCACGACTTGGTCCGGGGCGATCTCGTGCACCTCTGGCGGGATGACCACGGCGGGGGGCAGGACGGGGCTACCGGCAGGTTCGGCTGAGATGGCGGAGGTGCTGAGCAACGCGAGGAGCAGGAGCGCGGGCATGAGGAGGGAGGTCATGAGGTGAGGAAATGTGGCCTCGTTGGGGTGAGGTGGCGAGTGGAACTCGACGGACACAGGTGGCAGAACGCGGACGAAACAAAGCTGCCGAGTCTGAGCGAGTCGTCCTAGCGAAGAGGCGGGCTCATCAACTCAATGCCAAGCATCATGTGGGTGCTGGTTCAGGGGCGACAGCTTTGGGAGCTGGATACTTCAAGGACGTGGGGCGCTTGTGGCGATCTCTGGCGTGGGTGCCCTGGAGGGAGGGGGCAGGTGGCTGGCGTTCGTGCGGACGGGGAATTTTTTGTCGTAGTCGATGAGCTGCCCATAAGTGTCACATACCAAGCGCGGGCCGGGAGAGAAACTGGGGGAGGCGATGCTCCATTCTTTCTTGAAGTCAGGGCAGGAGAGGCCCCCCATGTCCAACAAGGTGTGGAAGGTGCAGGAGGCACTGAAGGGGATGGCCAAGTGGGACTGCAGGCCTGCCACCTTGTCCGGGTGGTCTTGGGCATAGCGGGGAGAGGTCCACATGAGCATGGGGATTTCCACGACTTGGCGGGTGACGAGGCCATGCATGAATTTTCCCACGATGGCCGTGGAGGTGTTTTCTCCGTGATCTGACACATAGCAGAGCCAGGAGGAGGCATTGAGATTCTTCAGGTCGTTAATGAGATTGGCGAGCAGGAAGTCGGTGGCGCAGATGGTGTTGTCATACGAGTTCTGGACGAGTTCGAGATCGTGCGGATCTGTGGAGGTGCCTGCGGAAATGCGGTTCAGGGCATCCGTGGCTGCCTGCTGGTCCGCAGGGAAGCGGGCGAGCTTAGGTGAGTAGCGGTAGGCGTAGGGGCCATGGCTGCCGATGGTATGCAGCAAGAAGAGCACCTTGGGCTCTCCGCGTTCCAGAATGCTGCGCACCTTGGGCAGAAGGCTGACATCCGTCACGCCTCCGTAGGCGCCGGAGCCTTCGGTGTCGAACGCCCCGCCTTTGAAGTCGGATTCATCCGCGTCTCCAGAGAAGATGGAGGTGACGGTGTCAAAGGTGCCGTGCTTTCTTTGTGCGGAAATCCAGTATATACGAAAGCCTGCCTTCTTGTAGGCCGAGAGGATGCTGGCCTGGCGGGTGGCTTCGAGGACCTGGCCTGCGGGGGTGGCGGTGAGCAATGCGGGCACGGCCAGCAGGGTGAAGGTGGCCGTGCTGGATACATCGCGGAAAGGCATGAGGCCGGGGGTGTGCTCCAGCATCGGGGTGGTCTGGCGGTCGTACCCATAAAGGCCGAAGCAGCTTTTGCTGGCGCTTTCACCGATGACGAGCATGTGCACCTGGCGCTGCGGATCATCGCGAAACTCGGGTGCCTGGGTGAGGGCCAGATTTTCAGCCACGCCTTTGCGGCTCTGCACGCGGGCGCGCATGTCGAAGGCCTCATAGGCACCGTAAAACGTGGAGCATGGAAAAGTCGAGAGAAGGCGCTGCTTGAAGTGGATCTCACAAACCAGCGGGCCGTGCGAGAGCACGTCGGAGACGACTGGGCCAAGAAGCGTGAGGAGGACCAAAACGCGTGCCACCGGCCCCAGACGGAAGCTGGCGGGAACGCGGTTTTTCACAAACCAGACATAGAACATGACCAGGAGCAAGGTGCCCAGTCCGGTGTAAATGACCTGAGACTGCATGGCGGACATCTCGGTCGGGTTGGTTTCGAGGAGCGCCAGAAACAAGAAGGTGGTGGGGAGGTTGTAAATGGAAATGAGGCAGGCGAGGCAGCCCGGGACGAGCAAGAGCAATGGCAACACCAGCCAGAGCATGAGACGGACACGCAGACCAAAAACACAAGCCAGCAGGGTCAAGGCCAGACTGAAGGGCCAGAACTTGGTGGGCACCCATGAAAAATAGGGGACAAAACAGAGGACGAGATTGGGCAGGTTGATTAAATTAATGGCCAGGAAGACCGAAATCCAGACGCGGTAATCGCGGAGGATCTCTTTGAGAAGGTGGGTGTTCAAGAGGTTTTTAAATTTCATACTATCTAATAAATACTATAAAATTGTGGACGGCAAACTAATATCTCCTGTGTCTATAGGAGCGGGAGGGCTTTACTGCGTTCTGGACGCGACATTTTAAGTCGTTTCGGAAGTCTGCCCCGCCTCCCCCCCGTACGTCAGCGGGCTGAGTGAGGAAGTGTACGCCGTAATCAAAGACCACGCCGCTGGCGTTGCCTACCAGACGCGCGCCTAAAGCAAAGTGTGGAGAGGCCGCACTGTGCAGGGTCTTGAAGTCCGGGCAGGCAAGGCCGCCCATGTCGAGCAGGGTGTGAAAGGTGCAGGAGGCGCTGAAGGGGGGGGCCGAGGTGGGACTTCAAGCCGGCGAGTTTGCCGGCATGGGCCTGCTCATAGAGAGGGGAGACCCACATGAGCATGGGCACCTCGACGACCTGATGGGTGATCATGCCGTGCATGAATTTCCCAAAGCGGGCGGCGGAGGTGCTTTTACCGTGGTCCGAGACATACAACAGCCAGGAGGAAGCCTGCCCCCTTTCCCCAATTCGTTGATCAAACTGCCCAGCAGGAAATCTTTGGCACAGATGGTGTTGTCGTAGGAGTTCCGAGCGAGTTCCCAGTCTTTCGGATCCCAGCCACGTAAAACATGGAATGAAGCAAGCGACCAGATTGGGCAAAATCTGAGGATATGACGCAATCATATGGGCATCGCGTTATTTTGATCGAAGCCCTGAAAGGACTACACGCGGGAAGGAGAGATTTTTCTCAATCGTAAAAGCGTGTGAACACGAAGCGTTTTTCCAAAGTAATTTGTGAAAATTGTAAAAAATATGAAAAATTGTGTTGAATATAATTTCAGTGCGAACTACAATTTCTATAATTCGAGGCTGAACAACTTCCACAAAGCTGAGCGACCTCGAATCAATACCAACAGCCAAACACACACACACACAACACTATGAAAAACATCAAGCTTAACACCTCCCGCAAAGCTGGCTTCAGCCTCGTGGAAATGCTCGTCGTCATCGCCATCATCGGCATCATCGCCGCGATCGCGATTCCGAACATCGGCAACCTGAACCAGAGCGCCAAAGACGCCACGGCCAAGCGCAATGCTCAGACCGTTGCTTCCGTGCTCAACGCCGCTGTCGCCGCTGGTGCTAGCCTTGGCAGTCCTGCCGACGGTTCTGCCATCATCCAACTCGCCATGGCTGGCGTGAGCCCATCCACCGGTGCTTTCGCCGGCAAGACGTTCACCTCGGGCCAGATCAACTCGACGGAAATCCCTGCTGCTGCTGCCTACCTTAGCTGGGACGCCGCCAACAATCAGGTGAAGTATGTTCCAGGCGCAACTTTCTAAGAAAGCTGCTGACGCGCCCGGCGCTGGGATTTAAACTCAGTTTCGGACGATCTACGTCCGCCGGGGAGGTGACTCCCCGGCGGTTTTTTTGCAACAGAAAACAAGGCGGCGCTGATTATAAACATGACAATTCGCAAACAGAGAAGGGCAGGGTTCAGCTTTGTTGAGGCCATCTTCACGATCGCCATCATCGGCATCATGTCGTCGATTGTGGTGGCGGCGATTTCAAACGCCTCACGCGACGCGAACCGTGTCATGGGCAGGCAGCAGCAGGCTTCGGTGCAGAGCGCGCTGACTGCTTGGGTGATGGGGCAGATGCGCGTGGGCACCACAGCGCAGTTTCGCAGCCTCGAAAATGTGCGCACCACGTACAATGCGCTGTCCACCAGCCAGGCGCGTTTCAATCTGCTGATTCCGAACGCCTCCTCGCCAGACCCTACGCTGCGAGCGGGGTTCCTGGACCAGACAACGGCGGATCACTTTGCGGACTACACGACCAACGCCAATCAACTTCAAACCGCCTCCCTGGCCAATGCGCAACAGTATCTGAATCTGCCTGACTGGCAGAGCGGGGATTTTCCGCACGTGGATTTGGTTAATCAATGATGAGGGCTCCCGCAGAACTTTCCCATGCACACTCCCAATCCAAAAACATCTTCCTTCCTCCGCGGCTTTTCGCTGGTGGAGATGATGGCGTGTGTGTCGATCATCGGCATCATCGCCTTCATGGCGATCCCTTCCGTGACCCGCATGCGGGGTGACAGCGAACGCAATCTGGCGATCGCGCGGGCAGAGTCGCTGAACCTGGCGCAAGCGAGCTTCATCCAGGTGAGGGGCCGTACGCAGGCGGCGCTGGACTGGGCGTCTGCGGCTTCTTCGGATTCCAAGTACACGCTCCTGCGCCCCTACCTCGCTTTTGCAGAGACGACGCTGACCGCCTATCTGCCGTCCGGCTACTCAGTGACTTTTGCGCCTTCGATTACGTCGATGACCAAGGTCGCGCTGACAAGTCCGACTGGAACCATTTTATACTGACGCATTCTGGTATGACTCCCACCTTCCAACGAGGAAACCGCACCACCTTTCTGCCAGCCAGCAGAAAGAGCGGGTTTTCGATGACGGAAATGGTCATTGTGATTTCCATGCTGGGGGTGCTGGCGGGCCTCGCGGTGCAATCGTTTGGACAATATCTAGGGGGTGCCAAAGATGCGGTGGCAGCGGCGCGGCAGGAGATGCTGAACCAGGCGGTGTACCGCTTCGCGCAGCAGAACTACGAGATGGTATTTGCGCGCATGGATGGAGGCGTGGCGGATGAACTGGTCATTCTGCGCACGCTGCAATATCGCGATCCCAACATCAACCGCGCACAGTCTGGCTCTCCCTACATGGACCCGCGGTACAGCCCGGTTGCCTCCAGCGACTCCACCGATTATCGTCTGCGGTGGACGGGCAAACTGTATGAACTGCTCATGCCCGGGCAGAGCGGCACGGGCATACTGATGAATTTCGAAGGCACCGACTTCACCACGGCGTTTGTTTTTCCGCCGAATTTCCAAATGGCGGGACGCTGATCCTGCCAAGAGCCACACCTCATGTCTGCTACCTTACAGATCCCAACGAACCCGCCAGCACCAAAATCCTTTGGTGCTGCGAGTAATCCGCCAAACACGATAGTTGAGGCGCGACAGACGGCGATCCTGGCGATTCAATCGATCGAAGGTCTGGCGCTGCAGCATGGCATGCTTCCGGTGACGCTGCTGCGTGAGAGCTGCTCTCCTGATGCGGAGCGGCTGATCCGCAAGCTGGGCCGGGTGCCGTATGTAGCGGATCCGTGGCTGCCGGTGACGACGATCGGCCCGCTGCTGGTGATGGCGCACCACAATCCACGGGCGGGGGATTTGTGGGGAGTGCCGCACTTCCTCACCATCCGCGTGCTGGTCACGCCGGAGCAGTACCAAAACACGCGGAAGGATCTGGTGCAGCGCTTTGGCCAGATGCCGATCTCCCAGTCGAACGCGATGGAGCAGCTGCAGCCGCAGGTGTTTGCGGATCTGGGGCTGGAGGGCACGTTTCAGTGGCTGCAGGAGCACTATCCGTACGAGCCGGCGGAAATCACCAAGCTGAAAGGCTTTTACGAGGCCCAGAAAGGGAAGTCGGACACGCTGACAGTCACGCATTTCAACGTGGTGCAGAGGAACATGGGCATCGCACTGCAGCACCTTGTCAGCGGCTGCCGCACGCTGGTGTACAGCGCCACCGAGGCGCAGCGCCAGACCTTTTTCCCGATCCCGCTGCTGGAGCGGCACAATGTGTATCCGCTCTACATCGGCAAGCAGGTGGTCTTCCTGCTGAGTGAGAGCAGCGACTGCTACGCTTTTGAGGATGAATGGCTGTCCATGGGCAACCCGGCCGTGAAGATCGTGCCGGTGCTGGCGGATCTGGCGAGCATTCGTGAAGCGATCAACCGTGCAGGAGCCACCTTTGACCCCAGCGCGGTGGCATCGATGGACGGGACGACGCTCTCCGTGGCGGATGATTCCAGCGTGGTGGAAATTTCCCCTGAAGACATGGCGCGGATCAATCCACAGAACCCGAACACCGAGCCGGAGCAACTGGTGCAATGGGCGCTGTTCACCGCCATCCGCTGCCGCGCCTCCGACTTGCACGTGGAGAAATTTTACAGCTTCACGCGCTTCCGTGCACGCATGGACGGCACGATGAAGACCATCATGACCGCGCCGGAGAGCCAGCTCAACCGCTATGTGGCGCTGCTGAAAAACTACGCGGGCATGAGCCAGAACCGGCAGGAGTGCCAGGATGGACGCATGTCGCTCTCCATCGGCCGGCGCCGGGTGGATGTCCGTGTCGCTGCGGTGCCGACGCGGCGTGAGTTCCAGAAGGTGATCATGCGCTTCCTGGACAAACAGGACGGGGTGAAGCGTTTGTCGGATTTCAATCTCTCGCAGCGCCAGATCGAAATCCTCACGCGCACGATGCAGCGCGACCAGGGGCTGGTGCTGGTGACGGGGCCCACCGGCTCTGGTAAAACGACCACGCTGTATGCACTGCTGAACAGCGTGAATGATGAGAGCGTCAACATCCAGACGATTGAAGACCCGATCGAATATGAAATCGAAGGGATCAATCAGACGCAGACCAACAACGCGCGCGGGCTCGACTTCGCGAACGGGCTGCGCTCCCTGCTGCGTGCTGACCCGGACATCATCCTGATCGGTGAGTCACGCGATGCGGAAACGGCGGGCGCGGCGGTGAACGCCTCGCTCACGGGCCATCTGGTGCTGACCACGCTGCATGCGAATGACTCGCTGCGGGCGGTGTCACGACTGCTGTCGATGGGGGTGGAAAAATATCTGCTGGCAGATTCACTGGCCCTCAGCCAGGCGCAGCGTCTGTCACGCCGCCTGTGCTCCTACTGCAAACAGCCCATGCAGGCACCGCAGGACGTGCAGGATCTGATGGCCAAGCAGGCAGTCATCACCCAGCCGATCACCACGCCCATTTACACCGCCCGTGGTTGTGATGAGTGCCATGGTACGGGCTATGCCGGACGCGTGGCACTGATGGAGCTGTGCGAGGTGAACAATGAACTGCGCGACCTCATTGAGGAAGGGGCTCCACTGAGCGCGATGCGCGCCGCCGCCTTCAAAAATGGTTACCGTTCACTCTATCAGGAAGGCCTGCAGCAGGTCATCGGCGGACATACGTCTCTCGATGAAATCAAATGTCTCAGCTACACCGCGATGTAAAACCGGCGGGAAAAATTTCAACCATTCAACTCTTAAACGCCATGTCCCCGACCACCCAGCTTATGACTCGTGATTTTGCCTCGCGTGCCATCGCACGCGTTCTTCTCATTGATGACGAACCCCATGTGCTAGCCGTGGGAAAGGCGGTGCTGGAAGCGCACGGTTTTGAAGCCGTGGCCTGCCGCAGCGGGGAGGAGGCACTGGAAATTTTGCGCGTGGGCGTGGAGGAGGGGCAGCGCTTTACGGCTGCGATTCTGGACCTGACGATGCCAGGCGGCGCCTCGGGATTTGAGGTGCTGGAATGGCTGCGTGCCTGTGATCCGCGGCTGCCCGTCATCGCCTGCAGCGGCTATTTTCAAGAAGATGTGAAGGACTTGTGCCAGGCGATTGGTTTTGTGGATGTGCTGCACAAGCCCTTCAATCTAGAGAGCCTTTGTCTGGCGGTGCGGCGGGCCATGGTACAGGAATCGGATGGGGCGGAGTCGGGTTACTCGGCCTTCAAACCTGGCGCTATCTCATGAGGTTTAATTTTCAGATCGCCAACCGCTTCACGCTGCTCGGCATGTTTGCCGTGCTGGTGGGGGCGGGGGCGACGGCAGCGGGCTTCCTTTGGCAGGAGTTCATCACGCTGCGTTTTGTGCAGAGTTCCTACCTCGGTGCGGCGGCGCTGGCAGGACAGATGGAACTGAACCGCCAGGCGCTCAGCGAGGGGGAGCTCACGGGAGTGGCCCCGCTGAACTGGGAGAACGAAACGCGCATGCGGATGAGGCTGCAGACGGTGGACATCCCACCTGCCCTGCAAAATCTCGGCCTGCAGGTGGAGGTGGTGGCACCCCGGCAGACGGCTGACGGTGGTTCCCCGCCGATGGCGAAGTCGCCGCCCATCACCATCATTCCCGGCTGCCAGAATTGTGTCATCGATGAGCCGTCTCCTGTGCACATGGACAATCTCATCTACAGGGTGATGGCAGGCAGCACGCTGGTGATGGATGACACGAGCGACAGCCGAAATCTGGAGGTCAACGGCGGGGATCACTGGCTCATCAGCGCTGCGCCGCTGTACTCCCGCAGCGGGCACGTGGCGGGGGCCTTTATCGCGCGTCAGCCGCTGGTACAGCTTCGGCATCTTTTCAATGCGCAGCGTCTTACCGTGCCTATTCTCGGCGCCTGTGTGGGGCTTGCCCTGGCGGTGTTCAGCTTTTACATCATCGGGCGGAGCATCACGAAGAAGACCCATGCGCTGATCGACGCCTTCCGCGCCATGCGCTCGGGAAATCTCAATGTCCGTGTCCCCGCGAGCGGGAGTGATGACCTGGACCTGGTGCAGCAGGAGTTTAACACGATGATCTCCCATGTGCAGGAGGATGACCAGCGCAAGCACACGCTGCTGGTGGAATACGAGGCCGCCAAACGGCAGGCGGAAACCGCCACCGCTGCGAAGGGCAGCTTCCTGGCCAACATGAGCCATGAGATCCGTACGCCGATGAACGGCATCATCGGCACCACCAGCCTGCTGATTGAGATGGGGCTGGACCCTGAGCAGGAGGAGCTGATCCGCATGATCCGCAGCAGCGGTGAATCGCTCCTGCATGTGATCAACGACATCCTCGACTTTTCCAAGCTCGAATCCGCCAAGATGGACATGGAAAAGCTGCCGGTGGACATCGAGAAACTGCTGGGCGAAACCACGGATGTTTTCACCCACAAGGCGGCGGAGAGAAACATCGAGCTGAATGTCCACATCGACGCGGCGCTGCCACGTAAGATTTTGGGCGATTTCCAGCGCATCAAACAAATCCTCGTCAATCTCGTTGGCAACGCCATCAAGTTCACCGAGAAGGGAGAGATACTGATCCTGGTGCGCCAGGTTTCACGCCAGACGCCGCAGGGGGACAGGACGCTGCTGCATTTTTCCGTGCGTGACACGGGCATCGGCATTCCACCGGAAAAAATTGGGATGCTCTTCCAGGCCTTCAATCAGGCGGACACCTCCACGACGCGGAAGTATGGTGGCACCGGCCTTGGCCTGGCCATTTCCAAAAAACTCATCAAGATCATGAACGGAGAGATCAGCGTGGTGAGCGAAGAGGGGAAGGGGTCCGACTTCTTCTTTGAGCTACCGCTCACCGTTGCCCCGGATGATGAATCGCGTGAGGAAGAGCTGGCCTGGCTGGATGTGGTCAAGACGCGGCCGGTGGCGGTGTACAGCGCGCATCCCACGACCCTGCAGGTGCTGAACCAGTCTCTCATGCAATGGGGGATGACGGTGAGACTGCTGCGTGACCGCTCTCTTTCCGAACTGGATGCAGTGATCGAAGAAGCCGGGCTTTTCATCCTCGATGTCTCAGGTCTGAGGCATGAGGAGGCCGTGCTCATGCTGAATGCCGCCGCTATGCGTGGCACCGCGATCATCACTATCATGTCGATCACCAGCGCGAAGCTGGACCGGGACCGCTTCAGCCCGCCCGCCGGCAGTCGCCACGCGCGGCTGTCCAAGCCGATCAAACGCCGTGAACTGCTGCGCACGATGGCGGAACTCTATCGCATGCCGCGCCGGGTGATCCTCGCTCCGATGGTCACCTTGGAGGCACCCGCGGGCAGGCCTGCGACGGTGCCCGCGCCTGGGCCCGTACTGCGTCCGATGACCACACCCGTGCAACAGCAGCAGCCACCGCCGCCTTACTTCCAACCCCAGACGACGGTGCAGCCGATGATGACGATACAGCCGATGGCGCACGTGCAAGCGATGGTACAGCCGATGGGTGCCACATTTGATTCCCCCTCGGTGCTGGAGACGCCCGCGCCTCCGGCCATGTCTGATCAAGGTGCCGCGCGCGCAGCCGCTGGCGGGCAT
The DNA here is from genome assembly GCA_025360015.1 of Verrucomicrobiota bacterium. Lineage (GTDB taxonomy): Bacteria > Verrucomicrobiota > Verrucomicrobiia > Verrucomicrobiales > Verrucomicrobiaceae > Prosthecobacter. The sequence goes on along the minus strand of JANYCZ010000069.1, from coordinate 35,266 downwards.
GACATTCACGTCTCGCATGCCACCAATCGAGCAATCGCCAAGGCGGCCAAAGCGGAGGCGGACAACTTTGCCAGCCAGCACCCGGCGCATATCCTCCTCGTCGAGGATCAACCCTTGAATCAGAAGATCGCCACGATGCTGCTCCAGCGGCTGGGCTATGTGCGGATGGACATCGCCAACAATGGTGAAGAAGCCGTGAGTATGGTGGCGCAAGGGGGGTATGACATCGTCTTCATGGATCTGCAGATGCCTGTCATGGGCGGGGTGGAGGCCACGCGCCGCATCCGCGGGAACTTCCAGCTCAAGCACCAGCCTGCCATCATCGCCATGACGGGCCACGCCCTGACCGGAGTCAAAGAGGAGTGCCGGGAATGCGGCATGAACGCGTTCCTCACCAAGCCGGTGTCGCTGGACGATTTCCGCCGCGTCATCCCGCCCGCGTTATCGGTGGAAGCTTCGCAGATTCCCATGAATTTTTAGCGGAGTCTCCCATGGTGCGAGACCGCTGGGCGCAAATGCCCGGCGTGGGTGGCAGAGCGACGGGCGGTGGGAAACGGGACCAGGTGCGCCCTGGTGATGCATGCAATCAGGGGCTGGGGATGAAGCAATGCTTGAACCGTGTGAGCATCTATCTCAGAGTGAGATGAAATGACAGCGACGCATTATTGGATCATTCTACTGGGAATCTGCCTGCTGACGGGCTGCGCTGAAACCCAGACCAAGGTGGATGATTTCTGGCGTGTGGTGGATCCGATCGGGCACGGGCGTTCGCATCGTGAGCATTATTTCCCGCATGAACGGACGACGGGAATGCGGCTGCCGAAGCCCGATTGAACAGGAATGACGAATGCGGCGGGGTCTTGGATGCTGCGGGGCGGAGAGAGATACTGGTGGAGGGGCGCGGGTAGCGGTGTAGTCTTCCGCCCCTCCTGCATGCCGCCTCCTGCTTTGAAACGTCGTCATATTCTGAAAATTGTCGTGCTGACTGTTTTTGGCACGCTGGTGGCGTGGTATATGAGCGCGATTCTGAGCTTTGCGGGCAACTCGTACGGCTTTAACAACCGGTTCTCGGAGGTGGCGCTGCAGCATCACTGGTGGTATCTGGTATGGAGCAACCTGGTGGTGCTGAAAGGCTACCTGCTGGTGGCGGCGGGCTATGTGCTGCTGATTTATCCGCTGGTGCGGCTGTGGGGCAAGGTGCGGATCTTTGCGCGGTGGGGCGTGGTGTGGCGCACGCTGCTGTTTGCGGGGCTGCTGTATGGATTTTTCATCTTCAAGCTGATGCTGGAGAAGCCGTATTTCGGTGACTATAGCTACCTGCTGGGCTGGTACGATGCGCTGGGGCGGGTGTGCGGCACCGGAGTGCAGGATGCGGTGCATGGGCTGATCACACAGGTGTTTCCGCTGGCGGCGCTGGTGGCTGCAGCGGGGTTTTATCTCTTCGAACTTAGGCGGTGGTTTACCCGTGCGGCGCGACCGCTGCTGTTCAGCTTTGCGGCGGTGGCGGGTGTGCTGGCATTGTTTGTGGTGAGCGGGTACGGGGTGATCCGTGCCCCGGAGGTGGAAGGGCTGGCGGGTGGGAGGAAGCGGCCGAAGAACATCGTCATCCTCGGCTCGGACTCGCTGCGGGCGGATCATCTTTCGTGCAATGGCTACCACCGGCTGACGTCGCCAAACATCGACCGCATCGCGGCGAAGGGGGTGAATTTTGAGCGCTGTCTGACGCCGATCGCCTCCACGCTGGAATCGCTGACGAGCTTGTTTTCGTCGCAGTATCCACACACGCACGGGGTGAGGCACATGTTCCCGAGCCGCGCGATGGTGGACCAGGCGAATCTGGAAGCGCCTGCGCTGGGGGAGGAGTTGAAGCGCCTGGGTTATGACACGGCGGTGATCGGTGACTGGTGCGCGTGCGGTTTTAATGAACTGCCGATGGGCTTTGAGAAGATCATTGTCTCCGACTTCGACAACTTCCGGGTGTATATGAGCGAGGTGGTGTTTTTGCACCACCAGATCCTGCCGTTGTTTTTCGACAACCGCGTGGGTCACATGCTGTTTCCGAAGCTGAAGTCCTTTGCCAATTACATGACGCCGGAGGTGGTGACGGACCAGGTGATCGACCGGCTGAAGCAGCGTGCGGAAGACCGGAAGCCGTTCCTGCTGTTTGGCTACTACTCCTGTACGCATCTGCCGTACAAGACGCCCACGCATTACGCGAAGCTGTGGACGGACCCGAAGTATGATGGCCCGCACAAGCATGAGCTGGCGCTGAACGTGGACGAATTCATCGGCGGCACGGACATTAATGAGAAGTGGAGCAAGCTGCCGCCGCAGGAGGTGGAGCAGATCACGGCGCTGTATGACGGCTGCGTGCGCATGTTTGACGATTCCGTGGGACGCGTGGTGGCGGAGTTGGAGAAGCAGGGACTGATGGAGGATACGATCATCCTGGTCACCGGAGATCATGGGGATGATCTCTTTGAGCCGAACTGCACCTTTGGGCATGGCACCACCTTCAATGGCGGAGATCAGGCCAATCATGTACCGGCGATTTTTTATGTGCCGGGGGTGGAGAAGCCGCAGCGGCATGCGCAGATCGCACGCACGCTGGATTTTGCGCCCACGCTGCTGGATCTCGTGGGCGCACCTGCGCAGCCGCGCTTTGAGGGCACGAGCCTGGCACCGGTGATCCGTGGTGAGAAGAAGAGCCTTGGGATGGCCTTCTTTGGTGAGACCAGCTACCTTTTCTTCCGCCGCACCATTCCGGGGGAAGAGCCGCTCTTCATCCCGCCGATGGATGAGACCACCTTCATTGATCCGTCCTTTGATTTCCACTTTGTGCTCAAGGACAAGTTTCAGGATGCGGTGCTGAAAACCAAGGAGCACTGCGTTCGCACGGAGCGCTTCAAGTACATCCGCACGCCGGGGGTGGAGCATTCGATCGAGCGGCTGTTTGATGTGCGTGAAGATGCCCACTGCGAGCGTGATGTGAAGGCACGCTATCCCGAGGTGAAGGCGCGGCTCTCTGCCGCCATGGACCAGTGGCTGACCACGCACAAGCAGAGCACCACAGCGGAGATCTACGGCATCCTGGGAGAAGACACGCTGCAACCCACGGCCCCATGAACGCCGCTGACCTGCCGCATCTCGTCATCGGTGCCTGCATGAATGTGCATCGCGCGCTGGGGCCGGGTCTGACGCGAGACGCGTATGAGGAGTGCATGGCCATCGAACTGCGGGAGCTGGAGTTTGATTTCAAACGGCAGGTGGCGCTGGAGTTTGAGTACCATGGGCGCAGGGTGCAGACGGCGACGCGGCTGGACTTTGTGGTGGGTGATTCACTGCTGCTACTGGTGCGTGCGCAGGAAGAAATCAGCCGGCTGGAGCAGCAGGAGCTGGAGTCCAAGGTCAGGCTGGGACGCTTCAACACCGGTTTGATCGTCAATTTTAACGTCGGGACGCTGCGCAAGGGGATTTACCAGATCACGGTGAAGCGGCGGGCTGAGCGGGGAGAGTGAAAAGCCCGGGGTTGGGAGGTCTCGTTCGTGCTAGTGCTCGATCCTTGAGTTCACGTCAGTTGAAGCGGGGGGGGGGGTGCGTGAATCAGGGGGGACACGCCAGAGCCGGTTAAAAAACCGGCGCTCCCAGTCCCGACTGCCGCGCTGGGATTCTGCAATGATTGTAAAGGACGATGAAAAACTTGGGCCTTTGGCACGTTTGTTCGATTATGAAGAAAATCTTCGTCCTTCCCCTCCTTGCATTCGTTTCGCTGTCTTCCGCGAGGGCAGCGGGCCAGATGGACACTGCGACTGCCGCGAAGCAGATCGATGCGACTTTGGCCAAAGACTGGGCGGCCAACAAACTGCAGGGCAATCCGCAGACCGACGACAACACCTTTGTGCGTCGCATCTATCTGGACGTCATCGGCCGCATCCCGACCACCCGTGAAACGGAGGAGTTTCTGAACTCCAAAGAAGCTAACAAGCGGAGCAAGCTGATCGACAAGCTGCTCGCCTCCGAGGCCTATGTGCAGCATTTTTTCAATTACTGGGCCGATGTGCTGCGTGTGACTTCCAATGGAAACCAGACGGGGGCGATCACCGGCGCGGCCTACGCGAACTTTGTCAAAGACAGCCTGCGCAAGAACCAGCCTTACGACCAGTTTGTGCGTGAGATGGTGGCGGCGCAGGGCAAGGCCTGGGACAATGGTGCCATTGGCTATTACATGCGGGATCGCGGCATGCCGCTGGACAACATGGCGAACACGGTGCGCGTCTTCCTGGGTACGCGCATTGAGTGCGCGCAGTGCCACAACCACCCCTTTGACAAGTGGTCGCAGATGCAGTTTTTCAAGATGGCCGCCTTCACCTTTGGCGTGCAAACGCAGGACTATGCGGGCGATACCATGGGCGGTGTGGGCGAGCTGTTGCGCGAAAAGGAAAACGCGATCCGCGCCTCCATCAAGGAGCCGCAGAGGCCGCAGCGCCCCAACTTCAAGGGCAAGCTGTCCAAGGACGAGAAAGACGCCTTGGAGAAGAAGTACACCGCCGACTTCAAGAGCTTCGAGGAACAGATGAAGGAAGTGAACAAGAAGCGCGAGGAAGCCCGCCAGAAGCTCCGCCTCGAGCAGCGCGGCTACCAGCAGGCCATGCAGGATGTGCGGGACACGATGCGCTACACCTCCGTGAGCAACCGCGAGCGCAAGCCGACGCTGCCGCATGACTACCAGTACAGCGACGCCAAGCCGAAGTCCGCCGTGGAGCCGGGCACGATGATGGGGCATGAATGCATCACCCAAAATGGTGAAACGCCGCTGCAGGCCTACGCGCGCTGGATGACGAGCCCGGAGAATCCGCGCTTTACCACAGTGATCGCCAACCGCCTGTGGAAGCGCGTGTTTGGCCTGGCGCTGATCGAGCCGCTGGATGAGCTCATGGACACCACGGTGCCGATGATTCCTGACATGGAAAAGCAGATGGAAAAGCTGTTGGTGGACATGAAATATGACATGAAAGGCGTGCTACGCATCCTCTACAACACGAAGGCGTATCAGGCGCAGGTCACGCGTGAGGAGCATGCACCGGGGAATGTGTATCACTTCACCGGGCCGCTGCTGCGCCGCATGAGCGCGGAGCAGATGTGGGACTCCTTTGTCACGCTGGTCAATCCCAGCCCGGACATGATCAACCAGACGAATCGCGACGTCATGGAGCAGCGCATTTTACAGGCCAAGAAGATCGCGGATGGCATGGAGACTCTCTCTCCTGAAGAGGCGCTGGCGGGGCTCAAGAAAGCTGCGGACATCTACAGCAGGAACCGCGAGCGCACCGATGTGCAGCAGAAGCTCTTCACCGCGGCGCGCACCGCGACCAAGGAAGCCCGCGAGGCGGCTGAGGCCATGCCGGACGGCCCCGCCAAGGTGGCCGCCCTGGCAAAAGCGGATGAGCTGAAGAAAAAGGCGGACGTCATCCGCGACGAGGTGAACCGCATTCAGAACGAAGGCCGCCGCGTGACGTATGCGGAGGTCATCGCTCCAGGGGAAAAGAAGCTCTTTGAGAAAGTCACCGGCAAGCCCTACCAGACCGTCTCTCTGACGAAGAACAGCGGTGCTGGTGGCGACTCCGCTCCGGCCATGATGGGCGGCGGCGGGGACATGATGATGATGGCGAATGGAGCCAAGGCGGAAAAGATCCTCATCCCCGGGTATGACCGCAAGGAGCTCAGCAAAGAAGAGCTGAAGGCCGTGGCCGACAAGGTGCATGACGCCTACGCGGAAGAGGCGGACTTCTTTGGCATCAAGGATGAAAAGGAGCGCAAGGAGTACATCAGCAACCGGGCGAAGATCAGCCGCGACACGCTGCGTGCCGCCGAGCAGGAAAGCCCCGCTCCGCGCGGGCACTACCTGCGTGAGTTTGGCCAAAGCGACCGCGAGACCATCGAAAACGCGAACAATGACGCAAGCGTGCCGCAGGCGCTGGCGCTGATGAATGGCAGCCTGCTGCCGCAGATCATCCACAAGTACAGCCAGCTCATGCTCACCGTGAACAAGGCCCCGTATGCAGATGACAAGGTGGACGCCGCCTACATGACGATCCTCTCCCGCAAGCCCACGGCTGCTGAGAAAGCGGTCTGGCTCAAGGCGCAGGACAGCGGCCTCACCAGCATGGAGGACCTGGTGTTCTCGCTGCTGAACACGCAGCAGTTCATTTTCATTCAGTAAGACATTTAATTCAGCAAGACAGCCCAACCCAACACCACACGCGCACCCTCCCATGAAACAGGAACTCGCCAGCAAACTCGTCCGCTCGGGTGAAATCACCCGGCGTGATTTCGCCGCCAAAACCGCCAGCTCCCTCCTCGGAGTGGGCCTGCTGGGTCAGTCGCTCACCAGCAAATCCTTTGCCGCGTTTGAGGGCTCCTCGAAGCTCAAGCAGGCGGCCACGGCGAAGAACGTCATCTATTTGTACATGAGCGGCGGCCAGTCCCACATGGACACCTGGGACCCCAAGGAAGGCGTGGAAACCGCCGGCCCTACCAAGCCCATCAAGACCAGCGCGGACGGTGTCCGTATCTCCGAATACCTGCCGCTCACCGCGCAGCAGATGCACCACGGCACCGTGATCAATTCCCTCACGTCCACGCAGGGCGCGCATGAGCAGGGCAATTACATGATGCACACCAGCTACGAGATGCGCGGCACCATCCGCCATCCTGCCATGGGCGCGTGGCTCAATGTCTTCCAAGGCGGTGGCAACAGCACCCTGCCAAACTTCGTTTTCATCGGCAATGACAGCCGCCATCCCGGCGCGGGCTTCTTCCCTGCGGCGCAGGCGCCGCTGTTTGTGAGCAATCCGGAGAACGGCCTCAAGAACATCAAGAACGGCAGCCCCGAAGACAAGTTTCAGGCCCGCATGAAGCTGGCGGATGAACTCGACAAGGACTTCCGTACCACTTTCCCGCACCGCAATGTGAAGGCCTACGCCGACATGTATGACGATGCCATGGCCATGATGAAGTCCGAAGACCTCAAGGCCTTTGACCTCAGTGAAGAGCCCGGCGAACTCCGCGCCGCCTACGGCAAGGAAGCCTTCGGTCAGGGCTGCCTGCTCGCCCGCCGTCTGGTGGAGCGCGGCGTGCGCTTTGTGGAAGTTTCCCTCGGTGGCTGGGACACGCACAACGCCAACTTCGTGGCCGTGCCGGACCGCTGCGAAACCCTCGACAAGGGCCTCGCCACGCTTGTTGCCGATTTGCATAATCGCGGTCTGCTGGAAGAGACGCTTATTGTGCTGAACTCGGAGTTTGGCCGCACGCCTGACATCAACCAGAACGCCGGTCGTGACCACTATCCGAAGGCGTTCTCTGGCGTCATGTTTGGCGGCGGCGTCAAAGGCGGCTACACCTACGGCAAGACCGACAAGGAAGGCCGAGAAGTCGTCGAGGACAAAGTCAAGATCATGGACTTCAACGCCTCCATCGCCTACGCACTGGGGCTGCCGCTGGACCAGGTCATCTACAGCCCGAGCAAGCGTCCATTTACGATTGCCGACAAGGGGCAGCCGCTGACGAAAATCTTCGCGTAAGCGGGCAGAGCATCACATTCAATGAAGCACGCGATGCCGGAAGGCATCGCGTGTTTTGCGTTGGGGGGGCGGAGACCGGGGATAGTGATCCGGGATGGATCAACCACGGAGGACGCTGAATACACGGAACCTGAAATCAAACTCTGGTTTCAGGGTGATCCGTAGGCCCTCTTCAAGTTTCAGAAGTGCCTTTGGTTTTGCTCACCAGTTTGACACCTTCGATGCGCATCTTCTTATCGGCGGCTTTGCACATGTCGTAGATGGTGAGGGCGGCGATGGAGACGGCGGTGAGTGCTTCCATTTCGACGCCGGTGGGGGCCACGGTGATGGCGGAGGCGGTGATGTGGATGGCTTTAGCGCGCAGTTCAAAATCGACCTGCACTTTGCTCAGCGGGATCTGGTGGCAGAGGGGAATGAGGTGCTGCGTCTGCTTGGCGGCCTGGATGCCGGCGATGCGGGCGATGCTGAGGACGTCGCCTTTTTTGACCTGGTTTTTGCGGATGAGGTCGAGCGTGGCGGGCTGCAGCAGGATGCGGCCTCCGGCCACGGCTTCGCGACGCACGGGGGGCTTTGCGGAGACATCGACCATGGCGGCTTCGCCTTTGCGATTGAGGTGGGTGAGGGGGCGCATGGGAAGGAGGATGCTAGGGATGGGTGGCGAGCTGGGAAAGTTGTTTTTTGATGGGTGCTGTTGTTCTGCGCAGGGGGGCGGATGATCCTGCGACGCCGAAGGTTCGTGCAGAGGCATGGGGGGCTGCTGCGTGCTGGGGCTCGGGGAACGTGCGGAGGTATGGATGCACGCGGAGTGCTGCGGACTGGAAGTCCGCGCTCCGGGGCGATTTGGCCTGCTGCGTTCCATTCCGCGACGACCGCCGCTTAACTGAGTGCCAATCATGCCCGGCATTGTGTTTTCGTCTGCGAATATGAAAGTCCGGCTGGCGGAAAAGGGTTGGAGCAGGGGGGATGCAGTGCTCCTCTTCACGACCGAAATCAATTCGGGAGCCTAATTATGAATGCCGTCAGCTACCGTGAGCATCTGCCCATCGAGGATCCCGAAAGCCTTATTGATGTGGTCCTCGATAAACCTCAGCCGGGACCTCGCGATCTGCTGGTGCAAATCCGCGCCATTTCCGTCAATCCGGTGGATACCAAGATTCGCAGGGGAGGCGGTCCGGGACAACCTTCCGGCGAACTCAAAATTCTCGGGTGGGATGCTGCGGGTGTGGTGGTGGAAGTCGGTTCCGAAGTGACTTTGTTTGCGCCGGGCGATGAAGTTTACTATGCAGGCTCATTGGAGCGGCCGGGTTCGTATGCCGAGTTTCAGGCCGTGGATGAGCGCATCGTCGGCAAAAAGCCCGCGTCTCTCAGCTTTGCCGATGCGGCGGCATTGCCCCTGACAACCATCACCGCCTGGGAACTGCTCTTTGACCGGTTTTCACTTCCCATCTCATCTTCCTTGCAAGGGACGCTGCTGATCATTGGCGGGGCTGGTGGCGTCGGTTCCATCGCCATCCAACTGGCGAAGAAGCTGACTGGATTGAAGGTGATCGCCACTGCTTCGCGCCCCGAAACCGTCGAGTGGTGTCGGACCTTGGGCGCAGACGATGTGATTGATCATCGCCACCCTTTGGGCGTACAGGTGAAGAAGATTGTCCCTGAAGGGGTCAACTATGTCCTGGCCCTGACCAAGACCGAGGATCACTTCGACGAAATCATCGAAGCGGTGGCTGCTGAAGCTGCGATTGGCCTGATCGAAAACCTCGCCCGGTCGGTGGACATCAATAAGCTGAAACCCAAGAGCCTCTCGCTCCATTGGGAGTTTATGTTTGCCCGGGCGCGGCCTCAATCGCCCAAGATGAGCGAACAGGGACGCCTGCTCAACCAAGTGGCTGAACTTGTCGATGCCGGCAAGATTCGTTCTACGGCGGGGAGCCATCTTGGCCAGATCAATGCCAAGAATCTCAGAGAAGCCCATGCGCTCGTGGAGAGTGGCAAGGCAATGGGCAAGGTTGTCCTGGCGGGTTTTTAGTGACGGGAAACGATTCGGCTTTGCGCGTCCAAAAAGTGGGCGGACTTGCCCAAAGCTTGTGGTTCTATGTTGGCGACACGCACTTGACGCGAGGGGGGGAGTTTGCGCGAGCCGTTGGACGTTCGAAAGCGGCGCTGAAGCGCACGCACTCCGGGGACGCTCTCGCGTTATTCGCAACACTGCGTTCCTTCATCCACCGATGGCGATCATGCGGCGGTTCGGCTGGTAGTTGTGGCGGAAGTCGTGCTCCTTGGGTTTGCGGGAGACGACGTTGTGGAAGAACGCGGCGAGTTCGGTGTCGGTGCAGCCGGCGCGGAGGACGCTGCGGAGGTCGAACTCAAGGTAGCTTCCGAGGCAGGGGCGGAGCTTGCCGTCGCAGGTGAGGCGGAGCTTGTCGCAGTTCTCGCAGAAGTGGAGGTTCGTCATGGCGCCGATGAAGCCGATCTTCTGCCCGGTGGCGGGGATGAGATGGTAGGCGGCGGGGCCGTTGGTTTTGAACTCGGGCAGGGGAGTGAGGGGGCCGGTTGTCTGCTCGACGAGCTGCTTTGCGATGCCGATGGGGAGGAAGTTATCCTCGCTCAGCACGTCCTGGGTGCTGACGGGCATGAGCTCAATGAAGCGGAGCAGGGCGTTTTTTTGGCGGGCGAAGTCGATGAGGGCAGGAAGCTCGCGCTCGGTCTGGCCTTTCATGAGGACGCTGTTGAACTTGATGGACTGGAAGCCGGCGGCGATGGCGGCGTCGATGCCTTCGAGGACGCGGGGCAGGAGATCGCGGCTGGTGGTGCGCTGGTAGGTGGCGCGGTCCAGGGAGTCGAGCGAGATGTTCGCAGTGCGGACGCCGGCTTTCACGAGGCGCTCGGCCATGGTGACGCCGTCTTCGGTTTTGGCGAGGAGGGTGCCGTTGGTGGAGATGCCGATGTCGTCGATGCCGGGAATTTTGGCGAGATCGGCGCAGAAACCGGCCACGCCGGGGCGGGTGAGGGGCTCACCGCCGGTGACGCGGACTTTTTTGATGCCGAGCGTGGCGCCGACGCGCACGGTGCGCAGCAGTTCTTCGTAGCTGAGGGTTTCGTCTTTGGCGAACCAGGCCTGCTCCTCCTCGGGCATGCAGTACCTGCAGCGTTCGTTGCACCGGTCGGTGACGGAAACGCGCAGGTAGGAAATGCGATGGCCGAAGGGGTCTTCCACAGAGGTTCTAACCACAGACTACGCCCCGGCTCAAGCCTTGGTATGCCCTCAAAATCTTGTGAGCTTGCCTGTGCGGGCGATTTTCGAAACTCATTTCCGGTAGGGTGAGCGTGATGACGTTCGGTTTGCCGCAGAGGGGCAAAGAGGCAGAGGGAGCAAAGAAAAAATTCAGTCGCTGCCACCTTTGCCCCTCTGCGGCAGATTCGAAAATTCCCGCGACTTCGAAAACAGCTTGTGTGCGCCGTCGAATGTCTCCCTCGGGCCCTGGGGGGCTCCATTCAGCGCGAAAGAGGGCAACGGGCCTAGGCAGGCTGCAAAGGCAGGCGCATGGTGAAAGTGGTCTCGATGCCGGGGGAGCTGGTGAGCTCGATCTTGCCGCCGTGGGCCTCCACGGCGCGTTTGACGATGGAGAGACCGAGCCCGGTGCCTTTGATCTGGGTGGAGGAGTGGTGCTTGTTCCCCCGGTAGAAGCGTTTGAAAACGAAGGGCAGGTCATGCGCGGGGATGCCGATGCCGTTGTCGCTGACCTTGAGGATGCACTCGCTCTCCAGCCATTCACCGGAGACGCGGATGACGAGGCCGGGCTTGGTGTTCTCCTTGATGGAGTTTTCGATGAGATTGGTGAAGACCTGGTCCCAGTAAAAACGGTCGCCGGTGAGTCTGCCGCCGTCTTTGGGGAAGCTGAGTTCGATGCGTGCATCCCGGCCTTCCAGCATGGGGGCGAGGTGGTCGGCGGTGTCCTTGGCGCAGGCCTTGACGTTGAAGGGTTCTTTGTTCAAAGAGCTGCTGGCATCCTCCAAACGGGAGATGGCGAGCATGTCCTCGATGATGCGGGCGATGCGCTTGCCGTGCTTTTCCATGACATCGAGGCTGCGCTTCATGGCGGCGGGGGCCTTGCTGGCGTCGTCCTGCAGCATTTCGATGTAGCCGTTGATGAGGGTGAGGGGGGTGCGCAGCTCATGCGAGGCATTGGCAACGAAATCCCGGCGAATCTGCTCGGTCATGGCGGACTCGGTGACGTCCTGGAGCATGAGCCAGGCACCGCCGCCGACATCGGCACCGAGAGGTGCGGCTTCGATGATGAAGTAGCGGCCGCCGAGATTGGACCCGGCACCCACGTCCGAGGGCAGCATCTGAATGCGGCGGGTGGTGTGGCGCTTTTCGGTGATGGATTCCTGGACAAGGTCGGAGATCTGGTGGTCGCGGACCTCGGCGATGAGCGGGCGTCCGGCGTGTATCTCCTTGCGGTGAAGGAGTTTTTTCAGCGGGGCATTGGCGTAGCGGATGCGCAGATTGTCATCCACCAGCACGAGGCCCTGGCTGATCTCATCGAGCAGGGACTCAAAGACGCGGCGCTGCTCGGACTGCTGCTCGGCCTGCTGCCGTGCGCGGAGCAAGGCGGCGGCGTGCTCGAGGAGCTGGTCCGCATTGCGTGCTTTGAGGCCCAGGGTTTTGGCGGCGGACTCCCAGCGCTTCGTCCAGTATTTCTCACGCCGCGCCCAGGCAAGGAGGCATGCGCCGAGCAGGAGGGCGAGGAGGAGGGAAAGGGTCATGCAGGCAGGGGGGCGGCGAGTTCCGTCTGGAACTGGAAGCCGGTGCCGCGAATGGTGACGATATGGTCGCCGGCTGCACCGAGTTTTTCACGCAGGCGCTTGATATGGGTGTCGAGGGTGCGGGTGGCGACGTCGCTGTTGTAGCCCCACACATCGCGTAGGAGATCGGCGCGGTTGTGCACGGCGTTGTCGTTTTCCATGAGCGTGGTCAGGAGCTTGAACTCGATTGTGGTCAGGTCCAGCGGGCTGCCATCGAGAAAAAGCTTCATGTTTTTGCGGTCCAGCATGAAGCGACCGCGCTGGATCTCAGACACGTGGGTGACCTTCTTCACACGGCGGAGCACAGCACTGATGCGCAGGTAGAGCTCGCGCGGGCTGAAGGGCTTGGTGAGGTAGTCATCCGCGCCGAGTTCGAGGCCGGCGATCTTGTCGGTGACCTGGCCTTTGGCGGTAAGGATGATGACGGGGATGGTGGCGGTGCGGGTGTCCGCGCGCAGGCGCTTGAAAATTTGCATGCCGTCCAGGCCTGGAAGCATGATGTCCAGCACGATGAGCTCCGGCTGCTGAGCGAGCACGGCAGGCATGACCTGGAGGCCATTGCCGATGCAGATCGCCTCATGCCCCTCACGGCTGAGATGCAGGGAGATGAGTTCCGCGATGTCTGCTTCATCCTCGACGATCAGTATCTTGCTCATGCTAGGTATTTTGTGACTTGGCTGCCCCCCTCGGCAAACCTATGATGGTGACGAAAGCGTCACATGGCAACAGGGTTGCCGTGGTGACGAGGATGAAATGTGACGGATTCGTCACCGTGACAAAGTTGGACAGCATTCGCAGATGCGCTTCATGGAGCATTCGTTCATTATCTCCCACCATGAGGGTCCTCATCGTCACCGACACGTATCCGCCAGACATCAATGGCGTGGCACGTACGCTGCACACCCTCGGGGTGGGGCTGGTGAGGCGAGGGAATGTGGTGGAGGTAGTGACCACGGTGGAGTCGGAAGACGGGCTGCAAAGGCATGTGATGCACTCGCTGCCGCTGCCGGGCTACCCGGGGCTGCGCTTTGGCTTTGCCTCCATCCGGCAGATGCTGGAGCTGTTTGACACCTTCCGGCCTGACGTGCTCTACGTGGCCACGGAGACGCTCATGGGCATCTCTGCCATCCGTGCGGCGGGGAAGCGGGACATCCCGGTGGTGTCCGGCTTCCACACGAATTTTCAAAACTATCTGGAGGACTACCACCTGCCCGGTCTGGAAACGGTGGCACAGGGAGTGCTGCGGACGATCCACAATCAAACGGCGCGCACGCTGACGCCCTCTGTGGACACGGCGGCGATGCTGGAGCGCTGGGGCATCCAAAACGTGGGCGTGCTGGGACGCGGCGTGGATACAGAGATGTTTGATCCGCAGCGGCGTGATGCCGCCCTGCGCCAGACCTGGGGCGCGGATGATTCGACGCCGGTGGCGATCTATGTGGGGCGCGTGGCGGCGGAGAAGAATCTGGAGCTGGTGGTGCGTGCCTTCGATGTCTTTAAAGAGGCGCAGCCGAAGGCGCGCATGGTCATCGTGGGCAATGGGCCGCGCCTGGAGTCGCTGAAGGAGGAGCGGCCTGAGTTTCATTATGCCGGAGCGCGCACAGGGGAGGATCTGGCGGCGCATTATGCCTCGGGAGATGTGTTTCTCTTTCCCAGCATCACGGAAACGTTTGGCAATGTGGTGCTGGAGGCCATGGCCGCCGGGCTGGGGGTGGTGGCGTATGACTATGCCGCGCCGCGCCTGCTGATCCGCACGGGTGAAAACGGCTGGCTCGCGGCATTCAATGATGCCGAGGCCTTTCTGGCGCAGACCCGTGTGGCCGCTACGGCGTGGCAGCAGGAGCCGCTGCGCTTTGCCGCCCGGCAGTCCGCGTTTGATCTGGGCTGGGAACGAGTGATTGAACAATTTGAGCATGAACTGGCATCCGTGATGCATGAGATGCCTGTCTTAAAATGAGTGAAGCTGCTCCCATTCTAAATCCGGCCACCGGCAAATCGAAGCTGAGGTTCAAAACCATCTTCATCTCCGACGTGCATCTGGGCATGCCGGACAGCAAGGCGGCGCAGGCCTCCCACTTCCTGCGCAACTGCCTGTGCGACAAGCTGGTGCTCAATGGCGACATCATTGACGCCTGGCATCTCCGCCGCATGGGCGGCTGGAACAAGGGGCATACCAACTTCATCCGCACTGTGCTGCGCAAGATGGAGAAGGAGAACACCGAGATCATCTACCTGCGCGGCAATCACGATGACGTCCTGGACCGCTTTATCCCGATCCAGTTTGAGCACTTCCTCATCACAGACGAGCACATCCACCACACGCCTGCGGGCGACTACCTGGTGGTGCATGGAGACGGCTTTGACGCGGTGAGCACCAATCATGCGTGGCTGGCGCAGCTTGGCGGACTAGGGTACAACTTTCTGCTGCGCATCAACCGTCTGTACAACACCTATCGTCGCCTGCGGGGCAAGGAGCCCTTCTCCTTCAGCGCCTGGGTGAAGCAGAAGGTGAAGTCCACCATCGGCGCGGTGGGGAAGTATGAGGACCAGTTGCAGAACCTTGCGAAACAGCGCGGCTGCATCGGCATCATTTGCGGGCACATTCACAAGGCTGACAACAAGATGGTCGGCAGCACGCATTACCTCAATTCCGGTGACTGGGTGGAGTCCATGACCGCCATCGGCGAGAATCTCGACGGCAGCTTTGAGATCATCAGCTACCCGGAATTCTGCGAGCGCACGCATCGCGATCCGAAGGGCGAGATTGAAGAAGAGGCTCCGCAGCCTGCGAAATCTTCTGCAATTCCAATGTAGCGAAACTGTCACATTAGTTCATTCTTAACCATGCAAGAACACATCCTCTCCAGCTTCAACCACTCGCTCGACAAGCTGCGCAGCGACGTCCTTGCCATGGCCAGCATGGCGCGCAAGAATCTCGCCAGCGCGATGCGCGGCCTGCTGGAGCGTGACACCGACCTGTGCAATGCCGCCATCGCCGCCGATCAGGATGTGAACGAACTGGAGAAGAGTGTGGACAAGCACGGCATGCAGATCCTGGTGAAATTTCAGCCCACCGCGCACGACTTGCGGCAGGTGATGGGCACCATCCGCGTGGCTAACAATCTCGAACGCATTGCGGACCAGGCATCGAGCATCGCCAAACGTGCGCGCATCATCAACAACCTGCCCGAGTTTCCCGAGATCAAGCTCATCCAGCCTGTCTATTCGCTGTGTGACCGCAATCTGGATCTCAGCCTGCAGGCCTTCCTCAACGCTGACCCTGATGCCGCCACCGCCGCTCGTCTGCTGGACAAGGAACTCGATGCCGCTGAGAAATCACTGGATCGTGAAATCATCACCGTGATGGAGTCCCACCACGCCGAGCTGGAAGGCTACATCCACCTCATCTTCGTGGCGCGGTTTCTGGAGCGTGTGGGAGATCACGCGAAGAACATCTGCGAAGACACCATCTTCATCGAGCGCGCTGAGGATGTCCGCTTCAGCAAGGACAAGCGCGCCGAAGTGGCTGCTGCTGCGGTTTCGGGTTTGTGAAAGTACTCCGGAGCTTCAGCTCGGTTTGGGAGCGGCGGAACTTCCAGAAATCCAGAACGAGCTGAAGCTCTGGAGTACTTTGACTGGCGGCTGCCGCCGACTTGTCTGAGAACGAAACAAAGCGTTCCACTCATTTAAGCTGTTCCAAAAAACCACCTCCGTTCAGCAGCGCCTCATGTCTTCCCCCACCACTCCCATTCTCTACCTCCCCCGCCGATACCAAGCCGTCCTCTTCGACATGGACGGAACCTTGCTGGACTCCCACGTCGCTGTGGAGCGCGTCTGGAAAAAATGGGCTGCCCAATTTGGTCGTGATTCCACCCCCATCATGAAAGTGTCCCACGGGCGGCGCACCATCGACACCGTGCGTGCCTTCGACATCCCCGGCCTGGATGTGGAAGCGGAGGTCAAAAAGATCGAGGCCCTGGAGATCGCCGACACGGATGGCATCGTTGCCATCGCGGGTGCTGCGGAGTTGCTCGCGCGCCTGCCAAGTGACCGCTGGGCCATCGTCACCTCCGCCAGCCGTGCGCTCGCCACGTGCCGCCTCGCTGCTGCGGGACTGCCCGTTCCCGCGCACATGATCAACGCCGAGCAGGTGACCCATGGCAAGCCTGACCCCGAAGGCTACAACTTGGGTGCCGCCCTCCTTGGCACCACTGCGGATCAATGCCTCATCTTCGAAGACGCACCCGCAGGCCTTGAGGCCGGCCGCCGGGCTGGAAGCGACGTCGTCGCGATCACCTCCGCGCGACCATTTCCTTTTGAGGCGGGGTGTACTGAGGTGCTTGATTATACGCGGGTGCAATTTGAGCTGGCGTAGTTGGGCCGCAGTTTCTCAAAAAGTAGTCATGAGCTTTAGCTCGTTCTGGGAGCGGCGGAACTTCCAGAATTCCAGAACGAGCTGAAGCTCTGGAGCACTTCGTCGATGCCCGCTTCCCGTGCCGAAGAATGCTGCTGACAATCCGGCAGATTTGTGAACAATCGTCTTTGGGCAGCAATACAATCAAATCCAACCCATGAGTGACAACATCGAATTTCCGGCTCTCTCTTTCACCTGTCCGCAATTGTGGGCGGGCATGGCTGGGAATGAGAAGACGCGCTTCTGTGACGTGTGCCAGAAGAACGTGCACAACCTTTCGATGATGCATGCGGAGGAACGTCGCGCGCTGCTGGCGAGCACCGGAGAGAGTCCGTGCGTGGCCTACTTCAAGCATGTGAATGGAACGCCCATAGACGTGACGGCGCTGCCTGAGTCAAACCCGCTCAAGCGAAAATTGACTCAGGTGGCGCTGGTGACAGCGAGTGCAATGGGGCTGGGTTCCATTGGTATGAGCTCCATGGCTCTGCTGGAGGAATGCAGCAAAGATCAAGAAGCTCCGACGACTTCGACGCTTGCCAATTATTCATTCATGGCTGGAATGGCCTGTCGTCCTCCCGGATATATTCCTCCGCCTTTGCCGAGGGAACCACTGAAAGGTGGAGCTCCACCTGCTCCGCCACCGTCTTCACTGTGATCGTGAGCAAAGATCCCGGCGCGAATGGCTCGGAGGTGTGTTTCCGCGTGACCTTGTGACGCGCGGTGGTTCATTTACTGAGGTAGAGAATTCACTTCAGCTAAAGCTCTGGAGTGCTTTGGCAAAAAAGAAGGGCGCTGTGTTGCCACAGCGCCCTCGTTGAAAAAACTCTGTCCTCAATTCCTCACGGAATGTTCCCCGGAGGGGAAACGCCTTCCTCGAGTTTGAGGGCCCACTTGATGCCGGTGAGGATCATATCTTGATAGGTCTGGGCGATCTCGGGGCTGTTCTTGCGGTCCTTGGTGTCGGCTTTCCAAGTGGGGTCCCAGACGTCTTCGCGGTGGCCGAGGGAGTTGTAGTACACGCGGCCTTTGCCGAATTCTTTGCACCAGGAGACGGGGCAGTAGCCTCTCGCTTCCGCGTCCTTCAGGTCCTGGTCCTTTTTCGGGTCCGCTACCTTGCGCGTCTCGGCTTCCTTCTTCATCTGCTCAAGGTTCGGGTGGGAGTTCAGACCGAGGAGGCCGTGGACTTTGGATTTTTCGAAGGACTTGATGATGTAGATCTCGTCGAAGACTTTCCAGCCGACGGGGACGGTCTTGGTGATGGGGTGCGCGGGGTCGTGAACGATGGGCTGGATTTCGACTTGGGATTTGTGCGTTTCAAATTCACCGCCCAGCATGTCGATGTAACCACGGAAGGGGTGGTAGGTGTCGGAGCCGGAGTGCATGGCGACGAAGGCCTTGCCGTCTTCGATGAGCTTGATGAAGCCGTCGCGGTCTGGGAGGAGAAGGTCGCCGGTGGTGTTGGCGAAGACGAAGCCGTCGTAGCCTTTGATTTTATCGAGCGCCATCTTGTCGGCCATGTAGGCGGCGATTTTGTCGTTCCAGACCTTGTTGGCTTCATTGTAGTCGGCAGACGCTTTGCTGAAGGCTTCGGCCTTCGCCTTGAAGGACTCTTCGCTTTCCTTGTCACCACGCACCGGGGCCTTGCCGGGATTCTTCGGCTGGCCTTCGGGCTGGTGGACGTAATCGACGGTGAAGGCACCGGACTTGGCACCGAGTTCGGCGAGGACTTTCTCGGCAGTCTCGATGGAGGAATGACGGAAACCGGTGGTGACGGTGACGACGAGGAGCTTCTTCGGCTCTGCATGGGCAGAGAGCGACAAAGCAGCGACAAACAGGAGTGTGAGGCGTTTGATCATGGGTGGGAAAGGCAAACGTGGCGTGGGGCGGATGTTTTGCAGGCGGAAAGTGGGGAAATGCTGGATGCACCGCATGGGAGCCTGATGCGTGGCCAGGAGGGGTGTCGCGCCTCTGCAGACTGAGATGGCTCCGCCATCACGCCGGATCGCACGTGGAGCAGCGATGAGGTGCCCAGCTCCCTGCACACAATCCTCAGAAGAAGAGGCTCAGTGTCACGGAGCCAAAGAGCTGGCCTTCGGGCTGGCCTTTGAACTCGCGGGTGCGGTAGATGAAGGCGTAGCTGAGCTTGGAGTTGCGCCAGTTCACGGCGAAGCCGAGCGAGAGATCCGCGACGAAGATATTTTTCTCCACGGAAGCGCTGCTGCGGAAGGTGTTGCCGTCCAGGAAGATGTTGCGGGCGATGGCGCGGCCTTCGGCACGGGCAAAGAGATGCGCGCCCAGGCGGCGGGCCCAGAACTTGGCACCGGGGCCTTCGACGGGAGTGGGCGTGGTGGAGGAGTCACTGATGGCACCGGTGCCAAAGTCGTCGGGCAGATTGTAGCCAAGGCGGTACTCGCCGCCGACATCGGCCAGGGTGTAGACATTGCCGAGCGTGGCGCCGACGTAAGGGAGAAAATCGCAGGCGAGGCCGTTGCCTTCGGGATTGCTGCGGAAGCGCCATTTGCGCTCGTAGGATGCGGTGACGCCGACTTCATTTTTCAACTGGTTGTCCCAGCCCCGCGGCGAGCGCTGCCCCAGCGACTGATGCACGGCGTGCTGCGTCTGCTCCCCCATGGCCCAGGGGCCGATGACGCCGATGTTGAAGACCAGGGTGTTCTTCACGCGCGGGGTCTTCCATACCAGGCCGAGTCCGGTGTAGAGCCAGCCTGCATACGGGCGCTGAGTGGGGATGTAGTTGGGGTTTTGCGTGTCCACCGGCGTGAAGAGACTCTGGCCGATGGAGACAGCCACATTGCGAGTGTATTCGGAGCCGCCGGTGCCGGGGGCGTCATCGAAGAAGCCAGCAATGCCGCCTGCGGTGGAGTCATCGCCAAATTTGTTGAGGCTGGGAGATGTCCAGCTGATGCGCGCGCCATTGGTGTAATCTTGGTCGGTGCCGCCGAAGGCATCGTTTTCAAAGTAGAAGGTCAGGGCCCCGAAGTGGGCGGGGCTCACGTCCTGGGACATCTGGGCGGGATTCACGCCCTGCGGTATCTGCACGGGGTTCATATCCGGCGCTATCTGTGCCTGCACGAATGAGGTGAGGAAGATAAGAGCGAGCGCGGTTTTCATAATAATGATAATAAAGTACAGTGATTTGGCAGCGCACGTCCATCGAAAAATGGCCGCCGCGTGGATGGGTCCAAGCTCAGAATTTTTCGGGGATGTCTGTCGCGGTGAAAGCGATGTTTTTCATCCCTCGTGGACAAGGTGATACCCTTAGCGTTTGTGTGGGATGAAAATGCTCTTCTGCCTGCTGCTGCTGACGAGGGTGGTGTGTCTTGCGCAAACGCCTATGCCATTGGCGACCGTAGATGCGGCAAAGCATCCGAACCTGCAGGCCGCGCTGGATGCGGTGCCAGAGGGCGGGGGACTGGTGACGATCCCGCCGGGTCGGTACGTGGTCACTGAGCCGCTGCGGGTGAAGACGCCGGATACGCGGATCGTGGGCAGCGGTGCGGCGACCCACATCATCAACAACAATGAAACGGGTGCGCCTGCTTTCATTCTGCGCCCGCCGAGTCTTGATGTGGACCCGAAGGCGCGGCTGTGGCGGGTGCAGATGGCGGACCTGCGCATCAGCGGCAATGAGAAAAGCGGCGACGGCGTCTTTGCGGAAGGCATTCAGGAGATTTATTTCGAGGGGGTGTCCATCGACCACCATGGCGGGCACGGCATCCACATGGTGAACTGCACGGAAGATCCGCGCGTGGCGGACTGCATCCTCACTTACAACAAGAAGAGCGGGATCGAGATCCACGGCGGGCATGACCTCGTGGTGAATGCGAACCACTTCGAAGAGAACCAGGACGCACTGCGCTGCTATGATGCCTACAACCTGTGCATGAATGGGAACAACATCGACGACCACCTGGGCAATGGCATCGTCATCGAAAACACGTACGGCTCGGTGCTCAGCGGTAACATGATCGAGGAGTGCAACGGCACCGCGCTGATCCTGGACCGCGACTGCTATGGGATCACGCTGAGTGCGAACGTGATCGCGCATCATTTGAAGGGGGGGATTGATCTGCGGGATGCCTGTGGGTGCACTCTTAGCGCGAACACGTTTGTGCTGGTGCATGAGTTTTCCGTGCGGGTGGGCAAGGAGTCCGAGCGCAACACAATCAGCGGCAACACTTTCAGCAACAGTTACATTGGCGCGGGGAAAAACAAACGCCCAGACGAGGGCGTGGTGCCGATGCTGATTGACGCAGGCACGGGCGTGCTGGTGGAGGATGGAGTTAACGGGCTGATCCTCAATGGGAACACGTTTTCCGGGCTGTCCACTGCGGCGGCGTGGAGCAGGGGCGTGGTAAAAAATGTCCCCATTACGTCAAATCTCTGTGTGGATTGTGGCCGCAAACTTGCTAAGAAGAGTGCTTGGCTGGGCTTTGCCGCTGGGCCAGCCATTATGATCAAAGACAACCTCGACGAAACTACCCCCACCGACCCATGAAAAACCATGCTTGATGTGCAGCGCAACCGAGGCGCAAAACATCGTGAAGAAATCGAGTTCACGCGCAGGCTCATGTGGGGGCACATGATTTTTGGCGCGGTGATCATCGCGCTGTTTTTGTTTCATGAGCTGTTCTGGTGGTTTGCCGGATCGCTGGTCTGGTATGCGGCCAGCCTCGCGGCGATGTACGGTTTTATGTGCCAGCGTGCGTTCTGCCGCTGGCTGCTGGCCCTGGTGTATTTGGCCGCGACTGTAGCGGGGCTGTTTTTCATCAACCGCGTGTATCCCGGCAGCACACCGCCACGCACGGCGCTGCTGCCGTATGGCTTCATTCCCCTGTGGATGGGACTGGCGAATCTGACCTATGGGATCGGGGCCCTGCTGGTGCTCCTCAATGTGCGCATCCGCCGCGCGGGGGAGACGGGGTTTATGCTTTGGTGAGCCGTCAGGAGATTTAGGGTGAGGCTGATCAAGGCTGGTTTTCGAACAGGCCTCTTCCAGCGCCCTGCCACGTGGAAAAAAAGAGGCCTGGCATGAGGTATGCATCCAACCAGCATGCGTACCACGATCCTCCATGATTTATCAGGCACGGTTGATTCACGGGGTGGTTCTATTGTCGTCCATATCGATCCGTCACTCCTGATCCTGCCTTCGAAAACAGTCACCAGCAGCACATCCAAAATTTCATGATTCTCAACGCCAAATGCGAAATGACGGTGGAAACGACCGTCC
The DNA here is from genome assembly GCA_025360015.1 of Verrucomicrobiota bacterium. GTDB lineage: Bacteria > Verrucomicrobiota > Verrucomicrobiia > Verrucomicrobiales > Verrucomicrobiaceae > Prosthecobacter. Next base: position 13,215 of record JANYCZ010000069.1, on the reverse strand, counting down.
CCACCGCGATCGTGATGATGATCGAGCCCATGTCCGGTCCCGCTCAGGACATCCTCAAAAGCGCGGTGTTGATTGACCCGATGACGCCCCACGTCAAAACCATCGATGTCTTTGGCAATGCCTGCCAGCGAGTGGTTTTGCCCGAGGGCACTTCTGTCATCACAGCGGACATCACCGCGAGCGTTCCCGATGAGATCGACGTGCACCCCACCGCGTCCTTCACGCCCGTGCAGGATCTGCCGGACAGCGTGCTGCACTATTTGCTCCCCAGCCGCTACTGCCAGAGCGACCTGCTGCTGGATCTGGCGACGAAGATCATTGCAAACGCCTCGCCAGGGTATGAGCAGGTCGAAGCCATCCGAAATTGGATCCATCACAACATCGAATACAAATACGGTTCCAGCGGTCCGAGCACCACGGCCATGGACACTTCCCAAAGCCGCCAGGGCGTCTGCCGTGACTACGCTCATCTCGGCATCGCTTTGTGCCGCGCGGTGCGCATTCCCGCCCGAATGGTGTCGGGCTTCCTTTATCAGCTTGATCCCATGGATCTGCACGCCTGGTTTGAGGCCTTTGTGGGAGGGCGGTGGTACACGGTGGACGCCACCCAGAACCAGCCCCGGGGCAATCGCATCATTCTTGCCTATGGTCGCGATGCAGCCGACATCGCCCAGCTCAGCGAGTACGGGAATCTGGAGATGAAAGGGATGCACGTGCAGGTGTCCGCTGCTCCTTGAAAGGGTCTCCGCCAGATGAAGGCCGCCAGCGGGACATGTGGATGGCCTAGAAGGCGTGAAGTGGCAGACGTGATCAGGGCCGCCTTTGGCGCGTGATCTTGAGACATGAGCGCGCTGGAGGGGGCAAGCCGGTGGCTTGCCCGCGCCTCCTCTTCCATGACTCCATTTCCGGGGCGGGAGGTGGCTGGTTTTTCAGGTTGCCGCCCTTGGCCATGAAACTGACAGATGGCCAGGGTGGGGCTTTCGTTGGGGATACTGCCAAGGCCTGCTGTGTGGATGAGGGTTCTTATTTCCCCAAGGTCCTGAAGTACCACCAAAAGGACATGGCGGGGCTTCCGGATGTGGATGTGATCATGTCGGCAGAGCGGCTGGGTGGGTGGCATAACGCCCACCGCATGCATATCGTTTCCCAGCGATTTCGTCAGGTGGCAGAGAAACTCGCCCCCGGACTGTTCAGCTATGGCCTCGTTGCCATAGGCGAAGGCGAAGAATTGCAGACGCGCTACACGATTCCCGACCTGGCTCCGCCGAAAAGTGGTGAGTGATTTGCACTCCATGGAAGAGGGCTCTCCCCAAACCTACGCCCTCTTGCTCAGCACCCACTCACCCACGCGCTCCAGCCGCAGGACGTGCTCGTGGAACGGCAGCAGCGTTTCGCGGTGGCCGACGCTGATGAAGCCGATGCCTGATTCACGGATGAGGCTGTAGAGGCGGCTTTGATTGTCTTCGTCCAGGGCGCTGGTGGCTTCATCGAGAAAGGCGAACTTGGGCTGGCGCAGGAAGAGGCGGGCGAAGGCGACGCGCTGCTGCTCGCCGAGGGAGAGGATGTTGGTCCAGTCAATGACGCGCTCCAGATCTCCCTCCACGCGGGCGAGCACGTCGGAGAGGTTCACCTGTTCGACCACGCGGCGGATGGTGTCGTCATCTACGTTGGCGCTGTGGTCCGGGTAGCGGAGCTGATCGCGCAGGCTGCCGGGCACCATGTAGGGGCGCTGGGGGAGAAACATGAGGTGCTGCAGGGCAGGGCGCTCCAGCGCGCCGGCACCGCCGGGCCAGAGGCCGGCGATGGTGCGCAGCACGGAGCTTTTGCCGCTGCCGCTGGCGCCCATGATCATGAGGCTTTGATTCGGGCTGAGCTCAAAGGTGAGCTCATTGGCCAGCACCTTGGACTTGTCGGGCGTGAGGACAGTGAGCTTGTCCAGCTTCACTTTGTTTCCGGCTTCATCCAGCACCTGCAGGCTCTCACGCGCGCTGCGCTCTTCCTCGGCGTCGAAATCATCCAGGTCATCCCACAGGATGCCGAGGCGCTGCACGCCGGCGAGGTAGGTGCTGAGGTCCTCGAAATTGTTCGCCACGATGGACACCGCGCCTAACACCTGGGCAAAGGATTCAATCGTCTGCGTCACCACGCCAAAAGGCATGGATCCATTCATGAACATGGGTGCCACGATCAGGATGGGCAGCATGAGCGCGAGGTAGTTGTAGCTGTTGCGAAAGAAGCCGAGGTTGCGGTTCCAAAAGATGATGGTGCGCATGTTTCCCACGATGGCGGAGAGCCGGTGCACGAGATCGCGATGCTCACGCTTCTCCCCGCGATAAAAGGCGATGGACTCCGCATTGTCGCGGATGCGCACCAGACCGTAGCGGAAGTCGGCCTCCTTCTGGTATTTGTCGTATTGCAGAGACACCAGCCTGCGGCCGATGACGATGCACATGACCGTGCCAAAGATCGCATACACCAGCGCCACACTCACGAGCATGCCGGAGATGCCCCAGAGCACGCCGAAGAAACCGATGAGTGTCATCACGGAATTCACCACCATCAGGGCGTAGCTCAGGGTGTCCGTGGTGAAGTTCTTGACGTCTTCACTGATGCGCTGGTCCGGGTTGTCGATGCTCTCCGAACCGCGCAGCCGATAATAGGCGCGGTTGTTGAAGTAACGTTTGATCAGGTGCTGCGTCATCCATTCCCGCCACAGCAGCCCCAGCGTCTCCTGTGTCCAGCGGTAAAAGACATTGATGAGGATGGCGGCGACAAACGTGGCTGCATACCGGCCTATTGCATTCCAGTAGTCATGCGAATTCTTTTTCTCAATCGCCGTCATCAAGTCACGCCCTGCATAGCTGGTGAGCACGATCACGCCGATGTAGGCCACGGAAAGCGTGATCAGGAGCGCCAGTAGTCCGCGCGCCTTGATCCGCCGCTCAGACTTGAAAAACGCCCGAGTGATGGAAAAGAACTGCCTGACCGTCTTGCGGAAGTTTTCTTTGGCGGCGATGCGATTGGCCGGGGTGATGGGTTCGTTCATACAGGCATTCTTCGTTCGCACCCCCGGCTCACGGCGGCCTTGTTTATGTTGAGCCTCGTGACCCTAATGCGTCAACGGAGGGGATGGCATGGGGTGTAACCCTACCTCGGGCCGGATGGCCGCTGCACAGGAGAAGTGTGCCTGCTCGTTTACAGCCACAGGCAGCCGCGCGCACGATTTCACCGACATGAAATTCAAAGTGATCCTGCAAAATCGTTGGGTTTCGCTCATCAGTCAGACAGCCACGGAGTGGATGGAGGACGGGGCGCTGAGGCTCAGCGCGGCCCTGGCCTTCTACTCGGTCTTTTCCATCGCCCCGCTCCTGATTATCAGCGTCAGTATCGCCGGTCTGGTGCTGGGGCATGATGCCGTGCGCGGCCAGCTCGATGAGCAGCTCAGCGGCTACATTGGCAAGCAGGCTGCCCTTGGAGTGCAGAGCATGGTGCAGGGGGCATCAAAACCGGCCCAGAGCTGGATGGGCACGGTCGTAGGCTTTACGGTGCTGCTGGTGGGTGCCTCAGGGGTCTTCGGCCAGCTCAAGGAAGCGCTCAACATCATCTGGGATGTGAAAGTGACCCAGAAGCTCGGCGTGGCTGGGTTCATCCGCGCCTATCTGCTGTCCTTTGGCATGGTCCTGGTGCTGGGTTTCCTGCTGCTGGTGTCGCTGCTGCTGAGCACGGCCATCGCGGCACTGAACAAGTATCTGAACTATTACCTCGGACTGCCCGTGGAGATGTGGACCGTGCTGGCGGCGATCGTCTCCATGGCGCTGCTGGCGCTGTTGTTTGCCACGCTTTTCAAAGCGCTTCCAGACATCCAGGTGAAGTGGCGGGAGGTATGGGTGGGCGCTGTGGCCACGGCCGTGCTGTTTGAGGTGGGCAAATTCGGCCTCGGCTACTATCTGGGGCGGGAGAGCACCGCCTCCAGCTACGGAGCCGCCGCATCCGTGGTGCTGCTGCTGCTATGGGTGTACTACGCCTCCTGCATTCTGCTGTTTGGCGCGGAGTTTACCCAGGTGTATGCCAGGGCTTCCGGCCGGGTGGACAAGCCCGCGCCCCATGCCGAGCTGATCACCGAGGAAAGCTCTGGAAAGCACCCCATGACCGTGGACGGCCAGCCCGCCGAGGTGAGGGATGCACGCCCCCTTGGTTGAGCACCCATGCGATCCTCTATTCTGGCTGATCGTTGATGCCGCAGTCGTTGTCCAGCGGTGCGGTCTTTCCACGAGATGCACCGCGGCCAAAAGCTCTTCGGCATAAATTCCGCCTGCCGTTCCCAAACTTGCCCACGCGGCTGCATCTTCACCTTGCAGCCGTGCAGCCGTGGTGCTTTGTGAACGCCCCCCGGATGCCTGCCAACTCCACCACCGCCGAAATCGTTGCCGCCATGCGCTCTGCGCAGCGCATCGCCATCGTGGCGCATGTGCGTCCGGATGGGGACGCGGTGGGCTCGGTGCTCGGCCTCGCGCTCAGCCTGCGGGCGCTGGGGAAGGACGTCATCGCCATGCTGGAGGATGGCGTGCCTGCCAATCTGCAGTTCCTTCCCGGCACAGAAACCGTCATTCAGCCCGGCACGGAGTCGCTGAACATCGACCTCGCCATCGCGCTGGACACCGCCACGCATGAGCGTGTGGGGGAGAAAACCAAGGCGCTGCTGGATGCTGCACCGCTGCTGGTGGACATCGACCACCACCCCACCAACCCCGGCTACGGCGCGCTCAATTACATCGAGGCCACCTCACCCGCCACCGGGCAGATCATTTACAATCTGCTCAGCGAGCACGGCCTGCCCATCGACGATGCCGTGCGGCAGAATCTCTTCATCGCCATCTCCACGGACACGGGCTCCTTTCAGTATTCCAGCACCAATGCGCGCACGCATCGCATCGTGGCGGAAATGATGGAGGCTGGGCTGGACACCGCGCGCCTTGCGCAGCTTGTGTATCAATCCTACCCGGTGCGCCGGCTGGAGCTCATGCGGGACATGCTCAACCACATGGAATTCCGCGCCGAGGGCCGCATCGTGAGCTGGCAGCTCAAGCAGGAAGTCATGGACTCCATCTCCATGCAGCCCGGCGATACCGAGGGCCTCATCGACACCCTGCGCATGATCGACTCCGTGGTCACCTGCGTCATTTTTGAAGACATCCCCGGTGGCAAGGTGCGCGTCAGTTCGCGTTCCAAGGACAACCGCCTCGATGTCTCGGCCGTCTGCGCTCAGTTTGGCGGCGGTGGGCATCGCATGGCTTCAGGCGCACGCATGAAAGGCCCCATCGGCGCAGCAGCGGACAAATTTTTGCAAGCACTCGAACATGAAGTCAGACGAATTGATTAGCGGTGTCCTCCTGGTGGACAAAGGCCAGGACATGACCTCGCACGATGTGGTGGCCGTCGCCCGGCGCTGCCTGAACATGAAGAAGATCGGCCACTGCGGCACGCTCGACCCCATGGCCACCGGCATGCTCATCCTTGTATTAGGAAATGGCACCCGCCTTTCCGATCTCCTTATGTCTGAGGACAAAGAATACGTGGGCACCCTCACTCTTGGCAAAACCACCAATAGCCAGGATGCCGAAGGTGAAACCGTGGAAGAAAAGCCCGTGCCCTCCGATCTCACGCTGGAGCAGGTGAAGGCCGCCTTTGACACCATGAAGGGCGATTTCTACCAGATGCCGCCCATGGTCTCCGCCATCAAGATCGGCGGCGTGCCGCTCTACAAGCTCGCTCGCAAAGGCCAGGAAGTGGTGCGCGAGCCACGCTTTGTCCGCGTGTATGATTACGAGATCACCCGCTTTGAGCCCCCGTTCGTCGATTTCCGCGTCGTATGCAGCAAAGGCTTCTACGTTCGTACGTATGCGCATGATGTCGGCCAGAAGCTCGGCTGCGGCGCGCACCTCAGCGCCTTGCGCCGCACCCGCTCCGGCCACTTCAAACTCCTCCCCGGCAAGCATGTCACCTTTGACCAGCTCAAGCAGGGGAAGAAGGATGAAGCCCTCGCCGCGATGCTGACGCTGTATGATGTGAGCAAGCTGCGTGGTGCGTAAGCGGGGCAGGGGAGAGGCTCGTCAAGAGGGGCAAGGAGTCAAGCGGCTCAAGAGATGCCGCTAGCGTGGAATCGTCGGCGCGAAGACGACCGGCGCAACGAAGCGTCTCATAGGTAGGACCGGTTGGCTCTCCAACCGCCGCGATCTGCAGGGTGATACACTTCGTGTTTGCCATGGGACGTCCGACGCCCATGGCCTCACGCGGCGGACTGAGGGCAGACCGCCCTACTTTTCGATCAACGCCCACGCTTCAGCGCTCCGCCCGTTTTTCATTGTGCCACGCCGAGTACTTCCATGGTCTGGGCACAGCGCCTCGCTTGTGCATCTCCGCTGCTTTCTTGCATGCATGAAAACTTCTGGCAGGCCGCACTGTTTAATGGTGCACAGGACCATCTGGCTTCGTCCAAACCATGAAACTCTGCACCTCTCGCCATCTTGCGGCGTTGTCGTTGATACTTGCCGCTCACTCCGGCATGAAGTTGCTGGCACAAGCGCCCTCCACACCTGCGGTTCCCCCGGCTTCACCTGCGGCTCCTGCGACTGCACCCTCTCCCGCCCAGGCCATCCTCAAAGCACGCCTCGCGGGCCAGGCCCAGCGCGCCAGCCTGCTGGGCAGCGAGATCCACAATGCCGATCTGCGCATTGAAGCGCGCTTTGATGATCTGCTTACAACGCTGCGTGCCGTCAGCGACTCCAAGGACTCGCACACCAAGGTCACGCGCATGAAGGAGGAGACCATCGCCAGCCTGCAGCAAAGCATCAGCTACTACCAGCAGAAGCGCGCCTGGCTGGAGGAGGAGATGGTGCGCCCCACCTTCAATCTCACGCAGACGCAGAAGCAGAGCATCAGCAACGACTTCGAAGAGCGCATCGAAAAGCGCGTGAAGCAGATCGTCGAGCTCTACAAATCCTTCCCCAAGCACGAGGAGTTTGAGCGGTACAAGGCCGTGGGTCACTACCGCTTTGGCGGCGTGCGCTATGCGGACAGCGAGGACTATCGCGAAAATCTCCGCCTTTCCAGCCAGACCGATACGATGCGCAACAAGCTCATCAAAGACATGCAGGCCAACATCGATCGACTGAATCAGGAAAACCACACCCTGGCAGGCATGGCCGGCGGCGCCTCCAATCCCGAACTGCGCGAAGTCTATGGCGACGAACAGCGCAAAAACGACGAACTGCGCAACGTCCTCAAGGTGGACCTGGATGCCATCATAAACGGCCCCGGCGTGCCCGGTCATCCCATCAGTGGTCATGAGGCGCAGGCGCTGGACAAGATCATCAAGCACTCCGTGGATGCCCTGCAGGGAGAGTTCACCCTCCTCTTCTCCCGCTACGCTGACTGGCTCACGGCCGCCTCCGCAGTGAACACGCTGAGAGCGGCGGTGGAGAAGCCCTGAGGACGGGAAGAATTACGCGAGCAGTTCCTTCACCACTTCGCCTTCGACATCGGTGAGGCGGAAGTCGCGGCCGGCGTAGCGGTAGGTGAGGGTTTCATGATTGAAGCCGAGCAGGTGCATGATGGTGGCGTGGAGATCGTGGACGTGGACTTTGCCTTCGGCGACGCTCAGGCCGATTTCGTCCGTGGCGCCGTGGACGTGCCCGCCTTTGACACCGCCGCCGGCCATCCAGATGCTGAAGCCGTCGTTGTGATGATCGCGACCCACTTTGGGGGTGAGCGGCATCTGCGCGGTGGGGGTGCGACCGAATTCGCCACCCCAGATGACGAGGGTGTCTTCCAGCATTCCACGATCTTTGAGGTCCTGGAGGAGCGCGGCGATGGGCTGGTCGCACTCGGTGGCGAGGCGCTGATGGGCCTCCTCGATGCTGTTGTGGCTGTCCCAGGGCTGGCCGGCACCATGCCAGACCTGCACGTAGCGCACGCCGCGCTCGGCGAGGCGGCGCGCCATGAGCATCTGGCGGCCCTGCAGGGTGTCGCCGTACATCTCGCGGATCGCCTGCGGCTCCTGCGAGACGTCAAAGGCATCGGTGGCTTCTGTCTGCATGCGGAAGCCGAGTTCGAGGGACTGGATGCGGGCTTCGAGCTGAGGATCGCCAGTGCGGGGCTTGCGGTGCAGTTCATTAAGCTGCTGGACATAGCCGAGTTGGCGGCGCTGCTGGCCGGGAAGGATGGCGGTGTTGCGCAGGTTTGAAATGAGGTGGTCGGACTGGGTTTCCTTGGTGTCGATGTGGACGCCCTGGTAGATGCCGGGGAGGAAGGCGCTGCGCCAGTTGGAGCTCTGGGCCACGGGCAGCCCACCGGGGCACATGACTACGAAACCGGGCAGACTCTGGTTTTCCGTGCCGAGGCCGTAGAGCGTCCACGAGCCGACACTGGGGCGTGGCAGAGTGAGATTGCCCGTGTTCATCATCATGAGTGCGGACTCATGGTTGGGGACGTCGCTGAACATGGAGCGCACGACGCAGAGATCGTCGGCGTGTTTGGCCACATGAGGGAAGAGCTCGCTGATCTCGATGCCGCTCTGGCCGTGTTTGCTGAACTTGAATTTCGAGCCGAGGGCGGCGCCGCTGAGGCGTTTGTCCTTGCTGAGATCTTTGGTGATGGGCAGCGATTTGCCGTGCAGGGCATTGAGCTTTGGCTTCGGATCAAAAGTGTCCATCTGCGAAGGCCCGCCATTCATGAAGAGATGGATGACACGCTTCGCTTTGCCGGTGAACTGAGGCTGTTGCACAGCGAGCGGCGAAAGGTTGGCAGCATTCGCCTGGGTGAGGCCCATGTCATTGAGCAGGCCCGCCAGGGCGAGGCTGCCCATGCCGAATCCCGCGCGGCTGAGCGCTTCGCGGCGGGTGAGAAAAGGATGGTCTGGATTCATAGGGTCAAAAGGAGCGTGTTTTCAGTCGATGAACATGAACTCATTGGTGATGATGAGGGCCTGGGCCATCTGCTCCAACGGACTGAGTTTCGGCGGCGGAGGGGCTTTGAAATCTGCCTGGGAGTCCCAGACGGTTTGCATGCCTTTGGGTGCTTTCTCTGGCATGACGAGAAGGCGGATGGTGGGCACCCAGCGGAAGCCGTCGGAGTTGGTATTGTCGCGGGAGTCCACGGTGAAGTCCAGAATCTCGCCGGCTTTGACGCTGACTTTTGGCAGGGAGATGCGAGCGGAAATGCCAGCGGAACGGTCCACGATCCATTCCCCCATCTGGCCGGAGCGGGACGAGATAACGCGGGTGCGGATGCCATCGCCACTGACCTTGGCACCGATGGCAATCTCACCATCAATGCTGTACTCCCCGCTGACAGGAGCGATCCAGCGACGGATGGATGCTTTTTCAAGACCTGCCCCAGGGTGGCCTCCGTTCGAGGTCACACTGACGAAGCCGTGCTCGGGGTCTGGAAACACGCGTGCTCCCTGGTAGCGCTTGGCGGGTGCATCGAAATAAGGCAGCGGTAAAAAGGCGCGGCTGCGTGGCACAGCGGGATCGGCACTGCCGTAGCCCTGCTGCCATGAGCCCTGGGGTGTTTTGGCATCCGGGGCTGTTGATTCGCCGAGGAGGTTGCGGCCGAGCGCCTCTTCTTCGGGAAGTGGCGTGCGCTGATACACGCGGCGGTAGAGTTCGCGTGTCTCCGTCGTCGCCTTATCCCCGGGAGTCTTGGCGGCTGCTTTTTCCGCATCTGCCGCCAGCTTGCGGGCCTGCGCGATGATGAAGCCGTCATTCAGCGCGAAGAGCGCCTGCTGCGGCACCAGGGTCTCGGTACGCTGGGTGTTGGAGATGTCGGGGGAAGGGAAATCGAAGGTGGTAAACAGCGGATCGATGTTGGTGCGATCAACGAAGCCATAGAGGGTGCGCCGCCCGGTGAAAGGTGTGGTGGAAAGGTTCACGGCTCGACCGCCGATGGCGGGATCAAGCAGGCCGCTGGTGACGAGCATGGCATCCCGCATCGCTTCAAAGTCGAGACGGCGGCGGCTGGCACGCCAAAGCAGCGTGTTTTCTGTGTCGATCTTTGCCGCATCCGGGCGGTCCGCGCTGGTCTGCTGGTAGGTGGCGCTCAGGACGATGTCGCGCACGATCTGTTTGGTAGAGCCGTTGCGCTGGATGAAGGCAGAGGCGAGCCAGTCGAGCAATGGCGGATTGCTCGGCGGTTCCGACTGCAAGCCGAAGTCGCCCGTGGTCTTCACCAGCGCCTGGCCGAAGAGATGCCGCCAGATCTGATTTGCCCAGACTCGCGGGGTCAGCGGGTTCGTCGGGCTGCTGATCTGTTCAGCCAGTTCCCGACGGCCGCTCTGCGCTTCGGGGAAGGGGGCCTTATCTGGCGCGAGCACTTCGAGGAATCGGCGGTCCACGGCATCTCCGCGCCGTGCGGGATCGCCACGGATGAAGATCACCGGCTTGGCCATCTTGGCCTTGTCTATCATAACCATGGCACGCGCCGGGGCACCTGGATGCGTGGCTTCAACTTCCGCGACGACCGGGTCAACTTTGGCGTAGTCTTTGCGGGATTCCACAGCAGGGCGGGCCACCCGCTCAATCTCCGCCGATTGCAGGTCAAGCAGGCTGTCTTTTTTCAGGAATGCGTCGAGGAGGGGCTCGCCGGCATCCTTCGGCAGCTTGGCTGCTCCGGCGAGGACCGACCCATAGGCACGCAGCAACGCCGCCAGGCTGTCCGGCTTCTTCTCCTGAATGGTCTTGAGCACCACCGGATGAATCTGCGGCTTCGTCTCTGGCGTCTGGCCGGTGGTCAGCAGGGTCTTGAGGAGCGCGGCCTGCTGGGCGGCGGGAGCGGCGGCCACTTTCGCCAGAGGGCCGAGCACGGCATCATCGAGGACGCCGGGCAATTTCGTGAATGCCTTCCACTGGCGATCAAACGGATCGAGGGCGGTCTCCGAAAGCTTGCTGTCGCTGATGACTTTGCTCATCACTTGTTTGTCGAACTCCAGGCGGCTGAGGGCATCAAAATAAGCCTCCGGCTTGGCTTTGATGTCGGCGATGGCCTTGGTGCGCAGTCCTGCGGTGAGATCTGCCACCGCACGCAGCGCCTTGGCCTTTTTGGCCTCGTAGTCGGCGCGGACTTTGGGGTCCACTTTCACGGAAGCGAGCGTGATTTCAGGCAGGGTGTCAGGGATCTCGGAGCTGTGGAAGACGCCCTGCAGCGCGTAGAAATCTGCCGTCCGAATGGGGTCGAATTTATGATCGTGGCAGCGGGCGCAAACAACGGTCAGTCCCATCAACCCACGGGTCACCACATCAATCCGGTCGTTGACCTGCTCCTCATTGCGCCGCAGAAAGCGTGGGCCCACGGTGAGAAAACCCAGCGCTGCGAGCGCGGGATCGTCCGCCTTCAGGCCCAGTAGATCGGCGGCGATCTGCTCGCGGATAAACTGCGCGTAGGGTTTGTCAGCGTTGAAGGCACCGATGACATAGTCCCTGTAAGTCCAGGCGTAGGGGTAGCGGAGATCCGCCACAGGGAAGAAATCCTGCGTGTCAGCGTAGCGGGCGATGTCCAGCCAGTAGCGGCCCCAGCGCTCGCCGAAATGGGGCGAAGCGAGCAGTTCATCCACCTTGGACGCGACGGCCACATCGGCATTGGCGGTGAAGGCGGCGACAAACTTGTTCATCTCCGCATCGCTTGGTGGCAGGCCTGTGAGGTCGAAATGGAGCCTTTTCAAAAGCGTCGGGGCATCCGCGCGCGGGGAGGCGCTCAGGCCCTTCTCTTTGCGCCGTGCCTCGACCAGCGCATCAATCGTCGCGGGGCCCCGCTGCAGGGAATCCGCACTCGCTTTGACCAGTGGCTGAAATGCCCAATGAGTGGCGGCTTTTTTGAAAAACAGCGGCTGATTGCCGAGGACTTTTTGATCGGGCTCCATCCCTTTGCTGGGCCACAGCGCGCCCTGGTCGATCCAGGCGCGCAAAACGGCCACGGTGGCGTCCGGTAGAGGCGCTTTCTTGGGGGGCATCTCCATGTCCGGCTCCAGATGCGCGGTGAACAGGATCAGCGGACTCTCCGCGCTCTTGCCCGGAATGATCGCCGGTCCATAACCGCTGCCGCCCATCAGCGCCATCTCGCGGGAATCGAGCCTGAGCCCGCCCTTCTGCTTGTCCGGCCCGTGGCACGAAATGCAGTGCTCCACCAGTACCGGGTGAATATCGCCAAAGTATTTCACCGGCCGCTTCACCGGCTCCGGCAGATCCGAAACATCGCCGACTGCCCGCTTCATAGCCGCCGCAGCCGGAATCGCGATGCTTATACTGCTGAGGATAAGAAGGCAGAGCGATGGGAGATGGAAAAAGCGGCTGCGGAAGGTCATGTTTGAGGGGGCAGGTTTCTGCCAGTGGAAATCAGGGCAGGGAGTGGGGTTCGATGGTGTGGCATCGCAGAGGCTGCCGCTGTACACTACGATGCCGACCCTGAGTATCTTGAGATAAACCATCGGGACGATGCCAACACAAGGTGCTGGTCCTCATGGAAGCCCAGTGCAGCAGCGATTTCTCAAACGGCCGCGATGACTGGTCCGTGCACGGCTATCTCAAAGGCGTCCGTGTCCACTGCGCGCTGAACCGATACGAATCCAACACGCTCATCCCGCATTCTGACAATCCCGGCAGCCGCGTGCTCCAAGTATGCAACAGCGGACGTGCCGCTGCCATCTTCCCACGCGTTTCCCTCATGGATCGCTGGGTCAATCCGACCGATCCGACCACGCCCACTCTCGCCATGGGATGCGTCGACATTCCCCAGATGGCACCGCCAGCGCAGGTGCCAAACTGACCGCCGGCCAGGGGCACACGCTACGAGGTCTCGCTGGATGGCAAGCCCGCAGCCACGCCGCTCATCTTCCAGCATTCCTCCAACCATGGACTCATCTGCATCCATTATCAGTTCACCACAGAGAAGGCAGACCAAGGGGCTGGTCATATGAATCGGTGGCGATCTCTCGGCTCTTGAGCCCTTGGTTATCCAAGGCAATGAGCCGGCGGCGGAAAAAAAATGCATTTTGATGCACAATGATGTTGCACCATCTCGGAGCTGCCCTACTCTCCTAACCCGCAGCGAAAAACGCGGGCTGAGAAAAGGAAAGCGAGACGCGAAAGCGGTTCGAGAATCCTGGAATCAGAAACGATCTTTTAAAAAACACAGAAGCAACGGAACGAGGGTAAAACCGAGTGA
>JANYCZ010000067.1 GCA_025360015.1 Verrucomicrobiota bacterium | reverse complement strand
TTCGTCGTCTTGACGCTCTTGTTTGTCCTGCTGCTTCGCGTAGTTTGTGTAGCCATGTGGGTGGTGTGTTTAGGGTTGCTTCAACACTTCCTTCTTATCACCGATCCGCTTCGGTGACTCCGCCCACATGGTAATCTACGGCCAAGCGCGCCATCGCGCAGGAGATGAAGGAGCTCCTCCGCTGCTCACCTGCAGTATTCCCAAAACAGACCGCCCATCATACAGCCGAGCTGGTTGCCACCCGCGAAGTTGCCACGCGTGTAGAGCACGATGGCGTAAGGCGTGTTGCGATAATAGAAGAACAGAGATTCGTGGTCCCACTCGCCGTAGTTCCCAGTCTTGCCGCCGATGTAAGTGATGCTGGCGGGCATGACCCAGCGGCCAAGGCCGTACTGGTCGCGGCGCATGGCCTCCAGCAGCAGCTCACAGCCGTAGTCCAGGCGGTAGTTCACGCAGCGCTCGTAAAACTCCGCGTAGAAGCGCGGCGACTGCCAGTTGTTGATGATCTGCACATTGGGCAGACGGTACTTCTGCTCAAAGTACTGCTCATCCGCAGGCGTGATGCGGGCCATCAGGTAATACCAGGAAGCGTTGATGCTCTGGTCACAGGCGTAAACGATGTTCTGAAATTCATCGCGGGTGAGATTGCCCCGGCGTTTTTCCAGCAGCACCGCAGCCACGGCGGGCTTGGGCATCGAGCCTCCCAGGAAAAGTTTGTCCGCCTGGAATTCGGCAAGGTACTGCCCTGTGGCGAGATTTTTGACCGCGTAGCCGATGCGCGGATCATGCTTGTGTGTACGATACACATACTCCATGCCCGCCGTGAACGGCCTGCCATGCGCACTGTGAGAGCGGAAGCGCAGCCGGGCGCCCGAGGCGAGAAAGCGGTTGTGGTATTCCCACTGCGCGCGCGTTTTGCGGGCAGAAGGGCTGAGCATCGAAGAGGAAGATGCGGCACAGCCCGTGAGCGCCGCAGGCAATGCCAGCAGCCCACGCTGCAGCCAGGTGCGGCGTGTCTCAGGAAGCGCTGATGGAACATCCTCGGACATCGCCTGAAACTGCCCTCCTGACAGCAGACTGCCAGAGGGAAAATGTCAGAAAATTGTTAAAAGAAAAAAGGGACGCCTTGCGGCGTCCCTTCGTGGTTGATTGGATGTTGAGTCTCAGATCGCGGATTACTGGCCGCCTGGACGCCACTCTTCGGTGGCGAACTTGAAGGCCTGCTCCAGACCGACGAGGTCGGTGCTTGGGCGCAGCGCTTCGAAGGCCTGGCTTTCCTTCTGGATGTCGGCTTCGCTGTAGTTCATGGCCTTGATGGAAAGGCCGATGCGGCGCTCCACCTTGTCCACTTTGATGACGCGTGCTTCCACTTCGTCGCCCACATTGAGCTTGTCCTTGACCTTCTCGATGCGGTCTTCGCTGATCTGCGAGATGTGCACGAGGCCGTCGATGTCGTCTTCCAGTTCGACGAAGGCGCCGAAGGAGGCGATCTTCGCCACGCGGCCCTTCACGACGTCGCCCACCTTGAAGCGGGTGTCGATGACGGACCATGGGTCGGTGTCGAGCTGCTTCATGCCCAGGCTGATGCGCTGGTTGGCCTTGTCGATGCCGAGGACGACGGCGTCCACTTCCTGGCCCTTCTTGAGGAGTTCGGAAGGATGGTTGATCTTGCGGGTCCAGCTGAGGTCGGACACGTGGATCATGCCATCGATGCCTTCTTCCAGCTCCACAAACGCACCGTAGGCGGTGAGGTTGCGGACGGCACGCTTCATCACAGTGCCAATCGGGTAACGAGCGTCAATGTCGTCCCAAGGATTGGTGTCGAGCTGGCGCACGCCGAGGCTGATTTTGCGCTCTTCCTTGTTGATGCCAAGGACGGACGCTTCGATTTCCTGACCGACAGTGAGAACGTCCGAAGGACGCGCGATGCGCTTCGTCCAGGAGAGTTCGGAGACATGGACGAGGCCTTCGACGCCTTCTTCCACTTCCACAAACGCGCCGTAGGCGACGAGCTTCGTGACCTTGCCGCGCACACGCTGGCCGACGGGGTAACGGGCTTCGATGTTTTCCCAAGGATTGTTCTGCAGCTGCTTGAGGCCGAGGGAGACACGCTCCTTCTCGCGGTTGACTTCGAGAATCTGGACTTCGATCTTCTGACCGATGCCGAGCATTTCGGAAGGATGGTTGAGGCGGCCCCAGGACATGTCCGTGATGTGGAGCAGTCCGTCCATGCCGTTGAGATCGACGAACGCACCGAAGTCGGTGATGTTCTTGACCACACCGATGACCTTGTCGCCAGGGGTGACGCCATCGAGGAACTTCTGGCGCTGTTCGGCGCGCTCGGCTTCGATGACTTCGCGGCGGGAAAGGACGATGTTTTTGCGCTCGTCGTTGATCTTGACGATCTTGAACTCGAACACCTTGCCGACGTACTCGTTGAGATCCTTCGGCGGGATGATGTCGATCTGGCTGCCAGGGAGGAAGGCTTCGACGCCGACATTGACCATGAGGCCGCCTTTGACGACGCTCTTGACCTTGCCTTTGACGAGACCGCCGTCCTTGAAGACGTTGTAGATCTTTTCCCAGTTCTGACGATGGGCGGCTTTCTCCTTGGAGAGAACGACCATGCCTTCGTCGTTTTCGAGGCGTTCGAGGAGGACTTCGACCTCATCGCCTACCTGGATGTCTTCATCTTCGAACTCGTTGGAGGGGATGGCTCCTTCGGACTTGTAGCCGATATCGACGAGGATGACCTGCGGTTTGATTTCGAGGATCTTGCCTTTGACGATGGATCCTTCGGAAAGCTCGCGAAAAGAACCTGCGATCAGTTCTGCGAGTGTAGCGGTTGCGCTCATTATCTGGTGTTTACGGGTTGCGAGTGTTTAAGTAGTGCCGCACGCAAACCTCCACTCCTGAGGCGCACGGCGGGCTTTCGTCCCGCAAAGCCACAAAGCTCCCGGACAAGAGGGGCGAGATTCTCGGAGAAGTTCCGCATTTGGCAAGGGGGAAAGTGCGGTGAAATCCGCGCCTTTCCTCAAGGCCCACCCCGCAGGTCCACCTTCTTCCCGTCCGGAAACGCCACCTCCAGCGTGTCATAGTGCCATCCGGCTCCAGACTTTTTGTCTGCTTGCACGCTCAGGAGGCCCTCCCCCTTGGGGCCGGTCATCGGGACGGTGAAGCTGGCGTCGCCCGCACCATTGCGGTAGTTCACCGAGCCGGAAAACGACCAGCCGGTTTCAATGGGCGTCCCCAGCTCCTTCTGCACCTCGGCGGAGTTTTGCGCGCGCTTGAGGGCTTCCTCATACACATCCGTCTTCTGGATGAGCTTCATTGCGGCAAAGTAGGCCCCAATGGAGAAAAGCACCCCGAGCACGATCAGGCCCAGGCAGCCGCCACAGCCCAGCAACACCCACTTCCCACCGTTGCTTTTGGGAGCGGGAGCCGGTGCTGGAACCGAAGGCGGAAAGGGCGGGAGAGGTGGGGGCGGAAGGGAGTCCATGGCGGGGGTGAGTTTCCAGCACTCAAGCAGAACGCGGCTCGGACGTCGAGAAGCAATGGCGATGTGAAACGGTCATTGCTGCCCCATCATCCGCACCTCAAACACCGTCTCGTCCTCTGCCGAACTCACCAGCCGCAGCTCAGCACCGTTCGCCCGGGCCAGCTCCGTGGCAATGTTGAGGCCGAGGCCGAAGCCGTCGGTCTGCCGCGTGTGGGCCTTGTCGCCACGGAAAAAGCGCTCGAAGAGACGCTGCTGGTTTTCCACCGGGATGGCGGGGCCGGTGTTGGTCACGGTGAAGACGATCTGCGCGTCCTGCGGTGAAAGCTGCAGCCGCACGCGGCCCTGCGGGCGGTTGTATTTGACGGCGTTGCTCAGCAGATTTTGAAACACCTGCTGCAGTAGGGCGCGGTCGGCATGGGCAATGATGCCTGGCTCGATGCGGTGTTCCAGGGTCAGCCCCGCCTGCTCGCAGAGGATTTCCCCATCTTCGATCAGGCGCTCAAGATCGAGGCTGAGGTCATAGCTTTCAGGGTGCGCCGGCAGACGGCCCGCATCGGCCTGGGAGAGCAGCAGCAGGCTTTGGATGATCTGTTTGAGGCGTGAGGCTTCTTCAAAGAGCGAGACAAAACGCTCATGCTCCGCGCTGCCGGGAGCGGCATGGCGCACGGCGTCATCCAGATCCGCCAGCATGATGGCGAGCGGGGTTTTCAGCTCATGGGAGGCGTCTGCGGTGAAGCGCGCTGCCTGCTGAAAGCTGCCCTCCAGCCGCTGCATCATGCCGTTGAGCACGTCGATGAGCTGGGAAAACTCGCGGTTGTCATCCCGCTGCACGGGAATGCGCTCCGCCAGATCGCTTGCGGTGAGGCGCTGGGCGGTGCTCACCACGCGCTCCAACGGCCGCATGGCCTGCCGGGAAGTCCAGAGCGCGCCGAAACCCGCCAGCACCAGACCCAGGGTGCCAGCACTCACGTACCACCAGGCCATGCGGTTGATCTCCGCATAAAAATCCGTGAGCGAGAGGCCGATGAAGATGGTGTAGCTCGGGCTGCTGAAGGCACCAAAACGCCAGTCAATGCCGCCGGAGCGTGCGGTGAAGGTGGTCGGCTCCCGCACCATGGGCATCTGCGGGCGGAAGGGCAGATTACGCTCCTGCGGTGGGGGGCGTACCAGATCAAAACCCGGGGTGCCGAGCAGATCATCAAATCCATTGTCTCGGCGTGGCGGTGGATACCGCCCGCCAGGCGGACCCGGGCCACCCCCGGGTGGCGCGATGGGCGGTGCACGCCGGATTTCGTCCTGAGTCGGGAAGCAGCTGCGGAAGTACACGTCCAGGTCTTTGGGGGCGTTGGGCGTGGCGAACAGCGTTTTCCCCAGGCCATGCTCCTGCACCACGAGCACCGCATGGGTGGAGCTGCGCTCTGGCGAGGTGCCAAAGACGAGATCAGCGATCATTTTGAACTGCTCATCCGTCGTGTACGGGTCGATGCGGTTCCACACCCGCTGCGCCGGAGCGATGATGCGGTCATCCACACTGCGTTCCAGCGTCTGGCTGGCATACCACCAGGCGGCGGCACCAAAGCCCGCCACCAGCGCTCCTGAGACGATCATCGTCTGCAGGGCCAGGCGTGTGCGGAAGCTGCGGGTGTTGGCCGGGGCGCTCATGAAATAAGGTGAACCCGCAGACTCTCATGCGGAGAGCGGGGGTGCGCACGAAGATAAACGCCTATTAATGTCCGGCCGCTCTCCAGTGTCATGCACGGTTGCTCCAATGCCTGCATAGCACCCCACTCACGCCATGCACCTCGGAGAAGACCACGCCCACAGTCACACCACGGATTCATCCGCCCTCAATGCTGCCTCCATGCTCTACCGCCGCCACTGGCCAGTGCTCTGCGCCTTTGCCCGCGCCCGCGGCTGTGAGATCCACGATGCCGAGGACGCCGTGCAGGAGCTGTTTGCCAAACTGGTGGCCCAGGGCCAGCACGAGCGCGCGGCCGCCATTGTGGACCATGGCGAACAGGCCGCCTTTCTCTTTGCCCGGTTGCGCACCCACCTCATCAAGCGCTGGCAGCACCGCACGCGCCAGCGTCGCGGCGGCGGCGTGGTCTGCTTTTCCCTGAGCGATGAAAATGGGATGAACATCGATGTGGCGGATGCCCGTCCCTCCCCGGACAATGAGCTGGATCGCGACTGGGCCAGGGGTGTGATCGAGCGTGCGCTGCATGCCTGCAGCCAGGAGCTGCGCGCGCATGGGCGTGGTGAAGTCTGGGAGAGTCTAGAAGAAAGCATCGTGCAGGGCTGCCGCGCCGCGCGTCCGCAGAGCGGTGCCCTGCGTACCGCCCTGCACCGTGCCAAGCGCCGCCTGCGGGCGCTGATCCTGGCCGAATGCAGCGAGGACGCCAGCGTCCTGCATGCCGTGCTGGCATAAAGATTTGGCTAGCTGAGAGCGGCCGGGTGAACATCCACCGCGCTGGGGATGTCTAGAAATGGGTGCCATCCCGGTGACACAGCCTTATGGCATTGACGCCGCCGGGCCCGTACTGCTAGTCTCGTCGCCCTTTTCCAGCATCATCCATCCATGGTTTCACGCTCTCTATCCCACAGGGATTTTCGTCTGCTCATCGCCACCCTCAGCCTGTTGCTGTTCACCGCACAAGCCCAGGCCTATGTGCCCAATGCCCCGGCTGCGCTGGGTGCGGCAGTCATCAACAGCACGAGCACCGTTTATTTAACGTTTGATGACAACGCCACCAACGAAACGGCATTCGATGTTCAATACACAGTGGGTGGTAACCCCACCCTCCAGCATTACTCGGTGAACACTGGCGACACGAATAACACCACCGCCACCATGACAGGAACGGGCAATGTGATCATTGCCATCGGACTTTCTCCATCCACCACTTACACCTTCCAGGTGGCGGCCTATGCCGGGGTCTTCAATCCCGGCAACACCTCCACTTACACCAGTCCAATCACCGTCACCACGGGTGCCTTTGGCACGCCGGTGATAGCCACAACCACGGTCACCAATGAAACAGCCGTGCGTTTTGCCATTGTGGACAATGCGTATTCCGAGGCGGGCTATTTCTACGAGTACAGTGCAGCGGGTGGCAGCTTTGTCTCAGCTGGCAGTACGGGTCCCAGCGTCTCCAATGTGAACTTTCCCGGTCTGCAGCCTGGCACCGCCTACCAGTTCCGCATCCGCGGGTTCCAGGGCACGGTAGCGAGTCCCACGGCTTACACGCCATATTCAAACACCGTGTCTGTCACCACGCCGTTCAATGCGCCCACGGGCCTGACAGCCACCAACCCATCCGAAAACTCGGTGACCCTGAGTTGGGCGGACAACTCGGCGGCAGAGGTCGGCTACCTCATTTACTACCGTACGAGCGGCAGCGGCAGCTATACCGCGCTGACTTCCACCGCCGCAAATGCCACCACCTACACCGTTACGGGCCTGACTCCCGGCACGGCTTATGACTTCCAGGTGGACGCTGGCTATCAGGCCACCCAGAGCTCCCCGGTCATTGAGTCCGCCCGCAGCAACACCGCCACGGCTTCGACCAAGAACGGCTTCACCAGCCGCACCTACCAGCCGATTACTTACAACCAGGCCTTCTCCTATCAGGCGGTCGTCAGCACGGGTTCCGCACGCACTTCCTGGAACATCACCGGCCTGCCAACGGGCCTCACGTTCAACAGCAGCACAGGCATTGTCTCCGGCACACCTACCGTCACGGGAGTGTTTAGCTGCCCGATGACCGCCACGTTTGCCAATGGCTCGACCTCCAACAACACCCTGCAACTGCGCGTTATCCGGGCTGCGGGTGCGCCTGTGACCACCGCCACCATCAGTGGTCAGACCTTGGCAAGCGGGGGCAACACCTCCGTGACCCTCTCGGACAAATTCTCCGATCCTGACTCGGAATCCGCTGTGCGCGTGATCACCAACGAGGGGACCATGGACTTCATCCTCTACAACACGGCCACGCCGCAGACGGTGACGAATTTCCTCAGCTACGTGAACAATGCCGCCAGCACCGGCAACTACACTGGAGCCGTGTTTCATCGTGCCATTTCAGGATTCATTGTGCAGGGCGGGGGGTTCAAAGTGCAATCCGCGCCCAACAATTTCACCTCGATCTTAACGACGGCTTCACCCACCAACGAGCCGGGCATCTCCAACCTGCGTGGCACCGTGGCCATGGCCAAGGTGGGCACGGATCCCAACAGCGCCACCGACCAGTTCTTTGTCAATGTGGCGGACAACAGCTCGAATCTAGACAATCAGAACGGCGGTTTCACGGCATTCGCGCGTGTGGCTGGCAATGGCATGACCGTGGCGGACACCATCGCCGGACTGCCTACGGTCAGCACCAGTGTCAACGTTGATGGCACCGCCAACACCGGGCTGACGAGCTGGCCGGTGACAAGCGGCTCGACGATGGACACCACGAAAATGGTCACCATCAGCTCCGCCGCCCCTGTGGCCGTGCTGAGTTACAGTGTCACCGGCAACACCAACCCAACCGCCGTCACCGCCAGCATCAGTGGCACCAATGTCCAGATCAATGGCGTCGCCGGCGGCCAGAGCAATGTGACGGTGACCGCGACGGATTTGGATGGAAGCACGACCTCGCAGACTTTCGCGGTGACCGTGAACCAGGCACCCGCCATCACCAGCGCCGCGCCAAGCGCGGGCGGCACAGTGGGGGCACCCTACAATTTCAGCTACACCGCCTCCGGTTTTCCTGTTCCGACCTTCACGGTCACCTCAGGCGTTTTGCCCACCGGACTCAGTCTGAGCAGCGCTGGCGTTATTTCCGGCACTGCCACCGCTGCCGGCACCTTTACCGGTACCGTGACCGCCACCAACAGTGTCAGCACGAACCCGCAAAGTTTCACCATAACGATCGCCAAAGCCGCGGCCACAGTATCGCTCGGCAGTTTGACGGCGACTTATGATGGTACTGCACACGCTGCCACGGCCACGACGACGCCTGCGGGAAAAACCGTCACCTTCACGTATGCCGGTTCTTCCACGCCTCCGACGAATGCAGGCACCTACGCCGTCGTCGGCACCATCAACGACACCAACTACACCGGCACCGCCACTGGCTCGCTGGTCATCGCCCAAGCCTCCGCTACAGTATCGCTCGGCAGCCTGGCACAGACCTATGACGGCACCTCGCGCGTTGCCACAGCGACGACGACACCTGCGGGAAAAACGGTCACCTTCACCTATGATGGTTCATCCACAGCTCCAACGAACGCAGGCACCTATGTGGTGGTGGGCACAATCAGCGACACAAACTATTCAGGCACTGCCACTGGCAGCTTGGTTGTGACCAAAGCCACTGGAAGCGTGTCGCTCGGCAGCCTGGCACAGACCTATGACGGCACCTCGCGTGTTGCCACAGCCACGACGACACCTGCGGGAAAAACGGTCACCTTCACTTATGATGGTTCATCCACAGCTCCAACGAACGCAGGCACCTATGTGGTTGTTGGCACGATCAGCGACACAAACTATTCAGGAACTGCCACTGGCAGCCTGGTAGTCGCCAAAGCCGCTGGAAGTGTGTCACTTGGCAGTTTGACACCGACCTACGATGGCACCGCGCACGCTGCCACGGCGACAACGACCCCTTCAGGAAAGACCGTCACCTTCACGTATAACGGCTCGGCCACTGTGCCCACGAATGCAGGTAGCTATACTGTGGTGGGTACAATCAACGACACCAACTACAGCGGCACCGCCACGAGTTCGCTGGTCATTGCCCAGGCTTCCGCCACAGTGTCGCTCGGCAGTTTGGCCCAGACCTATGACGGCACCGCGCACGCTGCCACGGCGACAACGACCCCCTCCGGAAAGACCGTCACCTTCACGTACAACGGCTCGGCCACTGTGCCCACGAATGCAGGCAGCTACACAGTGGTAGGCACCATCAGCGACACCAACTACAGCGGCACCGCCACGAGTTCGTTGGTCATCGCCCAGGCTTCCGCCACAGTGTCGCTCGGCAGCCTGTCGCAGACGTATGACGGCACCGCGCACGCTGCCACGGCGACAACCACGCCCGCCGGGAAAACCGTCACCTTCACGTACAACGGCTCAGCCACCGCGCCCACGAACGCGGGAAGCTATACGGTGGTAGGTACCATCAGCGACACCAACTACGCCGGCACCGCCACGAGTTCGCTGGTGATTGCCCAGGCTTCAGCCACGGTATCGCTAGGCAGTCTGTCACAGACTTACAATGGCAGCGCGCACGCAGCCACGGCCACCACGACCCCCGGAGGGAAGACGGTCACCTTCACCTACAACGGCTCAGCCACCGCACCCACCAATGCAGGCAGTTACACCGTCGTGGGTACCATCAGTGACACAAACTACACCGGCAGCTCCACACCTGGCACTCTGGTCATTGCCCAGGCCGCCGCCACCATCACTTTCACCGGCACCACGCAAACCTATGACGGCAGTGCCAAAGCCGTCACCGCCACGACCAGTCCTGCGGGTCTCACCGTGAGCCTCACTTATAACGGCTCATCCTCCGCACCGTCAAACTTCGGCAGTTACACAGTCGCCGCCACCATCACGGACACCAACTACACCGGCACCCAAACCGGCACCCTCCTCATTCAAGGCCAGTCCTCCAGCGCGTGGAAATCACAGCACTTCACCGCCGGCCAGATCTCCTCCGGCATCGCAGCGGACAACGCGGATCCTGACGGCGATGGTCTCAAAAACCTGGCCGAATACGCCATGGGCACCGATCCTCTCGCTTGGAACGCCGCGCCGCAGCCGACGCATGATGCCAATGGCCTGACGCTCATCTTCACCCGTCCCAAGGGGCTGCCAGACGTCTCCTACACTGCGGAGTCCACGGACACTTTAGGAAGCTGGAGCCCCGTCACGCTGGAGGTCATCACCGACGGCCCCGTGCAGACGGTCCGCGCCCGTGATACCCTCGCCACCGGCAATCCAAACCGGCGTTTCATGCACCTGATTTTCGGCACCCCGTAGAGCAGCTCTCCAACAGATTGTCATGGATGGCACTCGGTTAGAGTGTTCCTCGGGCAACAGGTGTTTTTTTGTGCCACGGCAGCATGCATCGCCAAGGCATGGCCGAGAGCCAGGAGGGCTGAATCCTTCGCGCTGTTGGCGCGGCAGCAGCTGAGGCCGTGTGTGAAAACCCGTGGCAAGTGAATGCCATCTTGTGGCTATCGTGTTTTCCAAACGGATTTTCGGAAAGCGGCGCGTGGCGACGCTCGACGGCGCTTGGAGGACCAAGCGCCCTACCTCGCGCCCGGCTTGCGCATGCTCAGCGCTGGTAGGGCTGGCTGTCCTCAGCCAGCCGCCGTCGAAGCCCATAATCTTCGAGCAAGAAACAACCTGCTGAACGGAAATGAGTTTTGCGAACCGCTATAGCTTTAAGGCGCACGCACTCTCCCTCCGCAAGCCCGGAGGGCTGTCACAGCAATAGCCGTGGGTGCCAACCCACGGAACCGCATCATCCATATCTCCCAAATTTCGTGGAACCGCGAGGCGGTGGCACAAAACGCTGCCACATCTAAACTTGACTGCACCGGGTGATGTCGCGGGTGTTTCAAACACCGCCCAAATCTTCAGCGGAAGATGCCCCGCTTTGGCGTTGCTTCTTCGACTGGCTTTTTGATTTCATCAGCAGCACGCAGCCTGGACGCCGTGTCCTTGTACCAAAGCGGGCCGTTGACCTTGAAGTTATAAATCAAGTCACGGAAGTCGTTCATCAGACGCTGGTCGTTCATCAGCGCCCCGAGCAGCCCCTTGCCGGAAGAGATGTTGGCACCGACCACCGCAAAGGTGTCAGCGGCCTTTTTGATGGACTGCAGGGACGCATCAGCTTCCGTCATCACTTTGTCAGCCTTGGCGATGGCAGGGTCCAGCTTGTCAAACATGGGGCTGAGCTTCTTGCTGGATTCCTCCATGTTATGCGCGGCGCCTTTGAAACTGCTGGCCGCGTCTTTGAGGTCGGCGAGCGCGGACTTGAGGGTCGCGGCGTTTTCCTCTCCCAGAACCTTGTCATCTACACGCTTGAGTGTGTTGTTCAGGTGCTCCATGCCCTCCTTGAAATTTTGAATCGTGGCGTCGGACAGCGCGTCTTTGTTCACCTTGCCCATGGCCGCCTGCACATCCTTGAGTGCGACGCGCACATCATCGAGCACGACATCGACTTTTTTCCCGACCTGCTCGGCCTGGCTTTGCAGATCATTCAGACCGCCGCCTTTTTCACCTTCGATGATCTTGTCGTAATCGTGCGGCAGAAAGACATCCGTCTCTTTGCCCGTGGGTTTGATTTCGACCAGCGCATCTCCCATGAGACCGGCCGATCCGATGCCAAAGGTGGCGTCAGCAGGGATCTTGACATCTCTGAAGAGTTCCAGGTCAAGAATGACGCCGGTGAAGGTCTCGTTGAGCTGAGGTTTTTTGTCCACCTTGCCCACACGCGAACCACCAAGGAAGACGGGAGATCCTTCTTTGATGCCCGCTGCATTTGGAAAGGCCACATGCAGATGGTAGGTGTCCTTGAAAACTTCGCGCACGCGTCCGAACGTCAGGATGAGGCCACCGAGCAGGAGCAGCCCGATGAACAGGAAGAGTCCAACGAGCATTTCGGTTTTTTTGTCGCTGTCGATCATGAGTGGGAAAGGATGGGGGTAAAAAGGGGCGGGTTCAACCGGTGATGTCGGAGCGGCCGTTGATGAAATCCTGCACGATTGGATCGTCGGAGTTGCGCAGTTCTTCGGGTGTGCCCAGAAAGCGGATCTCACCACGATACAGCATGGCCACGCGGTTGGCGATCTTGAAGACGCTGCGCATGTCGTGGGTCACGATGATGGAGGTGATGTTGTAGCGGCGCTGCATGCGCAAAATCATCTGGTCGATGACATCGGAGCCAATGGGGTCGAGGCCGGAGTTCGGCTCGTCGTAGAGGATGCACTCGCTGTGGTCGATGATGGCACGGGCGATGCCGGTGCGCTTGCGCATGCCACCTGAAAGAGCGGTCGGGAATTTATTGCGGTGCTCGTCGAGGTCCACGGCCTGCAGGGCTTCGCGCACGCGGCGGTCGATTTCTTTGCGGTCACGCACGCCGTGCTCCAGCAGCGGAAAGGCCACGTTTTGTTCGACGGTGAGATTGTCAAACAGCGCCGCACCTTGGAAGAGCATGCTCACCTTCTGGCGGATGGGCGCCATCTCACGTTCCTTCAGCCGGTTCACATGCACGCCATCCACATAGACCTCACCTTTGTCAGGTTTGATCAGACCGATGATGTGTTTCATCAGCACCGTCTTGCCTTCACCGCTGGGGCCGATGATGCACAGGGTTTCCCCATGTTGCAGCGTGAGGTTGACGCCACGCAGAACCTCCTGCTTGCCAAAGCGTTTATAGACCCCTTGCAGCTCGATGAAAGCATGGCCGCCGCCATTGTTCGCGGCAGGGGTCGGCGTCGTGCTGGGGATGGGTTCAGCCATGATTAAACAGCGCCGATGGGGAAGATGTAGTTCAGCAGGATGGAAAGGAAGAAATTGACGATGAGCAGCACCAGCGAGGAGATGACCACCGCACGCGTGGTTCCCAGACCGACACCGACCGCACCGTTTTCCGCCGACAGGCCCTGGTGGCAGGAGATCAAAGTGATCAGCATGCCAAACACGAAGCCTTTGATCATGCCAATGTTAAGATCATCCATGTTCGTGTGATCGAGCATGTGCGTGAGGTACCAGGCCGAAGGCATGTCGTAACCAAAACTCGTCACCAGGTAGGAGGCAAACAGGCCGAAGGAAATGCTTTCCGCCACGAGAAAGGGCATGGAGATCATCATCGCCAAAAAACGTGGCAGGACGAGGAAATCGACCGGGTGCACGCCCATGACCCGCAGTGCATCCACCTGTTCGGTGACTTTCATGGTGCCAATGTCAGCCGCCATGGCGGCCCCCACCCGGCCCGCCACCATCAATCCGGCCAGCACGGGACCGAGTTCGCGGCAGAGCGCGACGGAAACCACCGCGCCCACGGTCGTCTCAAAGCCGAAGTCCTTAAACTTGGCGTAGCTTTGAAAGGTGAACACCGCTCCCGTAAAGGCTCCGGTCACAATGACCACCGCCTGCGAGCCGTAGCCAATGGCGACGATCTGCTGCGCCACGAGCCTGAGCCGCCACACGCCTGAACGAACAGCAATCATCAACTCGCGCATCAAGTCTGCGAGCTGTCCGAGATAGACTAAAAAGTGGAGAAAGGTGCGGCCCGGAAGGACAAGCAGACCTGAGGGGAAATCCATTACGGTCAGACCATCGCATGTTGTGGCGTGAAGGCAAATCACGGAACCGTTGCGGGGGAAATGAAAAGCCCCGTCTGAATTTCTCCAGACGGGGCAAGATGGGGAACGACTGTGGGTCGTGATGAATGCTACTGCGGCGGCACGCGGAAGAGCTTGCCAGTGTAGGGGCACTTCACTTCCATGCCCACGGGCAGGCCGGTGACGTCCACCAGCTGGTGCTTCGCGGCAAAGGGGCTGTTCACGAATCCTGGGCGGCCTGCGATGGGCGATCCGTAAGGAAGGTCAGACGCGGGAGCAGGCGTCGTCGGAGCCACCGGAGTGACGGGCGCGGACGGGGCGGGCTTGGTCATGGCCGCCACGTTGCTGTTGGCATTCACGGGTGTGGTGGTACGCGGGCGCTCAGGAGCTGCGGGAGCCTTCGGGCGGTTCGCGGCGATGTTGGTGGAGGTAGTCACGCTGCCAGGAACCAGGAAGGGACGCTGCGTGTAGGGGCAGACCACTTTGGAACCAGCGGACATTCCGCGCACATCTACCAGGCGTGGAGGATTGGTGAACGGCGTGCGCACGTAACCGGGAAGGTCTGGCACTGCCTGCGCAACGGGCATCGTGGATGCATTCAGCATCGCAGGAGGCGGCGTGGCTGGACGGTCAGGACCCACAATCGGGCTGGGCGTTTGCACCGGCGCGGTGTTTTGCGCCATCATGCGAGGGCCGGAAGTGGCACCCAGCGGACGACTTTCTTGTCTCATGTAGGTGATGAGTCCACGCGTTTGAATCTCCTGCCAGGCTTGACGAGGAGGAATGGCACAGGATGCCAGCATAAGCGCCGCAAGGCTGGATGCGGCGAGACGAACCGAGGAGTGGTGGGCTTGGGACATAAACTTAGCGAGCGGTTAATTTTTGAAGAGGCATTCTCATTTTAACGATCTTTTTAAATTATGCAACAACAAGGATGGTAATGCTAAGCAACAATATCCATTTTTATTAAAATAGCAATAATATCATGCATGTCTTGTATATGTTCCGGAGATGTGCGCTTTTGCCCTCATGCAATGGCGCATCATCACTGTGGGGAAACCTGGCCACCCCTGGGTTAAAGAAGCTGTGGACCTCTATTGGAAGAGACTTCAGCACTACAGCCACTTCGAGCATGTGGTGATCAAAGAAGCTCCGCTGGAGAAAGTGGAAAAACAGATCGAAGCCGCCTGCGCGGGGGACCTTTGCATCCTGCTGGACGAGCGCGGCAAACAGCTGCGCAGCCTTGAAATGGCCCGCTGGATTGAGAACGAAGAAATTTCCGGCCGCAAGCGCATCTGCCTGGTGATCGGCGGTGCGGACGGTCACTCGCCGCACTTCCGCGCCAAGGCCAAAACCTGCTGGTCACTCTCCACGCTCACCATGCAGCATGACATTGCCTGGGTGATGCTGATGGAGCAGATCTACCGCGCCTACACCATTAATCGTGGGGAGCCGTACCATCGTGAATGATTTCGCTTAAACATCCACGATGATCAAACTTGCCTCTCGGCGCGTTTATTGCTGAACTGAGTCGCAAATCTTCGTATTTTCGCCTTGCCGATAACTTGGGAGAACCTAAATTTCAAATTTTCTCAACTAATCTTCCATGTCATCCTCAGTCCTGAGAAACGTCATCCATCCCAAGGCGCAGACCACGCCCTTGGAGAAGGTGCGTGAAGATGGCCAAGATCCGCGCAGCAGCAACGGCGCAGGCGCCCCCTTCGAATTTCCCAAGCCCGAGGCGGAGGACATGGAGCTGGTACTGGGAGTGCTGGTGGAAAACGCTCCAGTCGCCATGGCCATGTTTGACCGTGGCATGCGCTACATGCTCGCCAACCGCCAGTGGATCACGGAATTCGGCCTGCAGCAGGTGCAGCCGCTGGTCGGCAAGAGCCAGTATGAAATCTTTCCAGGCTTGCACCCCGGCTGGAGGCAGGTCTATGAGCGCTCTTTGCAGGGGCACATCGTCCGCAGTGAGCACGACTCTCTCAACGGGCCCGACGGCCGCCACCTGGTGTATCGCTGGGAAGTCCGCCCCTGGCGCAAAAAGCGGGATGCCACGGTCGGTGGCCTCATGGTCACCTGCGAGAAATTCAGCTCTCCCCAGTCCTCAGGTGAAGACGCAGACAAAGCCGCGCCTTCTTCCGAAGACCTAGGCGGCGCACCCCCGGCGGCGAAAACGCCCGATCCGCTGGACTGCTCCATGCCCATGCTGGTGCTGAACGCGGAAGGTGCCATTCTGCGCGCCAACGTCGCCGCCGCGCATCTGACCCTGGACAAAGGCATTCAGGAAGGCACCACCTGCTTTTGGGAGGTGTTTCATGAAGGCCGTGACTACGGCGTGCTGCGTCAGCAAACCCTCGAAGCCCTGTCCCGCGTGAGCGTGGCGCAGGATATTGTCCCTGTGTACGTCACCACTCGTGCGGATTCCACCCTGGACTCTGCCATCCCTTCACGCTGGCTGGTTTCAGCGCTGGCACACAAAGGATCTGACGAATCCGCCCGCCAGTTCATGCTGATGGGCTTTGCAGCACAGACGGTGGTGGAAAGTGTGACGCGCTTCACTCCCCCGGTGGCTGCACCGATTCCCGTGGTGATTACTGCTCCGATCCCTGCGCCAGCAGCTACGGTGGATGATGGTGCCATGCTGCACCTGGAGAACGAGCTTTCACGTGCCCGTCAGGAGCTGCGCACTCTCGCTGAAGCACAGCAGGCCTTTGGCCGGCGTGAAGCGCGCCTGCGCAGTTATCTCGAAGGCGTGCCCTGTGGCGTCTTCGTGCTGGATGAACGCGGCGTCCCTGTGTTTCAGAACGAACGCCTCGCCAAACTGCTGGGCCGCCCCCTTGAGGCCGATCAAACCGTCGAAAGCTGGCTGGCGCATGCCTGCCCCACCGAAGAGCATCGTGCGCAGGTCGTCCTGGCCTGGCGTGAAAGCGTCTGGCGCCGTCAGCTCACACGCACAGTGTCCCTCGCCACGGCGGATGGCCTGCTCAAAGAGCTGGAGTTTCACCCCATCGCCTTGCCGGGCGGCGGCCTGCTCGTCAGCATTCAGGATGCCACCGAGCACACACGCCACGAAGAGCAGCTTCGCAGCATGGAGGCCAAGCTCCGCACCCTCATGCAGGGCAGTCCCATCGCCATCGTCATGACGGACAAGGCCGGCGTCATCTTTGAAGTCAATCAGCACGCCGAGGTGATGCTCGGCCAGGCCAAGTCCGAGCTGCGCCGCTACCCGCTGGATGCCTGGCTTGATCCCGACAGCGCCACCGCACGGCGTGATGCCCTGCGTGCTTTGCACAGCAGCGGCCGCCAGGCCGAAGCGCTCAGTGTGCGCGTCAAACGCGTCGATGGTTCTTTCTCGCGTGCCATCCTGCACCTTGCCGCCGTGCCAGATGCCCAGGGGGAGACCCACTGCACCATTCATTACCTCCAGGAAGTCGCGGAGCCCGCACCTGTGGTGATCGCACCCGCAGTGGTGCTGCCCGTCGCGCATGCCAACACCACTACCCGTTCCGAACCAGCCAGCGCCGTACTGCTCACCACCGATGCCAATGGCCGCGTGCGCACCTGGACGGAGCATGCGCAGACCTTGCTGGGACTTGAGGCGGCCGCTGCCATCGGGCGGCCGCTGCACCAGTTTTTCCGGCCTTCGGACGCCACCGCCTTCTTCGCGGATCTCGCCGAGCAGACGGCCAATCCACAGAGCATCGTCCAGCGCCCGTACTTCGGTGGAAACGGCAAACGCGGCGAAGCACAAATCAGCGCCCGCATGCTGGAGGACGGCGGCTTTGAGCTCATCTCCCATTTCACGGCCGAAGTCGAAGCCGATGCCGCTACAGTACCGCCGCAGTCCGAGGCGCTGCCGCAAGCGGCCCTGCCCCTGGCCTTCCAGGTGGTGTCACCTTCCAGCGCACGCTGGCCGGTCGTCGATCTCGAGCGCGAAAAACTCCTGCTCACCGAGACACACCACCGCATCAAGAATCATCTGCAGATCATCTCCAGCCTGCTCAACATGCAGATCAATGGCGTGAGCGATCAGGATGCCCGCAATGCCCTGCGCTCCAGTCAGAACCGCGTGCGTGCCATCGCCGCGCTCCACCAGCATTTGTACCAGATTGCGCTGGGGAAAGGAGACACCTTCAGCGACTTCACGCGCGATCTCGTCTCCCATCTGCGTGAATGCTACGAGGTGCAGTCAGACCAGATCAAGGTCCACATGGAAGTGCAGGAAGGCCCCATCGAGCAGGAATGGCTCATGCCGCTCGCTCTTACGCTCAATGAGGCGCTCTCAAACTGCTTTGAGCATGCCTATCCACATGGCCGTCAGGGGCAGATCACCGCCATGCTGCATTACTCCCAGGGCAGCGGCGAACTCATTGTCCGTGACGACGGCGTCGGTCTGCCGGCGGACTACCACCCCGGTGAAGGCAGCGGCCTCGGCCTCAAAATCCTTGCGGTCTTCGCCGATCAAATGCGCGGCCAGCTCTTTGTTCAGGCCAATCCCGATCAAGGCACCGAGATCAAGCTGCGCTTCCCGCTCGCTTCACCTGAAGCTTAAACCTTCCGCGTAGCATATTCCTTTTGCGAACTGCTGCGCCGCTGTGACTATGGCGGCGTGCTCACCCCGCCCACGGCCTGCCTGCGCCTCCTTGCGTTTCTGACGCTGGGTCTGTCGGGTGTCGCCGCACAGCCCGTCACCACCCGGACAGACAAAGTCGCCGGCCTGCTCAATGAGTGGTTTGCCCAAGGCACGGCCGCAGGGCTCCAGGCCATCACCTATGAAAATCGCGATGGCCAGCATTCGCCGCTGAACACCGGGCTGTATCCGCAGCTTCAAGTTTTCAAAGGTGCCGAGAATGAAAAAGGCGCTGCGAATCAGGTCCGCCTCCTGCCGCTCCTGGGCAACTGCTCCATGGCGTCCGCGGCCACTCAGCTCGGCTGCCTGCCACGCATCTACATGATGGACCCCGGCGGCAACCGCTTCCTGGCCCAGCAGTATCTCTCCAACAACCTCTTCATCTATCCCGAGCACCAGGACTACGACATCGGTGCCAATGGCTTCGGCGGTGGCGGGTATGGCGATCTCCTGCCCGTCAACACGCCCTGCATGCTCATCTCCCAGGGCTCCTCCTTCACCGATCAGCCCTTCCTGCAGGCCCTGCTCTCCACCACGGCCGCCTTTCCGCCGGACACGCAGAAGCAGCTCATCGAAAAGCACCTGCTCATGCCCACGCTGCAGTCCATCTTTCGCCGTTCAAATAAAACGGTGCAGACAGCCGAGGACTACTTCACCGGCAAGGCGCATCCACCCGTCTTCGATGGCACGCAGATCGATGAGGAAAAAATGGTGCGCATCGCCCATGACATGACGCCGGTGAAGGTCCCGCCGCTCGTGCTGCTGCGCGTCATCGAGGAAACCAAAATCGAGCAGGGCAAAAATTTCTTCGAACTGCCCGGCCCTTATCCCTGGCAGCTCTCCGACACGCCCGTCTCCATCGCTCGCATCCTGCGTGGCAATGAAGCCGAGCACGGCATGCTCATCGGTTTTGACAAGACGCTCAATCTCGTCAAAGCCCCGCTGCAAATGCGCGCCACCGTGCTGCAGGGAGATCCCCGCTTCGTCCACATCGAGTCCGAGCCCGGGGGCGATGTCATGCGCATCCGCGTACGCTGGGAGCCGCCCATGCTCGCCGCCACCGGCATCCGCAGCCATCGCATAGACATCGGCATCTTTGCGGACAACGGCTCCAGCATCAGCGCCCCCGCCATCATCAGCTTTTACATGCTGCCCAACGAGATGCACTTCTACGATGATCAGGGCCGCGTCTCTGAAATCCATTATCAAACGCACAACCCTGATCTGGGTCTGCCCGTCACGGACACCGACTCACGCTGGGTGAAGATCCTGCTCGCCTTCAGCATGAAGGACACCAACCTCCGCAGCCGCCTGCTCGATCAAATCCTCAAGCCCGAGGAACGCACGGGCCTGCAGCAGCAATACTTCACGCTCAGACCTCTGCTCGACGCCTTCAGCGCCATCGAACACGCCGACAAACGTAAAGACGAAGCCGCCCGCCTGCGCTCGAAATTGGAAGCGGCCATCAGCGCCTCCTTGAAAGCTCATGTCGCGGAAAAGTCCGAGCTCACCGTGCGCGCCACCCTCGACAAAGTGCTCAACGTGATCGCCAATTTTCATGCCTTTTATCTCGGCTCCCAGCGCGAACTCGATGCACTCGCTGCGGCTTCCTCCAAATCATCCGCCGTCGCCGATGTCCGTGCCGAGCTCCACCGCCTCATCACGCAGGGCGTCCTCGTCGAGCAGGCATCTGGCCAGATCGACACCATGTCTCCGCCTGACAAACTGTCGCTCGGCGAGCGCTACATGCTCCGCGGCCTCAACATCACCCTGCTCAGCCAGGTGCTTTTCCCGGACGTCCTCGAACGCTCCACCGATCCCGCCTACGTCAGCCCCCGACTCACCACGCCCAAGCAGTGGCGCGACGTCTATCGCTACGATCCCGACTCCGGCGCACTTCAGGGCTGGATCCGCTACGCCGCTTCACGCATCGCCAATTTCGACTCCGAAGGCCGCCTCCTTCCCGAGGGCCCGAAAGGCAAGGCCGTGCCCGTCATCTACCTCAAAAACGACAAAGACCTGCTCAGCTGGCGTCCTCAGGCCGAGCCCGTGCCGGTGTCACCGAAGTGATGAAAAAGGCGGTCTCGTTCACGGCGCGAAGGTAGGGCGATTGGTCCTCCAACCGCCGTCGAACGTTCCGAGGCCCCCTTTTCGGAGTCGCTATCTCTCAATCATACCCCAGCACATCATGCATCGTCCATGAGGCTCTGCCCCGTCCCGCTCCCCCCTCGCTCCACAGCCGCAGGTCCAGCACCCCAAACGGCTCCAGCCATTTTAACGTCGCTTTCAATTCGTCTGCACCACCGCTCTGCGCCCGCACCGTCGCAAACGCCTTCAGAAATTCCCGCAGCTTTGTAAAGCTCACCTTGACCCGCATGCCCGTTGCTGCGCCGCCAACCGGCCGCTTGAGGATTTCCGCCAGATGCCCCTGCTGCACCCGCGACGTGCCCAGCATGAACAGTTGATCGTTCAGCGATACACACGGCCCCAGTTCTCTCGAATCAAACGGCAGCTCGTAGCTGTAGCTCGTCAGATCACCGCTGCGCTTCGTCACGATTTTCGGCAGCTCCAGCGGCTGCGGCGCAGGCACGTTCTTCAACAACTGCTGCAGCGTCGTTTCCATGTTCTGCCATGACACACCGATCAGCGCGCGGTTCTTGATCTCATGCACGCTGGCAAAGCGCGGCAGCGGCACCGCTTCACCGCCCGGTGGCATGCCCGGCAGCTGCGGCATCTTCCCACCCACATCAAGGATGAAAGCCCCATCTCCGCTCAGTGCCCTCTGCCAGATCGTTTTTGTGCCGTCATACAGGTCAATGACACGTGGCAGCACCGCTTGGTCCACCAGCTTGAACATCCCCGCCGACTGCTCGCCACCCACTCCCGCCTTGACCAGTTCCTGAGCGGTCGTGTGCACGGCACGCATCCAGGCTTCGAAGTACGCTCTTCCGGCACCCGTGCCGGATCCCTGCCCGCTCAGGCCAAACACCAGCTCCGGCTCATCCAGCAATGCCGTGAACTGGGATGCCTTCGCCAGCACCTCGCCGTCCGCTGTGGAAAAGCCGCCGGTCATTTCCATCTGCACCCCTCCGTCCCACCACGCCACCGCCGCGCCGTTCGTATGTTCACTGTGGTAAAATGCACGCTCCGCCGCCGCCAGCTCGATCACCTCCGGCTCCAGCGCGCGCGCCATGGTGGCAAACATTTTCTCCGACTGCAACCCCGCCAGCAGCCCACGCACGATCGGCTGAAACGGATGATCCGACTGCAGCACATCCCAAAACACGCCGTCCCAGCACGCGATCACACCGAGGCCTTTCTGCGCATGCGCATCCAGCGTGCGCAGCTCCGGCCGCGACAGCAGCGAATCTTCCACCGAATTGGCCAGTCGGATTTGATCCTTTGATTTCCCCACCGCCACATAGGCACGCTGAGTGCCCAGACCCAGCGCCAGCACCCACTTCTTGCGCGCCAGCACCTCCAGCCCGCGCGCGATCCGGTCCTTCATCTCCGGGGTGATCCCCGGCACCGCCTGCGTCAGCGCCTCCAGCCATTCATGCCGCCGCTCCACCGTCAGCACCAGATTCATCGCGATCTCATTCACCGTGAGCTTTTCCCCCTGCGCCGTCACGATGCGTGACTGCGGCGCATCTCCCAGCCAGTCGGAAAGATGTAGCAGATCACTCATTCGTTTCAGCACCTGCTCCGGCTCCGGCGATGCCACCCCGATCATCACCGGCGGCATTTCAAACCGCTCCAGCAGCAGGATCAGCGCCTCCAGTACTTCGGAGTCGCGCAGCGCGGCTTCCATCAGCTTCTTCCCATCAAAGCTCGTGCCCAGACCCGCCAGCACACCCCCGCTCATCATGCCGCGATACGCCGTCTCATTGTAGAGATCATTCAACTGCCGCAGCAGCACCAGGCTCTTCACACTGTCCTGGCCAAAGGCCAGAAACGCCTCATCCACCGTCACACTGACAGCCTTTCCAGACGCCGGTATCCTGTCCTCCACAAACGCCTGCACCTGTCCCCACCAGCGCGAGGCCTTCAACGCCTCCGCATGCTTCTTCAACTGCACGCTGCTCACGCAAAACTCCACATCCCCCGGCACGCGACCCGCCAGCCCCAGCCTCTCCTCCGTCATCAGCGTCGGCTTCACCACCACCAGTGCCTCCGCCTTGGGCTTCACCGCAGCCTTCTTCTTCCCGCAGCCGCAGAGCAGCAGCGCCATAGGAAGGAGCAGAAATGAAGTAGCTCGAAACAAACGCCTCACGTGCCGATGCCTCACCCATGCTTCGTTCGGGCTTTGGCATTCATTCATCATTCATCATTCTGGTTTCGTCATTTCAGCGCAGCGTAAACGCGATGCACATCATCATGTCCATCCAGCGTCTGCAAAAACCCTGTCACTTCATCGCGCTGTTCATCGCTCAGCTCCGGATATTCCTTCGGCACGTAGCTCATTTCTGAAGTCGTCACCAGCCAGCCCGCCGCCTTCAGCGCCTTCGTCACGGCATCCAGCGTGGTCAGTTGCGTAAAAAACCGTGCGCCGATGTGGCCCGCCGCCTCTTCATCCTCGACTTCCATCGGCTCCACGTTTTCCGCTTCGGCCTCCAGCGCCGCTTCCTCGATGTCCAGCGTCTTGTCCGCATGGTGAGCCTCTATAAGTCCCACATGGTCAAACATCCACATCACCTTGCTCATCGTGCCCGCGCGGAAGAGCACCTTGATGTCCGAGGACGTACGGTTGTTGTTGTCCGTCAGGCACTCCACGATCACCGGTACCCGGTGCGGCGTGAAGCCTTCATACGTCGTCGTCTCAAACTGCACCGCATCCGGCCCGGTGCCCGAACCCTTGGCGATCGCCCGTTCGATCGTGTCCCGCGTCACGCTCTGCTTCTTCGCAATGGCTACTGCTGCCGCCAATCGGGCGTTGTACTCGGGGTGCGGCCCGCCCAGCTTCGCCGCCACCTGGATTTCACGCACCAGCTTCCCCGTGATCTTCCCCTTCTGGTCCGCGGCCATTTCCCGCCATTTCTGTTTCCATTGTGCGCCCATGATGTGTCTTTCAGTTCAAAGTTAGGCCACAATCAAAGGTGGGAGCGGTGCGAATGCAAGGAGCACGGCCTTGCGAATGCATCCTCAAGGGCATAATCTGTGCCATGACCACGCTGACTCTGGAACTCCCCGAGGCGCTCTCCGCCGAACTCGATGCTGCCGTGCAAGCAGGCTGGTTTGAGAGTCAGGCTGAAGCGGTGCGCGCTGCCGTGCGTGAGCTCGTGAGCAGCCGCAAGCTGGCCCTTCTGGAACAACAGCAGCTTGATGACATCGACTGGGCCTTGAATGCCGCTAAGTTAAAGGCATGACCATTGTTGTGTCAGATACGGGCCCGCTTCTTCATCTGCACCAGGCAGGGGTTGCTGATTTGATCGCTGGGATGGGAGAAATTTATGTGACTCCACAGGTCTGGACTGAATTGCTGCGACATGCCCCATCATTCCGGCAAAATGGGCCCCCTGCATGGCTTCGATTGATCACACCGTCCTCAAAGGCTCTTCAGCAGGCATTTGAGTGGCTGCAGGCCGGCCTTCTTGATGAAGGGGAAGCGGAGGCTCTTGCCTATGCTCAAGAGATCGAAGCGGATCTCTTTCTGAGTGACGACACTGCAGCCCGCACGATGGGCCAATCTTTAGGTCAGCAGGTGCGTGGTTCTCTGGGCATCATTCTGTATCTGGCAGCAACAGGTATTTTGGACCAGAGTAAAGCTTTTCAAGTGCTCGATGATTTGGAGAACCAATCCACACTCTGGATGTCCGCCAAAGTTCGAAATGCCGCCCATCAGGCATTGCATCAGACATTTGCCCCCCAATGACATTGTCCGACTTGTGAAAGGCAGCACGGCCCTCACAAAAACCGCGCCGTCTGGCTCCCCTTGCACTTCTTCACCTGCTCCGGCGTCCCTGCAGCCACCAGCTTCCCACCCTCAGGCCCAGCTTCAGGCCCAATGTCGATGAGGAAATCTGCCTCGGCATAAACATCGGGATGATGCTCAATGACAACGACGGTGTGGCCCTCATCCACGAGGCGGTGCAGCACATCAATCAAACGCGCCACGTCCTGAATATGCAGGCCGATGGTCGGCTCCTCGATGAGGTATAGATTACGCTTTCCGGCAACGGTAATGCCCTTGAGCCGTTCCTTGTTCGTGCGGCCATCGCCGCTGCGCAGTTCAGTCACCAGCTTGATGCGCTGCGCCTCGCCACCGCTAAGTGTCGGACTCGGCTGCCCGAGCTGCAAATAGCCCAGGCCCGTGTCCGCCAGCAGCTTGAGCGGACGCGCGATCTTCTGCACCGGCGCAAAAAACTCCGCCGCCTCAGTGATGCTCATGCGCAGCACATCGCCGATGTGTTTGCCGTTGTACTCGATCTCTAAAGTGGACCCGTTAAAGCGCAGGCCGTTGCAGGCCTCGCAATGCACGCGCGTGGTCGGCAGGAAGGCCATCTCCACCTTGATCTCGCCATTGCCACCGCAGGCCTCGCAGCGTCCGCCTTCGGTGTTAAAGGAGAAACGGCTCGCCGTGTAGCCGCGCGTGCGTGCCAGCGGCACCTGCGCAAACAGGGCGCGAATGTCATCAAGAATGCCTACATAAGTGGCCGGACACGAGCGGCTGGTCTTGCCAATCGGCGATTGATCCACCTCATGCACCGTCTGCAGATTTTCAAAGCCGCTGATGGTCTTCCACGCCTTCACCACCTTGATCTTCGACTTGCTGATCTTCTCGCGCACCGCCGGCGAAAGTGCCCCATGCATGAACGAGCTCTTGCCGCTGCCGCTCACGCCCGTCAGCACCGTCAAACGACCCAGCGGTATGGAAACATCGATGTTCTTCAGATTGTTCGCCGTCGCGCCGGTCACGCGCAGCCAGCCTTCCTTCGCCTTCAAGGCAGGCAGCGTCCTGCGTGAGCCACGCACCGGATGCTTCATGGGCGTGCGCAGACTCGCACCCGTGACGCTGTTCTTGTTCTTCAAAATCTGCGCCATCGTGCCCTGTGCCACGATCTGACCGCCAAACTTACCCGCGCCCGGCCCGAGATCGAGGATCGTGTCCGCACGCTTCATCGTTTCGTCATCATGTTCCACCACGAGCAGCGAGTTGCCCTTGTCCCGCAGCGCCATCAGCGTGTCCAGCAGCTTCTCATTGTCCCGCGGATGCAGTCCAATGGTCGGCTCATCCAGCACATACAACACGCCGCGCAGATTGCTGCCAAGCTGCGCCGACAAACGAATGCGCTGCGCCTCACCACCACTGAGCGTGTCCGCACTGCGATTGAGCTGGAGATAGCCAAGACCCACCTCCTGCATAAACTTCAACCGCTGGGCGATCTCCTTGACGATGTCGAGCGCGATGATGGCCTCCGTGCCTTCAAACTTAAACTTCGCCAGCAGCTTGCCCGCATCTCCTGCCGTCAATCCCGCGAACTGCTGGATCTTCGTGCCCTGCAGTTGCACCGCACGACCAATCTCATTGATGCGGCTGCCCTCACAGCTTGGGCAGATCTCACGCGGCTTCTCTCCCTCATCATCCGCGCTTTCAAATCGCCGCTCCTCTTCAAGCTCCGCCTCCAGCACCGAGACATCCGGCTTCCTATCGCTCAGATCAGTTTTGTGACCTTTCAGGCCAAAGCCACGGCAATCCTTGCACCAGCCATGCGGGCTGTTGAAGCTGAACAGGCGCGGGTCCAGTTCTTCAAAGGACAGTCCGCACGAAGGACAGCTCATCTCCGTGCTCAGCACATGCAGTGTCTTGTCATTCAGCCGCAGCTTGATTGTGCCCTTGCCCATCTTCAGCGCCGTCTCGATCAGCGGCCGCAGTTTCTCCGCATCATCACTCTTGCCCACTTTGCCGATCACCGCATCAATCGTGTGCTCCTTGAAGCGCTCCAGCCGTTGGAAGCCCATGGTGTCGCGAAACTCCCCATCGACCAGCAGCGTCTCGATGCCATGCTTGCTCGCATGCTCCGCCACCTCGCTGTGGAAACCTTTGCGCGCCTTGATCAGCGGCGCCAGCAGATGCCCGCCACCACTGCGCAGATGCTGCATCACCGTTTTCACGATGGCCTGCACGCTCTGCTTCTTCACCGGCACGTTGCATGTGGGGCAGTACTGCGTCCCCAGCTTGGCAAACAGCAGGCGGAAGAAGTGATACACCTCCGTCACAGTCGCCACGGTCGACTTGCCACCGCCGCGCGAGATGCGCTGCTCGATGGCCACCGTCGGCGGCACACCCGTGATCAGATCCACCTCCGGCTTCTCCATCTGCTCCACAAACGTCCGCGCATACACCGACATGCTGTCCAGAAACCGCCGCTGCCCTTCCGCAAAGATCAGATCAAACGCCAGTGAGGACTTGCCGGAACCACTCAGCCCAGTCACCACCACAAACTCATCACGCGGAATATCCAGCGAGATGTTTTTCAGATTGTGCTCACGTGCCCCACGAATGCTGATCGTGTTGCTGCTTTCAATCGGCAGCGTGAGGTCTCTCCCAGGCGTCTCCGCCACACGGCTGGCCCCGTGCCCCTTCGAGCCTGAAAGCAGTTCATGAAGATAACGCCCCGTATGCGAAGCCGCACATTCCGCCACCTCCTCAGGCGTTCCCGCGATCACCAAGCCTCCGCCCGCCTCTCCACCTTCGGGCCCCAGGTCAATGACCCAGTCAGCGCACTTGATCACCTCCAGATTGTGCTCAATGACCAGCAGGCTATGTCCTTCTTCCACCAGCCGTTGCAACAACTTCACCAGCAGCGCGATGTCATCAAAGTGCAGCCCCGTCGTCGGCTCATCCAGCAGCAGCAGACTCCCAGCCGCCGCTCCCGCCGGGTTTTCAATCAAATGGCCAATGAGCTTCAGCCGTTGTGCCTCACCGCCCGAAAGCGTGTTCAGCGGCTGCCCCAGCTTCAAATAGCCAAGCCCCGCTTCGTTCAAGAGATGCAGCTGTCCCACGATCTGCTTCGCCTTTTTCGACGACTCAAACAGCGCGCTGCTAAACCACGTCACCGCATCCTCCGCCGTCATGCCCAGCACGTCATGAATGCTCTGCCCATGCAGCAGGATTTTCAGCGCAGGCGGCTGGTAGCGCTTCCCTTCACATTCAGGGCACGTCACATACAGATCGCTCAGGAACTGCATCTCAATCTTCTCAAAGCCATTGCCTGCGCAGCGCTCGCAGCGCCCTTCGCCGGAATTGAAGCTGAAGAATCCCGGCATGATGCCCTGCGCCTTGGCATCCTCCGTCTCGCTAAACAGCGTACGAATGTGATCAAACGCCCCCAAGAACACCGCCGGCGTCGAGCGCGGCGTACGTGCCAGGGGGGACTGGTCAACCATCACCACGTCATGCAGTTGCTCCCAGCCCGTGATCTTGCTCACGCGCCCAGGCTCTTCCTCACACACCTCGCCGCGCAGCCGCTGCAGATTCCGATACAGCACATCATGAATCAGCGTGGATTTTCCCGAGCCGCTCACCCCAGTGACGCAGCAAAACACCCCAAGCGGAATATCCACATCCAGCTTCTTGAGGTTGTTCTGACGCGCACCTCGGATGGAAAGAGTGCCAGGCTTCTGGTTCGCCGCCGCGCCTTTGCGGCCGCCTTTGCTCTTCACCGGAGCCGCATCCGCTTCTGACAACTTGGGGCTTGTGATAGACCGCCGTTGCGCCGGAATCGGCACACTCTTCCTCCCAAACAAATAATCTCCCGTCAGCGACTTTACCTTCTCGCCCAGTTTGTGCAGCGGCCCGCTGAACACGAGTTCTCCACCCTTTTCCCCACGTCCGGGCCCGATGTCGATGAGGTTGTCCGCGCTACGCATCACCGCTTCTTCATGCTCCACCACCAGCAGCGTGTTGCCCTTGTCCCGCAGACCTTCCATCACCCCAATAAGCCGCCCGATGTCTCGCGGATGCAGACCAATGCTCGGCTCATCCAGCACAAACAGTGTGTTCACCAGCGAAGCACCGAGACACGTCGTGAGGTTCACCCGCTGCAACTCACCACCGCTCAGCGTGCGCGTTTGACGGTCCAGATTCAGATACCCCAGCCCCGCCCGATCCATGTAGCTGATTCGGCTGGCGATCTCCCCGCGCAGCATCGTCGCCACATGATCGCTCGCCTTGATCGGCCACGACTGCACCAGCGGGTGCAGATCACTCACCGGCAGCCGAGAAAGATCAGCAATGGTGTGCGCGCCGATGCGATAATTATACGCCTCCTTTTTCAAGCGCCCGCCACCGCAATCCGCACACTCCGTGTAGGCCCGGTAGCGGCTCAGAAACACCCGCACATGCATCTTGTAGCTGCGCGACTCCTGCCATTTGAAAAAGCCGCGCACGCCATACCACTCGCCGCGATTATACGCATCTTCGGGATCACCCCGCGTTCCCTCGATCAGCCACTTGCGCTCTTCCGCCGAGTAATCCTCAAACGGCTTGTGAATGTCCACACCACGCTTCCGCGCTGCTTTCTCAAGATCGACCTGCGACTCGCCGTAGGTGCTGCCTTGAAACGGCCGCACTAGACCTTGATTAATGCTCAGCGACTCATCTGGAATCGCCTTCCCCATGTCCAGCCCCAGCGTGCGGCCAAAGCCACGACACGTCGGACACGCCCCAATCGGACTGTTAAAACTGAACAGCCCCGGCGTCGGTGCTGGCAGCGTGATGCCACAGTCCGCACAACTCCAGTCCGTGGAAAAATGCCGCGTCTCATCGTCGATGCTCACCGCCACCTTGCCTTTGCCAAAGCGCAGCGCCGCTTCCAGTGCCTCGCTCACACGCGCCCGCTGTTTCGCCTCCAGCACCACGCGGTCCTGCACCACCATCACCTGCGCAGGCAGCTTGCGGCCCTTGAGCGCCTCCGCGTCATCCAGACGAATCACATTTCCATACAGCCACACCCGCAGAAAACCCTGCGCTTGCATGAACGCCGCAAAGTCCGCCGTCACCGCATCCTTCGGCACCGCCACCGGAAACAAAATGAGCGCCTGCTTCCCCGCATGCGCATTCAGCAGCTCATTGAGAATGCTCTCCGGCGACTCCGGACGCACCGGGCGGTGGCAGGAAGGGCACGTCGCCTCCGCCAGTCGCGGGAACAGCATCTTCAAATAGTCATTGATCTCAGTGATCGTCCCCACCGTCGAGCGCGTGCTGCGCATGTTGTTCACCTGCTCGATGGCGATGGCCGGCGGGATCCCTTCAATGGAGTCCACCTTGGGCTTGTCCATCCGCTCGAAGAACTGCCGCGTGTATGGCGAAAACGTCTCCACATACCGCCGCTGCCCTTCCGCATAGATCGTATCAAACGCCAGCGACGACTTCCCCGATCCGCTCGGCCCCGTGATCACATTTAGCTTCCCCAGCGGCAGATCCAGGTCCACCCCCTTCAAATTGTTCTGCCTCGCCCCCCGGATGCGAATGACATCGTTGAGTGACTTCCGGGCGGCAGTTTTTTTGGCAACTCGAGACATGGGGGTGCGAGAGTACAGATACGCCCCTCCATGGCAAACGGGCGCTCATGAGATTCGCGCCAACGCAAAATTAAAGCGGCGTCTTCAGCCCGGCAGCCTTCGCCAGTTTCTTCTGCCGCTCATCAAAGGAGAGAAAGCTCTTCGCCGAAAGGTGCTTCGCCGTGGCGATATGGAGAATGTCCAGCGTACGATTCCCCGTGAGTGCCGTATGCGTATCAGACAGGTGC
The DNA here is from genome assembly GCA_025360015.1 of Verrucomicrobiota bacterium. Classification (GTDB taxonomy): domain Bacteria; phylum Verrucomicrobiota; class Verrucomicrobiia; order Verrucomicrobiales; family Verrucomicrobiaceae; genus Prosthecobacter. The sequence goes on along the minus strand of JANYCZ010000067.1, from coordinate 127,521 downwards.
TCCGCCATGCGCAGCACCGCATCCGCGTCAGTCGAAACAATGACCACATGCCCGGCGGCGATGTCAGACTCCCAATCCGTGAGCATCTGATCCGCCTCAGCTTTGCTATAACCCTTCTTTTTCTCCTGACCGTGAAGCCAGACTTGCAGTCGAATCGACTGCCGAAACTCAAACGCCAGCAAAGTCGAGACACAAAGAGGCTCCTTGAGGCTCTCACGGTAAGCCCAGGCAGCTTCAGAGTTGTCCTGCACACGATAAACGGCGCAGAGGAAACTGGTGTCCGGGTAAACGGTCATGGCTCGCCCGTTTCAAAAGCCCGCATTTCTTCCACTTCAGCCGCAGTGAACACGCGATCTCCGAAAATGCGCTTGGCCCGGGCTCGGAAATCCGGCAATGGCGGCGGGTCCTTCGTCACCGACTTCGCCTTGAGAAGCGTCGCCACCGGCTTGTTGTGCTTGGTGATCTGAATCTCCTCACCCGAACGCAGCCAGCCTTCGAGCTTGGCGAAGTCATAACGAAGGTCGCGAATCGTGGCGGTTTTCATGATTGAATAGTATCACAAAGTTTTGTCACATGTCCAGTGCTCATACCGCGCGTGGCAACTCATAGAGGTACTTGGGGCTGCACCAAGCATTCAACGGAGCTTATCTTAACCCGATCTGGAGTGGACCAAGCAGCCAATGTTTTCCGAACGCTCTCTTCTGAATCAGCCGCAAACGCAATCCGTCTGGTTGGCTGGGTTTCTGATGATAATCGATGATTTTGATCATGATGATCATGAGGCCTCCCTTCGCGACATTGACGGCATAATATGCGAATGGTGGACCAATCTTCAATCTTGAGCTCATCGGAACACAATTGTACCAGACCATCGATTTCAGCGTTTGATGCATGCTCAACCTCCACCGCAAATAGCCCCAGATTGGATTTCTGAAGAATATGTATTTCATTGAAGACAGGCACGTCACGTTCTCCATTCCACCGGGAGCCTGAGGGTTCGCCGTCAGTTAGCAGGAAGTCTCCGCAGCGATGCAGGCTGTCTACTGTCGGAACGCTTATGATTTTCGCTCTGGCAGGGTCGAGGCGGTCGCACCACACCACTTCGTTGTTGGTTTTTTTTAAGCGGACAGGAACGCGGCCGAGTTTCATTGCCAATGGGGCATCGGAAACTTCGAGTTTCACTCCGGCTTTGTTCCATGCTTCACAGGCTTCTCTCCAGAAGCCAAGGGCTGTTGCAGCTATGCCGATATTCCACCAGGCACCTTCAAAATCTTCCCGCAGTTTCGCGGCGCGGCGGGATGCCTGAATGGATTCATCCCAATCACAGAGCCATTTGGCTGTTACGCCAAGACCAAAATGGGCCTCCCATGAATTTGGAAGAAGCCTGCATGCACGACGAAAATGGCCAGCAGCTTGTGCGTATTCTAGTTGGTCGTAGCACTGATACGCTTGGCGAATAGCACGGTTATGTCTGCACAACCGGAACATACGCTATTGTCTCCCCAGCACCCTCTCCAGCCCCTCCACCGTCGTCACCGGTGCCTTACACGTAAAGTTCTGGCACACATACGCCGCAGCCTGCCCATTCACCGGCTTCATCCCAGCGAGAACCTCATTGTGCGTTGCCAGCCATTGCTGACCAGCTCCCCCATCAGCGCAGAGGAGCACCGCCGTAGGCAGAAACCGCCGCCGCACATCCCCCGCGAGCGCCTTGAACGCCGCACTTCCCACATCCCCCGCCAGCACAATCTGCTGCTTGCCTCGGTGATGCATGTCAAACGCAATGGCCATCACCGGCACCGACGACGGACTGCTTTGCAGCGTCGAACCAAACAGCGCAAAAATCTTTTCCGCCTGCTTCTTCCACTCGTCTTTGGCCAGCAACGCGCTCAGCCGCACCAAGTTGAGCGCAGCCAGTGAATTCGGCGAAGGCTCCGCTCCGTCATAGTCCTCCTTGATGCGCAGCACGCTGTTCGGCATGTCAGTATGCACGCTGTAATACCCGCCGTTTTTCGTATCGAGAAACAACGCATCCATCTCCGTCTGCAGCGCGGTGGCCCATTGCAACCACTTCACCTCAAACGACGCCTGGTATAGATCAACTAGCCCATGAATCAGACAGGCATAATCAATCGCAAAAGCCCTCGGCCCACGCTCACCTCCACGCCAGGAGCGATGCAGCTCCTTGCCGGGTGTCGTGCAAAGCTGGTCATGCAAAAACTGCGCCGCACCCGCCGCAAGCCCGATCATCTCCGCATCCCCAAACGCCGCCCCCGCACGAGCAAGCCCGGAGATCATGAGCCCGTTCCACGCAGCAATGACCTTGTCATCCAGATGCGGGCGCGGGCGTTTCGCCCGCGCTTCAAACAGTGTGGCAGTGCCGTGGTCAATAATGCCTTTGATCTCTTCCGGCGTCTTCTTGAAGAACTCAGCCGTCTTCTTGAATGAGATAGCGCGGTACAAAGTGTTCAGCCCCTTGAGCTCTCCATGCGGGTCGCTTTCCGGCCGCGCATTCCCATCGCGGCGTGCGCCGTAAGCATAGCGGAAGATGCTGCCGTTTTCCTTGCCCAGCAGTTCGTCGATCTCGGTGGCTGTCCAGACATAGAAAGCCCCTTCCGTTTTGTGCTCCGCATCGGCACTGGCCAAGCTGTCCGCATCTTCAGCGGAGAAAAAGCCGCCATCCTTCTGCCGCAGATCGCGCTTCACGTACGCCACAGTGCTGCGCACGATGTTTTCAAACAGCACATTCTGCGAGAGCTGCCACGCTTCCGTGTACGCAGTGAGCAGTTGAGCCTGATCGTACAGCATCTTTTCGTAATGCGGGATGTGCCAGTAGCCATCCACACTGTAGCGATGAAACCCGCCGCCGATGTGGTCGCGCATGCCGCCATTCGCCATGCCGCGCAGCGTTTTCACTGTCATCTCCATCGCCCAGTTGCTCTCGGACTCCCGGTCATTCCCCTTCCGCTCCGCCAGGATGCGGTGCACCCGCATCAGCATGTTCAGCGTCGTCGGACGCGGGAACTTCGGCGCACTGCCAAACCCGCCCTCATGGTAATCAAACGAGCCCGAGAGATCATCGTAAGCCTTCTGCACCAGCGTCTCGTGATTGATCTCATCCAGCGCCGTATTCTCGTTGTCCAAATGGTCCTGCAGCTTCTCCACGGATCGAGCCGCACGTTCGTCGATACCCTTGCGATCTTCCCTCCACACCTTGTGCAGTTCATTCAGCAGATTTTTAAAGCCGATGCGTCCCGGCGTATTCTCCGGCGGGTAATACGTGCCGCCATAAAACGGCTTCAGCTCCGGCGTGAGAAACACGCTCATCGGCCAGCCACCATGGCCGCTCGCCGCCTGCACATACGTCATGTACGTCAGATCCACATCCGGCCGCTCCTCGCGGTCCACCTTGATGGGAATGAAGTTCTCGTTGATCAGCTTCGCCGTCTCCTCGTTCTCAAACGACTCCCGTTCCATCACATGGCACCAGTGGCAGGTCGAGTAGCCGGAGGAGAGAAAGATCGGCTTGTCCTCGGCCTTCGCCTTCTTGAACGCCTCCTCGCCCCAGGGCAGCCAGTTCACCGGATTGTGCGCATGCTGCAGCAGGTAGGGCGAACGCTCCTTGGCGAGGGCATTGGTAAATTTGGGGGGCTGGCCGGTCGTATCACTCATGGTTGGGGTAATGAGATAACGTCCGCATGAGGGCCGGGGTTGCAAGCAGTCAGGACAGCTGATGACGCGCCAATCGCAAGTTGTGAAAAGGCCGAATTTGGACATAGTGAACAACATGAGCACCGCGACCGATCTAAATTTTACACCTGCAGCTTTCAAAGCGGCCAAGCTGAAGCCAGTACCTCGTGAAGTTGTTGTGCGTGACATCCATGACCATATTGGTGATTCGGCGATTGAGGCCATTCTAGTCTTTCCCGACAGAACTACCGAAGCGGAGTTGAACTGGTCTCATTTGCGTCAGTTGTTCTCATGGGTGCGGCAGCAGCTCACCTCGAATGATCCCGCTGGCAGATTTGTTTATACCCGTGCGTGTCGCAGGAGAGATTTACAGGCAGTACTATGAGTCTCGCGCATGACTTGATTGTTCAGGCGTCCCAGCTTGCCACACGGGAAAAGGGCAAACCCAAGCAAGCCAGTCTTCGGCGTGCCGTATCAACTGCCTACTATGCGCTTTTTCATTTTCTGATCGACTCTACCTGTAAGCATTTGCTTGGTTCTGGAGCCGGGAGGCGTCAGCTTCGTGAACTCGCATCCCGGGCCTTCGTTCATGGGAAAATGCAGAGTCTTTGCAAAGAATTTACCAAAACTATTCCTCAATCCGAGCTTTTGAAGCCGCTGTGGTTGAGGCACGGAGTGCCAGCATGCGTAGAGATAAAAGAGCTGGCGGAAATCTTTTGCGATCTTCAGAGAGATCGTCATGAAGCCGATTACAATGTCAGTAAACGCATCACACGCGAAGATGCCAAAGTGGCATGCTTAAGGGCCAAAGAAGCGATGGCGCTGTGGCTGCTGGTAGAGAAGCGTCATCCCGAAACTGCAAGTTTGTTTTGTACATGCTTGATCTTGTGGCCTGCACTTAGTGGCCGCTAAATGTGTCGGTTTGCTTTTCCTTCCCCGGCAGCAGCTTCGCCACCACCCATAGCAGCGCCCCCACCACCAGCGCCAGCGCAGCCCACAGCCACGGGCTGCCCATACCGGAGGCCCCCTTCGAATCAGCCTCGTAGCCTGGCAGCTTCTCTTCATCCCCCAGCGTCCCCGCGACTTTGGTTGCGCTTTCAAATTCAGGCCTCACAAGCTGGAGATCGTAGCGCGTGTACGGCGCGTGACGGTTGCCGTAGCAAAGCTGCACGGGCGTGGTGTTCGGCACCCGAAACAGCAGCCGCACCACGGGATACACCACGCGAGCGGAGGTGATCTGCAGCCGCGGATTGTCGCCATTGTCCGTGGCCACATTGATCGAGCCAGCGCGTGGGGCGGTATAAAGGGAAAGGTGGAAGGTGCTCACGGGCTGGCCAGGTCGGCGCTGCCAGTTGGCGTTGCTCAAGATCCGTTCGAAATGCCCCTTCTCCGTCTCATGCTGTTCGGAGACGGTCAGCGTGCGCGCAAACAGCGGCGTGGGAGAATCGAGCAGCAGCTCGCTGGCAGGAAAATTGGCAAACGGCATCTGAATCTCCCACTTCGACCACGTCGGTGCTTTGGGATCTGGCACCTCCGCGATGACAACCTCCACCTCTCTCTCCACCCCCGGCTTGATCGCAAGAAACGGGATCTAATGCCCATCGCACACCACGCGCATGTCGTGCAGATCATTGGCCGTGCGCGCCAGCACTTCAGGAATGACCTCCACCACGATCACCCCCGCCTCCTTGAACTGCACCGGCCGTTGAAATGACCATGGAGAAACATCGATCTCCGGCCCGACATCGCCCACTTCGGGCGCGGTGGCCGTTTTGCGAAAGGCGGTGTTGGCCTCCACAGCACTGGCCGTGGCAGAGTGCGCGGAGGCATCCCGCAGCTTGTCCCCGATCGCGGCGATGTCGTAGCGCGGCGCAGCAGACTGCGCATTGCCGATGTAAAGCTGCCATTCTCCGACGGCATCGGCTTGAAACACCACGGGCACCGGATGCCGGGTGGCTTCGATGCGCTCGATACGCAGTGGCGGGCTGTCACCATTTTGAATGACGAGTTCGACTTCACGCGTCGTCACAAGCTGATCCGCCTCAATGCCAAGGTCCTCTGCACTGCGTCCTTCATGCTGGAGCCGGAAGAGCGTGGCATGCGCACTCAGCAGCGTGGCGGCACGTTGAAAGACAGGTTCAGGCGTGTGCAGCCGCACATGGCCCAGCAGGATGTTCGCGCTGCCCAGATCAAGCTTGAGGTGCGTTTCGCCGGTCGTCTCCGTGCGGGCACGGATCGTCACAGGTTGCGCCACCGTGTGCAGCTCAGGCAGATCACGCCTCACCTGGGCGCCGGTGAACGCAATGGGTGCCGTACGTGCATCGTCGATGGTGACGCGGAAATGCGTCCATGGCGCAGCCGCGAAGGTAAAGCGCAGACGCTCCGTACCATTCTGGCGGCAGAGCAGCTCGTTGCTGGCGAGCGTCCGCCAGTTCGTGCCATCGCTGCTCGCTTCCAGCGTGGCAGACTTGATGAAGCTGCCGGCGTTGGTCTGCAGCAGTACTTCACTGATCGTATTCCCCGCAGGCGGCTGAAACTCGAGCACGGTGCTGGCCGGATTGAGCGTGGTTTTGAACTCAGCAGCGCCCAGCCTCTCAGGGCGCGTGATGCGTGGCAAGGCGACGATGTAGGGCGTCTCCACGCCACTGGGGCTGATGACACGCAGATCATGAAACGCCGCACCGTCCGCCGTGCGCGAAGCATCCAGCAATGTCGGTTCGAGTTCCAGGCGCGTCAGACCCGGTTGCGTGATGTTCACCGTTTGCCGGTGCGTCCATGCGGCAAAGTCAGCGGCGCTGGCGGACGAAGTCAGGCACAGAGCGAGGAGCAGGGAATGCGGTTTCATGATTGGAAAAAAGTACTCAAGAGCTTCAGCTCGTTCTGGGCACATGGCGTGTCGTGTCAAAAATTTAAGCTCCAAATTACTTTGCGTCATCGCCGAGAAAACGTTGATACAAAAACGAAGCCGCCAAAGCAATGACCGCCACCACCATCAGCGCACCGATGCGGTAGATGCTTTCGATGTTCGCCAGGTCATGCAGAAACAGCTTCAGCAGCGCCACCGCCAGCAGGCCGATCCCCGCATAGCGCGTCGGCGCATTGCGCTGCCAGATGCCGATGATCAGCAGGACAAGCGCATACAAAGCCCACGCGATGGTATAAGTCATATCCCGGCCAAAATTCCCATCGAAATCAAAGGTGATCGAGCGCTGCCCCGCAGGTGTGAACGCATCCGCGATCTCAATGTTCAGCAGCAGAAAAAGCAGGATGCCACCCAGCGCGCAGAACAAGCCGCGCAGGTTGACCTTCTTCCAGCAATCATTCGGCGGGTTGAGCCAGCGCGCGGCGGCAAACAGTGCCAGCGCTGAAAGGCTGTAGGCATAGAGTTGCCAGTTAAAGATCGCCGTTTCCCCACGCGTTTGATATTCCAGCACCGCCGGATTGAGAGCGAGCCGTACAAAGGACGCGATCAACAGCACTGTCCCCGTGCCACGCAGCCCCGGATGCGGCACGCGGCGGAAGAGCCAGCACAGCGCCGCACCTTCCAGCGCCCAGCCCAGCGTGATCCACTGCTTCTCAAACTGGATCGGAAAAATAAGCGTGATGAAAAACAGCGCCACACCCCCGAACCACGCAAGCTGCGTGAGACGCGCCGGATTCTCCGCGCCATGCTGCTTTAGCACAAAGACGAGGCACAGCAGCGGCGCGATGGCAAAGGCCACTGGCAGCAGGCCCATCATCTCATTCGGCCACGTCTGTCCCACAAGGCGATAAACGAGGCCAAACGTGCCAAGACCCGCCGCAGCAGACGCGATCCAAGGCAGTTGGCGTGTTGCAAAGAGCTTCTGGTACACCAGCGGAAAGACAGTGAAGAGAACATAGAAGCCGAGATACCAAAGCAGCGGCGTGGCCGCATCCCCCACACTGAAACTCTGCTCATGCCACGCCCACTCCAGCGCCAGCACACATCCCAGCGCCGTGGGCACCAGCACCGTGATGCCGCCGATGCGCGCTAGACCCAGCAGGAACACCGTGAGCAGCAGCGCCAGACCAAAGACCGGCGAAGGATCCGCCACCTGCAGATGCAGCGTGGCGAGAATCAGCAGCGCAAACGGCAGCACCGCCGAGCTCACCGGCAGCATCGCGGCAAACGGCGCTTTCGGCATTTTGCGCGAAATAAAGCTGCTAGCGATGCCAAACAGCACCGCGAATCCACCGAGCACGATGAGAAACTGGCCCAGGCTGCCCGCAGTGTTCACCGGCAGCCCAAACAGCCACACCCCGGCCGTGACGAGCGTGAGCGCTAGCGCGGCGAGCACTGGAATCAAGGCACCGGTGAAAACCGCCAGACCAATGATGAGCAGATCCACCAGCAGGATCGCCGGCCACAGCATGAGGCTGATCGTATCCAGGCACAGCACCGGCATGAGCAGCAGCACCAGCGTGATCACCGGCGTCCAGCTCATGAACAGCGTCGCCGACTGGCTGCGCCTCTGCCACAGCACGGCAAAGACTGTGTGCAGCAGGCAAAAGCCAAGATAAATGCCCAGCGCATAGGGCAGCAGTTCCGCATTGAGCTTCGTCGTGGTCCACACCGAGAGATGCAGAAACGTCAGCGTGGCGATGACGCCCTGAGCCACCGCCACACGCGGCTGCTGCCACACGATGAGCATCACCACGGCATTGATGCCCAGCACAAAACTGTACAACAAAACCGGCCGCTCCGTGATGGCACCGTAGTCGAGAAAAACGAAGGCAGCAAACAGCGCACTGCCGCACAGTGCCAGCGCCGCCCCGGCAGGAAAGGCATCCTCATCTTCACGCTGCCGCGACCACCACGCCGCGAGCATGAACAGCGTGGCAAAGCCGAGAAACACACCCACCGGAATCCATGTGGCCGAGCCCATGGCATAGAGTGACGAGTGGAAGAATTTCACCATCCACCCCGCCTGCATGAAGATCGTTCCAGCAGCCGCCAGCGCGGTGAGATAGAGCCAGCGTTTGTGCTTGGCCACGGCCAGCACGCCCATGTCCAGCAGCGCGATGTAGCTGAACAGCCCGCCCGGATTGTCCTGCCCCGTGGAGCAGAGGATCGGCGTGAGAAAGCCGCCCAGCATGCCCAGCACCGCCACCACCTGCGCCTCCATCCGCACCGCCAGCAGGAAGGCCACCGTGGTGATGAGTGTCATCAGGCCAAAAGTCACCAGCGCATGGTTGAACGGCGGAATGTGATACAGCGCATGCGCGGCAAACGTCACGCCATAGAGCACCACGATGCCGGTGGCGCACAGCGTATGCGCCAGCGTGCGGTACGGCTTGCGGCGCTGGATCACCACACCCGCGCCCACAAGCGCCACGCCGATGACAAAGCCAATCGCCGTGCGCAACTCGGGCGAAATCCAGCCCCGTTCGATGCTCAGCTTCACAAAGAAAATGACGCCGAGAAACAAGGCCAGCCCACCCACCCACGCGAAAAGCTTCGCTCCCATGAATTGTTCGAGAGAAAGGCTGGGAACCGGGGTCAGACGCGGGCTCGATTCGACAGGCGGGGCGAACCCCGCAGGACGCGCAGGAGGAGGTGGCACAGGCGTTTTGGCAGCCGCCGGTTCGGATGCCGGAATCGGCGGCGGCCCCGTTTGGACCGTGACAAAGACCGGCTCAGGCACGGGAACCGCCGCAGCCTCAGCGACGAATTCGCGCTGTGCCACAGGCGCTGTGATAACAGCAGCAGGAGCCTCTTGCGGCGGCACCGGCTTGTTCCCAGCTTCCAGCGCTTCGATGCGCTGCACCAGCCGCGCTTCGCGTCCACGCAGCGCGCTGATTTCAGCGCCCAGCTCCTCGGCACGACGCCGCGTCTTGGTGGCGGAAACAAACGCGATGATCGGCATGATGAGTACCGCGCCACCGATGATCAGAAAAAGGAGAGAAAGGAGTTCATCCATAATGCGGCGCAGTCTCTCAAGATCGGCGGACAAGGGAAATTGATATTTCCACGTGGCATCATTGATAAACCGTATAGCCTCTTTTCGGCATGAACGTCCATCACCTCGAACTCTTCTACTATGTGGCGCGCCATGGCGGCGTGAGCGCGGCGGCTCGCGCCATGCCCTATGGCATTCAGCAGCCGGCCATCAGCGCCCAGATCCTGCAGCTTGAGGACGCACTTGGGGTCACGTTGTACCAGCGGCGGCCCTTCCAGCTCTCGCGCGAGGGCCAGACGCTTTACGATTTCATCGCGCCGTTCTTCGGGGGCCTCACGGAGATGGCAGACCGCCTGCGCGGCGGCGGTGAAAACCGGCTGCGCATTGCCTCCGCCGAGGTCGTGCAGCGGGACTACCTGCCGGAGCTTTTCGGGCGCATGCGGCAGCGGGTGAAAGGTTTCCATTTCACCCTCACCCATGGTCGCCAGCAGGAGATCGAGACCTTGCTGGCCGCACAGGAGGTGGACATCGGCTTTGGCACCCTGATGGAAAAGACAACGGCCAACATCGAGTCGCGCGAGTTGCTCCGCCTCCCCATGGCCCTGCTGGTGACAAAGCAGAGCGGCATCACCAAGGCCGAGCAGATCTTCGCCAAAGACCGCATCGATCTCGCGCTCGTCGCCTTGGAGGCCAGGGACGTAGTGTCGCGCTCCTTTCAGACCGCGCTGCGCCAGCGTGGCCTCGAATGGCTGCCCAGCCTCGAAGTCGGCAGCTTCGATCTCGTACTGCGCTACGTCGTGGAAGGTTTTGGCGCGGGGCTGGTGCTGCGCCATCCGCGCATGGAACTGCCCGCAAATGTGGAAGTGCTCACGCTCGATGATTTCCCCCCGCTGTGCTTCGGCGCGCTCTGGACCGGGCGTCTCTCGCCACTGGGCGAAGCCTTCCTCGCGGAAGCCACGGCGCTGGCAGGCGAACTCGCGGCTTAGCGGCTGCCAGAGCGCTGGATGCTGCCAATGATGCCGCCTTGATCAGGGGCACGCATCGCATGCAGCAACAATCGAATGAATAAGCCTCGCGCCTATGCGTCGGAGGTGGAGATCATGAAATCCAAATCGCTCCTCCTCCTGCTTGCTTCACTGACTGTCGCTGTTTCTCTCTCTTCCTGTGTCGATGGGCCTTACGCCTCCGGTTATGGCTATGGCTCCGGCTATGGCTCCGGCTATGGCTCCGGATATGGTTATAACTCGGGGTATTTCTCCAGATCCAATTACTATGGCAGCGGCTACAACTCGCGCCCGGTGGTTTACAACAGCTTTAACAGCTACAACTCGCGGCCCTACTCCGGCCATTCCTACCGCCCTTCTCCCGCTCCCTCCTTCACTTCGTTCTTCAGCGGCTTTGGTGCGCCCTCTCATCATTCCGGCCACAGCTATCCGCCAGCCTCGTCGGGCGGCCATGCACACCCCTCCAGCGGTTCCTTTGGCGGAGGTGCTTTCGGTGGGAGCTCGCACCACCTCAGTGGCGGTTTGGGCGGTGGCTTTGGCGGCAGCAGCTCGCACCATTCCGGCGGTGGGTTCAGTGGCGGCGCCTCAGGCGGCTTTGGCGGCAGCTCTCACCACAGCGGCCACTCATCCGGCGGCAGTGCGCCTGGAGGTTTTGGCGGAGCTCCCTCGGGCGGATCGCCAGCACCCAGCCACTCCGGGGGTAGCCATCACAGTGGCGGCCATCATGGCATGCATTGATGCCGGGAAACAAGTGCTAGGGGAAAGCTGATCCATACAACTCCCGGAGATCTTCTCCGGGCGTTCTGTTAGGGAGCCAAATCAGCTCACTCTTTCGGCAGATGGCCAATCACACGCGGCTTGCCCGCACCTTCCCACAGCATCAGGGCGGCGCCTTTGTCTTCATCCGCGTCACCGCAGAAAAACAGCCGCGTCTTCCCATCCACCTCCGTGGCGCAGAAGCCGTCCACATGCTCCGAGTCCTCGGTGACCACCTCGGTTTTATTCAGCGAGTGGGACATGACCGCGAGTTGGTCTTGCGTGGAGGGAGAGTCGCCAGAGGTGGGTGAATACAGAGCTTTGGCGGGCATCGGAATGCGCAGGATGGAGGCCATGTTGTGGCCCCGCAGCTGCGCGTAGATCCATTTCCCTGCGGGGGCCACATGCTGCACCCACATGCTGCCAGCATTGGCTTCATCCGTGTTCATGATGCCCAGCGGGGCGATGCGCGCGCCGACGAGTGTTCCCAGCCGCTCCGTGCCGGCGTCGTCATCCGCCTGGATGCCACCTTCCCACACATCGCCGTTTGTCACGAAAAACAGACGGCCGTCGCTGGAAAAAACACCACCCGTCGCATCGCCCACGCGGCGGCAGAAAATAGACAGGAATGGATGCTTGCCACCCGGCTTGCGGCCATACAAAACGCCCCGGCTCGTCGCATCCGCGGCCTCATTGCCGCTGATAAAGAGACAATCAGTGAGCGGCGTTCCTGGCACGGTGCAGACAAACAAATCCGCAGCATCCACCACCGGCGCGGTGGCGCAGACGTGCTTCACCGGCGTAGCCGCACCCGGCGTCCACACCCACACGCCGCTCTTTGCCAGAAACAACACCTCGCCCTCGCTGCCTGCAGCCACGCTGTTGATGCTCTCGTCCTTCAGCTCCGCTGGCAGCGGTGCCGGGGTGATCTTGCCCGTGGCGACGTCCACCTGCATCAGCCCAAAGCCTCGGTCACCCAGGGCCGCAGTCACCGTTTGGCCATCTTTCGAAAAGAACGCCTCATTGCCCCTGCTGGGTTGCAGCGAAAGAGTGAGTGCAAGGGAGGCACTGACAAATAGAACCGGAAGTCGGGAGATGCTCATGCCGCACGGGTTAAAGCAGCCTGACGGCAAGTCAATGCTCATCGGGTGTCCGTTTGATCGGGGTCTGGCTGAAAGCAGCGCCGCTCCAGTCGTCATTTCCGGATCTGTGCAAAATACGGGAATAAAAACCGCTGCCAACGCATCTCACGAATCGTTCCTTCTATCCCCTCCCCCCACATGAAAAAAACCATTCTCCTCCTTCTCGCTGCCGCTACCAGTTTCGCTCTCGCCAGTGATTTCCCCAAAGGCAGCCCGGCTTTCACTGCCAGTGCCACCTCCGCCATGAGCGCCGCGAAAAAGTCCGGAAAGCCCATCATCCTCGTCTTCTCCGCTGCCTGGTGCCCGCCCTGCCAGACCATGAAACATGATGTCTATCCCAGTGAAGAGGTGAAGGCCTTCCAAGACAAATTCGTCTGGGCTTACATCGACGTGGATGATGCGAGCAATGAAAGCGCAGCCACCAAGTACGGCGTCAACGGCATTCCCCACATCGAATTCCTCAACGCAGAAGGCAAGGAGATCGACAAGCAGGTCGGTGCCACTTCAGCCGAAGCGTTTGCCAAGACACTCTCCAGCGTCCTGACCAAAGTGAAAAAATCCTAACTCGGCACAGCTTCGGAGCCGGGCACGCCCCGGCTCCTCAGATCTGCGAATAAGCCGTCGGTACCAGCACGATGTTCGTGATGCGTGACACGATCTCCTTGTCCGTGAATCCCGGCGTGGTCTTGAGCTTCGTCCACTCAGGATCGACACGGAACGTGTTCCAAGCCTGATCCTTCGCGGCAGCATCGTTAAAACTCAGCATGTAGGTCAGGTTCGGCATCAGCGGGCCTACGAGGGTCTCGCCGAAGAAAACAGCGTTGAGTCCGCTGCGCTTAAAGATCGCCAGCTCACCGATGTCGAACATCTCGATCTTCTTCTTCGCCGTCTTCTCGCTGGGGCTCTCATAGATGCGCAGTTGATAAACCTGGCTGCCCTTGGCCGGTACCACCATCGCGGGCATGCCGGCGATGCCCCGCGTCAGCCAGCTTTCCACGCGCTCATACACCGCCTCTGCTGCGGGCGCATCCAGATAAGCCGCGCCCTGCTGCTGCAAGGCCGTGTCCGTCAGCAGCTCCGTGCTCTTCACGAATGGATCAAGCGAGCCGTGACGCAGCACTACATACATCACCGGCGTCGCCTCCGCCTTCTCCGGCAGGAACACACCCACATGGCGCACGCCAAGGCGATTTAGCGCCGGGATCGCCGCATCCTTCAGGTACCCCTCCAGCACGCTCTGCTTTTCAGGGCTCTTGAGGGTGTATTTCCGAATCTCAAAATACTCCCGCGCACCGTCGCTTGACGCATCAGCAGCATTCAGGTCTTGGATGGCACCGACGAGCCCGCTGGCCGCTACTGTCGATTTGAGGAAAGTGCTTCGAGTCATAAAGTGTGGGAGTTAATCTAGGAGTATTGGAAAAGGAACGTAATGCGTCCAGCTCAATTCAGGACGCACCGCGTCACAAATTTAAAAACCAGCATGCGAATTCCGGCGTCACGGTCGGACTCTCAACGTTTCTCCGCAAACCTTGGATCAGCGGTGCTTGCGCATGAGCCATGCTTGGCTCAAACGAACCCTCTCAAGCGGCAGAAGGCATCGACCAATCCAGCACTGTTCCGTAGTACCGGCTTTAGCCGGAATCTGGTCTGAACGTGCCCAAGCTCCGCCACCAGCCCTCGGTCACTTCTTCTCCGCATTCTTCGCCGGCGGCGAGACAGCCTCAAAGTTGCCCTCGGAGCCGGCCACGCGATACTCATCAAAATACACCACGTTTTGCGGCACCTCACTGACACTGTGATACTGGCCAAATTTGGCGTAGGGGCCCAGCGCTTCCGGATATTGCGTGATGATGTCCGTCTCCTTCACCACCTCGACCCCATCCTTCCAGATCGTCCAGAAGCCCTTCTTTTCCGCCGACCAGCGCACATGCACCACCCAGTCAACCCAGCGCTCTTTCACCAGGGGAAGTCTTGCCAGCGTGCGCTTCTTCTCGGTGGCGTTGGTGGTGATGGTCCACTCGCCCGCTCTCACACGGATCGCCAGCACCGGGCTCGGGCCGCCCACCTGCGTATGCCATTGAAACAGCACCGCATCAGACTTCGTCGGCGCGGTGAATTCCTCCGGCACAAAAATGCTCAGCCCATACCAGTAGTCCATTTCCATTTCCACCGGCGTGATCTTTTTGCCATCTGAAAACTCAGCGCGCTGCCCTCGGCTCACCTCCGGATCACTCGCCCGCAGCAGCGTTTTCGCCGCAAATTTCCCTGCCCGCACCGGTGACGTCACAACGATGATGGAATCACTCTGCGCCTTCTGCATGGAAAGCAGCGAAACATCCCCCGTCTCAAAATCTGCCACCGTCAGCACCTTGCTTTGCGCCTGTGCTGCGGCGGTGAGGGTTATGAAGAGGAATGCGAGCAGGTGGGATTGCATGAAGACGTGTGCGGAATTCAGGCTTGGATGATCGTCATCAGACCGGCCAGTTCATCAAAGTGAGTATCCTTGCAGTAAAGAGGAAGCCCATGACTTTTGGCGGTTGCGGCGATCGAGAGGTCGTTTTCCGGGATGGGCTTGCCTTTGGCGGCGAGAGCCTCTTTCAGTTCAGCATAAACGGAGGCCGTGGCGTCATCCGGCAGGAGGAGAACCAAAGCGCATTTCTCCAAGAGCTGTGAGTGGAAGGTAGAGCTCCGTGGCCGCCTTGAGCTTGGCAGCAATCACAGGGTCAGCAGTTCGCATATGACGAACAATGACGCTGCTGTCGAGGGCAAGGCTACCAGGTGTTTTCATCCACAGTGCTGCATTCGGCCAGAGCGGTTTCGAGTGACTCGCCTTCTTCGCCGGTCAGGTTGCCAGCGGTGGCGTCGATCATGGATGCGCGGCGCAGGCGTCGTTCTTCGATGAGAGTGTGAATGAAATCAGCAGTCTCCTCCAGCTGGTCGGCGGGTAGGCGGCGAAGTTCATCCATGAAAGGCAACGCAGTCGTCATAGAAAAGGAACACACTCGGTCACGCATATTGTCGAGATGCATGAAAGCTCACGAGTCCGACATTCGATGTTCAAGTTGCGTTAGCCCACTTTCCCCAGCGCGCCGGCCAGCACCGCATAGCACTTCTTCGCCGCCGCGATGGGCTCATACCCCGGCTTGCTAAAAATCTGCCCGCTCACCTCCACCACCACCGGGCCGTGGTAGCCGTGCTGCTTCAGCGCGGTGAAGTACTTCACATAATCGGTGCGTCCTTCACCGGGCAGCAGGAACTGAAACTTCGCCGCATCACCCGTCGCGTCTTTGACATGAATAAACTTCGTGCGTGGCAGAAGCAGCTTCATGCTTTCCTCCATGTCGATGCCCTGCAGCTCAAAGTGGCTGTAGTCATACGTCACCTGAATCGCCGGAGACTTCACCTGCTCCAGCAGCCACAGCAGGCGCTCCGGCGAGTTCACCGCACTGCCCACATGCGCCTTGATCGCGATGGTCGTCTTCTCCATCTCCGCCCCCTCCGCCCAGGCATGCAGCCGCTCCACCATGCCCGCCTTCTGCTCCTCCCACGTCGCCGGTTTGCCACCGCACACCGTCTCAAGGATCGGCGGCTGCGCGGCGTTCATATCACGCGCCACCAGCGCCGCATCGCGGATGCTTTGCAGGTTCAGCGCATGCCCCTTGTCATCCGCCGTGAGGCTCAGGTTCACCATCAAGCAGGGCAGGTCCAGCTTCAGCGCCGCAAGCTGCTTCACCGCCTCCGCCCGTGCCTCCACCGTAAAAACCTTCGGCTCCGTCGGAAACCCCGCATTCAAAGCCAGCTCCACATTCCCATAGCCAATCTCCGCACAAGTTTTCAGCGCCTCACTCAAAGCCAGCGTCTTCATCCCATACAAGCTGAACCCCAGGCTGACCCCGCCAGGCACCGCTGCCCGCGCAAAAGGTGGCAGGGCGGCAAACCCCAGGGCAGTGTGAAGAAAACGGCGGCGTGTGGACATGAGGGGATGGGTGGTTGAGCTTGTGTGATAAACTAACCAGCAGCGAATTCTTTGCATGGAGAGATTCGCACGGTTTCAATTCATGGCAGGTTAGGGTTTGCGCATGAACAGCGGCCAAACATCTGACTATCATGGAATAAGGTGTCCTTTAGGTCGTTTCCGTCCTTTTTGTCCTTCAGACCGGACGCGGCGCTTTCGGTGGCCTCTTCATGCATAAGCGCTGATGGCAGGTGCCGTGCACGCAGGACCCAGTTGCAGGCTGAAAGTCCGATGTTAGTTTGATGACCATGAGCACCAAAGAGCAAACCTTGTCCTTGCTGGCCGAGCTGCCAGAGGAGTCGTTGGCTTGGCGCGATCTGCATGATGACGCCCGGCTGCTTCGGGACATTGCCGCAGCGGAGGATGATGTGCGTAACGGGCGTGAACGCCCCTTGGCTGAAGCTAAGCAACTGCTCGAACAAAAATGGGCTCAACGTCGTTCCAAGTCCTCCTGACCAGTCAGCGCTGAACGATCTCCATGAGATCGATGACTACTGGTGCCAGCATGGCGAACCAGAGCGCGGCGAGCAGTATGTACGCGATCTGATCGACACCGCAGAACATGAGCTGAGCTCGCCCATGCGGGCGCAAAGCGGTCGCCCCGTGCGTGTGGCCATCCTGCCAGACACACGAGAAATTCTGGTCTTCAAACGCAGCTAAAAGATCATCTATCGAATCGACGTCGCTGAGAACATCGTCCACATCCTGCGCTTCTGGCATGGCCACCGCGATGAACGGGATCTGGGCGAAGCCTGAGAGTGAACTACAAAGAAGGCCGTCTCCTCAGACGGCTACCCCAAGGCCCCGCCACCTGAGATGGTCGCCAAACTCGGGCGCCTCAGCACCTCCCAGCGCGAAGACATCAACAAGCACATGCGCGGCCTCCGCAACCAAGGCCTCGGCCTCGATGACCGCCGCAAAATCTACGAAGGCCTCGTGGACCGTTCTTTGCAGGGGCGCTAGTGCGTTGACGAAACGAGGACAGCAAACGCGGCTCTCCCTCTCCCCGCCCCTGGCACACAACGATAGCGAATATTTCGCTTCGGGGAGAGGGTTGGGGTGAGGGGCCTTTCTGCCACGCGCAAGTTTCGCGGATCATTCTCACCCGCACTGAGCCCCCCTCACTTCCACAGCGCCTTCGCCGCCGCATTTTGAAACGCCTCGCGCACCGGGCTGGCATCGCTGTTGGGGAAGTTCGCGCGCTGCACCATCAGCACGTAGATGACCTCCTTCTTCGGATCGATCCATGCCTGCGTCCCCCACGCACCGCCGTGACCGTAGGTGCCGGGCGAAAGCATCTCCGCCAGACCTTCATGCGGCTCCTTCAGCACGCACGCACCGATGCCCCAGCCGTAGTTCTTGCCGTGACTGCCGAACTCCGCTTTCTGGAAGAAGCCGCAGGGCAGATCGCCCGTGTGCACAGCCGAGAGAATCTTCACCGCCTCAGGACTCAGGATGCGCTTGCCATCCAGCGTCCCACCATTGAGCAGCATCTGGCAAAACCGTGTGTAATCCTTCGCGCAGGAATACAGCCCGCCATTCCCCTGGGGTGGGCGCCCGCGTTTCCCGAAGTCGCCGCGTGGCGGCACCGCTTCCAGTTTGCCGCTCTCCTTGTTCTTCGCATACCCCGTCGCCATCTTCCCCCACTGCGCGTCCGTAGGATAAAAAGTCGTGTTCGTCATACCCAGCGGATTAAACAGACGCTTCTGCAAAAATTCGTCGAAAGTCATCCCGCTGATCACCTCCACGATGCGTGCCGCCGCGTTGATGCCGGACTGGCAGTACTGCCATTTTGCGCCCGGCTCGTATTGCATCGGCGTCGCCAGCCAGATGGGCACCAGATCCGCGAGCGTGTGCGCCTCCTGCGCCTTGGCACCACCCGCCTCGCCCAGGCCCGAGGTATGCGTCAAAATCTGCGTGATCGTGAGATTCGCCGCTTTGCCCAAAGGCGTTTTCAGCGCCGCAAATTCCGGCAGATATTTCGCCACCGGATCCCCGATGTCCAGCTTCCCCTCGTCCTGCAGCATCATGATCGCTACCCCCGTGACCGGTTTCGTCATCGATGCAATCCAGCACATCGTGTCCACACTCATCGCCTTCTGCTTTTCGATGTCCGCCATCCCGCTGGCTTCCAGATGCAGCAGCCCATCCTTCTTCGCCACCACTGTCACCACCCCCGCCACCTCACCCTTGGCGATCATCTCCCTCATCGCCTCGCCAATGCCAGGAAGTTTGGGTGTGTCCGCGAAAGCGATCGACGAAAGAACAAAAGGAAAGAGAAGCGTGCGCATGAGGTGAGGCCTGTTAAACGGAGCCACGACACCAATGTTGCCGGCTTAGGGTAGATGAAGGCGTCTCAGACAGCTACCCCAAGGCCCCTCCCCCTCGAGATAGTCGCCAAACTCTCCCGCCTCAGCACCTCCCAGCGCGAAGTCATCAACAAACAAATGCTCAACCCCCGCAACCAAGGACTCAACCTCGACGACCACCGCAAAATCTACGAAGGCCTGGTGGAACGGTCATTGCAGAGGCGGTGATTTCTTCGGCTTCGCTCTGTCTTAATCAGCCGCAAAAGGAGATCATGCGGGGTTGCTCTTGAGATCAGTGTAACTGAGCCAGTCGGAAATAAGCAGGGACCAGTCAACAAATGTAATCTCGGTCTCATCAATCTGGTTTTGAGCCAGTAATCGAGGGACTTCATTGATAAAATGGGTGTAGAGGCGACCAAAAGCGCGACCACCTGCCAGCCGTCGGGAAGGCATGAGGGTGTTCAACCAGTCGCGAATGTGGCTGATCATCTTGAGCGGATCGCTGCCATGAGCCCGGATATCCTGGCCTGCGATGTCAGAAATGAACTGCTGATAACGATAACGTTCCGTATCGAGTATCAGCGAGGGCTTGCTTTGGCGTGCTCCGCGAGCCAGACCAAAGTACAGACCCAGTTCGAAGGGCATGTTAAAACGCGGGAGTTTGTTGCCTGCATCCAAGGCGGTACGGGAAATGTCATGTACGCTCCAACGGCAGGATCGCATGATGCGAACGATCTTTTCGACCCGAACCTCGGTGCCGTCGTCAAGCTCCAGCGCGCAGCGTGGGTTAAAGCCGCAGGCGTGAATGGCAAACACCACGGCCCGAAACAGCGGCTGGTAATCGGCGTCGAAGGGGCAGTTGATAAAAATATCAGCCGACCGAGGCTTGCGCCGAGGCTTCCCGCTCATTTGGCAAAAATAGGCTTCTTTCGCAAGGCGACGACGCCATCAATGATTTTGCGAATCTTGCTGGCGGGCAGCTTGCCACGCTTGGTAGGATAGCTCAGCGTCTGACGATGACCATCAATGGTGATGTAAAAGACCGCACCAGGTTTGAGTCGGTTTGGGTTGTCGGGATTCGACAAACCCCGTCCCTTTGCAGATGAATGGGCAGGAATGGATTTACCACGAGTTCTCATGTGCGTAAGATGCTCAAGTCGCTTGAATTTTCCAGTGCTTTCTACCCAAACAACACCATCTGCCCCGCGTCCGCATCACTCACGGCCTTCTTCCTCACCTTCGCCGGCACACTCGTCGCCACCGGCACCTCCTTCACACTCTCCGCAGGCTGATGCCCCGCCTCAAGCTGCTGCAGCACTTCCTTCGCGCGCTCAATCACACCCTCCGGCAAGCCCGCGAGCCTCGCCACCTGGATCCCATAGCTCTTCTCAGCACACCCAGGAATAATCTTGCGCAAAAAGATGATCTGCTGGTTCCACTCCTTCACCGCCACGTTGTAGTTCTTCACCGCGCTGCGGCTCTGCGCCAGCGCCGTGATCTCATGGTAGTGCGTCGCAAATAACGCCCGTGCGCCCACCTTGTCGTGGATGTGTTCGGCCACGCTCCACGCAATGCTCAGCCCATCAAATGTTGAAGTGCCGCGCCCGATCTCATCCAGAATAACCAAACTCCGCTCCGTCGCATTATTCAAAATCAGCGCCGTCTCATTCATCTCCACCATGAACGTACTCTGCCCACGTGCGAGGTCATCACTCGCGCCGATGCGCGTGAAGATACGATCCACCAGCCCCACCTCAGCGCTGGCCACCGGCAGATAGCTGCCAATCTGCGCCATCAACGTCAGCAGCGCCGTCATGCGCAAATACGTGCTCTTCCCCGCCATGTTCGGCCCCGTGATCAAAATCAGGCGGCTCTCCTCCGGCTCCAGCGTGATGTCATTCGGCACGAAGCGTTCGCCGCCCGTGAGGTTCTGATCCAGCACCGGATGACGCCCCTCGCGGATGAACAAATGACGCGTCTCATTCAGCACGGGCCGCGTGTAGTTAAACAGTCGCGCCGTTTCCGCCAGCGAGCCCAACGCATCCAGAATGGCAATCGTCTCCGCCGTCTCCTGAATGTGCGCCAGATGCTCCAGCACACGCCCGCGCAGGCCGAGGAATTCCTCATACTCCAGCGCCTTGCTCCGCTCCTCGCTGCCGAGAATCTTGTCCTCCATGCGCTTCAGTTCATCCGTGATGTAGCGCTCACCATTGACCGTGGTCTGCTTGCGATGGTAATCGCTCGGCACGCTGCCCACGTTCGCCTTCGTGATTTCAATGAAGTACCCAAACACCGCGTTGTATTTGATTTTGAGACTCTTGATCCCCGTGCGCTCGATCTCCCGATTCTGCAAATCCGCGATCCACTGCCTGCCCAGCGTCGTGGCCGCCCGCAGCTCATCCAGCGCCGGCAGATACCCCTCGCGAAACACCCCGCCCTCCTTGATCTGCATCGGCGGCTCATCCGCGATGGCATGCTGAATCTCCTGCGAGATCGCAGTCAGGTCATGCAAACGCCCCAGCAGGAGGGGGATCATCTTGATCCCCCTGGAAAGCGACTCTGCATCAGCCTTCTCCATGATGAGCTGCTCCAGCGCCGCACGCAATGCCGGCACCACCTCCAGCGACGACGCCAGCATCAGCAAATCACGCCCGTTCCCACTGCCCTGGCTCAGTCGCGAGCTCGTGCGCTCCAGATCGCGCACTTCCTTCAGCAGCGTGCGTATCTGGCTGAACAGCATCGACTCCTCCAGCAGCGCCGCGATCATGTCCTGCCGCTGCGTGAGCATGTCGAGATCCCGCAGCGGGTGCAGCACCCAGTGCCGCAGTTTGCGCGCCCCCATCGGCGTACACGTGCGGTCCAGCGCGCTCAGCAGCGTGTGCGCATTGCCACCACGCGCGCTCACCAGTTCCAGGTGGCTCTGGCTCGCCGCATCAATGAGCACCACATCGCTGATCTGCGCATACCGCAGCCGCTGGATGTGCTCCACACTCCGCCGCAGTTGAAATTGCAGATACTGCAGAATACACCCCGCAGCCCCAATCGCCGCGCTCAGCCCCTGACACCCAAAACCATCCAGCGACTGCACCTTGAAATGCTGCGTCAGGCTATGATGCCCCTGCTCAATCAAAAAGAGATAGCCCTCAATCGCCTGCGCACAGCTAGGGCTGCCGAGCGCCGCGATCAAATCCCCCTGCTCCTCGCTGTGGAGAATCTCGCTCGCCTGAAGTCTCTCCAGCTCATCGGCCAGTTCCGTCGTGTCCTTAAACTCCGCCACCTCAAACTCACCCGTCGTATGGTCCACATACGCCAGCCCCAGCTTCTTCCCCTCGCGAAACACCGCCGCGAGATAGTTCGAGCGGTTCGAGTCCAGCAAATTGAGATCATTGATCGTCCCCGCGCTCAGCACCTGCGACACCGCACGCTCGACGATTTTTCCCGGCGTTGGCTCGGTCGTCTGCTCCGCGATGGCCACCCGCTTGCCCGCCTTGATCAGCTTCGCGATGTACCCCTGCGAGGAATGATGCGGCACCCCGCACATCGGCACGCCATTGCGTTTCGTCAGCGCGACATTCAGAATGGGCGCGGCGGTCTTGGCGTCCTCAAAAAACAGCTCATAAAAATCCCCCAGCCGGAAAAATAGCAGCACGTCCTCCGGCAGCTCACGCCGGATGGCGAGGTACTGCTTCATCATGGGAGTGGTGCTGGCGTCGGACATGGGCGGGGGCAAGGAGTCAAGAGGTTGGACGGGAGGTCAGGATGGAGCAATGACGAATGACGAATTCGGAAGATGAAATGCCGCCGCAGCGTTGATGCCGCATGCCCTCCCGCCGTCGATTCCTACAAACCTGCAGCGCCGCCGCCCTTCCCGTCGTCTCCTCCGCCGCGCAGGTCGTGAAGCCCTTCTCATTCATCCTGCTGGGAGATCTGCACTACGACAGCCTCGCGCATCATGACATGAAGTGGCTGGATCAGCATCACGGCGGCGATCTCAGCCAGATTCAAAACTACTCCCGCCTCACCGCCGAAGTCATGCCCGGCATGTTTGCCGCACTGCGGCAGCGCATCGCCGCCCTGCGTGGCTCCGCCGCCCCACCGGCCTTCGTGCTCCAGGTGGGAGATCTCGTGGAAGGCCTCTGCGGCAGTGCGGAGCTTTCCGCCCGCCAAAACCGCGAAGCCCTCGCCTTTGTCACCCAGGCAGATCTCGGCATCCCCTTTGTCTTCACCAAAGGCAATCATGATGTGACCGGCGACGGTTCCAAAGAAGCCTTCGACGAAGTCCTCCTCCCCTTCATGTCCCAGCAGGCGCGTCAGCTAGACACCACCACCACCCACTCCCAGGCAAATCATACGCTGACGTTCGGTGAGGCACAGTTCGCATTCTTCGATGCCTACGACAAAGCTAGCCTGGAATGGCTGGAGGCCATCGCCGCCAAACGCACCGCCACACACCTCTTCGTCATCATTCATCCGCCCGTGGTCCCCTATGGCGCGCGCGCCACGTGGCATCTCTACGGCGGCGAGAAAACAAAAACGCAGCGTGCCAAGCTCCTCGAAATCCTCGGTCAGCAGGAGGGCATGGTGCTCGGCGGCCACCTGCATAAGTTCAGCGCACTCACGCGGCTGGCAGGCGGAAAGAGTTTCTCACAGCTCGCGGTCAGCAGCGTCGTGTCAGCATTGAATCAAAAACCCAAGGATGTGCTCCACGGCAGAGCCACCTACACCGGTGACCAGATCAATCTGGAACCCAAACACGCACCCGACACCGCAGCACTGCGGCGCGAGGTCTATGCCACTGAGCGCCAGCAGGTGACCTCCTTTGAATACGCCGACACAGCCGGTTTTGCGGTGATCACCGTCAACAGCGGTCAAGTGGAGGCCGCAGTTCATTCCGGCGCTCAGAACGAAGCCTTCCAAACCCTGAAGATTTCAGTGTGAGAAAGTGTCTGCTTGATCCCCTGCCGCATGTTTGCCAGAGTCACCCCATTATGACCCAACCCCAGCGCGAAGCCCTCTTCGATCTTCTCAGTCTCTCCATTTACGCCGATGCCCACATCTCTTTGACTGAGGAGCGCCTGCTCGAGTCCGCGTTCGTGGCCGAAGGCTGGGATTCCGAATACCCGAAAAGCCTGTTCATCGACGAGTCCCTGGCCCGTGCCCGCGAGGCGGCAGAGAGCGATGACGCCATGTTCGATTACATCAACGAAAAGGCCCAGGTCTTCACCACGAAGACTTCGCAGAAGGAAGTGCTCGGCGTCGTGAAAAACATCCTCAAGAGCGACGGCGAAACGCATGAGGAAAACGAGTTCTACAACCTCCTGGTGCAGGCCCTGCCCAAGGTGGGCAAGTAATCACGGCTCGGCCCAGCCCTGCTCTTGCAGCATGCAGCTCCGATCACTAAAGGAGCATGCATGGGGGGCGTAGAATGGGTGTGGCGCCAGCCCGCCCGTCCATGAGCGCGTGGAAACGCCCGTAACCCGCGCCCTCCCAGAGCCGGGCGGTAGGGCGGAGCTCGCACCGTTCACTTCATCACCGGTTCGCCCAGGTGCTTCTTGAAGAAAGCAGCGGCGATATCCACCGTCTCCGCGCACCACGGATCGCTCATCCAAAACGGATGCGGCGCTTCCTTGAGCGTGTGCACGGCCGTCTCGATGCCAAGCGCCTTCAGCTTTTCCATCATCTCTACGCGTCCCACTTTGAGCGAGTCCTTTTCACCTTCGATGAAGATCGTCGGCGGCACCCCGGCGCGCACGTGGTGGATGGGCGACGCGGCCTGATACACCTCCGGTTTCTCCTGCGCACTGCCACCGAAGAAGAGCACCGCACTCTCGCTCGTTTTCGCGCGGTTGGCTTCCACCAGATCCTGCGTGGCAGCCATCACGATGCAGGCCTTCACCGCGCTGGATTGATCTTTAAACGGACCCGCGCCTTCAAATTCCGCGAGCCCCGTCGTCATCGCCGTCAGGCCGGAGAGATGCCCGCCCGCTGAGCCGCCCATGCAGCCGATCCGCTCCGGATCCAGCTTCAACTCCGCTGCATGCGCCCGCAGGCAGCGCAGTGCGGCTTTGCAGTCGTCCAAGGCCGCCGGGTATTTTGCCTGGGTCGAGAGGCGGTAGCTCACCAGCGCCGTGACAAATCCCCGCTGCGCCAGCCGTTCCATCATCGGCTTGTCAGCCTCCACCTGCCGCGCCTTCCAGCCACCGCCATGGATGTCCAGCACGCAGGGCCACGTCCCCTCTGCATCCGGCACATAAACGTACAGCTCCACCGTGTGCTCAGGATACTTCGCGACTTCGAGTGTCTTCAGCGTGAAGCCGGCCGGAGTCTGCGGCTTGAGAGCCTTCCACTTCGGCCCGTTGGGGCTCGGCTTCTCATTCGGTTTGGAGTCAGCCGCATGAAGGCAGCTCAGTGCTAGAGAAAAAACAAGGCAGAGAGAAAAACGAAAAGACATCGCCGTGCATAACGCCGCCGCACATCACATCCTAGCGTGAATGCGGCTCAGTTCATGCGAAGTCTCATCCGTCATTCGGCCATGCCACGCACGCATACGCCCAGCGCGAGGTAGGGCGGCTTGTCCTCAAGCCGCCGCGAGCGTCTCCACGCGCCCTTTCGGCAATCCGTTCCGGCATCCCTTGGAGGCACTTTGCCTTTCGAAGCGCGAAGCAGCACTGCCAGTCCCGCCACATTCCTATTTCTTTTTCGGCACCGCATCCATGTCCGTCTTCGGGCGTTCGGAGGCTTTGCGCAGCACTTTCTTTTTCGGCGGCGGAGCACTGGGGTCAAAGATTTCACCCCCGGTCACAGTCGCGCCGCTGTTGGTCATCACCATTTCAGGCCGGTTGCCTTCCGGATCTTTATAGTACGTGCGCTTGTGGATCTTGCCGTCCGGGTTCACCACGGCATGGCAGAAGACATGCGGTTGCGCCAGAAACAGCACATGCAGTTTGTTATGCACGTCGATGCTGATCTGCGGCTGCACCGCCATCATCGCAGGTCCCAGCAGGAACGTGGCGATGTAGGCGTTGCTGCGGTCATCAGTCAGCCGGCAGTAGAGCTGCAGATCGTCAAGCTCACGAAACAGGATCACCTGGTAGCGCCGCTGGCGCCCCGCGCCGGGAAACCCCTCTGGCACGCCAAACGGCTGGTCAAACATGTTCGGCTTGGAGTCCGTGATGGTCATCCGCTCGGGATTGGACATGAAGAACTGGCCCGAGAGGGGATGCAGCACATTCGCGATCACCGTAAAACTGCCGAGATTGGCCGTGGAATAGCCGCCGGATATTTCGACCGTGTGCTTGGTCGTGCCGCCCGCCTTCATGGTGATCGGCTCCTCTGAACCAATCGTGACGGGAGAGAGCCGCTGCCCCGTGGACTGGGTGATCTCAAACTGCAGCCAGTCGCGTGCGCCATGGCCGCCCACGACCACATCGGCACCGGAGCGGTTCGTCACACTCACCACCGCCACCACCGGCTCACCCGTGAGAAATTGATTTTTCAGCAGGGTCAGGTTCGTGACATATTGCGCGCGGGCCTGGCCGCAGCACAGGCAGAGGATCAACAGTAAAAGGATGCGGTTCATAAACTTCAAGGCTTGGTTTGGGCGGGGGCAGTGCTGCTGGCGGTGCGGAAGCCGCGGGCGAGTGTCGCCTCATTCGCGGATTCTGGGAAACGTCTGTCGGTGAGCAGCTGGTCGTTGCTCTTCAGGCCAAAGTGCCCGCCACGCACGACCGGCACCTTGATGTCAACGTAGTCCGGGTGGGAAGGCCATTCGCCAGACTGGGTCTCGCCTGCGGTCCATTCGCTGACGTTGCCGGCCATGTCACACACACCATAGGGGCTGACATCCTGCGTCACGCGCGTGATCGGGGCCCACAGATTGTACCCGTCGATCTTGCCACCCTTGCCTTTGGGGGAGGCGTCATAGTCATCGCCCAGATTGGCCGCTTTCGGGTTGGGCTGATTGCCCCAGGGGTAGAGCAGGCCCTTTTCACCGCGTGCGGCCTTTTCCCACTCCTGTTCGGTCGGCAGGCGCTGGCCGCTCCATTTGGCAAACGCATACGCATCCCACCAGTCCACCTGCGACACGGGCGTGTTGAGCGTGATGCTCTCGCCATTGAAGGTGGTGCCCGCCTTGGCGGCCGCATAGTATTGGCCCCACTTCACCGGCTCATGACTGGTTTTGGTCTTGGGTTGCAATGAATGATCAAAAGCTCCCGGCGCGGAGCTTTTCAGCGCCTTCAGAAATTCCGCATACTGGCCGATGGTGACCTCATGCTTGCTGATCCAGAACTCCGGTAGTTTGACCTTGTCGTTCTTTTGGTACACGAAGGTCCCGGCGGGGATGCGCACCAGTTCAATGGGCAGCGCTGAGGCATTGGCCGTCGGCGGAGTATTCTTGCCATTCATCAGGGCGCCGAGACCCGCGACCACGACCAGAATGAGGACGATCACCATCCACACCCACCACGGTTTGTTGCCGTTGACATTCACCGGCAGTGACTCCGCCTCGATCTTGCGCACGATGCTGCGCTCACGCATGTCGTCACGCACATCATCCAGGGCGTTCAGCAGCTCGGTCCAGTCGTGGTTCGCATCTGCCAGCGACTGCAGCAAGCCGCGGGACTTGCCCTCCGCGGCCACCTGCCGCATCAGATCCAGAAAGGCCTTCACATCCGCCTGCGCATCGCGCTTTTTGGCCGCCGCCGGGCGGAAGAAATTCACGATGCTCGCCTGATGATCGGCGTCGATGTAAATGTCCCGTGGCGAGATGCTGCGATGATTGTAGCCGCGTTCCGTCGCAAACTGCATGGCTTCCGCCACCCCAAACAGCACTTCGGCCAGACGGCGCTCGCTGAGCATCTCATCCGTCAGCTCGATTTCTGACAAGCTGCGGCCGCGTGGCAGTTCACGCGTGTAGAACAGCCAGCCGTTTGTCTCACCCGCTTCATACAGCGGCGCGATGCGTGGGTGCATCAGAGAGGCCTTCACCCGCTCACGTTCCTTGAATTTCGCCACCACATCCGGCTGCTTCAGAAACTCAGGTTTCAGCAGCACCAGCGCCACTGGGCGCTGTACCGTGATCTGCAGCGCCCGGTAGGTTTCAGACTCCCTCTCGATGTAGAGCCGCTCCAGCACCTGGTAGTTCCCCAGCACCGTGCCCGGCACCATCACAGGCGGTGGCTCGTTGGATTCCACCGGCAGCGTCAGCAGCGCTCGCACCCGCTCCAGCAGTTTCTCCGGCGTGTACGGCGCATCCTTCAGCACCAGACCATCGGCGATCTGATCTTCAAATCCCGTCAGATCATAGCGCGTGGTGAAGAGCACCCGCGTCTGCGGAAACCGTGCACGCACCGTGTCGCGCAGCGCAAAGCCGGTTTCCTGCGTTTGAAAAATCGCCTCCGTCACCAGGATGTCCAGCGAGTCGCCTTTCGCGACCCACGCAGCTGCGGCAGCCGGGCTGGCAAAATCCACCACCGTGTAGCCGGGGAGACTGTCCCTCAGCCAGACGGTGCGTGTGCCGCGCAGGGCGACGTTGGAATCGACAAACAAAAGAGTCATGCGGGCATGTCAGTGGCGATCATCGTCCCATCGGCGGGAGCAGCGGATTGGCACCCCCGGGCGCAGCACCCGGTGCGGATCCGAACTCCAGGAGATCGCGGGGCTCAGCGGCCACATCCTGGAGTTTGTTGTTGTAGTAGAGCCGGAGCATGTACCCGTAGTACGAACGGCGTCCATGCTGCTGGATTTCGGCGGCGGAAAGTGCGGGCAGGTGGTAAACGACATCCAGCACCTCTTCCCCGGTGCCATTCCAGTCCACCGGGGCGGACTGCCAGGATTCCACCGGTTCGGGTGCGACGGTCAGCGCCACTTTTTCATTGTTCACGCGATCAAAAAAGAACACCTCAAGGTTCATCTCCTGGGAATTGATGGGACGATTCCCCGCACGCACAATAGGCACGCGCAGCACGTAGCGTTCACCATCGCTGATCTTGAAATCACGCACCGCCTGGCACGCGCCCAGGCGCAGAAATTTTTCGGCATCAGCCCCGGCAGCAGAGGACAGCCCCGGTGCCGCCACCGCTGCCGAGCCCGGGCCCAGCCGCCGTGTGGCCAGTTCAAAATAACTCCCCGCCTTCGTGGATCCGAGAAGCTGAATGCGCCGCCAGGCGTCCGTGGCCTTCGCCGTCAGCCCCATCTGCTCATAAGTCTGCGCCAGCTCGGCAATGATCGCCGGATGGTCAGGGTTCACTTCGTCCGCTCGTCGCAGCAGTTCCAGCGCCTGCTGCATGTCGCTCAGGCCGCGGATTTCCTTCGCCGTCGTGACGACATAGTTCACATCCTTCAGCAGCGCCGTGGCAGCATCCGTTTTGGCGGCGGACCCGGGAGCTGTCATCATGGGGGACACCGGAGCCATCGAGTCAGACATTAACGGAGGAGGTGTGGAAGACTGCGCAGTCCCCGGCATGGCAGGAGCAGGCGGCAACTGCGGAACGTACGATGGGGGGGCGGGCTTCGGGGCCTCCATTCCAGACTGGCTGAATGAACCAATCGGGGGCGGTCCACTGGAAACGGGTGCCACAGGTACCGGCATCATTGACCCCGGCAGTGGCGGCGGTACGCTGGCGCTCGGTGGCAGGGCGATCTGGCCGATCTCCGGCACCCCGCTCGGCATAGACGCGAGTGTGGGCGGTGCCACGGCCACAGGCTTCACGTCCGCAGTCGGACCATGCGTGGCGGTGAGCAGCTTCACCGCGAGGCTCATTTGAATCACCGCCAGAACACACAGCGTCGCGCAGGCAATCGCGGAAGAACGATCACGCTCAGAGGCCAGAATGGAGGAAGGAGGAGTCACAGGTTGCTGAAAAAGACGCTCATGGTACGATTTGGGCGTTCTAGTGTCAATGCTTCAGGATTCTTCGTTCAAAATGCCGGAAGGTCACTCCCTGCCGCTGTTCTCTCATGCCATTGAAACGTCACCGCACTACCGTCCGTGCGAATTTTCCTTCACGCCCGCTCAAGTCGCGGCACAACTGTGCCATCGCGAGGGCTTGATCTGGCTGGATTCCTCCCTGCCCACCCCCGGGGCCGTCTCCATTCTTTCCGTCGAGCCCGTTGCGATTCTTCAGGGCCACATCGATCAGGATTGGGAAAAAGTCCGCGCCGCACTGCGCATCCCCCGCGCCTCCGCTGGCGGCCTCTACGGCTGGGTCGGCTATGACGGCCATTTCACCTTCGGCATCTACCCCCACGGCCTCCTCTATGAGCATGACACCGCGAAATGGTTCGAATTCGGCGACTTCAAATGGCAGCCCTCCGCCCACACACCCGCCGCCGCCCCACGCCTCCAGTTCACCCCCGGCGTCAGCAGCGCCGACTACATCCGCATGGTCGAGCGCGCGCAGGACTACATCACCGCCGGAGACATCTACCAGGTCAATCTCTCCTACCCCTGGCAGGCCGCCTGGCCGCAGGATGCCGATGCCCTGGCCCTCTATTTAAAACTGCGCGCCGTTTCCCCCGCCCCCCACGCCGCCTTCATGCAGCTCGCCGGCACCACCGTCCTCTCCGCCTCCCCCGAGCTCTTCCTCCGCATGCAGGGCTCCCGCATCGCCACCCGACCTATTAAAGGTACCCGCCCCCGCTTCGCCTCTGACCCCGCCCGCGACAGCGCCGCCGTCCGCGAACTCACCACCTCCCCCAAAGAACGCGCCGAACTCCTCATGATCACCGACCTCGAACGCAACGACCTCGGCCAGGTCTGCGAATTCGGCAGCGTCGCCGTCCCCGAGCTCTGGCGCGTCGAAAGCTTCGCCCAGGTCTTCCACCTCGTCTCCACCGTCACCGGCACCCTCCGTCCCCACATCGATCACGTCGATGCCTTCCGCGCCTGCTTCCCCGGCGGCAGCATCACCGGCGCCCCCAAAAAGCGCGCCAGCGAAATCATCGCCGAGTTGGAGCCCCACCCCCGCGGCCTCTACACCGGCGCCATCGGCTGGTTCGGCTTCGACGGCCGCAGCCAGTGGAACATCGCCATCCGCACCGCCGTGCAGCAAGGCGACCAAATCACCTTCCACGTCGGTTCCGGCATCGTCGCCGACTCCATCCCCCAGCACGAATACGAAGAAACCCTCCACAAAGCCGCAGGGATTCTGGCTGCAGCGGCAGGATGAAGCTACAGTTAAGAAGTCTGTAATTAGCGCCCGGCCCAGCACTGCCGCGAGCGCGCCAGCGTCTTGGAGTGCGGTCGCGAAGATGCACGGCGCAAGCCTGCATCGGAGCTACCGCTTTCGAGGGGTAAAGAGCCTGCTTCAGCGTCAGCCCATCCTCCGCCAAGCGAAAGGAACGAAACACCACTCACCCAAGTCCCACTCACACCTGCCATCAAATAAGCTCTCCTCTAAGTCCCTTCCGTCCTTCAGACGGCAATCAATACTTTTATAGGCCTCTTCATTCGCGAAGCCCTGATGAAGCCATGCCTCCCGCGCTTTGCGCAAATGAGCCCACTACCTGGACAGTTCGGTGCTGGTAGCTTCGCTCATTCCAGATGATCCTGCCCATGCTACCTGGCACCTTATCTGAGTTGTCCTTCGAGTTTCCTTTTGGTACTTTTAACAAGAATATGAGGCGTATGCGTGTCGTATTTAACAATGGCCGTTGGTACTCGACAAATCTGTTCTCCATAATGCCGTTGACGTACTGAAAAAATTGTTTTTCATCAAGTAGTTCGCCCAAGTGCAGAGTCCAATGACGGAACTTCCACCAGCAATCCCAGGTTGGCAGCCACCAGTTCGGACCGTTTATCCGAGGTCCCTCGTTCGCATCTTGTCCGCTCTCGTCACGATCATGACTGGTATTGCATCGCCGTTTACCGGCATGATCGCTATCACGATGTTTTTCGCGATCATCGGAGGCACACACTATGAAGGGGGAACCACCGGAATCGTTCTTTTTGCGGCATTCGCTGCCACGCCACTGATTGCGATAGGTCATCTGCTGGTGACGATTGGAGCCACACCAATGCGGATCGCGCGACGGATCTGGGTGGCGACATGCATTTACGTTCCGCTCGTCTGGCTGGCCATCATTTTTGGTTCGGTCCATGGACACACCGAGTCCAACGGCGCTGGTTCATGGACTCCACTGATCATTTACATTCTGACCACCTCGGCATTTGTCGCCGTCGGGATGACTTCAGTCTTCCGTCAGTCGAGCAATCCAGATAGTTTACCGCTGTATTCAGACCAGCCATGAAGCGGTGAAACAGGGTCAGGGTGCAAATAATTGACAAACCTCAAGGTGCTCATCCCATGAAGCTTGCAGCCTCGTTCCGGCAAAATTCCTGATCCATTCCAGGCCTGGGGGCCGTGCTCTTCGGCTCCAGCCGACGCAGTGGCAGGCTCACATTCGCGGCGGTCTTCAGAGGCAAGAGGCCTGGCATCTGGAAGTGGAAAATGCGTATTGCCGAAGAGAACGGCATGTATGACCATCCGGCCCAATGAGCACGATCTCCCTCAACCTGCCCGATGCATTGCTGCTGCGGCTGGATCAGGAAAGCCGTCAACGTCGCATGTCGAAGTCGGCGCTGGTGCGTGCAGCCTTGGAACGGGAGTTGGTGCAACCAGAGACCGCCGCCGGAGCCTCGTGTTATGACCTGGCGCACGATCTGGCGGGTGCGCTCAATTTGCGTCAAAAGCAGCTCCCATGAAGCCTGAAACCCGTTGGTGCTCGACAAATCTGTTCCCCAAAATGCTGTTGACGCACTCGACAAAATTGTTTCTCATCAAGTAGTTAGGCAAAGATGAAGAGAAAGCGCATATGGAAGTTTTCCCCCGGTGGCGGAGCGCTCTTCGTCGCGTTCTTGAGCATTCCCTTCGTTGTTCGATGCCTTTTGGTTTTGATCAGCAGGCAAACGTTCTTGTGGACTGGTGGTGTCGGTTTCGGTTGCGCGTTATTTCTCGGAGCACTCGCATGGCTTGTCTCGCTACGACCACTGATAAGAGAAGGTTGGTGGCGGTTGCCGAAGAGCTGGTATGAAGCTTCATTCGCGTTGACGGTGCTTTACCTGTTTTACGGCATTTGGATTCTCGTCACCGGTTACACGCCGGTGAAGTTCAATAGCCAGCCGACACCGAGAGAATACGGCTTAACTTGGTTAGCTATCGCCATCGTACCATTGGTCGTCGGATTCATAGCCTACAGAAGGGACAAAAACAAAAATGCCTAACACCGGTTGCAGCGGATTGTCCGCTGCGCGGCCCGCCGCTGAACCGGAGCGTTAGGCGTCTCCACGCTATGCTCGGCCAACTGAACATCTTTGCTTACGTACTTGCGATTGGCGCGGCGGGAAAAGACTGGTTTTATGGGCGGTTCTTCCCGCATTGCCCGCATGGATTCTTGGGGCGTTCTTTTCCTGCCGTGGATTACTGTTCATATCATTTCTTTCTGCAACCGACCTCCATTCCGACTTTGCCTGCTTTTCGTCATGTCTTGGTATGCTCTCGTCACCATCACCGCCGATGTTATCCAACTCTTAGTTCGCCTACCCGACGATGGACATTTCCAATCACCGCAGCTCGAGTTTTGATGTATCTCGGCTGCATCGCTTTCATCCCATTCTCTCGTGCTATTGTTGCTCTACGCCGCCATGAATCGAACGCCGACGCCTAACATTAAACCGAAAACGGGAATGGATGGCCTACGGAATACCCGGAAAGGAGCTTTCCACATCGTTCACTCAAAAGGTGAAGCAACGAGCATGAGCTTTATTCTGATTGTCCGTCTGTTCCGCGTATTCCATAGGACGCCATCTCCGTTTCTAGGTTAACCGGTCTACTGGATACCGATCCACTGGTTTCCTTCCTGACGACAGCAAAATGAAACCCCACCTCCGTTGCCCTGAGCCAACGAAATCAGCGCGCAATGGCGTCAGTATCCTTGATGGAAAAGAAATCCGAATGCCCAGGTTCCATCTGGGCTTGAAATCGTTTGCCGTCTCGGAAAAAGCATTTCGCCGGGTCATCCCAAATAAAACCGCCTCCCGCAGCGGTCAGAATCTTCACAATGTCCTCATCGGTGACGTCCTTGTCCTCCCTCTTAAAAAGCTCCCACACGGAGCGCCCGTTCTTGAACACCACCTGGATGGTGTAGCCGTTCTTTTCATACTCATATTGTTCCATCCCCTCCCGAGGTTTGGCGGCAACGCCCGGCCCATACCGTTGGGCCACTTCATTGGCGGTCTTCCCCAGGCAGACGAACTGGGACACATCTTCAAGACCCGTGACCGCCTCGACATTCATGATCGAAAAAAAGTCGTCATGCCGTGGCTGCCTCCCCGCTTTCACCTTTCCATTGTCGCTGAGATAGCATTTTTGATCGGCATGCCAGATGAATGGAGGACCACCAGCGGAGGCGTCTTTCAGGAGGTCCTGGATGTCGCTGTCGCTGATCTTTTTGTCATTGCGCTTCGTGAGCTCCCAGATGGACTTGTCATTGGCAAAAACCACATAAGTCGTCATTCCATTCTTAGGGTACTCGCGCTGCTCCCAGCCACCACGGGACCGGTAGGTCTTTCCCTTTCCAAACCGTCGCGCAATTTCGGTCTTGGTCTCGCCCAGGCGGGCAATTGCAGGGGCCGTCAGCGCCGTGAATGCTATGAAGACCAGCGCTGCCCTGAAGAAGGGGTGGGTATTCATCATAGTTGACGATTCAAGCAGATGCCTGCGGGTTGGAAAGGTCAAAAAATGGGCGGCCTCCAAGAAGAGCAGGTATTCTCCCCGCTGCTTCCTGATAAGCCTGCCCTCCGGCAGCGTATGTTCATCCCTCATGACCCGCCTCACCTTTCTCGCCCTCGCGCTCTCCAGTCTCTTCACCCCTCTCCTCCAAGCTGCGGACGCCTCGCCTTCCCCCGTCTACGAACTCCGCATCTACACCTGCAACGAAGGCAAGCTCGACGCCCTCCTCTCCCGCTTCCGCGACCACACCTGCAAGCTCTTTGAAAAGCATGGCATCAAAAACGTCGGCTACTGGGTGCCGGTGGACAAGGAGAACGGCTCCGACACCACCCTCATCTACGTCCTCGAACACCAGAGCCGCGAAGCCGCCAAAGCGAGCTTCAAAGCCTTCGGCGAAGATCCCGACTGGCAGGCCGCCCGCAAGGCCAGCGAAGAAGCCGGCAAAATCCTCGCCAAGCCCCCGGAGTCGATTTTCATGACTACCACGGACTACTCCCCACCCGTGGCCATCGGCAAAGGCGGCAAGCCGCGCGTTTTTGAAATGCGCACCTACACCACGAAAGACGGCAAGCTCGACGCCCTGCACGCCCGCTTTCGCGATCACACGATGAAGCTCTTTACCAAGCACGGCATGACCAATCTCGCCTACTGGACACCCACAGATGCAGACAAAGGCGCCGGCAAGAAACTGATCTACATCCTCGCCCATGACAGCAAGGAAGCCGGGATCGCCTCCTTTGCCGCCTTCCGCGCCGATCCCGACTGGGTCAAAGCCAAGGCCGCCAGCGAAGCCGCCAACGGCGGCTCTCTCACCATCGAGCCCCTCTCCGAAGGCGTGAAAAGCATCTACATGAAGGCCACGGACTTCTCCCCAATCCAATAAGCTCATGCGCACGCTCTGCCTCGTCCTCCTCTCCACCTCCCTCCACGCCGCCACACCCACCTTCGAGTGGGTCGCGGCAGGAGGCGGAGCCAAAAACGACAAGACGCGCGCGGCAACCTTTGACCGCGAGGGCAATGTCTTCCTCGCCGGTGAAACCACCGATGACGGCACCTTTGGCGACCTAAAGCGCACCGGTCTCGGCAGCACAGATTTCTTCCTCGCCAAAGTGTCCCCGGACGGAAAGTTCCTCTGGGTCCGCAGTCTCGGCGGCAGCCTGGTGGATCGCGGTTACGGAGTCGCCACCGATGCCGCCGGCAATGCCTACGTCACCGGCCATTACCAAAGCACCGATGCCCAGGCCAACGGCCAGACCCTGCCGAATGCGGGTGATTATGACATCTTCATTGCCAAATACGACACAAGCGGAGCCCTGATTTGGCTCAAAACCGCCGGCGGCAAAGGTTACGATTACGGCCACGGTATCGCAGTCGATTCCAAGGGCGACATCGTCGTCACCGGCTCGGTGGTTGGCGAGGCCAAATTCGGCGAAGTCACCGTCAACGCCGGCAGCACCACCCGCCCCATCTTCTGCGCCAAGTATGACGCCGCAGGCACCCTGAAGTGGGTGAAGGCAACGGGCGGCAAATTCTCCGGCAGCGGACACGGCGTCGGCGTCGACGCCAATGACTCTATCTATATAGGCGGCAGCGGCGGCGGCACAGGCACGCTGGATGCCGTGGCCCTGGAAGCCAAATCCCAGGCTGGCATCGTCCTTAAACTAACGCCCGGCGGCGAAGGCGTCTGGGCAGCCATGCTGCCCGCTGTGCCGAGTGCCGTCTTCCATGAAATAACCGTCGATACCGCAGGCCGCACCTGGTGCGCTGGCATGTTCAAAGGCGCACTCAATGGCACCCAGATGCACACCACCGGCGACAAGGACAACGACGGCGTGCTCGCGCATTTCAGCCCCGAAGGCAAGCTCGTCTGGAGCCAAGCCCTCCAAGGCCCGGCCACCGATTACTGCCTCGGCGTCGCCACCGACAACACCGGGCGTTGCTTCGTCACCGGCGAGTTTTCCGACACCGCCACCTTCGCTGGGCAGACACTCAAAACCCAAGGTGCCACCGACATCTTCACTGCCGCTTTTGACCTCAAAGGCGGCCTCGAATGGCTCGTTCAAAGCGGCGGAACGAAGGGGGACAATGCTTATTCCATGGCCTGGCACCCCTCTGGCAGGCTAGTTTTTTCAGGGTCCTGTGTCGCACCTGCGACATTCGGTGGCCAGACCATGGCGTCACCCGGCGGAGCCGAGGCTTACGGGGCGGTTCTTCGTTTAAAGTGACGGAGTGGCGCTAAATCAGGCCTTAGGGTCGTCTTAAGCTAGGTTTTGAGCCCGTCCCGGCTACAAATCCGCGCGTTGACAGTGGTGTCGAACTCGACACCGTGCGCGCCCCTCCCGCCGGGCCCCCCATCCGGCAGAGCGCGACCCAACAACCCAACCTATAGATTGAACCGATCCATCCTCCTGTGCCTCGCTGCTCTGTGCGTCTCCGCTGCTGCGGAAGAAGTTAAAAGCTCAACCACAACCCCAGCTGGCGCTCCAGGCCAGGTCATTGCAGGCGTCAAGACAACCGCCTACACTCACGACGAAAGCGACCACATCGAGTACGGTGCTCGCACGGCTGCCGGTACCTTGCTCAAACACGGCCAGATCCGCAGCGCTGCTGCTGACTGGTCCATCTACCCGGTGGGCACGGTGTTCCAGATCAAGGGTGATCCTTCGCTCTACGTCGTCGATGACTACGGTTCCGCCCTCGTCGGTACGAAGACCATCGATCTCTACAAACCGAGCTTCGACATGATGCACAACTGGGGCACGCGCCGCGTGACCATCCAGGTCCTCAAATGGGGCTCCTTTGCCCGCAGCCTCGCCATCTTGAAGCCACGGGCCTACAAAGCCTTGCACGTGCGGGAAATGGTCGCCCGCATCGAATCCCGTCCGGCTTAAGCCAGCACGCTTTCCGGTACCCGCGCCACGATACGCCCTTCGGGATCACGCACGACGATTTTGCCGTGGATGATCTCGGGGGGATTGCTGATGCCCTTCACGTAGTCTGCAGCCAGATCCTTGCTGCAGCCAAGTGACTGGCGGATGCGGACGGCGAGTGTTTCAGGGTCAATGTCAGTCATGGGGATGAATCTTTAAGCCATCTTGGCGGCAAAGTCGCGGCAAGAATCACCGAGTTGTGGAAAAGACCGAACACGTTTTCGCTCGCTACTGAGGGGAGTGTCTTTCTATGATCGGCCAAATTTCATGGAAACGCCGCTCTCGCCCCTCGACTTTGCCCGCCGTGCCCGCCGACTGTATGCCGATCGGGAAGCCGTGGTGGATGGCGACCGCCGTTTCACCTACCGCGAGTTCTTTGACCGTTGTGACCGCTGGTCTGCGGCACTGCAGCAGCTTGGGGTGAAGCCCGGCGACCGAGTGGCCACCATCGCGCCGAACACGCACTCCCACCTGGAGGCGTTCTACGCCATCCCGCAGATCGGGGCCGTTATCGTCCCGATCAATTTCCGCCTCACCGCCGCAGACTTCGCCTACATCTTGAATCACAGCGGCGCCTGCGTCGTCTGTGTGCATGCCGACTACCACGATGCGGTCGATTCCATCCGCGAGCAGGTGCCCGGAGTGGAACATTTTGTGGCCCTCACGGGCAGCAAGCCCGGCTGGACCGACTACGAGGCCACGCTGGCAGCCACCGCGCCCGAATTCACCGCCGCTGAAATCTCCGAGACAGAGATGATCGCGCTGAACTACACCAGCGGCACCACGGCCAATCCGAAAGGCGTCATGGTCACCCACCGCAACACCGCTTTCAACATCATGGGCCATCTCATGCACACGCACCTCACCAGTGGGGACCGCTACCTGTGGGTGCTGCCGATGTTTCACGCGAATGGCTGGACCTTCGTCTGGACCGTCACCGCAGTGGGTGGCCGCCATGTCTGCCTCCCGAAGGCAGACCCGCGGCTCATCTTTGAAGCGATTGGTCGTGAAGGCTGCACACTGCTGTGCGCCGCACCGACCGTGCTCATCGGCATGTCCAATGCGCCGGAAGAACTGCGCCGAAGCGCAACGCGTGGCATCCGCGTCATCACCGCCGGCGCGCCACCTGCCGCCGCCACTATCGAGCGCATGGAAGGCGAACTCGGCTGGGACATCACTCATGTGTATGGCCTTACGGAGGTTTCACCCATCGTCACCATCAGTGAATCACGCCCCGAGCACGCGCAGCTTACCCCGCAGGCCCGCGCCATCATCAAGGCCCGGCAGGGGGTAGAATACCTTGCTAATGCCGAGGTCCGCGTCGTCGATGACGAAGACCGTGAAGTCACCCAAGACGGTGCCGCCATGGGCGAGATCATCATTCGCGGCAATGCCGTGATGAAAGGCTACTACAACGACCCCGCCGCCACCGCCAAAGCCATCCGCAACGGCTGGTTTTACACCGGAGATGCCGCCGTCGTCCACCCCGACGGCTACATCGAAATCCGCGACCGCTGGAAGGACATCATCATCAGCGGTGGCGAAAACATCTCCTCCGTCGAAATCGAGGGTGTCCTCCTGCGCCATCCTGCCGTGCAAGAATCCGCCGTCGTCGGCGTGCCGCATGAGAAATGGGGGGAAACCCCGCAAGCCTTCGTCGTTCTCAAGCCTAGCACCGAAACCACCCCGGAAGCCCTCCGCCAGTTCTGCCGCGAACACCTTGCTCACTTCAAAGTGCCGCACGGCTTCGAGTTCATCCCCGAACTCCCCAAGACCGCCACGGGCAAAATCCGAAAATACGTCCTGCGCGGCGGTCGGGCAAACATCGTTGTACAATAGCGCTTCACCCTTTGGTAGGGCTCTACAAGATTCACCTTCAATGCACTGTGCCACCACGCGCCTCGATCTTTTCCCGCGCCTGCTCTACCGGCACATGCCGCGGGATGTTGGCTGCCGGGCCCTGCGGTCTTGCCCAGCGGATCCCATTTTCGATCACCCGCTGCACCTCTGGCATGTGGTAGATGGGATAGACTTCATGCCCGGGGCTGAAGTAAAAAATGCGCCCGCTGCCGCGTGTCCATGTGGCCCCGCTGCGCAGCACCTCGCCCCCTTGAAACCAGGAGACAAAGATCAGCTCGTCCGGCGTCGGGATGCCAAAGGGCTCGCCATACATCTCGGATTGCTCGATTTCGATGCAGTCGCCGATACCCTCCGCGATGGGGTGCCCGGGATTGATCGTCCATACGCGCTCGCGCTCGCCCGCCTCGCGCCAGCACAGCGCGCAGCTTGTGCCCATGAGCCGCTTGAAGATCTTGGAAAAATGCCCCGAGTGCAGCACGATCAGCCCCATGCCCGCGAGCACCCGCTCCTGCAC
Source organism: Verrucomicrobiota bacterium (assembly GCA_025360015.1). Taxonomy (GTDB): domain Bacteria; phylum Verrucomicrobiota; class Verrucomicrobiia; order Verrucomicrobiales; family Verrucomicrobiaceae; genus Prosthecobacter. Next base: position 87,649 of record JANYCZ010000067.1, on the reverse strand, counting down.
GCGCGTGACCAGTTCATCGCTCACCTCGTCATGCGCTGCATGGCCCCACCACAGCAGCACGTCCGTCTGGTCCAGCACCACCGGCGGCAGACCCTGTTCGGGCTCATCCAGCGTGGCCGTGTGGACATGGAAGTCCCCGTGTTTTGACAGCACCTCTGCTAGCGCTCCATGGATACCGTTGGGATAAATGGCGGCGACTGCGGTGTTCTGCCGTTCGTGTACAAATTCATTCCAGATGGTGACGCGGATGGGGGCGGTGTGCATGATGAGAAATCAGAGCCTACTTCTCGAAAATTTCAAACTTCTGCACGCAGTGGTTGCAGGGATCGAGGACCCAAAAGGGGCTCTCGGACGGTTGATCGTGATCCCAGGCCAGGCGTAAGGCAGCTACTCCACCAGTCCGCGCAGCCTTTGGGTCACCTCCTCACGAGTGAGGACGCCGGCAGCCGCTTCGAGGGTGAGGCTTTCCCAGGCATCCACATCGAGGTCTTCACTTATCAGCCAGCCGTTTTCACTCAAGAACACCAGACAGGTGGCCAAGGCGACACGGTTGCTGCCATCGACGAAGGCGTCGTTGCGGCCCAGATAGAACAAATAGGCCGCCGCGATTTCGATGGGATCAGAGATCAGGGGGATTCCCGACAGCGCGGCCTTGGCAGTCGCCAAGGCGGATTCTAGCAGTTCACGGGATTTGAGACCGGGACTCCCGCCATGGATGGCGAGGACTTCAGCATGAATGCCAAGCACCCCATCCAGGGTCGGATGCAGAATCTGGGAGGTCATGACAGGCGGCGGAACAGTTCGCTGTTCTTCTGGATCAGGCGTTTGACCGTTTCAGCAGCTTTGGCAGCCTCGATGACCGCCGGAGCCATGGGTGTGATGGTGATCGTGCCGCCTGCATGCACCTCCACATTCACCTCATCTCCCACCTTGAGCCGGGCGAGCTGGAGGAGCGCGGAATCAAAGATGAGACCCTGGGAGTTGCCGATCTTGCTGAGAGTCTTGATCATGGGTACAACTATGTTTTACACACGGGTTTGTCAAATAGCCGTGTTGTGCGACTTCTGCGGCTTTTGGCGGGGGCTCAGCGCAAGAGGGTTTGGAGCGCACTGAGCACCTGCTGAAAGTCCACGGGCTTGGTGAGGTGCAGCTTGAATCCCGCAGCCAGGGAGCGCTGGACATCGCTCTCCATCCCATAGCCGCTGAGGGCGATGGCCGGGAGCGGCCGTATCGCCGCGAGCTTTTCCATCAGTTCGAGGCCGCTGGCGTCTGGCAGGCCGAGGTCGCTCACGAGACAGTCGATAGGATGCGCGGCCGCAAGGTCGAGCGCCTCGCGGACGGTGGAGGCCACATGCACGTGGTAGCCGCGGGCGATGAGCATGCGGGAGAGGATGGACGCACTGTCCGCATGGTCTTCGACCAGGAGAATGGTGGCACCCTTGGCGAGGGAATGAACCGATGGCTGAGGGGTCAGAGCGGTCTGGTGACCGGGATCTGGCGGCAGGCCGAGAGGCAGCCGAACGGTGAAAACGGCACCGCTGCCTTGCTCACGATTGGCGGCGTGAATGGTCCCGCCATGCGCTGTGACGAGGGCTTTGGAAATGGCGAGCCCAAGCCCCAGGCCGCCAAACTTCCGTGTGACCTCGGAACTGCCCTGCTCAAAAGCGTCGAATATTTTTTCGGTGCCACCGCCTGGCAGGCCGATGCCCGAGTCAGCCACCTCGATCTCCACATTTTCCTCCACCGTGCGCGTGGTGACGGCGATTATCCCTTCTCTTGGAGTGAATTTGACCGCGTTCTTAATGAGGTTCCAAAAGACCTGCTGGATGCGGCCGGCGTCGGCATCGAGATGGATGATGTTTGCCGCCAGATGCCAGTCGAGGCGGATGCCTTTGGCCAGCCGCTCAGCCTCGCAGGCTTCCGCAGCGTGGCGCAGCACTTCGTGCAGATCGATGGCGCGTGAATGGATCTGCAGCTTCCCTGTGCTGATGCGGGTGAGATCGAGCATGTCATCAATAAGCCGTGCCTCCACCTCGATGTTGCGCCTGATCATCGCGAAGGTTTGGATGAACTCCTTAGCTGTGACACCTGTGAAATCCGTCTGGCTGACGGCCGTGAGCACGGGGTTCAGCGGCGTGCGCAGTTCGTGGGAAAGATTGGCGAGAAACTGATCTTTCCGTGCATTAGCGTCCTGGGCTTCGAGGTAGAGACGCGCCATCTCGATGCGCTGGTCCTCCAGCAGGCGCTCCGTGCGGGCGCGGTAAATGGCACCCTCAATGGCGCGGTGCAGCAGCTCGGGGTTCAGGGTGTCTTTGGACAGATAGTCTTGCGCGCCGATCTTCATCACTTTCACCGCGAGCTGCGCACTGCCGGTGCCGGTCAGCATCACCACAGGGTAGCGCCGCGGACCGCCGATGCTGCTGAGGGATTCCAGAAACTGGAGGCCATCGCCATCGTGAAGACGGTAGTCGAGCAGGATGCACTGCGGGTCCCACGCGTGGACGAGTTCGAGGGCACCATCCACGGAATTGTGCTCGGCAAACTCATACGTTGCGACTTCGACCCGGGCGAGGTGGCGGCGGCAGGTTTCGCGGTCAGTGGCGTTGTCATCCAGAAGAAAAACTCTCAGGGTCTCAATCTCTGAGCCGCCGGGGGGTGGAGGAACTGGGAGCATCACTTGGGTTGGAGTTGGAAGTAAAACGTCGTTCCCTGGCCAAACGCGGATTCAACCCAGATGCGGCCGCCGTGGCGCTCGACGATATTTTTCGCGATGGTCAGGCCCGCGCCGGTCCCACCGCTGTAGGCTTCATGCGCGTGGAGTCTTCGAAACATCTGGAAGATGTCGGCAAAATGTTTTTCGCGGATGCCTATGCCATTGTCCCGCACGTAGAAGGTGACGGGGTCGCCCGGAGCTTCGACGCAGCCGATTTCGATCCACTTCTCTTCGTGGTCGTTGTATTTCACGGCGTTGGTGATCAGGTTGGCAAAGACCTCGCGCGTGAGCACGGTATCGCAGGCAAGCGTCGGCAGCAGCTTGGGCCGCCGGACCTCGACACCTTTTTCCCGGATTGTTCCTGCAAGACTGAGGAGCACGTCATCGACGAGAGTTCCTACATTCACATCATGCGCTGCGATCTCGATGCGCCCGATGTGCGAGTAGTGGTTCAGCGTGTCGATCAGCTCCTTGGACAGCACCACGAGTGATTCCATGGTGCTCAGCTTGCGCAGGGCTTCGGTGGAAAGCTCCGGGCTGTGATCCTCCCGCATGAAGACCAGGTGATTTTGCAGACCCCGCAGCGGCTCGCGCAGATCATGCGCGGCGATGTAGGCGAAGGAATTCAGATCGGTGTTGCGGCGTTCGAGTTCCATGTTTTCGCTGAGCAGCGTCTGCGTGCGGCGCAGCACCAGCGCATTGATGGCCAGCCTCAATTCGCGCGCGCCCTTGCGTTCCGCTTCCCCCCACGGCCTCGCTTGCCCCATCACCTTCTGCTGCCACGCGGCAAAGGATTTCCGGGGGTTGAGGCGCTCGTTCGGATCGGCCGGTTTGTCCGGCTGCCCGGCCCAAGTCACCGTCCGAATGACTTCCGGACGAAACCAAAGCAGGTAATGAGGCTCTACAGGAGAAAGCTTCACCGCGAGCAGGCCGCTTCCCACAGCATGAAACGCAGAAGCCGGCGGATACTGCTGGGAGAGGGCATCGGTCGCCAAAGTCGGATTCAGTTCCTGTGTTTGCAGCCACATGACCAGCGCCGCCACCTGCTCCGCAGAAGGAGTTTCCCCCAAGAGCGTCGTCTCCTGGTTGACGTGGATCGCCGCACCGCCCGCGCCCATGAATGCCAGCAACTGCGGCGTGTATTTCACCAGCGCATCCAGCACATTTTGCTCCCCAGCGATGACGTCGAAAAACTGCGACTGGATTTCCTTGGCCTGCACAAATTGCGAAAGGAGCTCCGCCTCCTGCCGCGCGCCAATTTCAAACGAAACGACCTGCCCGAAAATCTCGCACACCGCCCGGATGGCAAAGGGCAGCACACGGGGGGTGCGATGATGGCAGGCGATGAGCCCCCACAGGCGGCCCTCAACAATGAGCGAAATGGACATGGAGGCCGCCACGTCCATGTTGCGCAGGTATTCGAGATGGATGGGCGAGACACTGCGCAGCGAGACGAAGCTCATGTCGAGCGGTTTGCCGGTGCAGGGATTTGCCGCAGGCTCCACCCGCACGGGTTTGTAGGAGGAGCTGGGGATCAGGCGGAGCCAGCTCTTGCTGTAAAGCTCACGGGCCTGCGTGGGGATGTCCGTGGCGGGGAAGTGCAGACCGTCATACGATTCGACCGGCGCGCTGAGGTGCTCGGCCACGACCTGGCCGTGCCAGTCCACATCAAAGCGATACATCATCACCCGCTCAAATCCGGTGAGCTGGCTGACAAAGCTCAAGGCACGCTGGTACAGCGTCTTGGGATCCGGTGCGGACTTCAGATCCGCGAGGGCATGCTGCAGGTGCCGGTGAAAATAGGCATTGTCCGGCCCTGCGGCTTCAAATTCCGCGATCACGCCCGCCGCAGTGCGATGCAGTGAAACATCGAAACGTTTCTGCCCTATTGCCAGCGTGATGGGGGAGGGCAGCACGGCACCTGCCGCTGCCAGCGCCTGCATGATAGCGGCAGCGGCGGCAGGTGCCGCGTCTGACAAGGTGCGACCCACAATGTCGGCAAACTCGCCACCGAGAAATTCGGCGCAATTGGCACTCGCCTGCAGGCAGGTCAGCCCATCCTCGCTCAGCACCAGCAGCGCGCCATGCGGCTGGATCGAGCCAGGGATATGGATCGGTTCACGACTGCATCCATCAAGCTGCGCTGTGGTGACCAGTTCGTTCATCGTTGATGGCAAAGCCAAGACCCAAATTTGTCGAATGTCTGCACGGCCATGGCGGCCATCGCACCGGCGTCGGCGTCGGTGTTTGGAAATTGGGCAAGCATCGCACAGAACGCGCGCCAGCGAGCCGCCACGTTTTCACCATAGCTCGAAAAGTAGTGGCGTGCCTCCCCCGGAACATCGGTCTTCGCCAGCACGCCCAGAATGTGCCTGCCACCGAGCGTGGACCCCTCCAGGACGTAAGCGCAGCCAAACGCCTCCGCCAGACTTGCCGGCCTTGGCAGATCCGTGCAGCGGGGCAGAGCCTCCAGCTCCGCTTCGGAACGGCCGAGCACACGCAGATCTTCACGCAGCATGGGTGTTTTGGCCCGCTCGCTCCAGTGAAAGCCCTGTTCCTCCCAGCCTGCGATCATTTGCAGAGACTCTTCAAACGGCTCGAAAAGCCCTAGAAAATCCTCCAAAAGCCGCACATAACTTACATGATCGGCGCATACCTTCGGAAGGTCGATCTGCTCTTCCAACTGGCGGTGTGCCACCGCTGTCGCGGCGCGAAGCTGGGTGAGGATGTCTGGGGCCGAGTCGCTGATCATGGAGATTACCCATTGAATGCTGTTTCCGAAATTCGGTAACGCAGTCCATGACTGTCAATACGGAGCCGAACCCCTCCTTACCTTAGGGCAAGCCCCCCCTCAACGGATGAATATGGAATTCTTTCCCTCACCAGAGACGGTGAAAGAGATGGAGCCGTTCCCATCGCCGCCTGTGCCAGGCTGTCGCACCAGACCTCACTTCGCCAAGGCCGCGATCTCCGCATCGCTCAGGGCGCGGTCCCAGAGGGCGAACTCGTCCATGGCTCCGCTGAGGTGGCGAATGGCGACTCCGCCGGTGGAGCGGTCGTTCCAGTTGCCGAGTTCGGCCATGCCGATCTTCAGCGCCTCGGTGTCCTTGAGGGTGGAGCGTGTCAGCAGTTCGCCATTGGCATAGTGCCTTACCTCGCCGGCCACGGGATCAAAAACGACGGCCAGGTGCGTCCAGCGGCCAAAGTGTTCCGGGGTAAAGAGGACGGGGGTGTCGTGGTCAGCGTGTCGTGCGCCATTGCTGCCGGCGATGCCGAGGCGCACTCGGCCGTCCCGCGTGATCTGCCAGTGGACTTTGCGATCGCCCCATTTTTCAGACATGAAGAGGGAGTTGAAGGAGCGGTCCAGGCCGTTCACGCGCACCCAGACGGCCATGGTCAGCGCCTTGGTTTCGCCGGGAATGTTCAGCCGCACGCGGTCGCTCACATTGCGGAATTCCAGGGCGCGCTTGCCGGGCCAGCGGCCCGTGGTCCAGGAAGCGCCGACGATGCTGCCGTCTGAAATCTGGCCGCCGTTCACGGCGTGATTGCGAAGCGAGCGCGAGCCTTCGTCATCTTGGAAATCAAAGCGCAGCCGCAGTCCGGCATCGGCATTCACCCTCGCACTAGAGACCAGCCACTTTTCAAACTGGAAGCGCTGAGACATCGCGCTGCGGGCGTCCATCTCGTTCAGCGAGGCAAAGCTCGATGCATTCGCCGTAAGCATCGCCGTGTTGCCTGCAATCGCCATGGCCTGGCCTTCTTTGAGGGATTTCATCGTCACAGCAGGCTGGTGCAGCTCCACCTCGCCTTTGAACACATGCACCTCCTCATTTGCGCCTCTCACATCGAGACCGAACTCCGTTCCGAGATCGACGATGGTGCCTTTGGGTGTGTTGATGCGGAAGCCCTTGGCCTGGGGGGGCACCTGCGCGCTGAGTTTGCCGCGGGTGCAGGTGGCCTCGCCTGAGGAGACGAGCTGCAATTCTGCCGGCCCTTCGATCAAGACGCGTGCCCCTTGATAGAACTCGATCTGCGCGATGCCCGATTTCAACTTCAGCCAGCCCGGCGAGAGCGGCGTGCCGGGGGTGATGGCGGCAGATTCCCATTCCAGATTCACACCGCGCGTCAGCACGGCCACGGAGGCTGTCGTTTCCTCGGCTTCGGGCCGCAGATCCAGCGCCGCATTCATCACCCAAGTGCCCAGCAGCGTGATGCAGGCCGCCATCGCCGCCACACTCGTGACCGTGGCAAAGGTGAAGCGGCGCTTCGGCAGCAACGCGGGACGGATGATGTTTTCCGCCAGCAGCGGCTTCGTGGCGCGCAGCATGGCATCCATGTCGAAGTGCTGCAGCAGGCGCGCGCCCAGCTCTGGATGCGCTTTGAGCAGCTCGTGCAACTCCTCCGCCTCGGCCGTGGTGAGCGTGCCTTCGAGGTAGTGCTGGATCAAAGTGTCGGTGTCAGGCATGCGCGGGGCTTAGTTAAAGCGGAGTGTTCTTCGTTTTCCAGACTTCGGCGGCATCCAGGATGGTGCTAGCGCGGGCGCGGCAGCGTCTTGGAGTGCGTGCGGCAAGCCTGGGCGCGCCGCCGCTTTAGCAGGCCAGATGGCAGGGTAAGGACGGAGAACACTCAACACCCTGCGAAAGCGGTGTCGTCGATGCAGGCTTGCGCCGTGCATCTCTGCCACCGCACTCCAAGACGCTGTCGCGACGACGCAGGCGGCATCTTCAAAACGCACGATGGAGGGTCTTAACCATGCGCCATTCACCTCATGCATGCGCTGCACCTCCCTGGTTCGTCGAGCGCTCGATGCACTCGCGGAGTTTTTCGCGCACGCGGGAGAGGGCGCGGCAGACGGTGTCCGCTTTCATGTTGATCTGGTCTGCGATCTGCGGTGTGCCGATGTCGTTGTAATAGTAGAGCTCCACCAGTTCGCGGCTTTTCTCCGGCAGCTTTTGCAGGCAGCTGCGCAATACGCTGATTTCCTCTTCATAGCGCGGCGGAGCTTCGCGTTCCTCCGCCAGCAGGCGGATGTGATCGGCGAGCTTTTGCACCACCTCGGGCTGCTGTCGTGTGCGCTCGCGCCACTGCCGCATCGCGATGTGCCGCGTCATCGTCGCCAGCAACGGGCGTGCATCCGTGCTCAGGTCCCACTGCGACTCCTTCGCCATGAACTCCAAAAACACCTGCTGCGCGATGTCCTCCATCAGCCCCGGCCAAGGCGCATACTTCAGCGCAACCCCCCTCACAAAATCGTGATGGGCGAGGAAAACCTGAGCGGCCTGGGTCTCATGCGTGTTCATGCGTCTGGCATTATCTCACGCGGGAACGGGAAACCGGACAGGGAATTTTGTGAGATCCCGGCCTGTTCTACACCATCACATAGTCCCGCATCGTGCTGAGCATGATGACCACGGAGCAGGCGCCGGCGTCGGGGAAGCCGAGGCAGGCTTCGCCGAGGGTTTTGGCGCGGCCGAACTGGGCGATCATGGCCTTGCTGGCTTCTTTGCCGGCTTCGGCTGCTGCGGCGACGGCGGTCAGTGCTGCGGTGAGTGACAGAGAGGCGGATTCACGGGCTTTGGCGGCGGCGGGAGCGAGGGCGTCGATCATGGTTTTGTCGCCGGGCTTGGCCCCCCCGCGTTTCATAACGCCTTCGAGGGCAGCTTCGAGGAGGAGGGCGAGGGCTTCGGCATCGAAGAACTCACGGCCTGCGAGGGCTTTGCCGCCGGCGCGATAAACGGTACCGAAGAGGGCACCGGAGGCGCCGCCCATGCTGGTCATCATCGCGGTGCCGGTGGTGACGAAGACCTGCTCCACGCTGGCGGGTTCCATGGGCTCAAGCTGGGCTTTGACGGCTTCCATGCCGCGCTTCATGCCGAGACCGTGGTCGCCATCGCCGAGATCGCGGTCGGCTTGGGAGAGCATCGGTTCAGCGGCGATGATGGCATCGGCGACTTGCAGCATCATGAGCCGCACCTGGTTGGGTTTGAGTTCCATGGTTGGAGGAGAGCGGAGGTGGTTGGGGTAGGGGGATCAAGACGATCCCCCTTTGTGGAATGCTGAAAGTAGCTGCTACTTCTTTCGCAGCTCCTTCTTCTTGAGGTCGTTGTACATTTCGAAAGCCTTGTTCGCATTCAGACCGCCGTGGACGACGCCTTGGACGGCCTGCATCATTGAGATAGGAGCGTCGCTCTGGAAGATGTTGCGGCCCATGTCCACGCCGCTGGCTCCCTGCTTGATGGCGTTGGCGCACATCTTCAGCGCGTCGAGTTCGGGCAGCTTCTTACCACCGGCGATCACGATTGGCACCGGGCAGCAGCTTGTGACGGTGTCGAATTCGGTGTCGGTGTAGTAGCACTTCACCACGTTTGCGCCGAGTTCCGCCATGATGCGGGTGGCCAAGCGGAAATACTGCGGCGTGCGGGCCATCGCACGGCCTACGGCGGTCACGCCCATGACGGCGATGCCGTAGCGGCTGGCGGCATCGACAAGGTCGGTGAGATTTTTGAGGGACTGGCGCTCGTAGGCGCTGCCGATGAAGACCTGCACGGCTAGAATGCTGGCGTTCAGGCGGATGGCTTCTTCGATGTTGAGCGCTGTGCTTTCGTTGGAGAGGGGCTCAAAGCCGGGGCGGGCAAACTTGGCCTTCTTGCCGTCGATCTCGCCTTCCCATTCTTCCATGGGGCTGATCATCGAGGTGCCGCCGGAGGCGCGCAGGGCGATGGCCTTGGTGGTGGAGGCAGGGATGACGGAGCGCTGGATGCCGCGGGTGAGCATGAGGCAGTCTGCGTAGGGGGCGAGGGGGAGGATGGTCTGGTCCACGCGCTCCAGGCCGGTGGTAGGGCCTTGGAAGTAGCCGTGGTCAAAGGCGAGCATGACGGTGCGGCCGTCCTTGGGGTTGAAGACCTTGGCGAGGCGGTTTTTGAGGCCCCAGTCGTACTGGTGGCAGCCTTTGAGGAAGAAGCCGGGTGCTTCTTGAGGCACGTCGGTGAAGAATTCCTTTTCCTTCTTGTCTGCTGCGCTGGTTTGGATGTCGGCCATGGTGGGTGTGTTGGGTTTTGGTGGAGTGAAATCCATAAGCACTCCAGGCTTGCCGTCCATGGACGGGCTCGCCAGATTTGTGTCGGATTTCGCAATAGTCATGAAAAAGGACAGCATACTCAGTCTTGTGCCCGCCGGCTCCGCGCATCGCGTGCAGGGGCAGCGAACTGTGGCGCTGCCGGGGGTGACGGTGGACATCCTGACCACGCGCAAGATCGAACTGCAGCAGTGGGAGCTGAGGCGGCTGAATGATCCGTACTGGCGATTGTACTGGCCGGTGAGTGCGGGAGGGGTGGTGGAAATCGAGGGGGAGAAGACGCTGCTGGAGCCGGGCTTCATGTATCTGATTCCGCCACACACGACTTTCAGCACCACGACGAGCCGGCCGTTTAGCAAGTGGTACGCTCATTTCAATCTGGGTCCGCTGGCGGATCGTGCGGCGCCGGGGATCCACCGTTTTCCCACCACTGCGCTGATGCAAAGTTTGATCCCGGGGCTGATCAAAATGAGCCAGGAGAAGGTGGCAGTGAGGTTTCCGTGGCCCACGATCCAGCTCGTCATTGCTGCGGTGGAATGCCTGCCTGAGAGCGTGTGGGAGAAGCAGCACCTGGATGCGCGGGTGCTGCGGGCGATGGAGTTCATGCACCAGCACCACGGGCTCAAGCTGACTGCGGAGCAGGTGGCCAAGCATGCGGGACTGAGCCTGCGAAATCTGAACCATCTTTTTCAGCAGGAACTGCAGCAGCCGCCGATGCGCGTGCTGCTGGATTACCGGCTGGATGAAGCCTGCCGCAAACTGCGGCATACGAAGGAGAGCATCGAAACCATCTCCGAGCAGTGTGGTCTGACGAACCGGTACTATTTCAGCCGCATGCTGCGCCAGTACCGGAACACGTCACCGGCGACGTATCGTGATGAGAGCTGGGGTTGATTCATTGCAAGCCGAGCAGTGTTAAACTGTCGCGGTGGATCATGGCTTCGATTTGGGCCAGATCGAGGCGTGGGAGCTGGGTGCCTTCGAGCATGTTGTTGAGCTGGCGGATGCCGTCGATGGAGGCGTTGACGGTGGTGAAGGGGAAGTCGGTGCCGAAGAGGAGCTTGTGCCAGACGCCGTATTCCTGGGCGAGCATGAGGGAGTTGTAGAGCTGCCAGGGACGGTAATGGAGGGCGCTGACGTCCGCGAAGACGTTGTCGTGCTTGCGGATGGTGACGAGGCATTCGCCTTCGTAGGGATGGCCGAGGTGGGCGAGGATGATCTTTACGCCGGGATGTTTGAGAGCCACGGGTTCGATGAGGCGTGGCAGGGTGAAGGCCAGCGGTGCCTGGGCGATGAAGGTGGTGCCGGTGTGCAGCAGGACGGGCAGGCCGTGTTTTTCAGCGTATTGCCAGAGGGGTTCGAGCTGCGGGTCATCGGGGCTGAAGCCGGCGTACATGGGCATGAGCTTGATACCGCGCAGGCCGAGTTCTTGGTGGCCGATTTGCATCTCGCGCTGCCAGCTTTCCTGGGTGGGATCGAGGGACAGGAAGCCGATCAGCCTTGCGGGATCATGCGCCACGTAGTCTGCAATTGTCTGGTCATTGACCCAGAGGCCGCTGAGTCTGGCTTTGCCGCCGAAGACGATGGTGCGGGTGTCTGCGGGTGCGGTGGCGCGGTAGGCCTCGTAGGTTGCGCTGATGTCCACCTTTACGCCGGGGCGTGCACGACCAGCTTGGAGGATGAAATCGTCTGAGAAGTCGGTGGGGAAGTTCCAGGCGTGGGAGTGGACGTCGATGATCATGGGTACAAATCAAAGGGCTGCGGCGAGCATGCGGTCGAACTGACGCTCGGCTTCGTATTTTGTTTCTTCATCGAGTGTGAAGCCCACGGGGCCGCGAATGAGGGTATTTTTGAAGATGCCCTGGCGGACAAGGAGGTGCTTTTCGACGGCGAGGAAGCCATCGAGGCTGGTCTGCATGGAAATGAGTGCGGAGAGGGGGCCGTGGATGCGATCGGCTTTTTCGGTGTCGCCAGATTGTAGAGCGTTCCAAAGGGGGACGAGGCCGCGAATGAGGTCTGCGCCGGGCATGGTGCCGACGACACCGCGCTTGAAGGAGTCCACGAGGGCGATGCCGCCGGTGCCTTCGAAGATGCGGGCGCGGCCTTGGGTGGCATCGCGGAGTTCGGAGAGCTTGGGGCCGATGGGGGAGGCTTCGGGTTTGTACTGCACGCGCTCGGGGCCGAACTCGGTGAGCAGCTTGGCCTGCATGGCGATGGGCATGGGCTTGCCGACGTAGCCGCTGGCGTCCTGTACGATGACGGGGATCTGGATGGCGTGGATGATGCGCGTGTAGTAGGCGAGGAGTTCGCTTTCGCCGATGCCGATGGACACGGGGGGAATGGCCATGACGGCATCGGCACCGATGCTTTCGGCGTGTTTCGCGTAACGTTCGGCTATCTTGGAGGATTCTGCGCCAACGCTGATGATGACGGCACCGCGTGATTTGCCGAACTTGCAGGCGGCGGTGGCGAGTTGTTCGCGTTCGTCGGTGTCGAGGCGCAGGACTTCGGACACCATGGCCATGACGATGCCGTGCGCGCCGCAGTCGTAGAGCCAGGCGATCTCGCGTTCGAGGGTGTCGAGGTCGAGGGTTTCGTCTTCGTGCCAGGGGGTCTGGAAGACGGGGAGGACGCCGTGGAGCGAGTGGGTGGAGGGGGGCATGTCCAAGGAGAGGTGAGGGAAAGTGGATGGCCGCGAAAAGGCGCAAGAAGACCGAAAGAAACGACCGGAAGGGGATGGCCGAAAGAAGGGAAAAGGGTAGAAAAATTTCAGAGGTGGGATTTCTGGGGGATTTGGGTGCTCCATCTGCTGCAAGAGAGGGCTGGTTTTGCACCGCAGAGATTCCAGATTGGACTGCCTACGGAAGACACGGAATAAACGGAAGATTTTTCAGCGTGTGGGTTTTGCGCAGGGCTTGTTGAATGTTGAGGAATGACCGCGAATCAGAATCCAAATCATTACCAGAGGAGCTTGCCGCCGTCGATGACGAGGAGGCTGCCGGTCATGTAGCTGCTGGCGTCGCTGGCGAGGTAGAGGGCGAGGGGGCCGATCTCTTCGGGACTGCCCCAGCGGCCCATGGGGATGCTGGTAGACACTTCGCCTTCGAACTCCGGGCGCTCGCCGATCCAGCGTTTGTTGGCGTCGGTGAGGAAGGGGCCGGGGGCGATGGCGTTGACGGTGATGCCGTGGGTGGCCCAGTCGGAGGCGACGGCTTTGGTGAACATGGTCAGAGCGCCTTTGGAGGCTTCGTAGCTGCGGCCACGCATGGCCTTGCCGGGCCAGAGGGCGTTGATGGAGGCGATGTTGATAATGCGGCCCCAGCGGCGAGGAATCATCGCGCCGCCGATGCGCTTGGTGAGGATGAAGGACTGGGTGAGATTGAGGTCGAGAATGCGCTGCCAGTCTTCGAGGGCGAGGTCTTCGGTGGGCGTGTTGATGCGGCGGCCACCGACGTTGTTGATGAGGATGTCGATGGGCGGGTGATCGCGCAGGAGGGTGTCGCAGAGACGTTCGGCTTCTGAGGGCTGGGAGAGGTCGGCCTGGATGGTGGTGACGTGCAGACCTTGGGCGCCCAGTGTGGTGAGGGCGTTTTGCAGGTGGGTTTCGTCTGAGCCGGCGATGATGATTTCTGCGCCTGCTTCGCCGAGGGCACGCGCCATTTCCAGGCCGAGGCCGCGTGAGCCGCCGGTGATGAGGGCGCGGCGGTTGGTGAGATTGAAGCGGTCGAGGATGGGCATGGAAAGAGATCGGTGGGGGGAGGGGAGTCTTGCACCCACTTCGAGCTTACCCAGAGAGTAAACCTGAAATTATCAATGATGTACCTACCTGTAGAAGTCAGCCCGGCGAAGCGAACGTGCTGATCAGGAACGACTTCAATTGTGAAAAACATGTGTGATCGAAATTCACCCATTTTTCCTGCATCCAAGGCTTATCCGTATCTTTTCTTCCATGCCAGGCAGCGAGGCCGAAGCGCTCGTTCGGCACTTCTTTCGTGGCGATCCAAAGCTGAGCACGCGCTTTGTCATTTTTGGCGAAAATGTCTGATGGCCTCCATCCTTTGTTCTCGGCACAGCGAAAGAAATCCTCAACACATGCCTCTATTGGAGTTCCTTTCAGCGAAGCCAGCCAAAGCGATTCCAGTGCACCAGGTTTTCCGTCACCGGGCAGAACGTAAATCTTCGGACTGAGATGCCGTAAGTCCTCAGGAGCATGAGTTAAAGCGTGCTCGACACTTTGTAAGGCTCCTGAAGCGTCTTCGTCAGCATCACGAATGATGGCCGCACGGGTAACGAGGGTAAAGCCTTTCAGTTTTACGACATCGGCCAGGAACGTCCCCAGTCTTGCTTTTCCTTCGTACGCAATGACCTGGACAGCGGTGATGTTGAGTTCGGAAAACCACGCGTTGAAAAATTTCACCTCATCTTCGCCTTCGCATAGCAAAAGGCCGGGTTTTGAGATGGTCAATGGTTTACGGTTCGCGGACATCAGCGCACCTCCCAGTCGCGTTCCAGCATGCGCTCCAGTTCGTCTTCGTTCATCGTGACACAATGGATGTCTCCGTTCTCCATACGTTCCAGTCGATGGACGGCCAGATCGTTCTTGGGCTCGCCCTTAAAGACTTCAACGGCGGCAGCAATGGACTCCAATGAGTGTGTTGTGGCGAAAATCTGAAGTTCTTCCTTGTTCACTGCCTCGCGGATGCCCTTCCAAATTTGAGGCAGAGCACTCCAGTGCAGGCCGTTTTCGATTTCGTCGATTAGCAAAACATCAGCCTCTTCACCGATGATCTCACCATAAATCTGCACGAGGCGATTGAACCCTTCTCCGAGAAAAGGGAGAGGTATGCGTTCTGGCAGCCCAATATCGGCATATAAAACACGCCGACCATCTATTTCGAATGGGCGCAGGCGTTTCAACCGAGGCTCAACTCCCTTTAAAAATTCAACAAAGCGATCCTCATTTTCTGTGCGTCGAGTCCAAGCATCGAAGTCTTTTGCAAGATCAGTTGCAGGACGTTTATCAGTGTTCACAGAACGAATACGCTTCATCCAACCTTGAGGCGGATGCCAGCGAACCTCTTTTCTGCCGGCCAGTGATGTCATCCTTGTTGCAATAGGCTGTCCTACTTTAGGGGGGGCAATTTGGACGATCTGCGGTCCATCTTGACGGTAACCCGAAATCAGTATAGGTGTTTCATCTCGGAGATCATGAAAAAGCCAACGGATGTTCTCTAATCCTGACCCACTTGATTGGCTATCTCGAAATGTGGGCAGTTTAAAACCTTCGGACTGCGGCAGCATTGACACTGCCTCAATAACCGCCGTTTTACCTGAGTTGCTGGTGCCAACAAACAAATTGACCTTGGCCAGCGGATTGATTTTCAGCTGGCGGAAGCATTTGAAGTTTTCGATCTCGAGGGAGGTCAGCATGGGTGCACGTGATTATGACGGTCATGCATGATGATGCAAACCGGTTATTCCTCGCGGGTGAACTGTAGCGCGGGGCTGTAAAATGTGGCGGCGATGGACGGAACCCCTTCAGGGTTCGACCTTGGGAAGGAAGGGAATTTTGGGACGACCCAGGGAAGCGCTCGCCAAGGCTCGGCATCCCTGGGCTGAAATACGGAAGGCCGTTGGCCTTCAGGACCGAAAATCACGCGGCCTGCGGGGCGCGGATGTGGGCCCAGCAGTGGACGTGGGGGTCGCCGCGGAAATACCAGACCATGTTGGGGCCTTCGATCTGCCAGACGTCCCAGATGCCGTCTTTGCCGACGTCCTGGTTTTTGAAGAAGGCCATGTGCAAGTTGTCGTAGCCGCCGGCTTCGATGTATTTCATGGATTCTTCGCGTTCGGACTGGCGGAAGGGTTTGAGGAGGTCGGCGATGACTTTTTTGACGAGGTCTTTCTGGTCGGCGCTGAGTTCGGTGAGGGGGATGCCTTCGAGGCCTTTGGTTTTGCCGGTGAGCTTGACGGTGTCGCTGCCGTCTTCATCGCGGGAGTCGCCCAGCAGGGCGAGCTCGCGTTGTTTGCCGTCGAGGGCCTGGAAGACTTCGTTGGCGCGCTGGGCCTGGAACCAGTAGGCGTTGCCGGGATGGTCGGGCTTTTCATTGAAGCCCTGGGCGGCGTGGCCGTAGAAGATGGGGCCGCCGAAGGCGACGCCTTTTTCGCTGTCGCCATCGCAGCGGCGGGTGCAGTGGCGGCCGGTGAGGACGAACTCGAACTGATCGGTGCCGGGTGCGCCGAAGAGAGCGATGGAGGCGCTGCCGAAGCCGCCGTCGCCTTTGTTGTCCTGGTCAAACTGACGCCAGACTTCGGCTTTGTACTCGTCGCTGTGGAGCTTGTCGAAAATCTCGCGCACGAGATCCTGCTGGTCGGGCTTGAGGACGTCGCGGATTTTCTGCGGGGTGATGTGCCAGTTGTTGTCCACCTTGAGGCGGCGGGGATCGCTCCAGGCAAAGCAGAGGGTTTTGCGCTGGGCTTCGTCCATGCTGCCGTAGAGCTGCGTGACGAGGGTTTCGGAAGTGGCGGCGGGACTGGCACCGAAAGCGGAGCCAAGCAGGCCCGCAGCGGCGACCTGGGTGCTGCGGGTGAGGAAGTCGCGGCGGTTGACGGAAGGCGTATGGAGCGTGTTCATGGCTGGGTTGTATCAAACGACGGTCGCAACGGGAAGTTTTGTTTTTGTTCTGAGCATTCTGCAAAACAAGGGATCCATCGCGAAACGGCATAGAAGCGATGCTGAGAGAGTATTTTAGACATGGATCAAAAGCGGCATTGATTGGAGCGTGAAACTTCTCGGCACCACATTCCTCTGCGGCGCGCTCTGGCTGGCGCTGATCACGACCATGCATGGTTCGCTGAACCTGAAATGGTTTGCACCCAAAGTGGCCGGCACGACCAAGGCGGAGGATAAATTTCGCATCGGGTTTCTGCCGGTGACGTGCCATCTGACCTGCCCGGTGACGGATTTCATCAATCAGCAGGTCGAGGGGCAGAGCACGTTTGAGCCGGTGCGGTTCAGCGGCTGGCCGGAGCTGAAGGAGGCATTTCTGTCCGGCTACACGCCCGCCACCTTCATTTTGGCGCCGATGGCCATGGCGCTGCGCGAGCAGGGAGTGCCGATCAAGATCGTTTACCTGGGCCATCGTGACGGCAGCGCGGTGATGGTGCACAAGGATTCCAAAATCTACCGCATGGAGGATTTGCGTGGGAAGCGCATCGCGGTGCCGAACCGCTATTCGAACCAACGCCTGTTGGTGTTCCGTGCTCTGAAGCAGGCCCACATGACCGTGAAGGACATCGAACTGGTGGAGATGCCGCCGCCGGACATGCCAGCGGCGCTGTACTCAAAGGCAGTGGATGCCATTTCAAGCGGCGAACCTTTTATGGGCCAGACTGAGATCGATGGATACGGCCGTGTGCTGTGGCTCACCAAGGATGTGTGGCCGAACTTCATCTCCTGCGTGCTGGCGGTGCGTGAGGATTTCATCAAGAACGATCGGGAGACGGTACAGCGTCTGGTGGACGGCATCGCCAGCAGCGGCAAGTGGTTGGATCAGTCGATGGACCACCGCATGGATGCGGCGAAATTTGTGGCGAAGAACTACTATAACCAGCACCCGCGCCTGCTGGAGTTTGTGCTGAGCAAGCCGCCGGACCGTGTGAAGTACACGAACCTCGCGCTGCGGAAGGCGGACTTTGAGGAGATCGAGGTGCTGGCGCTGGAAGCCGGGGTCATCCAAAAAGATGTCATTTTCGAAGACTACACCGATGCCTCCTTTGTGCCGGATGATGCGCTGGTCAAACCGTCCAGCTATGAAGGACTGAAGGGTGGTGAGGTGCCACCGAGGAAATAAACCGTCCCAAGCATGAAGCATTTCTCCGCCGTCTTCCTACCGCTCGCCACTGCGGTGATTTTTTTGATCGTGTGGCACTCCCTTGTTCGCCTGTCCGGCAGCGATCTTTTCCCGACGCCCATGGAGGTGGTGGGCGGCATCCGTGAGCTGTTTGAGAAGGGGTTGCTGCTCAAATACATCGTGGCCTCACTGTTTCGTGTGAGCTGGGGTTTCGGGCTCGCAGTGCTGGTGGGGGTGCCGCTGGGTTTGATCCTCGGCTGGTTCAAGCCGGCGTTTCAGGCGCTGAACCCGATGATTCAGATCCTGCGTCCCATCTCTCCCATCGCGTGGATTCCCGTGGCGATTCTGTGGTTCGGCATTGATGACACCGCGCCGATCTTCCTGATCTTCCTGGCGAGCGTGTTTCCGATCACCGTGTCCTCCATGGCGGCGGTGCAGAACATGCAGCTCGTTTACCTGCGCGCGGCGCAGAACTTTGGGATCAAGGGGCCGCAGCTTTTCCGGCGTGTGATTCTTCCTGCAGCGCTGCCGCAGATCATCACGGGCATCCGCATCGCGCTGGGCATCGCCTGGCTGGTGGTGGTGGCGGCGGAAATGATCGCGGTGAACAGCGGGCTGGGGTATCTGATCATCGACGCGCGTAATGCGGGCAAACGCTATGACCTGGTGGTCGCGGGCATGGTGATGATTGGATTGATCGGGCTGGTGCTGGATCTGCTGATCCGGCAATTGGAAAAATTTGACGAAGTGAAATGGGGCTATGGACAAAGATAAATCACTCATCCACGTCCGCGATTGCTGGAAGTCTTTCCCGGGCAAGAAAGCCGGGGAGCAGGTGCATGTGCTGGAGCGTGTGAATCTGGATGTGCAGGCGGGCGAATTTGTCTGCGTGGTCGGACCGTCAGGCTGTGGGAAATCGACGCTGCTGAACATCATTGGCGGCTTTTTCAAGGAGTCGCAGGGGGAGGTGAAGGTGGCGGGGGAGCCGGTGAACGGGCCTGATCCACGCCGCATCTTTGTGTTTCAAGAAAACGGTGTGTTTCCGTGGCTCACGATCGAGGAAAACATCGGCTTCGGGCTGATGTCGCGCCCGGCAAAGGAGCGTGAAGAGCGTGTGACGCACTACATTGGCATGGTGGGCCTCACCGGCTTTGAGAAATCCTACCCGCGTGAGCTTTCAGGCGGCATGCGGCAGCGTGTGGAGATCGCCCGAGCCCTGGCGGCGAATGCGGATGTGCTGTACATGGATGAACCGTTTGGGGCGCTGGATTTCATCACGCGATTGAAGATGCGCGCGGATCTCATTCGCATCTGGCAGGCGGAGAAGAAAACGGTGTTGTTTGTCACGCATGACATTGAAGAAGCGGTGCAACTGGCGGATCGCGTGGTGGTGATGAGCAAGCGTCCGGCCACTGTGGCCGAGGAGGTGCGCATTGATTTGCCGCGACCGCGGGATCTGGATTCCCCCGGCTACCTCGCCGCGCGTGACCGCATTTTTGCGATCATGGGCATGGACGTGCATGGCGGTGGCATGGGTGATCTGAAGTGAGGGGCAGGGCCTTCACTGGCGTGATTTTTTGACGCTGAAAACCACGAGCAGAAAGGCGATGATCAAGCCGATGCCGGTGGCGTTTTCACGCCATGAAGGCGGGAACACCAGCACGTAGCCTGCGTCCTTCACCAAGGCGGCGAAGCTGGAGACGCAGAAGGGCATGAGGAAGAGGCGGAAGACGACCCAGGGGTCCATTTTTGCCACAGTGCCGGACGAGGGCCGTGTGCTGATGATGAGCGCGGCACCGATGATGCCGCTGAGGCCGAGTGAGGTCAGCCAGATGCGTGGCGTGGGATCGAAATGGTGGATGATGCTCAACGCCCACCAGATGAAGTAGCACCAGAGGATGGTGCGGCCGGTGGAGAGGTTTTGGAGGTAGCGGAGGAGGGGCATGCGTGCAAAATGAGGCAGGTGGTGTGCCATGCGGTCAAGGACGCTCGTTGGCGAGGGGGGGCGATGGAGGACGCGGGTGAACATGCGAAGTGCAGGCGGCGGCTGTGGGCAAGCCTGAGGTTTTCCACCGTGGGGGAGTTTGGAGAGGCACGCGGAACGGCGGCGAAACGCGTATTGGCGGATGTCATGAGTGTTTCTTCCCCCCAACCACGCCACGGTCTCGCGCTGGCCGGATTCATCCTCCTCACTTTCGCTGCGCCGGCGGTCAGTGCGTTTATTGACATGCCGGGGGCGTGGTATGCGGCGCTGCAGAAGCCCGCCTGGAATCCGCCTGCATGGTTGTTTGGGCCGGTGTGGACGCTGCTTTATGTGCTGATGGCGGTGGCGGCGTGGCTGGTGTGGAAGCGGGTGGGATTTGGCAGGCCGCTGGGGCTTTATCTGGTGCAACTGGTACTGAATGCGGCGTGGACGCCGATCTTTTTCAGCGCGCATGCCATGGTGCCGGCGTTGATCGTGATCGTGGCGCTGTGGGTGGCGATTCTGCTGACGCTGCTGAGCTTCCGGCGGGTGAATGCAACCGCCGGAGGGCTGTTTGTGCCGTATCTGGCATGGGTCACGTTTGCGACCTATTTGAACTTCACGCTTTGGAGGCTGAACAGTTGAATGGATGAGGGAGCTATTCGTGAGTGCTTGCTGAGTTTCGCGGCGGACCGGAAGCAGGGGGCCACCTTCTGCCCTTCGGAGGCGGCGCGCCAGCTCAGCCGCGACTGGCGTCCGCTGATGCCGAGGGTGCGCGAGGTGGCGACGGCGCTGGTGGAGGAGGGGCTTCTGGTCTGCACGCAAAAGGGCCTTCCTGCCGATCCAATGGCTGCCCATGGTCCGATCCGGCTGGCGAGACCCGGAGCAAGCTTTTAGAGACTGGGCTTTGTGCAGCCGAGTCTCTTCTCAAGGCGTAGCATAGCGCATGTCCCATCAAGTTTTTACGTGGCTGATCACAGGCTGTTCGAGCGGCTTTGGGCGTGCTATTGCGGAGGCGGCTTTGAGTGCGGGGCAGCGTGTCATTGCTACGGCGCGGGATGTGAGGAGCATCGCGGATCTGGAGCGGTCGGGTAGCTGTGAGGTGATGGCACTGGACATCACGGATGCTGACAACGTGCGCGAGGTGATGGCGGCAGCGGGAGCGCTGGATGTGATCGTGAACAACGCGGGCTACGGGCTGATCGGAGCGGTGGAGGAGTGCAGTGACGAGCAGATCCGCCGGAGTGTGGAGACGAATTTTTTTGGGCCGCTGAATGTGATCCGCGCGGCACTGCCGATGCTGCGGGCGCAGAAGAGCGGGCACATCGTGAACATCAGCGCTGCTGCGGCGATTTCGAATTACCCGGGTTTTGGGATCTATGGCGGAGCGAAGGCGGCGCTGGAGATGATGAGCGAGAGCCTGCGGCTGGAACTGGCGCCGCTGGGGATTCAGGTGACGCTGATACAGCCGGGGCCGTTTCGGACGGATTTTATCGCACGGGGGTTGGAGAAGGCGGCGGGTGAGATCGCGGACTATGCGGGGAGCGCGCGCAAGTTTGCGACGTTTCTTGAGACGGTGAATGGCAAGCAGCCGGGTGATCCGGTGCGTGCTGCCGAGGCGATCGTGAAGATGGTGCTGGACTGCGAAGCACCGCTGAGGCTGCCGCTGGGCAAGTATGTGGTGAAGAAGATGCGGGACAAAGCGGCGGCGCTGACGCGGGAGGCGGAAAAGTGGGGCGAGGTGGCGGCAAACACGGACTTTCCAAACTGATCATCATGGCTGTTCACACCTTGCACACGAAGCAGATCATCCGAGCCACGCGGCAGGAGGCGTGGGATTTTTTCTCGGACCCGCGGAATCTGGCGAAGATCACACCGCCGGAGCTGGGGTTCGAGATTCTCACGCCGGATCTGCCGGCGCGCATGCGGGAGGGGATGATGATCGCCTACCGAGTGCGGCCGTTGCTGGGACTGCCGATGACGTGGCTGTCTGAGATCACGCTGGTGGAGGAGGGGGTGCGGTTCATCGACGAGCAGCGTACCGGGCCGTATGCGGTGTGGCACCATGAGCATGAGTTTCATGATCTGGGCGATGGCCGGATGGAGGTGGAGGACAGGGCGACGTATGTGCTGCCCTTTGGCCCGCTCGGAGATCTGGTGCATGCACCGCTGGTGAGGCCGCAGCTTGAGCGCATCTTTGCGTACCGGGAGAAGGCGGTGCGGGAGCGGTTTGACTGTAGCCTGAGCAAGGGATGAGGGTTTGTTCGACTTGCGCGTGGTTGCAGCTTAAACAAGCCCCTGCATGAAGATCCCTGTTGTCTATGAATTGAACGGCCGCCGCCGCTGCCTGCTGGTGCAGGACGGGGAGACGATGAGTGTGGGCCGTGCGGAGACATGCAGCCTGCGAGTGGATGCGGAGGGGGTGCAGGAGGTGGAGCTGACGGCGCAGTTTGTGAACGGCTGCCATCTGGTGGTGGTGCACCCGGGCAATGGGAGCGTGCCGTATGCGCAGCCGCTGCCGTGGAAGCTCACGCTGGGCGGGTGTGAGCTGCAGATTTTCCCTCCTTTCAAACCAGGCCCGGGCGAGGCTGCGCGAGAGCTGGCGGTGCAGGGTCTGAGCGCCGGGGAAACACGGCTAGTACTGCCGCCTGACCGGCCGCTGCGGCTGGGCTCGAGCCAGGATTGTGACGTGGTCATTCCCGATGCCGGCTGCCCTGAGGTGCTGCTGGCGCTGTGGGCGGCGGCAGGGGGCAAGGTGCTGGTGCAGTTGCTGGATGATTCCGCCGTGGTGGGCTGGCTGGGGCGTGCGGGTGAAACCGAGGCTGAGCTGGAACTGCCGCTGAGTTTGAGCATCGGCGGGCGGGTGCTGCTCATCCGCCGTGGTGAGGCGACTGCGCTGCCGCAGGCGGTGGCAAAGCCGTTGGTGACGGCTCATGCCCCCTTGGCAAAGGTGCCGGCCATTATGGCCAAGAGTGCGGATTTTGGCCCCAAAATTGTGGCCCGGCAAAAGGCGGAGCAGCCTGGCAGGTCGGCCATGCAGGCACCGCCAGCTTTGGGCAGCCCGGTCCTTCTCCCACGGCCGACGGGTGTGGCGGCGCCGGAAGATTTTCCGCTGCTGGCGGAGCAGGCGCTCAAGGCGCCCAAGCCTTACAGTCCGACGTTTTTCCTGCTCTCTAGCTGGCTGCTGATCGGGCTGATGTTTGCCGTGGCGCTGCTGCCGGGGCAGGGGGTGCTGACGCCGGAGCAACTGGTGCAACTGTGGTATGCGGCGGGCGGGACGCTGATCCTGACGCTGCTGCTGGGGATGGGGGTGCTGCTGAAATGAGGCGTGGAAGTGGCTGGTTATTTTGACGGGGGTGTCATACAAACGCGGCGTCCCGCGTCACTCAGCGGGAAATGAATGGAACGCGCCATGGCCGACCAGCTCGAAGCCCTGCATCCCGACGCCTTTGGCTGGGCGCTGCACTGCTGTGCCGGCGAGCATGGGCGCGCGGAGGACGTGCTGCAAAACGCGTATCTCAAGCTGGCGCGGGAACGGGCGCGGCACGACGGGCGCTCCAGCTTCAAGACGTGGTGGTTTGGGGTGATCCGCTTCACGGCGCACGAGGAGTTTCGGAGGCTGCGGTATCGCGAATCCCTGCTGGGCAGGCTGCTGCTGCAACTCACGGGCGATGCGCACGATCCGCGTCCGTCGCCGGCGGGAAAGATGGAGCTGGACGAACGCAGGGCCGAGCTGCGGCGCTGCCTAGCACAACTGCCCGCACGGCAGGCGGAGGTGCTGCATCTGGTGTTTTACCAGGATCTCACGCTCAACGAGGCGGCGGGCGTGATGCGTGTGAGCATTGGCTCGGTACGCCAGCATTACGAACGCGGCAAAGCGCGCCTGCGCACGCTGCTGCAACCCGCCCCGTGCCATGAACCCCAAGTCTGACGACGATCTGATCGCGATCTTTGCGCACGCACGCCGGTGGGACCGTGGAGACGCACCGGCCTGGCGCGCGGAACTGGTGGACCGCCCTGTGCTGCGCTCGCGTCCTGTGCTGCGCTGGGCACTGGTAACGGCCAGTGTGGTTGCAATTTTTCTCACGCTCATGCCACGACATGAGCAGCCATTGACGGAAGCGCTGCCGCCGTTGCTCGACTCGCCTCCAGGTGAACTGTTTGCCAGCGTGGAGCCAGCGCTCCTGAGCTTTGAAGCGCCTTCAGATTTCCTTTTAACCTCACAACTCAACCGCTCTATTCCATGAAAAAGCTCCTTTGCTGTCTGCTCCTCTCCATCGCCAGTCTGCCTGCCGCCCAAGTCGAAGAATGGCTGAAAAGCGGGCTGCTGCATCCTGACATGCTCGCTTCTGTGCGGGACGAACTGGCGCTGACCGGCGAGCAGCAGACGCAGATCAATGCGCAGCTCAGCGCGGCGCGTGAACAGGCTGGGCCGCTGGAG
This sequence comes from Verrucomicrobiota bacterium, assembly GCA_025360015.1. Lineage (GTDB taxonomy): Bacteria > Verrucomicrobiota > Verrucomicrobiia > Verrucomicrobiales > Verrucomicrobiaceae > Prosthecobacter. The sequence goes on along the minus strand of JANYCZ010000067.1, from coordinate 63,604 downwards.
CAGGCTGTGAAGGAGCAGCAGAAGGCCCTCAACCATCTGCTGCAGGACAAAAGCACCACTGCTGAGGCGGCGGCAGCGCAACTCACGAAACTGCTGGAAGCAGAAGCGGCGATCAAACAACTGCAACTGCGGGCGCTCATCGGGGTGCGTGATGTCCTGACACCGGAGCAGATGGCCAAGGCCAAAAAACTGGGGCCGCCGAAGCTGGCCGCAGGTGGTGGGGGTGGAGGATTGGAGGCGAAAGCGCATGAGAAAGCCGGCAAGCTCAAAGCAGCGGTGGAGGGTCTCGGCGTGCCGCCGACGGAAGCGATGAAGTATCGTGGGGGTGAAATCGAACAACTGATCAAAAGCGGCCAGTTTACTGAGGCGAATGCCAAGCTGGACGAGCTGATCGAAGACTCGCATCTCAAGGAATTGGATGCCGAGGTCGAGAAGGTGGACTTTTCAAAATTTGAGTCCGGCAGCACCGACCTGCCCACTTTGCAGGAGCGCTATGAAAGCCTGAAGACTGCAGGGCAGGAGATTATCTCGCTGCCATTGTTGCGCGAGCTGCTGCAGGCGAAGACGGCCTTTGAAGCCGCCAAGGAAGCGCAGGATGCGGACAAAGTGGGGCGCATCCTTACCTATGTGGAGGGCAAGCTGAAGAAGTAGGCTCCGTCCCGCCTGAGGGTATTTTCAGGGTGAAACAGTAGCAAAGTTTCGTTTGCCTTTAGCCGATTTCCGGCGATAAAACGCCGTAAGTCACCTGTTAAGGGTCAGGCTCAGTCGTGCATCAGGTGATTTTGAATCCGTTGGTGTTCATATACCGATGATCGGGGCTGGTTCTGACACGAGGCAGAGGACCGCACCCAACAACGAAAGATATGAATACCAAGATGTACGTGGGCAATCTGCCCTTCGCCGCTCAAGAACAAGACATTCGTGAGCTGTTCTCCCAATACGGTGGTGTCACCGAAGTCTTCCTCCCGATGGATCGCGAAAGCGGCCGTCCGCGTGGCTTTGCCTTCGTGACCATGGACTCCGCAGATGCCATGAATAACTCAATCAACGCGCAAAACGGCCAGGAATTCATGGGCCGCAAGCTTGCCATCAATGAAGCCCGCCCACGTGAAGAACGTCCGGCAGGCGGCGGCGGTGGTGGTGGCGGACGCGGTGGTTACGGCGGCGGTGGTGGCGGCGGCGGCGGTGGCGCTGGCCGTGGCGGCTACGGTGGTGGCGGCGGCGGCGGTGGCCGTGGCGGCTACGGTGGTGGTGGCGGCGGCGGCGGCGGCGGCGGCAAACGTGGTGGTGGCGGTTTCGACCGTGGCAATCGCGGTGACAGCGGCGGCGGCGGTGGCGAAGGCTGGTAACACCTGACCCCGAATTTAGATTTCACGCCCGTGATGCGGTGAGAGCGTTTATGCGCTCTCCTGAATCACGGGCTTTTCTGCGTTCACGAACAGCGCAAACACGCCGGCGAGCACGAAGGCTGCGGCGCACATCCACACGCCTTCGTGGTAGTCGTGATTGGTGTCAAATCGTGCAAGCACCATGCCAAAAAGCATCGGCATGACGGCTGCGCCGAAGTTACCCCACATGTTAGCCCAACCAAAGAGCTGGGCCTGATGTTTTCCGCTTATGTCTTGCATCGTGGTCCACATGGCCGGGAGGCCGAAGTCGCCGAAAAATGCCACCAGGCCAAAGGTGATGCCGATGGTCCAGGCGTTGTCCATCCAAAGCGCAAGGCAGTATAAGCCAGCAGCGATGAATTTAGTGAGAGCCATCGGCAGCATGTACCCAATACGCTTGCCAAATCGGGTGCTAAGACGATCAGTCATGATACCTCCGGCCAGTATTCCAACGATGCCAACGAAGAGTGCGCCGCTTGTTACCCAGCCGCTGGTCGTGTCATCGAAGTGTTTCACGTTCTTCAGATAGCGCGGGAAGTATGACAATGCAGTGAAGGCCCAGCCAATATTGGTGAAAAACTGCACGGAACTGGCCATCCAGAGATTTCTGCTGCTCCATGCAGCAGCCCACGGAAAACGTCTCGGAGGCTCCTTGCTGGGCATGAAAGAACCCCGGCCTGTGGACAGCAGCATGATTTCGTCATCATTACAGCGTGGATGCTGCCGCGGGTGTTCGCGAAAAACACGCCAAAAGCATAGTGCCACTCCAATGCCTGCCATGCCATAGATCCATCCAGCCCAGCGCCAGCTGCCCAAACCACTAATGACCTTCACGGTAAGAATGGGAGCCAGCGCCAGCCCCACCCGGCCACCCCAGGTGATGAGGCCGCTGGCAAATCCGCGCGATTCAATATGTGCCCAGCGCGTCAACAGACTACTGCTTGCCGGGTAGTAGCCAGCCTCCGCAAGACCGCAGAACATGCGGGCAATAAACAGGGTGACAAAGCCTGTGGCAAAGCCTGTGGCGGCAGTGAACAACGACCAAGCAGCAATGTAGATGGTGATCAGCATGCGTGCGCCAAATCTGTCGCTCAGCCATCCCGCAGGCACTTGAAACAACGCATACGCCCAGAAAAAGGCGCTGGTGATCATTTCAAACTGCGGTTTGGAGAAATGGAACTCAGCTTCGAACGAGTCAGACGTGATGATCTGCGACAGACAGATGCGGTCCAGATACATCAGAAAGGCCACCATCGTCGCCGTGGCAAGTATTTGATGGCGGACGAGCGTGGGACGGGTGGGGGAGGGCATCGCGGAGAGAAGACGCAGAAATTCAGCCAGCCCTAGCAGGATTCTGGCTTGATGAACCGCATGAAGGCGTGCATGGGCCGTGAGACGGGTCACAAAAGCGGCGCATTGAATCTATTTGCGTGCCCTGTAGTCTCAAGAATTACTTCCTCCCATGGCTGCCATTAAAAATCTTACCGCACTGCTGGTGCTCAGTTTCCTCGCTTCGGGGGTGGTGGGCTGGTTTCTGTTTCAAGCCCACACCGACCTGGCGACCGCGCATGCGGAGCTGGAGCAGGTGAAGACGGAGCATGCGGAGGAGATCAAGGCGAAGGAGGCTGAATTTCAGCGCACGCTGGACAACCAGGCGGCGCAGCACCAGAAGATGATCACGGCGCTCAATGACGAGCACGAAAAGAAGATCGACGAGCTGCGCTCAGGCGAGCGCAAGCGGCTGGCCCTGGCGGCGAAGGAGTTTGAAAACATCTTTGAAGGCAACAAGACCACGCTGCAATACATCGACCTGCTGGAGGACAAGGTGAAGGCCGGGCAGACGCTGTCGAAGGCGGAGGTGGAAAAGCTGTCCATCATCACCACCGGGCTGGGCTACCTGAAGAAGCAGTATCAGAAGCCGATGCAGGAGTTTCAGGAGCTGGCGAGTTACTTTGACGCGCAGGCTTCCAAGCACATCGAAAAACCCAAGGGTGGCTTCTTCAAGCGCCTTTTCAGCAGCGACTTTCGCGAAGCCGAGAAGCAATACAGCCGCCAGGAGGGTGCGAAGGAGGCCTTTGAGCAGGCGCAGACCAAGTTTTCCAGCACGTACAAGCAGGCGCAGAAGATCATGGGTGCCGTCAATCTGGACGCCGACGGCCAGATCCAGAAGCTGCACGCGTACATCGACGACAAGCAGAAGATGAACGCCGACGATCTCTCCGCCTTTTTTGACAAGGCCCGCAAAGCCCTGCGCACCCACCAGGACGTGCTGGATTTCGAGCCTGAGGCCACCCGGCTGCCTGCGCCGAGACCGCAGCCTTAAGCTGCGAAACAGTGCGGCAAAACGGCGTGGTGATGACTGTGCGCGATTTTGTCGTCTTATTTAGATTAGAGCGGTGCGAGGCTTTACTGTTCGGAGAGTCAATTTGACGCTTTCGAGAGCGACTTCTGTTATGCGATTTGGTGGCTGGTGGCGCGACATTTAAATAAGCCAATAATTTTTTATATCGTAAGTCTTATTTCTATATTAGTAATTTATATACCTAATTGACAACACTTTTGTCTGCGCACAAGAGGGAGGGGGTGCTCCGCCATACAAGGGCGCGGTCTACGTAGGCCGAGGGGTGCGGCAGGTCAGCTTCTATCTGCTAAATGGCAGGGATGATGATCTTAAAGCAACGCATTACGCATAGAATCCCTACGCAATGCTCAGATGCCCACAATTATTTAACATAAAATCAAACAATTGTTTGGCTTTTGGTTCCTAAATTCCCTATTCTTCAGGCTCCCCTCGTCCAAAATTTAAGCATTATGTTAAAGCTTTTCCGCACTTTTCGACAGCCCGTCGGCTTATCGATGATCCTGTTGATGTTCTCCTGGCAGATCGGCCAGCCCTTGCAGGCTGCGACTCTCTACTGGGATCAGGACAATACCACACTCAACGATGTGACCACGGGTGGTGGGCTTGGGGGGCTGGGCACATGGAACACGACCTCTGCGCAGTGGTGGAATGGCAGCAGCCTTGCGGCTTCATCGCTTTCTGCGTGGAATAACGCGAACAATGATACTGCGGTGTTCACAGGGACGGCAGGCACCGTGTCTCTCGGGACAGCGGTCACTGTGGGGGGGCTGCAGTTCAACACCTCGGCTTTTGTCATCGGTGCTGCAGCCACTGCGAACGCGAACACGATCACGTTTGGCGCTACCACTAACAACATCATTCTCAACAACGTTGCTGCTGCGACCATCAATGCGGGTTTTGCGGGTGGGGCAGGCAATGCGGTGGTTCTCTCCGGCGGGGTCTTCAATGGCAACACCCCCGGTGTGCTCACCCTTTCGGGGACTGGTACCACTGGCGCTGCTCTCACGGGTTGGAGTGGATCGACAACGATCAACAACGGCATGACCCTGGCTCTGAGCCAGAGCAGCGCCGCACTGGCCAGCACCAGCGGGATCACGCTGAATGGTGGCGGCATCACGGTCACTGACGTGGCCACCAGCACCACGGCTTCCGCAGCTACAACGGCCAGCACCACAGTCACCGTCGCAAGCGCCACGGGCATTGCGATCGGGCAGGTTCTGGTTGGCGCGGCCGCCGGGATTAGCGGCAGCCCAGTTGTCACAGCCATCAGCGGGACCACGATCACTCTCAGCAGTGCTCAGACGATCACCAATGGTGGCACGCTGACGTTTACCGATGCGCCAATCACGCGTGTCAACAGCGCGGCGGCGATTGCCTCCAATGGTGGTACGATTATTGTGACTAATCCGGTGAACCCCAATGTCGCTTACACGCAGACTCTGGGCAACATCACTTTAAATTCGGGGCGTTTGAATATCGTCTCTACAACCGCAAATACAGGCGGGACGGAACTGATCACCATTGGGACCAGCGGCACGGGTCTGACTCAGACGGGAAGTGCCGTGGTGACGTTTTCTGGCGGAACGGCCTTGGGTGCCGCGACTAACCAGATCAACATCTTTGGCCAGTCAGCCAATGCGGCTAACACTATCATTGGCCCGTGGGCGACGGTGGGTACGGCAGCCAATGCGCAGACTGATTATGCGACCTACAGCGCCACCACTGGCGTGCAAGCAGCCGCCATCGCAGGCGTCATTGTGGACACGACTTTTACGACCACCTCTGCAAACACCAGCAACTATACCGTGACGGCCGGGTACACGGCTTCTGGCACGGTTCATAACATCAACAGTTTGCGCTATCAAGGTGCGGCTGGCACCATCACGATGACTTCCACCCAGTCAATCGGCACATTCGGCGTGCTCAATTCCAGCGCGAGTTCCGGCACTTTGACCATCGGCAATACGGCAGGCACGGGCACGCTCACTCTGCCTACCGCTGCGGCAGGCAACCTCTACCTCACCACCGGTGGTGGTTTCGGCATTACTGTCAATGCAAACATCACCAACAACGGCGCCAATGTTCTGACGCTGGTGGCCTCTGGGAGCAATATTGTGACACTTGCAAGCACGGGTAACAGCTTCACGGGGGGTATTGTGATCAACAGCGGCACCGTTAGCATCGGTGCCAACACTAATTTGGGTGCGGCCACCGGTGGGCTTACATTCAATGGCAGCGGCGGTCTGACCTTCACCGCCGCCACCACCGTTGGCACCGCCGCCACCCCTGCCAATCGTGCGATTGCCATCAACAATGGCGCTCTGATGACCGTTACCACGGGTGCCTTCAACAGCTCTCTCATTGGCAACATCTCGGGAGCGGGCGGCATTATTCTTGCCGGTACGAGCGGCAACACGTTGACCATTGGACAGTCGGGCTCCACGAGCATTTACACTGGGGCAACTTTCATCAACCTCGGTACCTTGAAGGCCGGCATCGCAAACGCTTTTGGTTCTGGTTCGGCGGTGACCATAGCCAACGCTGCTGGTGTCGTCATGGACATCACGGGATTTGATACGGCCATCGGCTCGCTCTCCGGTGGTGGTGGCACTGGCGGTACCGTCACGATGGGGACGCAGACACTGACGGTAGGCAGTAATAATGAAAACACGACTTTCGCGGGCGTGCTTGGAGTGGGCGGCACCGCAGGTGTTCTCACAAAGGTAGGGACCGGCATTTTGACACTCACCGGCACCAACCTTTATACAGGTGGCACCAACATCAATGGTGGTTTGCTCAACATCACCGCCTTGGCCAATCTTGGTACTGCGGGGGTTACTTTCAATGGAGGTGGCGTGCAGTTTGCTGCATCTGGCGTGGATCTCTCCGCCAGGACGCTGACCTTCGGTGGCAGTGGTGCCACAATCGACACTAATAACAATCAGATCAATTTTGCCAATGCCATCGGTAACAGCGGTGCGGGTAGTCTGACCAAAGCTGGCAACGGCACCTTGTTTCTTGGCGGCACGAACACCTACACGGGGACCACAAACGTGCGCGAAGGGGTGCTTGCATTGACGAATGCCCAGGCCCTGGGTACAGGCGCTGCAGCGGTCAGCGTGCAGCCTGGAGCTGCCCTGGTGCTTTTTGGAAGTGGTCTGAATTTCGGCACCAAGGCGCTGACCTTGAACGGCACGGGCTCACTGGCAGGTCAAAATGGCGCCTTGGTGAATGCAACAGGTGCAGGCACCAACACCTATGGCGGCGGATTGGTCCTTGGCTCATCGGCTACGGTTTCCGTTGATGGGGGGTCACTCAATCTCAGCAGCACCAATGCAGTCACAGGTGTCGGCGATCTGACGCTTGCAGGGGCGGGCAGCGGCACTCTCGCGGGAGCTCTAACCACCGGTTCCGGTGGGCTGAACAAGGCTGGCGCGGGCACATGGACACTCACCGGCACTGGTGGCACCAATACGGGTGCGCTCAGCATCACGGGAGGTACACTTAATTTTACCGGCGGTGCCTTTGGCACCCTGAGCGGCACCACTCTGGGTGGGGGCATCTTGAGCCTCACCAGTGGAAGCCAGAGCATCGGCAATCTGACCATCGCCGCCAGCACTGGCAACAGCGTCATTGTCGCAGCGGGCGCTACGCTCGCCACGGGCAGCTCTATCTCCCGCAGCGCGGGTGGCACCGTGGCCTTTGACATCTCGGGCGCGGGCAGTGCCATCACCACCACGGCCACCGGTGCGGGTGCGAACAACGTCCTCGGGTACGCTTCGGTGAAGGATGGAACCGCGACGGGCATGGCCCAGATCAGCGGTGGCAACATCGTGCGTCTCACATCATTCTCGACTTTGGCAGACAACAGCAATGACGGCGCGGGTCCGTTCAATGACTACACGACTGCTGGAATGGCCAGCAATCCGTTGTTCTGGAGCAACAGCATCACCACCCGTTCGGTGAACTCTCTCACTTTCGATGCCTCTTCCGCCAATCAGACGGTGAACATGGGGGCAGTCGGCAACATTCTCACCCTCAACAGTGGTGCGATCCAGGCGGTGGGTTCATTTAACAGCACGCTCGCCGGCGGCCAGCTCGGGGCGAACAACTCCGAAGTCATCGTGCAGCAAAATGGCACGGGGGTTCTTACCATTGTCAGCCCGATCAGCAGCGGCACCGGCAGCCTGGTCAAAATGGGAACTGGCGCTCTGACCCTGGCTCCCATCACCAAACTGGCCGGTACCACAAATGGCACCACCACTATCTCAGGCCTCTCCAGCACTGCCAACCTCGCGGTGGGCCAAGCCATTACTGGCGTGAGCATTCCAGCGGGGGCCACGGTGGCGTCCATCGTGAACGGCACGACGATCACCATTTCCTCCGCCTCTCTGGGTTCCGCGACCGGAACGGCTCTGACGTTTGGCACGGGCAATGTGTTCAGCGGTTCCACCCTGGTCAATAGCGGCGCATTAAAGGCTGGCTCTGCCAATGCCCTCAGCGCCAATTCTGCTGTGACCCTGGCCAATGTGGCTGGAGCCGCATTGGACCTCAATGGCTTCAACCAGACGGTTTCAGGACTGACCGGTGGTGGTGCTGCGGGAGGCAATGTCATCCTTAATGGCAACCTGAATATCGGTGGTTCGGCCACCAGCTTTGTGAATCTGGGCAACGTGAACGGCCGCGGCGTCCTGGCCGGCGTGGTTTCAGGTTCAGGATCGCTGGCAGTCAATGCCGGTTACAACCTGGCGCTGACGAACAACAGCAACACTTTCTCCGGCATGGTGAATGTGAACGACGGTTTCCTGACGATCAGCAACATGGGTCAGCTGGGTTCCTCACCGCTCGTCGCGGTGAACGGCATCGCGTCATCCAATGGTTTCCCTTCGGGGACCTTGGTGGTGCAGGGGGGGCTTTCGGGACTCACCTTTAACCGGGGTCTTTCGCTAGCGGGCCGTGGTCCAGCCGCAAATAATGGAGGCTCCGGCTACGCCTTGATCAGCATCGGAGGCAACACTTTCTCGGGGAACATTTCAACGTCGCAGAATACGGAAACGCGCGTCGCAGCGGCTGCCGGCAACACGTATTTCTCCGGGGGAACGGTGAACCTGGGTCCCAACGGAAGTACCGGCCTGACGATGAGTGGTAACGGAAACCTTTTCATCAACGACCTTATTACGGGAGGTCTCACTGCACAGCCGAGCTTGTACCGCGTTAGCGCCACGACCCTTGCCGGAACCACGGTGCTGACGAACTGGAACAACAATTTTGTCACCAACGTCCGTGTGGACGGTAGCGACCTCCGCATCTCCAACGGGGGAGAGCTTGGTTTGGACAGCTCCGGAAGCCAGCTCACTGGAACGGGTGGTTTGTTTGAGTTCAGGACGGACATGCCGGGAAGTTTCTCAAACATCAAACTGGCCCAGAACAACGGAAACATGAACATTTTCGCTGATCGTGCAGTCGGTGGTGCAGGTCTGGGTACGGAAACGCTTTCGGCTGCTGGCTTGCTCGGCTATTCCGGCGTTTCGGGCAACATTCTGATGGGGGCTCTGTCCGTAGGCAGAACAGGTTCGGGCACATTGACGGTCAGCGGTCGTGATGGCTACGGGTTTAATTTCTCCGCCAGTTCTGGTACTATGAGCCAAGGGCTGGCTTTTTCCAACACTGGCAACGGACTGCTGACGATCAATGGATCAGTCACGGTGGGGGATGGTGCCAACCGGGCCATGACGTTTGGCGCTGGCAATGGCGATATTCTTTTCAACGGGTTTGTCCTCAATGCCAGCACTGCGGTGCACAACGTCACCAAGTCCGGACAGGGCACCCTGGTGATGAATGGTGCCAACACGGCGGGTGGTACAACCGACAACATGCTTGGTGGTGTGAACGTCACCGGGGGCACATTGCTGGTGACGCAGGCGGGTTCAGGCACGGCCACGATTGCCAAGGTGATCGGATCGGGTGCGGGTGCGGCTCTGCAGTTGAATGGTGGCGCGCTGGATTACAGAGGTCCGGGGGAAACGGTCGCGGGGAACCTGATCGTCAATGCAAGCGGTGCTGGGAACGCTATTGTGCTGGCGAACAACAGTTCTGGCAGTCTCATCTTTCAGAATCCGTTTGGTGCTGGCAGCACGGGCACCAAGTTCCTGGGTGGTACGAGCACAACGGCTGAATTTCAGGCGGTCATCAATGGCACGGCGGGTGTGACGAAGGTTGGCAGCGGCACCTGGCTGTATGACCCTGCGGTGGCCAGTTTCGCCGCGCAGCCCACCAGTTACACCGTGGCTTCTGGCGGTGCAATCAACACCAACAGCTTCGTGGTGCAGTCTGGATCTAACGCGATTGCCATCGGTATGTCAGTCAGCGGTACTAACATCCCTGCTGGCAGCATTGTCACGGCGGTCAGTGGCACCGTTGGAAGTCAGAGTGTCACAATCAGCAACGGTATCGGCACAGCTGTCGCAGCGAACACAGCGCTCACGTTTGGTGCCAATGCCAGCTTCACTGGTGCATTGACCATCGCTGGCGGCACCTTCCAGGCCAAGCCCACCGCCGCCACGAGCACTGGCAGCAATCTTTTCGCGGCGACGAACAACCTTGTTTTTGCGAGTGATCCTGTAGGTGGCAACGGCTTTGCAGGCGGCACCTTCCAGCTCGCTGCCAATGGGGCGCTGACTTACACGGCCAACGTGATTCAAACCATGGGCGCGCTGACTCCTACCCTCGGCCACGGGGTGATCCAGGTGGCTGCGGGTAACAGCACCTTCAGCAATATTGTGAATTTCGCGAGCTTCGGGACACGTGCCGCCGGGGCCACCTTGAACTTTGCTCCGGCTGCAACGCTGGCGGGGATCCAGTTTGCCACGGCACCCACTGGGACGGCCATTCTCAATGGCCAGCTTGGTGGTTTTGCCTACATCACCAACGCTTCCACCGGTGCGATTGACTACATTACAGCCCCCTCAAACGGGACCAATGTCACCGCCCTTGCTGCGGCCACAGCCCTCCCGGCCACGGGTGCCACGGGAACCACGAACTATTTCAATAGCGGCAATCTGACCCTGACTGGAGCGACGGCCGTCAATACCTTGCGCCTCACGGCTGCCGGTCAGACGATTACCCAAGGTGCCAATGCGATCACCGTCACCAACACGAGCGCCACTCAGCAGGGCGGCATCATGTTTGACACTACAGGCGCCAGCGGAAATTCTGCCATCATCACTGGCAACAACATCATCGGCTCGGCTGTATTCGAACTCATTTTCACGGTGGGTGGCGGTAATTCGGCGAACACTCTGACGGTCAATTCAACCATCGGCAACGGTACTGCGGACCTGTTTACCAAAGCGGGGAATGGCACGATGATTCTCGGCGGCGCGAGCACCTTCGGCGGCAACGTCTTCATCAATGAAGGCACGGTGCAGATGGCCAGTGGCTCCGCCACCGCGACCATTGGTGCCCCGGCTGCTGCGACCACCTTTGTCCTGCGGCAGAATACAACCTTTGATGTCAATGGTGCAGGTGCCAATGTGGCACCCTACACAGGAGCGACAGCGCTGAACACGGTGACCATTGGTGCTCTGGGTGGCGCGGGCACCATCACCAGCAGCAATGCGGCCGCCTCGGCTCTAGCGATTGGCATCAGCACTGCGAGTGGCGCAGGCATGTTCTCCGGCATCATTCAAAACGGCAGTGCCAGTGCGCTGACGGTGATCCGCAACGGTGCCAGCGGTAGCGTGGCGCTCACCGGTCTTAACACTTATACGGGTGCAACCATCCTGAGCGGAACGGGTGCCATCCTTCAGGCCACCACACTGGCGAATGGTGGTACTGCCAGTTCCATTGGTGCCTCCACCAATGCGGCTGCCAATCTGGTGTTCAACGGGGGCACGCTCCAATATCAAGGTTCCAATGCCACTGTTTATTCTGAAACGCAGACCCCGTCAATCTCCATCGACCGATTGTTCACTATGGCAGGCAACGGTTCCATTGACTCTTCGGGAACCTATGGGAACAATATTATTGGCGCCACCACTGCGAATAACGCCGCTTTGCTCTTTAACGGCACCTCCGGCAGCGGGGGTGTTACGGGCACGGATGCGGTGGCCCTGGCAGGAGTGGTGGGTGCGAAGACGCTGACACTGACCGGTAACTCCACGGGGGACAATCAGATCAATCTGGTGCTGGCCGACAGTGGTGGCAGCACCTTGGCGATCACGAAAAACAGTGCTGGCACCGGCACGGCCAACGGGGTCTGGGTCCTCGGCAATATCAACAACACTTACTCAGGTGCCACAACGATCATCAACGGGGTGCTGCGCGCGCAGGATGCCGGTTCCAACGCGACCAGCACCACGACGGTGACGGGTGCGACTGCCACGACGGACCTCTGGGTCAACAATGCCAATGGACTTGCCATCGGTCAGGCCGTCACGGGCACGGGCATTACGGGGGGCACGACGATCGCAGCCATCCTCGACCCGACGCACATTCGTCTCAGCGCCAATGCGACCGTCGCCAGCGGGGCGACGCTGACTTTCGGCAGCATCAGCAATCTGTCGGGCAACAGCAATCTTGTGTTTAATGGCGCGAGCACCAACAACACGGTGCTGGAAGCCAACGGCACCTTTACACGGGCGCTCGGGACGGGTGCGGGCCAGGTGCAGTGGGCGACCAATGGCAACGGCGGTTTTGCTGCCACGAGTTCCCAGCTCGTCGTCAATCTCGGGGCGGGTGCCGCTCTTACTTGGGGGAGTGGTTTCTTCGTCAATGGTACGGGTGTCCTGATCCTAAACTCGGGCACGGCGCTGTCGGATGTCAATTTCATCAACAACATCAACCTTAACGGTGCCGTTCGAACGGTGCAGGTGGATGACAATGCCATCACGACCACGGACTTTGCCACGCTTTCCGGCATCCTCAGCGGCTCCACCGGTAGCGGTCTGACCAAGACTGGTGCGGGCACGCTCTACATCACGGGAGCCAACACCTACTCGGGAAACACCACCCTGAGTGCTGGCAGCGTGTTTGTGAACAGCATTGGGGGCGGCAGTGTCGCATCCAGTGCATTTGGTGACGGTTCCGGCATCCTCAATCTGGGTGGTGCGAGCCTGCTGTATGTCGGCAATGGTGAAACCACAACCCGTCAGCTCAACCTCAATGCTAGCACGACGATCGACCAGTCAGGCAGCGGGGCCTTGGTGATCGCCAATTTGGTCAATGCTGCTGCCAGCGCCAAGACGCTGACCTTGCGTGGCAGCAATGGCGACGCGAACACGATTACCTCCCTACTTGCTGACAACGGCGGGGCATTGACCCTTAGCAAGTCCGATGCGGGAACGTGGATTTTGTCCGGAACCAACACCTACACGGGCGGCACCGCGGTGGGTGGGGGCTTGCTGGGCATCGGTGGCAGCGCCGCCATTGGAACCGGACTTCTCTCCCTCAGCAATGCGGGTATCTTTGCGACCAGCACCGGGGGACTCACCATCAACAATGCAGTGCAGCTTAACGCCAATACTATTTCTGTCTTCACCGGACTCAACAGCATCAGCATTCCGGGCATTGTGAATGGCTCTACTACCAATAACTGGACGATTGCCAACACCATCACTGCGCCGGCCAGCCTGACGATTGGCACCTTTAACAATGCGGAAGTCGCCACAGCCCACACGCTTTCTATTTTGGGCAGCGGCAACACCACTCTAGGAAACATCACGAGTACCGGCGGTAGTGGCTCTGCCGCGACAGTCAATCTTTTGGTGAATGGAACCGGCATCGTGACCTTCAACGGAACCAACACCTCTGGCAATACGGCTCCCGCTCTCAACATCACCCAGGGGACAGCCGTTATTGGCAACACCGGTTTCTTAAATGGCAGCACATTGACCTTTATCGGTGGTGTCCTTCAGGCAAACGTGGCGATCACCAATACGCAGCTTCCAACCATTTCGCTCCAAGGTACCGGGACCAACAATCCAAATTCGGCGTTCCCCACGTTGACGGGAGCGAACTCGGTGACGGTGGATACTTTTGCGATCAACGCCGCCGGCAATGGGGGCGCTACCCGATTGTTTTACAACAGCCTGACGGCTGGCTCGTTCACCGTGAATACCTCGGTGAACCTGATGCAGGCTGGTACGGGTACCGGCACCTTGCAGGTGGCTGGTGCCGGCACAACGAACTTCAACGGCGTCATCAGCAACGGCACAGGTGGTGCGGGTGTGTTCCAGTATCTGGGCACGGGTGCATTGAATCTGACTGCTGACAACACCTATACGGGGGCCACCACACTGAGCAGCGGCACCACCACGCTGAGCGGCAATGGTCGTTTCAGCGGCACATCCGGGATCACGGTGAACCATGGAGCTGTGTTCACCTTGGACAACACTTCTGCCAATCCGGCCACGGCAGACCGCCTCGGCGACAAGCCGCTGACCATCAATGGAGCCACCTTGAATTTCATCGGCATGACGACCACGGGTTCCACCGAAGGTGTCGCAGGCAACACGCTGACCTTCAATGCCGGGCAGTCCATCGTCAACCTCACCAACAACGGTGGTACGACGCAGATGAACTTCACGACGCTGACGACGAATACGGGTGCCTATGTGAACTGGACGTCCAATGCGACCCTCGGCACGGCGACGAACCGCGTCATTTTCTCCACGCCACCCACCCTCACGGCGGCAACGGTGGGCATCCTGCCCCGCGACACGATCAACGGCACGGATTTCGCCACCTACAACAACACGGGTCTGGCCTCGAACGCCAATGGTCTCCAGGCCTTTGCAGGCTACAACATCCCGACCATCAGCGGCGTGATCAGCGGTGGCACCACCGTGACCGTGGCCAGCACCGTCGGTCTCACTGCAGGCTCCACGGTTTATGGATCAGGTGTCACTGCTGGCACCACGATTGCCTCCATCACAAGTGCAACGACATTCACACTCTCCGCCTCGGCGACCAACGCCACGGTGCCGCTGGTGATCGGCTCGACCGCTTACACGGACATCAACTCATCCTTTGCCCTGGACACATTGAAGATTGGCTCAGGATTCATCACCCAGAGTAACATCGTTGTCTCACGCACCGTCAATGCTGTGAACATCAACAATGCCACAGCCGTGGGGATCGGTGTGACGAATACGAAAAACGCCACTCTGACCATTACCAGCGGGGGCGTTATTGCCAACGGTGGGACCACCCACACGCTGGGCATGGACCGCATTGCACTGGGTGCGGAAGCAGCATTCGACATCGGCTCTGGTACGACCTTGAATGTGACTGGCAGCATGACCGGCGCAGTGGGCATGAACAAGAACCTGCCAGGGACTCTGACCCTCAGCGGACAGCAGTTCTACACCGGGCAGACGACGGTGAACGATGGCACGCTCAACTTGAGCTATGGCAACAACACGCTCTTCACCGCCGCGCAGGCTCTCTCTGTGAACAACACCGGCGTCGTCAATCTGAACAACAACGTCCAGTACGTGGGCACCCTGTCCGGTGGCACGCTTCCAGGCTCCGGTGGCACGATCAACCTTGGTTCCGGGATGCTGGTTTCTAACATGGCAGCCGTTGGAACTTATGCGGGCTCGATCACCGGCACCGGTGCCTTTGCCCGTTTGGGTGCCAACGCTCTCACTTTGGAAAGCGCCCTGTCCTATTCCGGCCAGACGATTCTGATGGGCGGCATCACCACTTTGCGTGACAACGCCACCCTCCTGAACACCTCTGCGATCATCATCAACTACGCAACTTTGACGATCGACAACTCGGCCAACCTGCAGACCAACCTCAATGACCGCGTGAATGACTCGGCGGCCATCACCTTGCGCGGCGGTCTCATCAGTTACGTAGGACGTGCCAGCACCCTCTCTTCGGAAACGCTGGGCGCCCTCACTGCAGCCCAAGGGGCCAACGGGATCACGGCTGCCGCCAATGGCAACGCCACAGCTTCCGTCGCCACAGGGGATCTGACTTTTGCGAGTTTCGCCCGCACCACGGGGGCCGGGGTGACCGTCAACTTCAGCGGCACCAATCTGGGCAGTGAAGGTGCCAACCCGCGCATCCTCTTCACGGACCCTTCCGGACTGAATGTGAACAGCAACTTCGTGCTTCCGGCCTGGGCGATTGCGAACTCCACCGATTTTGCCGGTTACAATGCAACGCAAGGTGTCGGTGCACTTAGCAGCGCCGGATATCAGAGCTATACGGCTGGCTATTCTTCAGGCGGCGTGCTCTTTGGCTTTGCCGGCGGCATTAGCGGTGGGCCTGGGAATGTGACGAACCTGCTGGCGACCGCGGCATTGACGACCACGCTGCCAACCGCGCTCACCACGACCGGAATGCTCCGCATCGCCGGTGCGTTCCAGAATGACATCGCCTTCACCGGTGCGACGGATGTACTTGATCTTGAGCAGGGCGGCCTGCTCCGCGCCAACGTGAACAACGGAACCCTTATCGGTACGGTGGGCACACCCGGCGTGCTGACGGCTGGTACGGCGACCAGTTCGAATACGGAACTCGTGATTTACGGTGCTCAAAACACGATCACGATCAATGCGGCGATCAGAAACACGAGCGCGACCGCAGTCGGTGGTTCGGGCACGGTGACATTGGTCAAATCAGGAGCCAACACACTGACTCTGACCAACTTCAACAGCTACACCGGCGGCACGTTTGTCGATCAGGGGACCTTGAACCTGAGTGGCGCCGCTACTGCCAACGGCACCATCAATGTCGTCATCCCTGGTGACCTCACCATCAACGGCGGTGTTCAGGGCACGGGCGCTGCGGTGACCATGATCACCAACGCGGGTCAGATTGCCACCAGCAGCAATGTCACCTTGAACGGTCGCGCGACCCTCACGTTGGTGGGCAACAACACGCTGAACAGCTTCAACTTCAACAACAATGGTGGAGACACCACCAACGGCCCAACGCTTGCCATCGGCGCAGGTGTGCTCACGATCTCCAGTGCGACACCCTTCAGTGCCACGACTTCCAATGCAGCCTTTGCCAACACAGTCAGCGGCACAGGCTCCGTTGTGCTGACCAACGGAGTCAACACCATCAGCGTGGGCGCCATTGCCGCCGGGGGACAGACCTACGACACCATCGCCCCCGGCCTGACCATCGGCTCCATCCTTACCGGGGCTGGAACGAGCACCAGCCTTAGCGTCAGCGGAGGCGGATTGCTGCTGCTCAGCGGCGCCAACACTTTTGCGAGCGGTGTGAATGTCACTGCCGGTGGAGTGATCCTGGGTGCGAGCAGCAACGTGACGGTGCAACCGATCACCGCAGGAACGGGATCGACGGTCGCCAGCGGGCTGG
The DNA here is from genome assembly GCA_025360015.1 of Verrucomicrobiota bacterium. Classification (GTDB taxonomy): domain Bacteria; phylum Verrucomicrobiota; class Verrucomicrobiia; order Verrucomicrobiales; family Verrucomicrobiaceae; genus Prosthecobacter. The sequence goes on along the minus strand of JANYCZ010000067.1, from coordinate 46,513 downwards.
TAATCGCAAACGGCCCGGTCGGCACCGGAACACTGACCCTGGGGGCGGGCACTTCATTGCTCCTCAATGATACGAGTTGGACCATCGTTAACCCGGTTGTGTTTCAGGGTAATGAGTCCTTCGACAACACCAATGTGGCGACCGCACGAACGATGACACTGGCCGGTGTCGTCAGCTACACGGGCGGTGCCGCATGGAACCTCGGCGTCAACAACCCGAACCTGACCGTGATCATGAACGGGCCTGTTTCCGGCCTGGGCTCCCTCACCTCATTCACGAAATCCGGTCTGGGGAACCTGAGCATCAACCTGACAGGCATCAGTTCTTCGGCGTCGATCAGTTTCAACAACGGCGGCACGATCAGTCTTTTCCATGATGGCGATGGTAACGTGCAGAATGAAGCCATCAACCTGGGCGCGCTTTCCCTGGATTCGGCGGTGCCGACGCTGACGATTGGCCGCGCCGGGCAGACCGTGCTGTGGAACCAGGCAGTGAACAAGATCCTTACTCCTACCAGCTTCAGTTCAGTGGCCAACGGCATCAACCTGACTGCAGGCAATGGCTACGGCCTAGCCGTGTCGAATGGGGTGACTTTGGGCAACACCGGCAGTGGTTCCGTGGTGACGGGTCCGGTGTTCAACATCGGCACCACCGCCACCAACTCCAATGTGGTCCAAGGCCTGACCCTTGCGGGTGTCATCAGCGGGGGAGCCGCCGGCTCCGGCGTCGTCACCTTCACGAAGTCCGGCGCGGGCACGATGGAGCTGACCAACAGCGGCAACACCTACGGCGGCAGCGGTTCCCTCATTGACGTGACGGCGGGCATTCTCTCCGCCACCAGCAACGGCGCGCTCGGAGACACTGCCAACGTGGTCCGTCTCTCCGCCAACTCCGCCACGCAGGGTCTGCGTCTGGCTGGGGGCACCACCTACACCCTCACGGGCCGCACCATCAATCTCAACGCGGCCACGGTGGGCATTGACGTGTCGGCTGGCACCGTTGCGACCCTGGACACCGCCTTCACATTCAGTGCTGCGGGCAATGCGTTCCAGAAGAACGACATCGGCACCCTGATCATCACGGCCAACAATTCCACCCGCACCACCGGCACCACGACCATCGCTGGTGGTGTCATCCAGATCAATAATGCCAACGCGCTCGGCGGCGGGCAGATCATCCTGGGTGGCACGACATCTGCCGTGGGTGGCGCTGCTCTCTACCTGACCAACAGCATCACGATTTCGAATGCCATCAACATGGCGTCCGTCAGTGGTGCGACCTCAGGCATCAACAACACCGGCGGGGTGTTCTCTGCGAGCGGCGTCAACACCATCAACGGCACCATTACCAACACGGCCGGCGTGGGCGTCACCTTCGGCGCGGCAGATGGAGCCACGCTGAACATTGGCGGCCTCGCTCTCGGGAACAGTCCGACGTTCAACGCGGTGGGCACTGGCATCATCAATCTGGCTAGCGACGCGGCCAATACGGCCACTTTCGTTAAAATCGGCACTGGTACCATGAATATCACTGGCGCTATGACCACCACCGCCACGCCTACTGTCACCCAAGGCACTCTGAATGTGAGTGGAGCAGGCCTCTTCAGCGCCGCCACCGGCAACATCACCGTCCAGAACGGTGGTTTGCTGAACATTGATGACACCGGCACGGCTTCGACACGCTTCGGCGGTGCGCGCACGGTGGGTCTGGCAACCGGCAGGCTGACCTTTGTTGGAAACGGCACCTCGGCCTCGACGCTGACCTTCGGCGCTCTGACTTCTTCCTGGGGCGGCAACACCATCACCATGAACAATGCAGGCGCAGCCAGCAGCACGCTGACCTTTGCCAGCCTGGCAGGCAACCTGGTGTCCGGCGGGTCTGTGCTGACCTTTGCGAGCACCCAGACCTTGGGCATGGCGACCAACCGCCTGATCCTCACCACCGCACCCACGCTGACGGGCAACCTCATCCAGCGCGGGGTGGTCATTGACGCTGCCGGCACGAACTTTGCCACCTACGCCGCCGCGGCGACGCCTACGGCCACCACGGTCAGCGGCAGCAATGTGGTCACGCTCACCACGGGCAACACCTACCAAATGATAGTGGGGCAGTCTGTGACGAATGCCAACATCACCGGTGTGGTGACGGGCATCACCAGCCCGACGACCTTCACGGTGTCCACCACTGCCACCGCCTCGGCATCCACCGCGCTGACGGTGGCTTTGGCGGGGGTGGGAGCGCTGAATGGTGCGGCCTACGCGGTGAGCGACGGCACCGGGACTGGCACGGACCTGAGCTTTACCAACGTCAACGGGGGCACTGCCTATGGCATCAATGCTTCGAAAGATCTCATCACGGGGCTGTTCTCGGCCACGAACACCTACCGTGTCACGGGTGACACAACCGTGGTCAGCAATTCCGGCTTGAATCTGCGCACCCTGAATGCCCTGAGAATCGAAGGCACGGGCACGGATGTGACTTTTGGCACTTCGGGCGGCACGCAGCTCGCGCTCACAGCGGCGAACATCCTCTCGGTCGGCGCAAACCAGACCATCGGCAATGCGACGCTCGCCGCGCTGAACTCAGCCCCAGTCATCGCCTTCGCGGCGGTGGAAGGCGGCCTCCTGGTGGACACGGGAGACAGCCTGGCAGTGAACGCCGCCATCACGAGTTCAAACAACATGACCAAGGGGCTTGGCGGTCTGCTGACCTTCAATACCAAGCAGTTCTTCAACACCGGAGCCAACGTCTTTTCGGTGCTGGATGGCACCGTGAAACTGGCGGGTGGAGAAAACACCCTCTGGCAGGGGGCTCAAGGCGGAACCAATGGCCAGCTCCTGAGCGTGGGCCCTGGCACGGTTTCTTCCGTGAGTTCCACCACCGCCACTGGCACGACCACGGTGACGCTGGCCAGCACTGCGGGGCTGTATGCAGGACAGTATGTCCGAGGCACAGGCATCACGGGTGGTACGTTCATTGCCAGCGTGGTCAATGGTACGCAGATCACTCTCTCGCAAGCGGCCACAGCTACTGGAACGGTGGCGCTTGGTTATGGTGGCGGTGCACTGGATCTTAACGGCACCGTCCAGATGGTGGGAGATTTGAGCGCGCCGAACCGCACGGCCTTTGCAGGTTCTGGCGGCATCATCACCTCCGCCACGGCGGCGACCTTGATTTCGGTGCAAAGCAACGCGACGGCCAACTCCTGGGGCGGTCAGATCACCGGCAACGTGTACTTTAACAAGTCTGGCAGCATCGGCAGCACCTTCTACAGTGACAACACCTACACCGGCGGCACCCTCATCAATGGCAGCAGCCTGACCTTGACTGATGAAGCTCGTTTGTCCGGCACCAGCAGTGTTGCCATTCAGGGGGCGACATTGGTACTGAGTGATGGTGGCACCATGGCCGTTGCCGACCGTATCAATAACGGCGCCTCATTCACCTTCCGCAGCGGCGTGCTGTCGATGACGGGACGTGACCTCACCAACTCCTCAGAAACACTTGGGGACGCCCTGTTTGCCGAGGGTGGCAACAACATCGCCCTGACCCTGGGTGTCAATGGTTCCGTGCGCTCACTGGTGCTGTCCTTTGGCAACTTTACCCAGACTAATGGAGCGATGCTCCTGCTAAATGGAATGGCCGGGCAGATGGGAAGTGCTGTGCGTATGACCGTCGCCAACGGCACCAGCCTGATGGTCAACGGCATCATCCCATGGATGAACTCCGGGGGGGGTGATTTTGTGAGTTATGTGGCACCGTCTGCCGGAAATGCGACTGGAGGTCTTGCAGCGCTCGGCTCTGCTGGATACCAGGGGTATGACGGCTCCGTTCTCCCGGCCGCAAGCAACGCGACAGGCAATTACAAGGTGGCAACTGCCGCGATCGCGCTGCCGACAGGCGGGCTGAACATCAATGGCTTGAATCTGAATCCCGGTGCGACCCAGACCATCACCTTTGCAAGTGCCACCGACGTTTTGAATCTAACCGCAGGCGCGTTTATCAAAACGGGGGCCTTCACCACGAACATTGGTGCCACACTGGACAGCGGCCGTTTCACGGCAGGTGGTGTGGGCGGCACGGGATCTGTGGACCTGCAGATGGTGATCACTGCGACAGCCGCCACTCCGGTGATCATGAATTCACGCATCGTGGACAATGGCAGCCAGGCGGTGCGCCTTGTATTCACCGGATACAACACGGGCGATCTGCAGATCGTCAATGGACTGAGCAGCTACACTGGCGGCACTACCGTCAATGCACCGAACGGGGTTAACAATGGGACGTTTGACCTCAACGTGACTGGTGCAAACGGCACGACAGGAAATTCGGCCATCCCGCTGGCGACCAACCTCGCGGATTCCCTGGTCATCAACGGTGGCAACGTGCGCCTGCTGCAGGCCAATCAGATTAATTTTGCCATCACACCCGTCCTCAGAGGTCTGGGAGCCTTGCTTAACCTCAACAACTTTAATCAGACACTCGCTGGTCTGACCTTTGACAATGACGGTGGTGCCACCGCACCTTCTGTCACCACCGGTGCCGGTATTCTTGCCCTGACTGGCAACATCACGGCAGGCTCCTCCAATGCAGGCTCCATTTCCACCCTTTCGGGCACAGGAACCGGCGGCATCGCCCTGGATCTGAATGGTGCGACGCGCACGATGACGGTCAACGCGGTGACGATCAATGGTGACAGCACCGTGGCCAATGTCACGCCGACGCTGAGCATCACTGCGCCGATCGGTGATTCTGCTGCAAGCGGGGCCGGCATCACCAAGGCTGGGAACGGCCTGCTGGCGCTCTCGGGCACGAACCTCTTCACCGGTGGCGTGACCGTCACGGGTGGCGGTCTGGCCATCGGAGCCAGCACCAACGTCACCACGCGTGACGGCACCACGGGAGTGGTGAGCGCGTTTACCAGCGGCCCCCTCGGCACAGGTGCCTTGACGATTGGTGCCGCAGGAACCTACCTCACTTCCGCCGGTGCGTTTACCCTGAGCAACGCGGTGACGCTCGCTGGCACCCAGGTCGCCCTCAAGGGCACGAACAGCCTGACTCTGAATGGCAACAACGCCACGACCATCTTGACGGGAAATACCACGGTCACTGTGGATGCCCCGCAGGCAACCCTGACCCTCAACAGCGTCATCGCTGACGGTGGCAATGGCTACAGCATCACCAAAGAAGGCCTCGGAACTCTCGTCCTTGGCAACAACAACACCTTCACCGGTGGTGTGAGGGTCAATGCGGGTACGCTGACCCTGGCCAGCCTCAATTCGAGCAGCACCGCCCCGGTGTTCAGCGGCACGGCTGCGACCATCGGGAACGGTGGTCTGCTCTCATTGGTGAACAACGGGACCGGCAACTTTGGTATCATCAACTACGCCAACACGATCATCACTGCGGGCGCGGTTTCGAACCTGAACATCGGCAACAACGGAGCGAACACAAACAACACCATCGTGGTGGCCGACCTATCTTTGGGCGCGGGCAACATCCTGAACGTCTCCGGTGCCAACAACTACATCCTCCGCATCACCAACCTCAGCGGTGGTGTGGTGGGAGGTGGCGCTCCGGAGATCAACGTGGCCTCCGGGACCACGGTGGTCATCTATGGTTACTCAGGCGACAAGCCGATCAATATCGGCCAGGGCACCCTGCAGTTCCCGGATCTTGTGACGCTCGGCACCTCCACCACGCTTGCCAGCAATCCAGTGGTTCTGAACGGTTCCTATCCGCTGAACATCCAGAATGCCGTGCTTACCGGGGCGAACATGACGTCCTACGGCTACACTGCCAGTGGGCTGACGGGCAACTTTGCCACCATCCCCACGGTCAGTGGGGTGCTTAATGCGCAGAACGCCGGAATTGGCTACACGGGCAGCAATTTCCTGGTTGCGAACCTCGGCGACGGTGCCTTTGGCAACCGCCCTAACACCATCAGCGGCACGGCTGTCACCACGGTTGCCACCTTCTCTGGATTCCTGCAGGTCACTGCGGGTGGCAATTATACCTTCCGTTCTGGTACAGATGACGGTATGACGCTGGTCGTTGATGGCAATGTGGTGTCCGCAGATGCCTTCGGACATCCGTTCACGGATTCAGCCGCAGTGACGGTGAATCTGACAGCCGGCTATCACGCCATCTCCTACAAGTTTGCGAACAGCGGAACCGGTGGTGCCTACCGCCTGCTGTATTCGGGTACCGACACCAGCAACGCCTTCCAGACCGTCGGCGGATCCACGGCCTTCTACACCACGGCGCTGCCGACAGCGGCAAACGGCTTCAACGGTGCGGCCATCATCAGCAACGACTATACCCTCGCGTCCAGCACCACAGCGACCATTGACACCGGCGGCACGGTATTCGGCGCAGTCATCGACACCTCACACAGCTTAACGCTGGGAGCCAACTCGGTGCTGAACGTCACCAATGGCACCAATGGCAGCTTTGGCTCTGGCTGGTTTGGCGCCGGTGGCGCGACCAGCATCGGCAGTGGTGTGATCATTGCCACGACCAACACCGCCACTGCGGCTGCAGGCGCTCTGGATCTCCTCGGCACCATCACCGAAAGCGGGACTGGACTCGTCACCGGCAGCGGCACCAGCAGCGCGCTGATCAAAACCGGCCAGGGCACGCTCGTGCTCGGGGGCAACAACACAGCTACCTTCACCGGCGATCTTGCCATTCAAGGCGGCTTTGTGCAGCTCAACGCTTCAGGTGCCCTGCCAGCGGGCACCACCACCGTGTCCAACAGCAGCACCACGGGTGTCACCGGGAACACGACGAACGGGACGGGAGTCATCACGGGTGTAAGCAGCACTGCTGCCCTGCAGCAGGGCATGGCGGTGAGCGGCACGGGCATCCCAGCCGGCGCCTACGTCGTGAGCGTTGACAGTGCGACGCAATACACCATCTCACAAAACGCAACGGCGACCGGTTCAGCCGTGGCTCTGGCCAATGCCACCAGTGGCACCCTTGATCTGAACGGCCAGACCGGCGTCGCCGGGAATGTGGTCATCAATGGCACTGGCTCCGCTGCCCTTACCGCTGGCAGCAATGCGGCCCTGTGGAACAGCAGCGGCAATGCAGCCAGCCTGAGCGGTGCGCTCACGCTTGCCACCAATGCCTCCGTCGGTGGCTACGGCAATCTGACCCTTGCGGTGGTGAACGCCGCCTCCGGCATCACGCTGACGAAGGTTGGGGCGGACACCCTCAATCTGAACACGGACAACAGCACCACGCTGCTCGGTTCGATCGTCGTCAGCAACGGCATTCTCAAGATCGGTCAGATCAACGCGCTGGGTGACACGATCGGAACAACCACCATCTCCTCGGGAGCTGTGCTGGACCTGAACGGCATCAGCATGTCTGAAAACCTCTCCATCGCCGGTGCAGGGCGCACCAACTTCACCACCACGCGCAACACGCTGGGTGTGCTGGTGAACTCTTCCAGCACCGCCTCGGTGCTGGGCGGGACGATCACGCTGACTGCGGCGAGTTTCATCGGCTCCGACTGGGTCAATTCCGTCAGCACTGGCACCGCCGGAGGCAACATCACGCTTAATGGCGTGGTCAGCGGCGCCTTCCTGCTCACCAAGGTGGGCAGCAACACCCTGACCCTGACGGCCGCGAACACGCAGAGCGGTCTCACCATCACCGAAGGCACGGTCGTTGTTTCGGGCGCTGCCGGTCAGGCGGGCACGGGCGGCAACATCACCGTGGGCACAGGCGCGGTTTCCGGCATCATTCCAACGAACACGCTGACCTTTGACAACGTCTCCGCTGCGTCCTCCACCCGTGCAGGGGGCGCGGGCAATAACCGTACGATCACTCTGAATGGTGGTGCGTTTAACATCATCGGCAATGCCACCACTGCTGTGAACGAAGCCATTGGCACGGGTGCGCTGGCCTTCGGCAATGAGTTCAACCTCGTCACCCTCACCAGCAATGGTGCCAACGTCGAGTTCAGCAGCACCGGTGCCGGCACGCTCACCCGCGCCACCGGCGCCACTGCCTTCATTCGTGGAACGGGCATTGGCAACGGTGTCCCTGCTGCAGGCAACACGAACATTATTTTTGGTACGACTCCTGCAACCACCGGCAGCACCGATGTGTTTGGTGCGACGACCGCTACTGGTATCATTCCTTGGATCGTGATCGAGTCTGGTGCCACGGCCACGGGTGGAGTGAACGCGACCTTCGCCAACTACACGGCGGCCAATGGCCTTGCACCCATGGCCTCAGCCAACTTCGCCACGACTCTGCCGGCCGGTGCTGTCGCCAACAGCGCTACGGACGTGAACGTCCGACTCGTGACCGCTGCCACATTGACGAATGCCACGCCCAACAGCTTCCAGACCACAGGCATCAATTCGCTGACCTTCAACGCGATCTCCACTGGCGTCACCCTTAATTCCAACGTCAATCTCTCGATCGACAGCGGCGGCATCCTGGCCACCGCGACGAACACCATCGGTGGTGCGGGCATGATCAATGTCGCGGGCAACCGTGAGGCGCTGATTCATGTGTTTGGCGCAGCCAACACGCTTACACTGACCGTGCCACTGGGGGGTGCTTTTGCTCCTACCACCGGTGGTTTCACGAAGTCGGGTGACGGTACGCTCATCTTCGGTGCCACCAGCGGCAATGCCTACACCGGCACCACCACGCTGAACCTGGGCACCCTCAAGCTGGGCGCCTCGTCTCCACAAAACGCGCTGTTCTACAAGTTCAACACGGCTCCGGTGATCACGGCTACGACCTCCGCCCAGGTGGCCGACGCTCTGGTGCTCAATTCGGGCGCCACGCTGGACTTGAACGGCCACAGCCAGCTCTTCGGGGATCTCCTCAGCCGCGGCACCCTGGCCGGCTCAGGCGGTTTCGTCACCAACACCGGTGGCACCCTGGCCACCTTCACGACGACGGTGGGCACTGCGCGTGACTTTGCCGGGCAGATCAACGGCAACTTGAACTTCGTCAAAACCGGCACCGCCGCGCTGACCCTGCGTGACAACAACCAGTTCATTGGCAACGCCACGATCATGGGCAGCTCCGTGATCCTCACTGACCAGGGCACATTTTCCGGCATGTCCACGGGCACCACCCTCAGCATCCGCAACGCGTTGCTGCGCTGGGACGACTCCGGCACGCAGGATATGAACAACCGCATCTCCAGCAACGTGGCTGTCGCGCTGGACGGCGGCGCCTTCGAGTACATCAGCCGCGGTGCGGCTTCGGACAGCATTACGCTGGGCAACTTGAGCCTGACCGGCGGCACCAGCACGCTGCGTGTGAACCCGGGCAGTGGTGGCTTTGGTGCGGCCACCCTCAATCTGGGCGGAACCTTCAGCCGCAGCACGGGTGCGACTTTGAACTTTGCCAGCGGTGCCGGAATCGTCGGCGCTGGTGCCAACTTCACCGCCACAGCCTCGGCATTGAATACCAACAGCCATGGCATCATTGGAGGGTGGGCCACGGTCAACACGGCATTAGACGGCACCACAGCGGCGGCGAACATCGAGTTTGCCACCTACGACGCCACGACAGGCATCCGCCAGCTCAACCTTGTGGAACAGGTCGCCAGCTTTGTGACTGCCACCTCGACCAGTAATGTGCGCTTCGCTGCCAATGCTACGGTCAATTCGGGAGGCCAGACCATCAACTCGCTGACCCTCAATGGGGCGGCGGTTGCCATCTCGTTCTTGAACAACAATGACACGCTGACTCTTGCAAGCGGCGGTCTGCTTTCCGGTTCCGATGCGAACGCCCGTTCCATTGGCTCCACTTCACTGCGCGGCAAGCTGACCTCCAGCCTGACGGAATTGTTCATTCACAGTGGCTCCTCCTCTGGCCTGACCATTAACTCGGACATCACCGGCACGCTGAGCCCGGTGTTCACCTCGGCTGGCACGAACGGCGGTGCATTCATCACGCTGAACAATGCCAACAGCTACGTGGGCACGGCTTATGTGGACGGTGTCATCTTGAATCTCGGCGTCAACGGTACGACGACGACCACCAACGCCATCACGGGCGACATCATCATCACCGGCGGCAACGTCAACGGCACGGGTTCGGGTTTGATTGCAAACTCGGCGGTGCGCCTGCAGGCGGCCAATCAGATCAACGATGCCTCGAACATCACCGTTCGTGGCGGTGCGCAGCTCGACATCAACGGTTTCAATGACACCGTCGCCAGCCTCACCTTCAACTCCCAGGGCGGTCTTGCAGACAGCGGCCCGCTGGTGCAGACTGGCGCAGGCACGCTGACCCTGACGGGCAACATCACCGCCACGAATCTGGACGACGTCCGCGGAATGGCGGTCATTGCCGGAAACATCTCGCTGGCAGCGACCACCACGATCACCGTGGACAAGGTGACCGGAACCACGGTGCTGGGTACGCGTGGCGACTTGAACGAGCAGGTCGGCCTTGCTATCAACGCCAACATCTTTGGTGGTGCCACCCTGACCAAGGCTGGCCTCGGAGCGCTGCAACTGGGCGGTGTGAGCGAAAGCGTGACCACGGTCAACGTCACTGCGGGTTCGGTGATCACTGGTATTTCAACCAACTACACCAACGCGAACATCAATCTCTCCACGGGAACGATTCTGGACACCCGTGGCGTGGTCATGGGGGGCCGCGTGGGCAATGTCACCGGCACAGGCCTGGTGAAAAACTTCAGCCCGACTGCCGGCGGCACGCTGGTGACGGGTTCGGCGAACGCGAACGCCACTTTTGACGGCACCCTGGCATCCGATTACACCACCGGTGCCTTGAGTGTGACCAAAGTGGGCACCGCCACCTGGACGCTGACGGCGGACAACTCGGCCAACATTCTAGGCACCCTGCAGATCAATGGTGGCACCGTCAAACTCAGCAGTGCCACCGCGAAGGTCGGCTTCGTCACCACCACCCTCGCCGGTGGCGGCGCACTCACGCTCGACAACAGCACCAATGCCGTCAACAACCGCCTGGGCGGCACGACCAGTGTCCAGGCCACAGCAGCAGACCGTGCGCTGAGCATGCGTGGCGGTGTGCTGAACTACATCGGTGGAGGAACAGCGGTGACGGAAGCAGTGAATACGGTGACGAACCTCGAAGGAGCCAGCAAGTGGAACCTGACGTCGGGCACCACAGGAACGACGATCAACATCACGACGTTCAATGCATCGAGCACAGCCAACCGCGGCATGCTCACGCTGAACGCGGGCAGCGCCATTCTCGGTGTTGCTGTAGCAGGTTCAGGACGTGTCAATGTGTTCGCCACGACGGCAAACCTGACGAACAACATCCGGCCCGACATGATCGGGATCGATAGCAGCGGCACCGGCTTGGTGACTTATGATGCCACCGGTGGTTTCCGCCTGCTGACTTCTGCCGACACCGCTCTGGGCTACTTCAACCCAACTGGCAGCTACCTCGGCACGGCGACTCCGCTGACGATCACCGGCACGGCTGGTACGGTATCCAACGCCACCACACTTACTTCCAACGTGGATGTGACCTCGGCTCTGGGCCTGCATGCCAGCACAGCGATCAACAGCCTCACCCTCTCCAGCGGTGGCGGTGTGACTTCGATCGGCGGCGGCGTTTCCACTTCTACCAGCGCCACAACGCTGTTCAATGCAGCGGGCACTGTGAACACCTTGACGGTGGGCAACGGCACGACCGATGGTGCCATCCTCACAAGAACCGGCAACCTAGGCATCACCGGTGGTGCCATCACGGCAGGAGCTGGTGTGCTCGACCTGCACATCGTTGGTGACCTGACTTCCAGCGCTTACATTCTTGGTGCCGGCGGCATCGCAAAGGACGGCACAGGCACGCTGACTCTGAACAAGGCCAGCCTCAATACGGGAGCGACCTTTGTGAATGATGGCACGCTCATCCTCGGCGGTGGTGTGAATACCCTGCTGGTCATCCCGACGGCGGGTGCTTTGACGGTGGCTGACCTCGTGGTCAATGGTGGTACCATCAAACTCAACGGCAGCAACCAGGCTGTCCGCCAGATCACCAACACCAATGCCAATGCGCTGCCGAACACCTCCGGTGTTATTGTCAATGACAGTGCCGTGGCGGCCACGCTCTATACCGAGCAGAGCGCAGCGGTCAGCTTCGCCGGCACCCTTGGGGTGAATCCCACCTCAGGTGGCACAGCCAACCAGAACAACTTCTCTGTCGATAAGTCCGGCAACTTCGCCTGGACGCTTACTGGTGCCCAATACTATACAGGTTCGACCACTATCCGCTCGGGTACGCTCACGCTGCAGGACAGCGGCGCGATTCTTGGCAGCGGGGCGGTCAACATGAACTACGCGACACTCTCGCTGGTCAACAGCGGTCTCTCTACGGTTGCGGCCCGCACCGGCACTTCGGCCCTCAACTTCACGGGTGGCACACTTTCCGTCACCCCGCGTCTTGAAGGCGAAACCAGCGGCTCGATGGGTGCCGTCAACCTTCTCGGCGGCCAGAATGTCATCGCCTTCGCCGCCCAGCCCGGCATTGGCGGCAGCATCAACATGAATGGATTGTCGCTGAATCGCACGGCGAACTCCGGTGCGTTCCTTAACATCACCACTGGTACCGGCCAGATCGGCCGCGGCACGGACGCCTCTGGCGGCCAGAGCGCGCAGCTCACCTTCACCACCGCACCGACACTGGCGAACAGCCTCGTGGGTGGCTGGGCCATTTACAACGGAGCGGACTTCCTCACCTATCTCTCAGCGCCGTCCGCCACGGGTGCTGTCGGTCTGGGAGTGCTGGGTGACACCGTCGCTGGTTTTGCCAACTACACTACGGTCGCCACTGCCACGGCGACCATCGCCTCGTCGGCCACGAGCAACTACAAGGCCACCGGCGCCTTCAACATGACCATCAGCGGAAACACTTCGCTGAACTCATTCAACCAAACTATTGGAGCTGCGGGCAACAACCTGGTCTTCACCAACTTCGGTGACACGCTGACGCTGACTTCGGGAGGCTACCTGCACAGCGGTAACTTCACCGGTGCAGTCAGTGCGGGCCAGGGCTTCGGCCGCCTCACTTCCGGAGCGAGCGAACTGTTCCTCTACAACAACCAGAGCACCTGGACGATCAATTCGACCATCACGGGTACGAACAAAGTGGTGTTCTCCAGCGCAAACGGTGGTACTACGGCCCTCACGGATGGCACCTCGGGCCTACAGCTGGCCACCACCAGCTCCGGTGCGACGCAGGTTACCTTGGCGAGCACCACGGGACTCATAGCAGGCCAGAACGTTACTGGCACCATTGGTGGTTCCGCTTATTCCGGAACCATCGTTAGTGTGGACAATGGCACGCTGGTCACACTGAGTTCGGCTCCGACAGCGGGCACTGCATTCCTCAACTATGGCAACTCCGGCGCTTCCACCGGCATTACCGCCACTTGGGCTGCCGCTACCAACCCAACGTTCACTCTGACTGCGGGTACCACGGCGGGAATGTTTGTTGGTCAGCCGGTCTATGGGGCTGGTATCCCGGCTGGAGCGATAGTGGGAGCCATCCTCACTTCGACGACCTTCACCCTCACGGGCGTCACTACGGTTGCCGGAACAGCCGCCGCCATCACAGCGGGCTCAACGGGTAACACCTACTCTGGTGGTACCATCGTTGACAACGGAGCGACGCTGACTTTGGGCTCCGCTTCAGGTCGTGGCGGTGAAGTGGTGCTGCCTTCAGCAGGCGGCCTCACCATCAATGGTGGTGCGGTGAACTTCAGCGGTACTTCCATCTACGGTGCGATTGCCTCAGGCACGGCGGTGACCATCAATGGCGCTGGTACGCTGACCTATCCGAACTACGCGGTGGTTTCTCCGTCGCTCACGATCACCAACACGCTGGGTCTTCTGACCCTCAACGGCAATGGCGGTGCGACCGGCCCCACCCTGCAGCTCGGCACTCCTGCCGCGGGTCAGACCAGCCGAGTGGTGGTGTCCGGCATTGTGTCGTCCAATGACAATCTGGCCGTGGCCCCGACCATCGCGGGCATCTTCACCTCGGCCACTCAGTTCTCCACGCTGCAGTTCAGCGGTGCCACCCCGACCATCACGGTCAACGTTGGAGCCAATCCGGTGGGCCTCGCAATCAGCGCCTACATCACGCAAAACGCAGATGTGGCCGGACAGGGTCCCATCATCAAGGCAGGCGTCGGCGGTCTCGCTCTGACCAGCGCGAACAGCACCTGGAGCAGTGGTCTGAACCTGAATGCAGGCACGCTCATCATCGGCGCAGCCAGCACGCCAGCCACGGTCAGCACGGTAGCGTCCCCCGTCACAGTGACCAGCGGCCCGCTCGGCACCGGCACCCTGACCATCGCTGACGCCACCACCATCCAGACCGACAACACGGCCCGCACGATTTCTAATGCCATCGCCTTCAGCGGCGCGGGTGCCACGGGCTTCACTGCGGGTGGCACAGCGGCCACGAACAGCCTCACGCTCAATGGTGTGATGAACCTGGGTGCGTTTGCCCGCACCATCACCGTGACGAGCCCGCAGGTGACCCTGACCATCAATGGTCAGGTTACCGGAACCGCCGGCGGCGGCCTCATCAAGGCAGGTGACGGCATTCTTACCCTCGTCCAGACCGCGAACGACTATGTCGGAAGCACCACGGTCAACGGCGGTCTGCTGAAGCTGGGTGCCGCAGGCGTCATCCCGGATGCCTCCTCCCTGGTGGTCAACGCCAGCGGCACCTTTGACATGGCCGGCTTTGCCGAAACGATCGCTTCGCTCGCCAGCTCCAGCTCCACCACGGGCGGTCTGCTGACCAACTCCGGCGCGGCTGCGACGCTGACACTGAGCGGCACCACGGGCAGCACCACCTTCGGCGGTGTCATCTCCAATGGTGCCAGCGCCCTGAATCTGGCGAAGACCGGTGCTTCCACGCAGATCCTCTCCGGTCAGAACACTTACACCGGCACCACCGTGGTGAGCGGGGGCACCTTGGAAATCGCCACCGGCGGCAGCCTGCGCGGCTCCAGCTCGATCACGCTCAGCAACGGCTCCATCTTCCGCATCTCCAATGCGACTACCAATGTGGTGAGCTTCACCAATCCGGCGACCTTCACACCGGTGACTCTCAGCGCCGGTGGCGGCACCGTCCAACTGGCCGGCACCGTCAGTGGCAGCAGCCAGCGCTTTGGCGCGCTGACCCTCTCGGCGGCTGGAACGCTCGACTTCGGCACCGGCAACTCCAACGCCCTGGCGTTCACCAACATCACCGGTGTACCGGCCAACGCGGTGACCGTCAGCAACTGGTCCGGCGTCACCTACCTGCTGGGCACCACGGTTGACAGCGGTCTCGCCACGCAGGACCGGCTCCTGTTCAACACCCTGGCCGGCACGGACGGCACCCTGATCTCCGGCTACACCTTCACCAACGATGCTGGAGTCCTCATCGGCCACGGCATGAAGCTGCAAAATGCTGCGTCGGCAGGAACGACGAATGAAATCGTCCCCGTCGCTGACACCGCCGCCTACTGGAGCGGCAATTTCGGCACCAACATCTGGGGAGATGGAAACGCCACCAACACCAACTGGTGGACGACTGCAGCCGGCACCACCGTTGCGACCATCCCTGGTATTGGCACCAATGTGTTCATCACAGCGAACACGCCGACGAACACCTACGCCACGACGCTGCTCAATACGAACTACGAGATCAACAGCCTGACCTTTACCGGCACCGGCACGGCCAACACCGCCGGTTCCATCATCGCCAGCGGCGCGGGCGGCCCTTACACCCTCACCCTTGATGGTGCCTCTGGCATCACCGTTGCAGTTGGATCCGGGGCAAACACGATCTCCACCAACGTGGTGCTGGGCACGGCTGCCACGCAGACCTGGGTGAACAACAGCACCAGCCTCCTCACCGTGAGCGGCGGAGTCAGTGGCACCAACAAAAACCTTGTCGTAACCACGACCGCCGGCGGCGGCGACGCCACCGTCAGCGGCAGCGTCATTCTGGGCACCGGCACCGTGACCAAAACGGGGGCTGGTACCCTGACCTTCACCGGAGTCGCCGCGAACACCTACACTGGACTCACCACGGTGAGCGCCGGAGAGCTCGACCTCGGCAAGACAGGCGTCAACGCCATCGGTGGCAGCCTCATGGTGACAGCCGGCACGGCCAAGCTCACAGGCACCGGCGGAGACCAGATCGCAGACACGGGCACAGTCACCGTGAACGGGGCCTCGGCAACGTTTGACCTGAACGGGAAGACCGAAACCGTGGCGGGAGTTTCCCTGCAGAGCGGAACGATTCAGGATAGCGCGACCGGTGGTGCCCTGACCAGCACCAGCAACTTTGACGTGCGTTCCGGCACCGCCACTGCTGCCCTGACCGGCAGTGTCGGTCTTGACAAGACAACCTCGGGCACGGTGGTCCTGGGCGGTGCGAACAGCTATACCGGAGCCACCAACGTGAGCGCCGGCACCCTCCGAGTGCAGAACGCGACGGCTCTGGGCACGACGGCGGCTGGCACCTCGGTGACTGCGGGCGCGGCGCTTCAGATCGACAACGTGGCAGTCGTCGGAGAAGCTCTGACTCTCAATGGCACCGGAGTGGGTGCCAGCGGCGCACTCACCGGCACAGGCACCGCCTCTTCCTCCGGCAATATCTCGCTGGCCACCGCCAGCAGCGTCGGCGTCGCGGCCGGGGGTGATACACTGACCTTGAGCGGAGCCATCAGCGGCGCGGGAACCGGACTCACCAAAGTGGGTGCGGGCAGTGTCATCCTCACCGGCACCAGCACCTACACGGGTGCCACCACAGTGAGCGCTGGCACGCTGCAGCTTGGCAGTGGCGGCACGAGCGGCGCACTTTCCACCAGCAGCGCGATCAGCGTGGCCAGCGGCGCGACCTTTGCGGTCAATCGCAGCGACACCGTGGTTCAGGGCACCGATTTCGGCAGCGCTGCAATCACTGGCAGTGGCAACCTCACGCAGGCAGGCTCTGGCACGACGGTCCTCACGGCAGTCAACTCCTACGGCACCACGACGGTCAACGGCGGGACACTGCTAGTCGGCAACAATGCCTCCAACACAGCCACCACGGGTTCGGGTGCTGTGACGGTGGGCAATGGCACGAATTCCGCCACCCTCGGCGGCACGGGCACCGTGGTGGGAGCTGCCACCATCAGCAACGCCGCCACGCTGCAGCCTGGAGACAGCACTGCCTCCGGCATCAACCAGAACGGCACGCTGAACTTCAGCTCAAACCTGACCCTGCAGAGCACGTCCGCGCTTTCCCTGCAGATCTCGGCTCCGTCCCAGACTGCCGCGCTGACCTTCACCCTCGGTCAGTATGTTTACAATGGCACCAACTACAGCGATGCCGGAACTCTGTTCAACGCTGAGACGACTGCCCGCAGCACCTGGGATGTGGCTCCTAGCGCGACCACCAACCACGACTACGTCAAAGTCGCCGGCACCCTCACCTTGGGTGGAAAGGTCAACATCATCGAGAACGGCACCCTGAGCTACGCTCCGGGCCAAGTCTTCAATCTCATCGACTGGGGCAGTGTTATCGCGACCGGCTTCCATGCAGGCAGCGGTTTCACCACCGGTGGCGCCTTTGCCGACTTCAATCTCCCGGACCTCACCTCCCAAAACTTGGGCTGGGACACCTCCGCCTTCACCACCTACGGCATCATCGTGGTGGTTCCTGAGGTTTCCCGCACGCTGCTGCTCATGTTTGGCCTTCTCGGCCTCATGATCCGCCGCCGCCGCTCCGTGCGCTGATTGGGGTCCGTTTCTTAAGGTCTGACCCATCGCAACCGCCATGCGATTGGGGGGAACCGGGTCACAAACGGCGGGGTAGTGGTCACAAACGGCGGAAGGTAAAAGGAAAGGTTGCCTTTTATACGGCGTTTTTGCTAGGCTCAACCTATTCTGTGCCGTGCGCTTCAGGTGCGGCAGTGCCCGTTTCACCCTCTCCATTCCATGCAAACAAATCCAAACCCAACCACCCGCCGCACTTTCATTCGCGGCACTGTGGCCGGCGCTGCCGGTCTTGCCGCCCTGCCTTCGTTTTCCGCCCCTCTCGGTGCCAATGCGGATGTCCGCGTCGCTGTGATCGGCTTCAATGGCCGTGGCTCCGGGCACATCACCAGCTTGCTGGGCATCAAGGGTGTCCGCCTCGTCGCCCTTTGCGATGTGGATGACAAAGTGATGGAAAAGCAGGTCGCTTCCCTGGCCAAGAAGGACATCAAAGTGAAGCAGTACAAGGACTTCCGTGAGTGCTGCGCTGACAAGGACATCGACGCCATCACCATCGCCACGCCGAACCACAGCCACACGCTGATCGCCATGACGGCGATCGCGAACGGCAAGCACGTTTACGTTGAGAAGCCGGTGAGCCACAACATGTGGGAAGGCCGCAAGCTGGTGGAAGCCGCCGCTGTGGCTGAAAAGCAGAGCCTTGTGGTGCAGCACGGCATGCAGCGCCGCTCCTCCCCCGGCTGGCAGGCCGCCATGGACTATGTGAAGGCCGGCAACATCGGCAAAGTGCAGCTTTCCCGTGGCATCAACTACAAGGCGCGCAAGAGCATCGGCAAAGTGGCCGAGCCGGTGAAGCCTGACGCCTATGGCCGCATCTCCGCCACCTTCCGCGACACCAGTGGCAAGCCGCAGATCGTGGACCTCGACTACACCCTGTGGTCCGCTCCGCGTCCGGTCGTCCCGGTGCAGCGCGAGCAGATGCACTATGACTGGCACTGGCAGTTTGCCTACGGCAACGGCGACATCGGCAACCAAGGGCCGCATCAGCTTGACGTCGCCCGCTGGGCGCTCGGCAACCCAGACCTGCCAAAGCGCGTCATGAGCTTCGGCGGCCGCTGGGGCTATCAGGACGACGGCCAGACCGCGAACAACCAGATGGCCTTCTACCAGTGGGCTGAAGGCGCACCGCTGCTGTTTGACAACCGCGGCCTGCCCATGAAGGACATGAACTGGACCAAGGGCTATGAGCCTGTGTTCCGCATCAACGGCAAGACCGCTGCTCCCCGCATCGGCAACGTGATCCATTGCGAAGGCGGATTCATCGCGGAGGCGAAGGCCTACGACAACGAAGGCCAGACGATCCAGAAGTTCGACAACTTCGACGACGGCGCTGACCACATGAAGAACTTCATTGAGTCCGTGCGTGCTGGGAAGCTCATCAACACGAACCTGCACGTCAACCACGGCTATCAGGCCGCTGCGCTCGCGCAGCTCTCCAACATCTCCTACCGTCTGGGCAAGCAGCTCAGCACCGACGAGATCAAGGAGCGTCTGGCCAATGACAAGGCCGGTCAGGAAACCTTCGCGGATTTCGTGGCCAACCTCGAAGCCAACAAGATCGACCTCACCGCCGAAAAAATCAGCGCCGGTCCATGGCTGGAGTTTGACCCTGCGGCAGAGAAATTCACCGGTGAATTCGCCGCTGAGGCCAACAAACTGGCGCAGGACGAGTATGCCACGGGCTTCGAACTGCCGAAGATCGGCTGATCCCTGATCTTGAGTTCATTCTTGCAACGCGGAGCCGGGAAACTGGCTCCGCGTTTGTATTTGGCCGTGCGCCAGTTTGGGGTAGTTTCGCATTGCCATGGAAACTCCTACGCTCCCTCCCTCGCTGCCTGTGTATGCGGTCACTCAGGATGAAAAAACATTGGGCATCGTCATGCACGTGCTCTGTCTGGTGGGGTTTCCCATTTTGGGACCGCTCATCATCTGGGTGGTGAAAAAAGACCAGAGCAGCTACCTGGACCGGCAGGGGAGAGAACTGCTGAACTTCCAGCTCAGCTTCGCGCTGTATGGGTTCCTGTCCTTTCTGCTCTGCTTCATTCTCATTGGCATCCCGCTTCTGATTGCCGTGGGGGTTGCCACCATCGTGCTCACCATCATCGGCATCGTGAATGCTTCAGAGGGAAAGGTGTACCGCTTCCCGCTGACGATTCGCCTGCTGTGAGGCAAAACGGTTGCGACTGCTGTGCCGTGGTGGTAGCAGAGCTTCCCCTTTTCCCCCAACTCCAGATGCGACCCAACCAACTTCTTCAAGCCATCGGTGCCGAGCTGCGCGCGCAGATCATGACCTACATGCAGACCGATCAGCGTGCTGCGTACAAGGCCGTCATTGACTCGCTGGCCCCGGCCAAGCGCCTCCGCCCTGCTTTCATCCTGGAGAAATCCCGCGCCAAGCAGGCCGAGTGGCTGCTGGAGCAGCTCAACACGAAGTCGAATGAGGAAGTGACGGCGCAGATCTTTCAGATTTGGCTGCTCAAAGGCCAGCCGCAGATGCTCATCACCTTCCTGAATGCGGCTGAGATCGCGCATGATGGCAAAGGTGAAGTGACCGAGCTGCCGGAACTGATCGCTGATGACAAGGCGGAGGCCGCCGTGGCTGCGCTGCTCGCTGCGTATCCTGCGAAGCAGGCTGCGTTGTATCTCTACATGTTTCAGCAGCAGCGTGAAGGTGGCTGGATCTCCCTCACCAAGGCCATCGAGGCCCGCCCTGAGCTGAAGCTCGAAGCCTGAGATTTTCTGCCATGATGGACGCCCTGGACCGCGCCATCGCCAATACGCAGGCGCATCTGGATGCCCTGCGGAATGCGAGCGGGCACTGGGAAGGGCGGCTTTCCAGCAGTGCGCTCTCGACCGCGACGGCTGTGGTCGCGCTGGCGCTGGTGGATCGGGAGAGGCATGCGCTGCCCATTACGGCGGGTGCGCGTTGGCTGTGTGAGCATCAGAATGTTGACGGTGGCTGGGGCGACACGACGCTGAGCAAGAGCAATCTTTCGACGACGCTGCTGTGCTGGAGTGCGCTGCATCTCGTAGCGCAGCGGCCTTCGCCCACCGTCCAATCGGCTGATGCGTGGATCATGGGGCAGGTGGGTTCGCTGGAGCCTGCGGCCATCGCCAGGGCGGTGGTGTCGCGTTATGGCAAGGACAAGACTTTCTCCGTGCCCATCCTCATGCTCTGCGCCTTGTGCGGGACTTTGGGGGACAAGCCGTGGAGGCATGTCATCGCGCTGCCGTTTGAACTCGCTGCGCTACCGCGCACGTGGTTTGGCGCGGTGGGCCTGCCGGTGGTCAGCTATGCTTTGCCGGCGCTGATCGCCATCGGGTACACACGATTTAAAAATGCTCCGCCAGCGTGGTGGAATCCGCTGCGCTGGCTGCGTGCGCTGACGTGGCCGCGCATTCGGCCGATGCTCCAGGTACTGCAGCCGAGCAGCGGCGGGTATCTGGAGGCCACGCCCCTGACGAGTTTTGTGACCATGGCGCTGGCGGGGGGCGGGCAGCTTGATCATCCGTGTCTGCCGCTAGCGGTGGATTTTCTGGTGCGGTCCAAGCGTGAGGATGGGAGCTGGCCGATTGATACCAATTTGGCGACGTGGGGGACGACTTTGTCGCTGCGGAGTTTTTACGTTAGCGCGCCACCCAAACAGTGGCTGCTGGCGCAGCAGTACAGGGAGATTCACCCTTTTACCAACGCGCCGCCGGGAGGCTGGGCGTGGACGGATCTGCCTGGAGGGGTGCCGGATGCGGACGACACTTCGAGCGCGCTTATTGCGCTCAAAAAGATGGGACATGGCGGCGATGCGGCCATTCAGCAGGGCATCACTTGGTTGCTGGATTTGCAGAACCGCGACGGGGGCATCCCCACGTTTTGCCGTGGCTGGGGCACGCTGCCGTTTGACCGCAGCACGCCGGAGATCACGGCCCATGCTTTGTGCGCTTGGTGGGTGTGGCATGATGAGTTGTCGCCAGCGCTGCAAAGCCGGATCGCCAAAGCCACGCAACAGGCACTGGGCTACCTGAAGCGGGTGCAACTGCAGGACGGCTCATGGATTCCGCTGTGGTTTGGCAATGAGCATACGCAGGATGAAAACAATCCGGTCTATGGCACGGCGCAGGTGGTCAATCATCTCAGCGGCAGCGAGCAGCTGGCCGTGGTGTTTAATGCGTTGATCCAAACGGGGCGTGAATACCTTTGCGGAGCCCAAAAACTCGATGGTTCTTTCGGGGGTGATCGCGATGCGCCTGCCAGCATCGAGGAGACGGCGGTCGCTTTGCAGGCTCTTGGTGGTGTGGAGAGTGAGAAGGTGTTCTCCGGTGTCGAGTGGCTGCTCACGGCCACTCGCGAGGGGACGCATTTTCCGCCTGCGCCTATTGGGCTCTACTTTGCGCGGCTGTGGTATCATGAGCAGCTTTATCCTGTGATCTGGACTTTGAGTGCTCTGCGGGCTGCCAAAAAGGTGCTGACGCAGCGGGGCTGAGACCCTTTTTGTGCGGGGACTCTGCTGCCAATGTGAATGTGAGAAGCATTGACAAGACCGACGCTGCTCCTAGAATCGGCATCGTATTCACCCAGAACAAAATACAGCGAATCGTCAGTCAGTGGAGGTTACCGGCATGAGGAACACAGAATTTGAAGACGAACGGC
This sequence comes from Verrucomicrobiota bacterium, assembly GCA_025360015.1. Classification (GTDB taxonomy): domain Bacteria; phylum Verrucomicrobiota; class Verrucomicrobiia; order Verrucomicrobiales; family Verrucomicrobiaceae; genus Prosthecobacter. Next base: position 24,058 of record JANYCZ010000067.1, on the reverse strand, counting down.
GCCCGCCCAATCCGCCGCTGCATTCCGAAAAGATTGTGACGGATCGGAAGATTTTCTTTCTCGATTTGAAGGAGAATGATCGGGGCAAGTTCATCAAGATCACTGAGGATGTGCGTGGCCGCAGGGATACGATCATTCTGCCGATCGATGCTGCGCAGGAGTTTCTGGACGCGATGATGCGGACGCTGGATGCTGCGAGTCCGGATGAATGACAGCTCGCTACACGAACTTGATCACATGCTTCTGCCCGTGCTGCTCGTGCGCGGGATTGAGGGCGCGGAGTTCGAACTCGGCGCGGTCTGAATTGATGCGGGCGATGACCCAGCCGTTGGGGCGCTTGGGATCGAAGACGTAAGCGACGGGAGGGAGATTGATGAGCGGGAGGCCGGTCTTCTCGTGCTTGGACTTCAGCCAGGTGTGCGTGTGGCCGTAGATGTAGCCCTGCACTTTGGGATAGGAGGCGAGGAGATCGAAGAGGGCATCGCTGTCCTGCAGGCAGGTACCTTTGCCTTTTTCATCCATGCTGGGCTGCATGGGGTTGTGATGGGCGACGATGAAGGTGGGCTTGTTGGGCGCATTGCGCAGCTCGCGCTCGATCCACATGAGCTGCTGCTCACCGAGGCGGCCGGGGGTTTTGTTGACGAGGTCGAGGGAGTCGAGCAGGACCCAGTTCACCTGGGCGCTGGTGACGGTGGCGACGTGACGGTCCGGCACGTTCATGGGGCGCTCGGCATTGGGCGGCGGCGGGCCGATGATGACATTGAGGAAATTGTTGCGGTGGTCGTGGTTGCCGAGGGTGCAGTGGATCTGGATGGATTGCTCGCGCAGGGCCTGAATGCAGTGGGTGAAGGTGACGTAGTCTTCCGCCCTGCCCTCAAGGTAGGCGCAGTCGCCGTTGACGATGAGGCCGAAGGGTTTCTGGCCGATTTTGAGCACCTGATTGGCGCAGCGGCGGAGGTTTTCCGCCATGCAGGCACCGCGTGCGACGAGCGCCTCGTCCGCAGCGATGTGGGGGTCGGAAAAGAGCACCCAGGTCTGCTCAGGAATCTCCAGGGCGGGAAGCTGCTGCGTGGCAAGTGTGCCCAAGGCAGCGGCGGTGCCGTGCTGCAAAAAGCCGCGGCGAGTGAGAGGGGGCAGGGTGATGGGCATGAGAGAATCAAACGTTGTTCAAAGGCCGGATCGTGCGGACGGAGGGAGGCAAAGTTCAGGTGCCGAAGTAGCGGTCTCCGGCATCGCCGAGGCCGGGGACGATGTAGCATTTGTCATTGAGGCCGGCGTCGATGGCCGCGGTGACAATGGCCACATCCGGATGAGCGAGCTTCATTGCAGCGAGGCCTTCCGGGCAGCTCACCACGCAGATCATGGTGATGCGCAGGGCTCCGGCTTCCTTGAGCTGGCGTGCGGCCTCGCAGGCGCTGCCGCCGGTGGCGAGCATGGGATCGAGGATGAACACGTCTGCGGCAGAGAGATTGGCGGGCAGATTGGCATAGTAGGCGTGCGGGAGGGCAGTTTCCTCGTTTCGTCTGATGCCCACATGGGCGACAACGGCGTCTGGCACGAGCGGCAGAATGCCATCCAGCAGGCCCAGTCCGGCGCGCAGGATGGGCACGCAAACGAGAGGGCGTGCGAGCTGGGAGCCATGGGTTTGTTTAAGCGGCGTCTGCACGCTGATCTCCCGTACTGGGAGGTCACTGGTCGCTTCGAGAAACAGCATGCGCGCGAGATGGTTTAGATGGCGCCGAAAGTCATGGGATGGCGTGCCGACAGCACGGATGGCGGCGAGATGGCACTGCGCCAAGGGGTGCTGGACAATGACGACGGGCTGCATGCGGCGCATAGTGCCGCATTTGCCGGAGGTGGCAAAGTTTTCCACCACCGGCTTGACGTTCATGATACCTTGGAGGCATGAAAACAAGACTTTGCGTGCTTGTACTGCCCGCACTTTTGCTGGGCGCTTGTGAGAGCGTACCGAGAGGGGACGGTTCGAGTTATTACTACCCGTCATCCAACAACCGACCGGTCGCTGGCGCTGACAGCACCCCTGGCAAGAGCATCGCCAGCATGGCAGGCAGCAGCGGGGCGCCTGTGCCGCGTGGCGGCTATGCGCCGGGCTCGGGGCCGACGATGATGCCGCAGGGGGGCGGGTTCATGTATCAGCAGAACGTGTCGGGGCCGTTTGGCGGCAGCAGCTCGACGGGTGTCATCCAGTCCTTTGGTGGTGTGCAGAGCTACCAGACGATTGGGAACATGCCGATCTACCCCGGCATGGCGGTGCCTTACAACAACAACTCCCGCTACAATGGCAGGATGCCCACGCAGCCGGTGTATGTGCCCAGTGTGGGCGGGGCTGCTAGCTATTATATCAATCCGAGCACGGGGGCGCGGGTGCAGGGGCCGTAGTGCGGAGCTCTCACGCGCGGCGGTGATGGACGGAACCGCTTTCAGGGTTCGACCTTGAGAAGAGAGGTGACGCTGGGCGAACCCAGGGGAGCACTCGCCAAGGCTCGGCACCCCTGGGCTTCATGACGGAAGGCCGTTGGCCTTCAAGAGCGGGGACTTTCCGGGAGGCAGAGGAAGATTGGGTGCTAAGCTTCACCATCCTTCTTCGCCTGCGCCCGTTTGGCTTCGGCGCGGTGCTTGAGGACCTCAAAGACGATGGGGAGCATGGAGACGACGATGATGAGAACGAAGACCAGCTTGAGGTTGTTTTTGATGATCGGGATGCTGCCGAGGAAGTAACCGGCGATGCTGAAGCTGAGCACCCAGACGAGGCCGCCGCCGAGGCTGTAAACGAGGAAGCGGCGGTAGTCCATGCGGCCAAAGCCGGCGGTGAAGGGGGCAAAGGTGCGAACGATGGGCACGAAGCGCGCGAGGATGATGGCCTTGCCGCCGTGCTTGACGAAGAAGGCTTCGGTCTTGGCGAGGTAGTCGCGCTTGAACCAGCGCTGGTTGACGATCCAGCCGCCGGCCTTGCGGCCAATCCAGTAGTTCAAATTGTCACCGATGATGGCGGCGCACATGAGCAGCGGAATGATGATCTCGATGCGGATGAGGCCCTGGGCGGAGAGGGCGCCCACGGCAAACAGCAGGGAATCGCCCGGCAGAAAGGGCATGACCACCAGGCCGGTCTCGCAGAAGACGATGGCAAACAGCAGTCCGTAAATCAGCGCGCCATGATCGTGCGCAAAGGTTTCCAGGTGTTTGTCAATGTGCAGGGCGAAATCTAGAATCTGGGACATGGACGACGAATCTCCGGCGTCAGAGCGGTGCGGCAAACGAAAACTCATGCCGATCTCGACATGCAGCCGCGAAAAAGCCGGGGAGTGAGGCCCCGGCTTCGCTGGTTTGAAAGTTGTCGATTTGTGCGGCGGCTTACTTCAGCTCTGCCTTGACCACTTTCTTGCCTTCGATCTTGAGGCCTTCGACTTTGCTGAACTTTGTTGCTGCGTCTGCCATGCTCATGCCGCCGTCGGCGGATTCCATGAAGCCGGCGAAGACGTCTGCATTGTCCATGAGCTTGTCGAACTGGACGTCCACGTAGGTGATGATGCCGTCGTTCAGATTGGTGGCGTCGGAGCTGGCGATGCCGTTGGCACCTTTCACTTCGATCGACAGGCGCATGCCGGCAAACATGGGCTTCATCATCGCCATCTGGGATTTCATCATGGCGATGTCATCCGCGCTCTTCTTGGGCTTCTCCCCACCGTCGCCCTGCTTTTTGTCCGCTTCAGGATTGGTGATGGTGAGGGCGGAGCCGCTGAGTGCGAAGGTCATCGGTTCTTTCGTGGAGGCGGGCTTGCCTTCCTGCTCCGGCTCAAACGGCACGTACTTCAGCTTTGAGAGATCAGCGACGGCGAAAACGACCTTCACGCCGGTTTTGCCATCGGGGGTCTTGATTTCCTCGTGGGATTTGACGGTGACGCCCTCACCGAGCTTTTTGGCACGCTCCTCGGCCTTGGCTTTGTCCATGACGAGGCCCTTGAGCTGCGCACCTTGGCCGCCTTGCATCATCGCCGCGAGCTGGGCGCCCATGAGCACGCTTTCCTCGATGGTGGCGGTGCCGTCTTTATTGACGGTCACGATGGATTTGATTTCAATGCAGGAGGTCAGCAACGAGGCGACCGCCATGAGGAGGAGGGAATAGATTTTCATGGAGAGCGACAGATTAGGCGTGCGGAATTTTCTTCCACAAGTGCAAAGAGTGCGGTTTTTGACCAGCGCAGAAGGGCAAGGATGCCGCTTGCCAAACGGCTCTCTTTCTGAAACAAATCAGGCATGGACTCCCATGAAGTGATCAGCAAGGCCGTCGAGCAAACCAGCTTCAAAGAGGTGGCGGCGCAGATGGGGGTGTCCCTGTCGCTCGCCTACAAGTGGTCCCAGCCGGATGAGCAGCAGGGCAGCGGCACCTCCAATCCGCTGGACCGCGTGCGCCAGTTGTTTGATATCACGAAGGACGCGCAGCTCATTCAGTGGCTCTGCCACAAGGCGAACGGGATCTTCGTGCAAAACCCCACGGGCGGCGGACCGCGCGGGATGGAGCTCATGCCTGCCACGCAGGAAATCGTGCAGCAGTTTGCGGATCTGCTCACCGCCATCAGCCAGGCGGCCTCTGACAACCGCATCAACGAGAAGGAGGCGGAGCACATCCGGGGCGTGTGGGATGAGTTGAAACGCTTCACGGAAGGCTTTGTGCGCCTCTGTGAGAAGGGTGATTTCGCCCACCTGGCGGATGAGATCAAAACGCATCGCATCGCCAAGTAAGGCCCACTGTGCCAAGATGGCCGTGGAGGGGCCGATTAAAAAATCCTCCAAAAAAGTACACGCAAACCGAGGTGAAGGGGCGATTGGTATGGAACCTGCCCCTCATTCCTGCCATGAACGCGTACTTTCTTGTGGCCCTCCTGCTCTGCTTCAAGCAGCTCAGGCAGATTGAGCAGTTTAATCACGACGACTGGATGGTGATCACTGCGGTCATCTTCATTTCCATCGCCCTCATGATCAGTCACAAGGTGCACATGCTGACGGGAAGGTGAGAGTGGGGGGCGTTAAGAGCCCATGAGCGCGGGTCAGGCAGCGACTGGGGCGGGCATCTCGTAGCGCTTCAAAGAAGCGTATTCCCTGCCCTTGGCGAGCATGGCTTCTTCCAAGTCATATTGATTCTGCAGGCCGATCCAGAATTGGGCATGCGGCCCGAGGACATTGGCAAGCCTGATGGCCGTATCTGCGGTGATACCACGACGCGCTTTGAGCAGCTCCGTAATGCGACTGGTTGGGATGCCAGTCGCGCCGGAGAGCTGGACCTGTGTCAGGCCCAGCGGCTCAAGGAAATGTTTCCGCAGGATACGTCCAGGGTGTGGGTTAGGCAGCCGCTCGGGAGCGGCAGCTTTTGGCTTTGGTTTGGATTGAGTCTTCATGGTGGAATCGGGTTAGAAAATGTCGATCAGTGGTAATCTTCGATGCGGACGACGGCCGCCGTGTTCGGCATTTCGTTTCGTCATCTTCTATCGTCTTGAGCGAAAGCTAAAACCGCTTTGCGGTCATCCACAGTCGAGTTGCCAGCTCCAGCCGCTGTAGAGTCTTCAGAATCGGCAGGGCAGCCGCAGCCTGTCACGTGTGAGTCACGTTAAAATGCCATGAACGGCCATTTTCGAGCCATTTACCGCCATCCGCCGACCAGAGATTCTGGGACACTAAAAAGCCCTGTAAATCGTTGACTTACAGGGCTTTGAAATTGGTTGCGGGAGTAGGATTTGAACCTACGACCTTCAGGTTATGAGCCTGACGAGCTACCGGGCTGCTCCATCCCGCGATTTGATGAGGAACTAGAATCGGCTCTCTGGGGGGATTGGCAACCTGTTATTTCGAATACTTCACGTCTTGATCTGCAACATCGTCCGTGGGTTTTCGTTTGCTGCATCCCGCATGAAAAACATTGCTACCACCCTCCTGCTCACTCTCACGGGTCTTTCGGCCTTGGCTGCTGACTCCAAACCTGCTGCTCCTGCCGCCGCAGACAAGCCCTCTCCCATTGGTTATTCGGACACGCCGGTCATTCCGGGATCCAAATGGAAGGTGCATGACATCGACCGTCCGCGTCCGGAAGCGGTGGCTCCTGGCGAGAAGCCGGGCGCACCGCCTGCGGATGCGATTGTGATTTTCGGCGGCACCAACTCGGATGCGCTGCAGGCCAAGGAGAAGGACGCGAAGGGCAAGGAGACGGGGAAGATCATTCCGTGCCCATGGCAGATCGAGGACGGTGTGATGAAGATTTCCGGCGGTGACTGCTGGACGAAGCAGGAATTTGCGAGCTGCCAGCTGCATCTGGAGTGGATGAGCGAGCCGAACACGAAGGGAAATTCGCAGAAAAAGGGCAATGCCGGGGTGTTTTTCATGGACCGCTATGAGTCCCAGATGCTGGACAACGACAACAACCCGACCTATGCCGACGGCATGACGGGCGGGGTGTACGGCCAGACACCTCCGCTGGTGAACGCGGTGCGGCCTGCCGGCCAGTGGCAGGTCTATGACATCGTCTTCACCGCGCCGAAGCTGGAAGGCGGCAAGGTGGTGGAACCGGCCTACATCACGACCTTTGTGAATGGCATCTGCGTGCAGAACCACACGAAGATCATGGGGCCGACGAAGCACAAGAACATCACCGACTACAGCGGCGAGTTCCCTGAAAAGGCACCGATCCGCCTGCAGGACCACAAAAACGAGCCGCCAGTGCGCATCCGCAACATCTGGATCCGCCCGCTCTGAGGCGCTGCCCAACGTTCCTTTTCACACGGCAAGGCCGGAGGTCATCCCTCCGGCCTTGTTGTTTTTAAATGGCAAAGGTCAAAGGTAAGGAAAGTGTAAATAATGATACGGTATTTATGATAATTCCATTGAAGTTAATAAATCGCCCCCTATAAGTACGGGGTTATTCGTCGAAATGGATCAATTCTCATAACCACCATGCCGAATCAGCCGTACTTCGGCTGAGGGGCTAAGCTTTCCCTTATCTTTCTTTGATTATGTCGCCCGCTTTTCACCCGCGCTCTATCAAAGCCGCCGCCCTCGTTGGCAGCGGGCTGGCGTCGTTCGCGCGTACACGCCGCGCGGACGAAGTTTCGATTTTGACGTTTCACGGCCTGAGCGAGGGGGATGGAGATCCCGCCATCCTTGACTGGGCGCTGCATCTGCCGGTGGAAGTGTTTCGCAGCATCTGCTGCATGCTGGCGAAAGATTATCGAGTGATCTCGATGGCGGATCTCATCGAAGCGCGCGGCCGGGGAACGACCCTGCCGGCGAACTCCGTGGTCATCACCTTCGACGATGGCTATGCGTCGAATTACGAGCTGGCCTATCCCATTTTGAAAGAGTTCGATTTGCATGCCACGCTGTTTGTCACCACGGGCTTTCTGGATGGCGATGACATGCTGTGGTTTCAGCGGGTGGATCTCGCGCTGGGTCGTACGCGGAAGGAACTGCTCGACTGGAAGATCAACGGCAAAACACTGCGGCTTTACCTGGGCACACGTGAGCTGCGCCAGCAGTCTCTGATGCGGCTGATGCCCGAACTCAAGGAACTGACGAACACCGATCTGCTGGCTGAAGTGGACCGCCTGGAAGAAGCCCTGGGCGTGGGTGAGCCTGAGATCAGAGATCTGCCCAAGTCCCTGAGGCCACTGACCTGGGAGATGGCGTTTGACATGACGCTCAGCGGTCATGTGGACATCGGCGGTCATACACACACGCATCCGATTTTGTCGCGGTGCAATACCATGACGATGCGTGCAGAGATCGCCGCATGCCGTGAGCGCATTTTGGCGGAGATCGGCGAACTACCGCTCGCATTTTCGTATCCCAACGGCGGGATGGAAGATTTCACCCGCGAGACGCTGCTGCTGGTGCGCGAAGCGGGTTTTAGGGCTGCGTGCACGACGGTCAGCGGCCGCGTCAATGAAGACGTCTCCATGTTCCAACTGCCACGTTATGGTTCCCCTGAATCGGTGTGGGAGGCGGAAGCCACGGTGTCCGGCGCGTTTGAAACTCTCAAAGACTGGCGGCAGAACTGCGTGAGGGCGATGTCGATGATATGAAGACGATCACGCTTGGCACGACTCAGACGCTGCAGCTGCCCCTTCAGCAGCCGTTGCGTGCTTTCGTGCCGACGCGATCCGTGCCAGCGCCCGCGCGCGATCAGCGCCCGGTGGTGCTGCACTTTGCCTACAGCATCGGTGGCGGTGGCGCGGAGGCGATGCTGATGAATTTGGCGGAATCGCTCGATCCTGCGCGGTTCCGCACGGTGGTCGTGGCCATCAATGCCAGTCCGTGGACGCACCAGCTCAAGCGCCTGCATGAGGCCGGGGTGAATGTGCATGATCTGGAAAGCACCACGTACCTGAATCCGCGTACGCTTGCGAGACTGCATGCCGTGCTGCGTGAGGAACGGCCCGACATCGTGCAGACGTGGACGCATCACGCTGATCTGGTGGGCGGCTGGGCGGCAAAGCTTGCTGGAGTGCGCAACGTCGTCTGGAGCATTCACTGCCGTGAGATCCATCGCAATGTCGGCGACAGCGACGGCAAGATGGCGTTCTTCCGCCGCGCTCTCGCGATGAGTTCGCGGTTCATCCCGAAGCGCATCATTTCCTGCTCTGCGACCGCCATCGAAGATCACGCGACGATGGGCTATCCGCGTGACAAAATGCGCTGGATTCCGAATGGCATCGACGCCGGGCGCTTCGTGCCGGACACGGATGCGGGGATGGACACGCGTGCGGAATTGAAACTGCCGCCTGCTGCTCCGGTGATTGGCTTCATCGGACGCTTTCATGAGATGAAGGATCTGGCGACCTTCCTGCGCGCTGCGTGCATTCTGCAGACGAAGGTGCCTGATGCGCACTTTGTCTTCTGCGGCGGAGTGGAAATCCAAATGAGCGAAGAGGAACGTGAGCTGCTGGCGCAACTGCCGCAGCCCCAGCAGGTGCGCTTTGATTCTTTCCGCGCCGACCCATGGCGTCTGTATCCGGCACTGACTGTGTTTTCACTGTCGTCACGCACGGAGGCGTGCCCGATGACGGTCATGGAAGCGATGGCCTGCGGTGTGCCATGCGTCACCACAGATGTGGGTGATTGCGCCCGTCTGCTGGAAGATGTGGGCCAGGTGGTGCCGGTGCGCGATCCTACTGCGCTGGCAAATGCCTGGGAGCAGACGCTGCAACTTAGCGCCACGGCGCGTGAAGAAATCGCCAGTAAATCGCGTCAACGAGTGGTGGAGAAGTTTACCATCGCGCAGGCCGCTGGCCAGTACGCGGAAACCTACGCCCAGCTTGTGGAGGTGAAGTCATGAGGGCGCTGCTGCTGTTTCTGGCCGTTGCCGCCCAGGCTGCCGCGCAGCCGGTGAAGGTGTCGTTTTGCGATGGCATGACGCGCATCTCGCGTGAAGGCGCAACGCCGACGGCATCCAGCAACGTCTTGCACGCAGCGCGTGGTGAATGGGAGCCGCTGCAGATCATAGTCAGCGCCACGCCGGACCAGCTCAAAGCCATGCAGGTGCGCGTCAGCGGCATTGCCAAGCATGATTCGGAAGCCCTGCTGCCAGCCCCCACGGTGCTGCGCGAGCATTATGTGAAAGTTTCCAAATCCACGCCGATGGCACCGCTGCCGCCGGGTGATTATGCGGATGCGCTGGTGCCGTTGGACATGTCGGCGCAGGAGATCAGCGGTACGGAGGTGGTGAACCAGCCTTACTGGGTGGATGTGTTCGTGCCCTATACGGCGGCCGCTGGGGCTTACACGGGTGAAGTGCAGTTTCAGTTTGCGGATGGTACGATTGCCCTCGCCAGCTACACGCTGAACGTGTGGGACTTTGATCTGCCGGTGGTGCCGAAGCTGCGCAGCTCGATCATGACCACCGTGCGCCACGTCGCTGAGGTGCATGGCTTGGAGTACAAAGACGGCGCGCCATCACTGGCCCATGCGGGTGTGCTCAATGCGTATTACGATCTGCTGGCCGAGCATCGACTCAGTGTGGATCAGATCTACGGCAGCTATCCTGATGCCAGTACCGGCAAACTTGATGAAGACAAGGTGGAGCGGGCGCTGAGAAAGCACCTGCTGCATCGTCATTGCAACAGCATCGGCCTGCCGATCTGGCCGCAGTGGCCGTTTCAAGATCCCCTGGGCAAAGATCGTGCGGCCGCGATGAGCTATGTCGCGCAATGGATGAAGCTGCTGGGCAAAATTCACTGTGAGACGCGTGGCTATGTCATCATGGGGGATCTTGATGAGCCGAATGACGCGGCGGCTTATGCCACTGTGCGGCGCTGGGGCGAGTTTTTCAACGAAGTGGAAAAGCAGCATGGCGTGCGTGTGCCGCTGCACGTCACCGAACAGCCGGTGCCGGAGAAGGCCGCGTGGGGCTCGCTGAAAGGTGCGGTGGACATCTGGGTGCCGCATTTCAGCGAAGTGTGGAAGGACATGGAGTGGGCCGGTGGGAAGCATGAGATCGCCCTGCGCCGTCAGGCGGGGGAAGAAGTGTGGGCTTATGCGGCTCTGGTGCAGATGCCGAATGCCTGGGAGCAGCAGCATGGCATGCCGAAGAAACTCACCAGTGGCTTTCCTCCCGTGTGGGCGATCGACTATCCGCCGATGGCGCATCGCATCGTGGGCTGGTTGTTTCCCAAGCATGGCATCACGGGCTTTGATTATTGGGACACGATCTTTGCCGCGGAAGGCGTCGATGTCTGGCAGGATGCGGGCACCTTCAAAACGCCGGATGGAGAGACCTACAATGGCGATGGCTCGTATATTTATCCCGCGACCGAGAAGCGGCAGGGCCGCAACGCGCCGGTAGCCTCCATGCGCCTGAAATGGCTGCGTGAGACGGCCGAGGATTACGACTACCTCATGCTGGCGCGGGGGCTGGGCCTTGAAAATGAGGCGCGGCGTCTCACGGCTGGTTTTGCCCGTGGCTTTGGCGACTGGGATGACAACTCCGGAGCGCTGCTGGAGGCGCGCCAGCAACTGGGCGCATTGATTGAAGCCGCGCAGCATCGCAAGCAAACGGCGGCGCTGGAAGGAGGTGCACGATGACAGCGACGGCATTACTCAGCTCCAGACCGCGCAGCATCACCGGCAATGTGCCGCCGATGTCGCGCCGGGGTGGCCTTGTGCTGGACATCATCCGGGATGAGGCGGGATTTTATGCGCTTCGACCGTACTGGGATGTGCTGGTCAATCAAATGGCCACGCGTTCGCCGTTTCTGCGCTGGGACTGGCTGAGCCTGTGGTGGGAGGAGTGCCGCAAGGAGGCACAGCTTGCCATCGCCGTGCTGCGGGATGCCGAAGGAGTGCCACACGCCATCGCGCCGCTGATGCTGGCCTGTGAGCAGGACAAGGCGCGCCAGCATCTGGTGACGCTGACCTTTCTAGGAGGCTTTGGCGATGGTCATGGCGAACGGCTGGATCTCGTCGTGCCTGCAGGCCGTGAGAATGAGCTCACGCCGCAGCTCTGCCGCGTGTTCAAACTGCTGCGGGATGAATGCGACAATGTGCGGCTGAATCATCTGCCTGAGGAGTCCCCCAATACACGTCACATCCTGGCCGTGCTGACCGAGGCGTACACGTGCGCTGGCATTTTGAACCGGCAGACCTGCCGCTTCATTCATCTGCCTGAGGCATGGGAAGACCTGGAGGCGCGCCACCATTCGAACTGGCGCAATCTGCTGCGCCGCCGCCGCAAAGCTTTTGCGGCTCTGCCTGCAAGCTCGGCCACGCAGGCCGGTGAGCGCCTTTCCTCCACCGCGGCGATGGCGGAACTGCGCCAGTTGCATGCCATGCAATGGCCGGAAGGAGTCAGCAGCTTCACGACGGATGCTTCGTGGCGCTTTCATCAGCGTCTGGCCGCCCGCTGGCTGCCGCAGGAGCGTGCGGTGATGCCCATGCTGGAAGCAGGAGGCAAAGTGATCGCCGCGCTGTATGGGTTCATCGAGCGCGATGAGTTTTTTCAATTCCAGACGGGCTGGGATCAATCTCATGCAGGGATTTCTCCCGGCAAACTGGTCATGCGCTGGGCCGTCGAAGGTTCCATCCAGCGCAAGCTGCGGGTGCATGACATGCTGCCCAGCGACTACGAATACAAACGCCAGTGGTGCGACGGCGCGCGCTGGCTGCTGGACATCGAAGCCTTCAACCCAGCAAGCTGGCGCGCCACGGTCTTCCATGCCTTGCGCACCGTGCGCCGCTGGCTGCCGCACCCCACCGCTGCCGCAGCGACCCAACCCAACGAATTTCAGGAGGGGCATGAACCTGCTCTCCGCCCAGCCGCTTAATTTACGACCATGGCCATTTCTTACAGCATGCAACCCTCCAACGCCGCTCCCCAGCACGGCTTTGGAACGATGCTTGCCCTCGCACCAGGCCGGGGACTGACCCCGATGGCGCCCTCGATGACCATGCCGGCGCATCCGGGCATGTCGCCGGTGTTTGATCCACGCGCCTTTCTGCCGCCGATCAATCCGCAGGATTTTGAGGTGCAGTCGCTCATCAGCCTGGCCGATGTCATTGGCTACATCCGCAAGCGCTGGCTGCGGGCGGCGGTGCTGGGGCTGATGCTGGCAGCGTTCACGTTCTACTACCTGGGCATGGGAGTGAAGATTTATGAGGCGGAGTCCCAACTGCTGCTGCGCATTCAAGATTCCAGTCCGATTGACATGGATGGCACGGTTTCCCGCGGACCGGGGGAGCTGAGCGCGGTGCAGCTCATTAACAACCACCGGGCCGAGCTGCTCTCCCGGCGTTATCTGAGTTATTTTTACGATCACTTTTCTGCCAAAGAACGTGACGCGCTTTTGGACCGTGAGGCGAACGCGCTCAGCCGCAAGGACGAGCTGATGAAGCTGCTGGGGATGTACCAACCGGGCAAGCCGGGTGATCCACGCGAGCGCTTCATCAATCTGATGATTGCCAATGCGCGGGTGGAGCCAGTCAAGGAATCGCACATGCTGAAGGTGCAAATCCGTGACCGCGATCCGCAGACTGCGGCGGATCTGGCCAACCACTACGTCGAGGAGTACACCCGCTATGTGGCCGATGAGGAAGGCCAGCTGAGCTCCAATGCCGCCACTTTCCTCGAAACAAAATCAGAGGATCTGCTGAAGCATCTGCGTGCATCGGAGCAGAAACTCGCCGAGTATCGCAAGAGCCAGGGGATCATGGAGGACGCGGACTCCAAAGACGTCTCCAATGACAAGGTGCGCCAGCTCAACGTCGCAATCACAGAGGCCGACCTGAAGCTGACCAAGGCCCGAAGTGACCTCAATGATCTGGTGGCCGCGCAGAAGGCGGGACGTGACCTCACGGAGCTCAAATTTTTTGCGGACAACTCGGACCTGAGTTTTATCCGCAAGCAGCTGGACGCCAAGATCGCCGAACGCGCGCCGCTGGAGGCCATCTGCGGCCGCAAGCACCCGCGCATGATCGCCCTGGCGAATGAAATTCGTTCGCTGCGGGAGTCATTGGAGCATTCGATCGCCTCCGTGGGTGGAATGATCCAGGCTGAGGTGGAATCCCAGCAGCGCCAGCTCGCCGACTACCGCCGCCAGCTTGAAGAAGCGCGTGGTGTGGCACTGGACGTCAATGGCAAAAACATGCAGCAGGGCCTGTTGCGCGACCAGGTGCGCATGGACCGCGAACGCTATGAAAAAATCGAGATGCGCCGCAGCCAGGCCGCGCTGACGGGGCAGTTCCGTGACAGCGGGCTGCTGCGCGTGGCGGATGTGGCGATGGTGCCCGAAAAACCAGTGAAGCCGAGCAAGCCCATCGCCGCCGTAGCTGCTGCCATGTTGTTTTGCCTGACTTTGTTCGGCCTGCCGGTGGGCTGGGGCATTTTTGACGATCATGTGCGGAAGCTTTTCAGCCCCAAGGTCGAAACGCCGGTGATGCGGGATCTGACGCAGCACACCGCGTATGGCTACGGCTATCCGGCGCAGCAGATGCCGGCTGTTTCTCCCTTTGCCATCGCCATCCCCGCAACGCCCGCCTTGGCTGCGGTGGAACACTCGCCGTATCATCAACCGCAAACACGCCAGGTGCCGGCGATCAAGCCTGCCAATGGTGAAGCCACCATTCTGGCGCGGCTGCCCTATGTGCAGGGCTCGACCCCGGAGGCCATGCTTTCGGAACTGCTGAAGCCGGAGCCGATCGGCGCCTCCAGCGCCCTGCATCAGCTCACCAGCACGCTGGAACGGCAGGCGATGAACCGCAGCAACACGGCCGGGGTGATCCTGATCACCAGCGCAGGCACGGGGGATGGCAAAACGCTGGTGGCCGCCGCACTGGCCGCCGCCTTCTGCCATCAAGGCCGCCGAGTATTCATGATGGAGTGCAATCCGTCCTCACCCACGATGCATCAGTGGTTCCCACGGACCATGCAGGGCTACGGCGCTTATGCGAGCAACCTGGAGGCGTTGCGCTACGGCCACAGCAATCTCTTCCTGCTGCCCGGCTGCGATCTGCCTGCGCACGCCACGAATGAGCTGCTCGACGGCTATCGCAGCTGGATCGAGCGTGCGAAGACGGAAGTGGACTGGATCATTCTCGATGCTTCACCACTGCTGAAGAGCTTTGCCAACGTCGCGCCGCTGGCCCCGCTGGCAACGGATGTGCTCATCGTCAACAACCCCGCCCAAACGACGCCTGCGCAGTTGCGGGCTGGGCTGGCGCTGCTGCAGCCGATGATGTCATCGAGCGCGCTACGGGGCATGGTGGTGAATGGGGGGTAGAGGGGGCTAATGAGCACCGCCTGCAGCTGAGCCTGTTGTCTTCTTGCACAGGAAGATGAGGGGGATCATGGCGAACAGGAGCAGGCCGGCGACGTGGAAGCAGTTGTTGTAGGCGAGGATGAAGGCTTGTTTGCGCACGGTGGCGTCGAGGAGATGGAGCGCGCGTTCCTGCGCGCCGACGGCGTCGATTCCTTGGGACATCAGGTTTTGCGTGATGGCGGCGAGGCGGTCGCGAGTGAGCGGATTGTAGAGGCTGATGGCTTCCCCAAGGTGGTGCGAATGAAAATGTTCGCGCTGAGTGAGGAGGGCGGAGAGCAGGGCGATGCCGATTGAGCCGCCGAGATTGCGCAGCATGTTGAAGAGGCCGGAGGCGCTGGCGGCGTTCTGCAGCTCGATCCCGCCGGTGGTGATGAGAGACAGCGGAACGATGGTGCAGGTGAGGCCGATGGCGCGGATGATCTGTGGCAGCACGAGCTGATCGTGCGCGGTGTCGGCGGTCATGCTGCTCATCATGATGGCGCTGAGGCCGAACATGCCGAGGCCAAAGGCGACGATGGCGCGCTTGTCGAACCACTTCATGAACATGGGCATGAAGGGCATGACGACGAGCTGCGGCAGGCCGACCCACATCATCGTGGTGCCGATCTCCAGCGCATTGTAGCCCTGAATCTGCGTGAGATAGACGGGCAGCAGGAACATGAAGCCGTAGAGGCAGAGGCCCAGCACGAGATTCACCAGGCTGCCGAGCAGGAAATTTCGGCGGGCGAAGAGGCGGAGATTCACGACGGGTGTGATTTTCTTGCGCATGACCTCGATGATCACGAACACCGGCAGCGCGATAGCGGTGACGATGGCGAGCCGGGTGATGTAAACCGAGCCGAACCAGTCTTTGCGGGTGCCTTCTTCCAGAAAGACAGTGAGTGAGCCGAGGCCGAGTGCCATGAACAGAATGCCGGTCCAGTCGCCCTTTTTCAGCATGGGCAAACGCATGGGGGAGTCGTCGAGTCCATAGGCGATGGCGGACACGAGCATGATGCCGGGCACCAGATTGATGTAGAAGATCCAGGGCCAGGAGTAGTTTTCCGTGATCCAGCCGCCCACGGTGGGGCCGATGGCCGGTGCAAACATGGCGCTGAGGCCAAAAAGCGCGAAGCCGACGCCTTGTTTTTCTGCGGGCAGTTTGAGAAGAACCATGGTGGATGCCATGGGGATGAGCGCGCCGCCGGTGAAGCCCTGCAGGGCGCGGAAGACGATCATGCTCGACAGATCCCAGGCGAAGCCGCAGCAGATGGAAAAGACGAGAAACAGCATGCTGTTCCAGATGAGGTAACGCCGCATGCCGAAGACTTGCGCCAGCCAGCCACAGAGCGGGATGACGACGATTTCTGGCACCAAGTAGGAGAGCGAAACCCAGGAGCCTTCATCGAGCGTGGCACCGATGCCGCCGGTGATGTTTTGCAGCGATGAATTCGAAATCTGGATGTCCAGCACCGCCATGAAGGCCCCGAGCAGCGAGCCGAGCACGGCGACCCAGTTGCGAAAATTTTCACGAGAGGTCAGGGCGGTGTTTTCCAGCGGAGCGGAGAGGGTGAGGCTGCGTGTCATGACGATGGGGGTTGAAGATGGTTCAAGGTTTCACGCGCACGGTGGCGATGACCGAGAGGCCGGGAGAGATCTGGCTGGCGAAGGCTTTGGCCTCGGATGCATCGAGCAGGATTTTCACCGGCAGGCGCTGGACGATCTTGGTGTAGTTGCCGGTGGCGTTGTCGGGAGGCAGCAGGGTGAACTTGGCGCCGGTGCCAGGCGAGAAGCTGTCCACGTGGCCGCTAAAGCGCTGGCCATGGATGGCGTCGATGCTCACTTC
Organism: Verrucomicrobiota bacterium; assembly: GCA_025360015.1. GTDB lineage: Bacteria > Verrucomicrobiota > Verrucomicrobiia > Verrucomicrobiales > Verrucomicrobiaceae > Prosthecobacter. The sequence goes on along the minus strand of JANYCZ010000067.1, from coordinate 7,420 downwards.
CACGGACTGGCCGGGGCGCATTTGCGAGAGCTGGTTCTCCTTGAAGTTCGCGATGATCCAATTGTCCCGGGAGACGATGGCGAGCAGTGCCTGGCCGGGCTGCACATGCTGGCCGGTCTGGAGGGTGCGTTTGCCGACGCGCCCGGCATCTGGCGCACGCAGCACGGTGTAGGAGAGCTGCAGTTCGGCGTCCTCCACGATTGCCTGCGCGTGATCGCGCCCGGCTTTGGCCATCGTGAGATCTGCCTCTGCGGCGTGAACTCCGGCGGCGGAGGCTTCCTGGGAGGCCATAGCGGCGGTTCGATTGGCGGTGGCGGAATCGAAGGCGGATTTAGCGCCATCGAGGTCCTGCTTAGAGATGGCGCGGCCTTCCGTGGTGTAGAGTTTTTCAGCGCGATCAAAGTCGAGCCGGGCTTTCTCAAGCTGCGCCGCAGCCACTTCCACCTTGGCGGCTGCCTCACGCCCGGCGGCCTGTGCTCGTGACAGGGCTGCCTCTGCCTGGGGAATCTGCGCGATGACCTGCTCCTGTGCCGTTTTGGCGAAGGCGAGCTTCATTTCGTAATCGCGTGGGTCGAGCTTTGCCAGGGGCTGGCCTTTGGTGACGATCTGATTGTCGTCCACCAGGACTTCGAGCACGTCGCCGGTGATGCGGCTGCTGACGGGGTGAACGTCCGCCTCGATGAAGGCATCGTCCGTTTCCTCAAACTGCGCGGCGTAGGCCAGCCAGTTGCCGAGTGCGATGGCCACCAGCGCTAGCGTGGGCACGCCGAGGAGCAGGAGCTTGGCGCGGGGGCTCATCGTACGCTTGGGTCGGGCGACGGCTTTTGGGCGCGGACGCGGTTCATCGAATTCGATTTCGGGTGCGAGGGTTTTTGGGGCGAGTGCGAGGGTGCTCATGGCTTTCTCCTGTTTTGGTTTCGGCACCATCATCCTTCCCCCCCGCCCTGCCGGACATGACTTGTTTCCTTTGCGCGTTATAGCCAAAAGCTATAAGGTGGCGGGATGGAATTGCGTCATTTGCGCTACTTCGTTGCCGTCGCGGAAGCCTTGAGCTTCAGCCGTGCGGCCACGCGGCTGCGGCTGGCGCAGCCTTCGCTGAGCACGCAGATCCGCGATCTGGAGGATGAACTGGGCCTTGAACTGCTCGAGCGAAACCGGAACCGCGTGGCGCTCACCGATGCGGGCGCGGTTTTTCTGAAGGAGGCGCGCGCCGTCCTCGCGCGGGCGGAGAAAGCCGTGGCGCGTGCGAAGGAGGCTGCGGCAGGAACCACGGGAGAGCTGCGTGTGGGCTCGATGGGGCCGCTGACGATTGGTTTTCTCCCTGCCTGCCTCACGCGGCTGCATGCGGCGCTGCCAAAGGCGCGGATCAGCGTGACGGAGACCGGGCCGTCTGAGCAGATCACGCAAATCTTCGCGGGTCGCATGCACATTGGGTTCATTCCCGAAATTTTCGCCAAGCTCTCGGCGGCAAAACGGATCACTGTGAAGAACATTCTCCGCAGTCCTCTCATTGTCCTTGTATCCGAACACCATCCGCTGGCGAAGAAAGGCACGGTCCGAATGCGCGATCTAGAGGACGAGACGTTTCTGCACATCCTGATGTACGGCAGTGATGCGCAGCGCGTCTGGACGCGGGAAATCTGCCGCAGCGTCGGCTTCCTTCCGCAGTTTGGCAGTGCAGCGTCGAATGCCGAAAACCTGGTCAGCATGGTGGCTGCAGGAGAGGGCGTGGCGTTGATCCCGAAAATCGCGGAGCGTACTGGCACCCCCGGATGTGTGGCCCTGCGGGTGGCCGACAACGGGCTGCACTACAACCTCTGCGCGGTGTACGACGAGAACTTTCCTTCTGGGCTACGGGATACGTTTTTGCGCATCGTGGAGGAGGAGGCGCAGAAGGTGGAGAAGCGGGTGGCTGGGCAGTAATGGCCCATCTTATCGCCAAGCCCAAGAGTGAGGTGCCCATTTGACAAGCCATCGAGGCACCTTCCCGCGAAAAACAGTGAAACCGAAAATGAGGACCATTCCGCCAGGATAAATGATGTGCCATAGGTCCTCGAAAAAAGCCTGCCAAACCACGACATCTCCAGCTTTAAACGGCCAGTGTTGAATCAGACGCATCACGGCGTTTGCGAGCATGAACACGAAGAGAACCAAACCCGGAACAGCCAGCAGCCGAATCCACCAACGCACGGAACGAGGGTCGGCTGGCGGCTTGCTGGTCTTGAGATAGAGTTTGCCTGCATCGGCGCGCGATGGTTCAAGCCACTTCATTTTTTGATCATACCATGCTCATACAAACCTGCGAGCGGGGTTTGCGACGAGAATGCGGATGACGAATCTATCAGGCAAGGCGGAGCCACTCAGCGAGTTTGGTGAGGTGGGGGCTATTGGCTGCCAAACAGGCTTGCACAAAGCTCTCCAAATGACTGCGATGCTTTTTTGGGTTCTTGTGAAGGTCCTCGTGGCGCCTTGGAAGGTGATGTGTGACGGGAGAAATGCCGACGGCTTGTGCTTGGGTGTAAAGCCACGGCTCGAGATCTGGCTGGATCTCGATGAAGTGTTTGCCACTCTCGGGATGCCGGTAGAGGCACAGACCCAAGTCCAGTCTGGACTCGGCTGCCTTGAACTCCCTCAAGAAAGGTGGGCAGGACTGCCCGGGTCTTGATCGACGAGTGCGATGTCCGTGGTTTTCCGACTGATTTCCAACGCATGGGCCACGCGAGATTTGGCAAGCTCATGAAGCCACTGGCTTTTTGAAAAACCCAACGCCCTGACAGTTGCCTCATCGTTGAAGCATTCGAGGAAGATCATGGCAGATCGGGGAGAAAACGGTCGAGGTTGAAGAAAGCGCTCATGTCCATTTCCATGAGTTCGATCCGCTGGTCTTCATTCATCGGATAAACCTTGGTTTCAGAGTCTTCCAGGCGGCAAACAAAGACGTTCAGCTCGCTCGCCGGGGTTTTCCCGATGATCGAGGTGAGCATGTATGGGCTGTGGGTCGTCAGGAAGAATTGATTCTCCTGCTCGTCCTTGGCGATGCTCTCGGCGAGAATCTTTGTGTAAGGTGGATACGAGTTAGCCTCCGGTTCATCGAAGCCCAGAATGCACTTCCGGCTTGTTTCCAAGGCCAGCCGATAGAAAATCATTCGGCGAAGGGTTTCAGAAGTGGCGGAGTAAGGGAACGAAACCACGGCTGAATCTTCCTGACGAGACATCGAGAGTTGTCTTTTGCCCACATCGACGGTCAGACGATACCGGGAGTCGGAAAAGTAGTCTGCCGCGATCTGCCGGGCAGCTTTGTTGTTGGCAAGAAACGAAGCAAGGTTGGAGCCAAACGGGGCTGCCAAGCCTCCATTCACCACTTCATCCAAAGGTGCATTGGCGTTGTAGATGAAGTATTTGACTGTGGGGCCATCGACCCGATAACGCTGTCGCAGAAGGTTGCTGGTCAAGTCATCGCTGAGCGGTACATGTTCGACGCAATCTTCGTTCTCTGGCGCTGGCAACGGCTCTGGGAAACATAGCGTCGCACCTCCATCACACTTGATTAGTTGGAGTCCTGCCTTTCCCAAATCTACATCTATCGGCGCATCAGTATTCTGATCGAAGAAAAGCTCGGAAACATTTTCCGCTCTACAGACTCTACGAAGTTCCGGATGCACGCCCGGGCACCAAAGCCCGAGCGCCTCCAAAATATTTGTTTTCCCCGCGTTGGGCTCACCGATAAACACATTCACCCGGCGACAATCGAGATCGAGTTCGCGGATAGATTTGAAGTTTCGAATGGAGAGCTTTTGGATCATGGCAGTGACGCCAGAGACGGCGGGGGATCAGGTCTGGAAACAATAGCGCCCCAAGGGCGATTTCGGCAAGAGGTTTGCCGAGGGCCGCCTGGGGCGCTGCAGGTGTTCGGGAAAACGAACTTGGAAGTTCGTTCTAAGGCTTACGCGTTGGCGCGCAGGATCTGGGCGAGGACATACGGCAGGATGCCGCCGGCGCGGTAGTAGTCGATTTCGACGGGGGTGTCGATGCGGACGATGACGGCGACGTCGAAGCTGCTGCCGTCGGCCTTGTGGACGCGGAGGGTGGCTTCGCTCATGGGCTTGAAGTCGTTGCTGAGGCCCAGAAGGTCGAAGGTGGCATCGCTGAGGTCCTTGACCTTGTCGTAGTCGGCCTTGTCCTTGAAGTTGCAGGGGAGGACGCCCATGCCGACGAGGTTGCTGCGGTGAATACGCTCGAAGGACTTGGTGATGACGGCTTTGACGCCGAGCAGACGGGTGCCTTTGGCGGCCCAGTCGCGGCTGGAGCCCATGCCGTAGTCTTCACCGCCGAGGATGATGCTTGGCGTACCAGCGGCCTTGTAGGCCTCGGCAGCGTCGAAGATGCTCATCTCCGTCCCAGCAGGCTGGAGGAGGGTGTCGCCGCCTTCCTTGCCGCCAAGCATGAGGTTTTTAATGCGCACGTTGGCGAAGGTGCCACGGGTCATGACGAGGTCATTGCCACGGCGGCTGCCAAAGCTGTTGAAATCGGCCTGCGTGACGCCGTGTTCGAGGAGGAAGCGGCCAGCAGGGCTGTTCTTTTTGATGGCTCCGGCAGGACTGATGTGGTCGGTGGTGACACTGTCGCCGAAGATGCCGAGCGGGCGTGCGCCTTTGATCTCGGTGATGTCGCCGGGGGTCATGCTGAAGTCAGCGAAGAACGGCGGATGCTGGATGTAGGTGGACTTGTCGTCCCACTCGAAGACTTCGCCGATGCCGCCCTGGATCTCGTTCCACTTCGGATTCTGCGAGGCGAAATCGGTGTAGAGCTTGCGGAAGACATCGGGAGAAAGCGCGGACTCCATGGCATCGCGCACTTCTTTGAGAGTGGGCCAGATGTCCTTCAAATAGACGCCGCTGCCAGCGACGAGCTCGTCCTTGCTCAAATCAATATCGACCGTGCCGGCGATGGCGTAGGCGACCACGAGCGGGGGGCTCATGAGGAAGTTGGCCTTGATGCTCTGATGCACGCGGGCTTCGAAGTTGCGGTTGCCGGAGAGAACGCTGGCAGCCACGATATCCTCACCTTTGACGACGTCTTCGATGCCAGGATCAAGCGGGCCAGAGTTGCCGATGCAGGTGGTGCAGCCGTAACCGACGGTCTGGAAGCCGAGTTTGTCGAGCTCGACCTGAAGGCCGGTTTTCGTGAGATAATCCGTCACGACGCGGCTGCCTGGTCCGAGGCTGGTTTTGACCGAAGGCTTCACCGTGAGGCCCTTGGCGTTCGCTTTCTTGGCGAGGAGGCCGGCGGCGAGCATGACGCTCGGGTTGCTGGTGTTCGTGCAGCTGGTGATGGCGGCGATGAGCACGCTGCCGTCGGTGATCGTGTCTTTGATGCCGCCTTTGGAATCGACGGTGACTTCAAATCCGGTTTGGTCGGAGATCACATCCACCCCTGCGGCTGCGCCCGTGACATCCAGGCCGTCCGCTTTGGCTGCGCCGAGGTGCTCGACGACCTGCGAGACGGAAGTTTTGCCAAAGCCGCCGGCTTTCACATCGGCAGCAAGCAGTTCGTTGAACTTGGATTTCAACGCAGGCACTTCGATGCGGTCCTGCGGGCGTTTTGGTCCGGAGACGCAGGGGACGACGGTGCTGAGGTCCATTTCTATCTCAGTGGTGAATTCGAGCGCGCCTTTTTCGGTCGGGATGCCCCACATGCCCTGGGCCTTGTAGTAATTGGTGACGGTTGTGCAGAGCTCTTCGCTGCGGCCGGTGCCGCGCAGGTAGGCGATGGTCTCTTCATCAACGCCGAAGAAGCCCATGGTGGCGCCGTATTCGGGGGCCATGTTGGCGATGGTCGCGCGGTCGGTGACGGGCAGGCTGACAGCGCCCGGGCCGTAGAACTCGACGAATTTGCCGACGACGCCGAGCTTGCGCAGCTTCTGGGTGACTTCGAGCACGAGGTCGGTGGCGGTGACGCCTTCTTTGAGAGCGCCTTTAAGATACACGCCGACGACTTCCGGGACGAGGAAGGTCACTGGCTGGCCGAGCATGCCTGCTTCGGCTTCAATGCCGCCCACGCCCCAGCCGACGACGCCGAGGCCGTTGATCATGGTGGTGTGTGAGTCGGTGCCGACGAGCGAATCGGGGTAATACACGCCGTCTTTTTCGAGCACGCCCTTGGCGAGGTATTCGAGATTCACCTGATGCACGATGCCGATGCCTGGAGGCACGACCTTGAAGGTGTTGAAGGCCTGCTCACCCCATTTAAGGAACTGGTAACGCTCCTTGTTGCGCTCAAACTCGAGCTCAAGGTTCTGATTCAGCGCCGCCTGCGTGCCAGCGAAGTCCACCTGCACGCTGTGATCGACGACGAGATCGACGGGCACGAGGGGCTCGACCATCTTTGGATTCTTGCCGAGTTCCTTCACCTTGGAGCGCATGGCGGCCAGATCGACCAGGAGAGGCACGCCGGTGAAGTCCTGCAGCACGATGCGGGCGACGGTGAAGGGGATCTCATACTCGCCGGGGGCCTTCGCGTTCCAGTTCGCGAGGTTTTTGACATCCGCCTCAGTGACCTTCTTGCCATCCAGATTGCGCAGCAGGGACTCCAGCACGATGCGGATGGAGATCGGCAGGCGGGAGATTTTGCCGACGCCGGTGGTCTCCAGTTCAGGAAGAGAATAATACTTGCCGGGAGCTCCGGAGCCAGTGGTGAAGGTGTGAGTGGTGTTCATTGGGGTGGTAGCAGTCCAACGAAATAGCAAGCGTAGCACGAATGACACCATTTTTTTGACCGACTCACACTCTAGAGGCCGTTCGTGGACCGCAGTATCTGAGGGGAGGAGGGAACACAGGGCGCAATCGCCTTCGTGGCTCACTTATGAGGATATTAAACCCAATCGGGTGTGCACGAGCCGGGTTTTCGAAGCTCAGGAGAGCCACTGAAAGCGAGGCCCGCTCATGATGACTCGGGTGCAGCCAAGAATGTCGATCGACATCAAGAGCAATCGTCCCTGAAAGTGAGTGGAGACGAGGGTCATGCGTGATGCAGGCTCCAAATGAATCGAGTTTTTGAGGCGATGCAAACCTAGGCGGACGGGATCTCAAGAAGACGAGGGGATTATGACGCTTAATAAAGTCGTGTTTGCGTAGACAAACAGCCCATTTCAATCAGGTGATTATCACCGACTCCTTGTGTGTGCAGCATGGGGTGCGAATCGGCCCGAAAGGGCTGAATGGATGCTTCGGACGAAAGTTTTTTGCAAAAAGCAGCACAATGTAGTTGCAGGGTTCTGAACCTGCCCTACTCTCCTAACCCGCAGCGAAAAACGCGGGCTGAGAAAAGGAAAGCGAGACGCGAAAGCGGTTCGAGAATCCTGGAATCAGAAACGATCTTTTAAAAAACACAGAAGCAACGGAACGAGGGTAAAACCGAGTGA
>JANYCZ010000065.1 GCA_025360015.1 Verrucomicrobiota bacterium | reverse complement strand
TCGAGGCTGAGCGTCTAAAAAGCACAAAGAAACTGACACGAGACACAGCATCGCGGCCACATGCTTTCCAGCAGGTCCGTCAAGTCGGAGACGAAACCTTGATCGTTGTGCCACGCGTAAGCTCTGAGAACCGCGACTATTTGCCCACGGCTCTCATGCAGCCCGGAACCATCATTTCCGATAAATGCTTCGCCCTCTACGACGCTCCGCTCTGGAACATGGCACTCATCGCCTCGCGACTGCACTGGGTTTGGATCGGCACGGTCTGTGTGCGGATGCGAACCGACTTTTCCTACTCAAACACCCTCGGCTGGAACACCTTCCCCGTCCCCACGCTCACCGAGCAAAACAAAGCCGATCTAACGCGTTGCGCGGAGGACATCCTGCTCGCTCGCGAGGCGCATTTCCCGGCGACGATTGCCGATCTTTACGCTCCCGAGAAGATGCCCGCCAACCTGCGTGCCGCCCACGAGCGCAACGACGAGACGCTGGAGCGCATCTACATCGGCCGCCGCTTCAAGAACGACACCGAGCGCCTGGAAAAGCTCTTTGAACTCTACACTCAGATGACCACGCGACAGGCCGCACCCCAGAAAACACCGACACGGAAAGCAAAAGCTTCCGCAGCATGAGCCCCCAAAGATTTTGAACAGGTGTTCAATTTTCCGGTGGGCCCCCACAGGGCCTGAAATAGCACATTCCGTTATTTCAGAAATTCTTCATTTCCTGAAATAATAATTTTATTATCCCCCTTTTCTGAAATAAGGAAGTCTGTTATTTCAGAATTTTAACTTTGTTTGACATATGGACATCTCCGCCTTTCTGGCTGGCCAATACGAGCCGTTCCTCGAATACAAGGCCTTTCTCCCAGAGCCGATCTGTCACGAATGGGCGGTTTCCGACCCGGAGCTGACCGACCTGCTGGGCCGGGCAGACCGGGCATTGGGGGAGCTGAATGCCTTTGCCCAGCTCATCCCGGACATTGATTTCTTCATCCGCATGCATGTGGCCAAGGAAGCCACGCAGTCCAGCCGCATCGAGGGCACGCAGACCAACATTGAGGATGCCTTCAAAGACAAGGCCGACCTGAAGCCAGAGGACCGGGACGACTGGGCGGAGGTCCAGAACTACATCCACGCCATCCACTTCGCGGTGCATGCGCTGGATGAGCTGCCGCTTTCCAACCGCCTGCTCAAGCAAACCCATGAGGTGCTGCTGGCAGGCGTGCGGGGAGAGCGCAAGCAGCCGGGGGAGTTCCGCAAGAGTCAGAATTGGATCGGCGTGAGCCTGAAGAACGCCGCCTTCGTCCCTCCGCACCACGAGCATGTGGTGGGACTGATGAGTGATCTGGAGCGGCTGCTGCACGCAGAGGATCTGTTTGCCCATCCTTTGCTGCGCATCGCCATCGCCCATTATCAGTTTGAGACCATCCACCCTTTCCTGGATGGGAACGGGCGGCTGGGGCGGCTGATGATTTCGCTGTATCTGGCGGCGAAGGGCCTGCTGAAGAAGCCCGCGCTTTACCTCTCTGATTACTTTGAGCGGCACAAGACCGCCTACGTGGATCACCTGATGGCCGTGCGGCATGGCAACCACCTGCGGGAGTGGCTGGTGTTCTTCCTCTACGGCGTGGAGGAGACAGCCCGGAACTCTGCCGGCGTGTTTCGCGCCATCCTGAATTTGAAGCAGCGGATCGACGCCGAGGTGATGCCGCGCTTCAGCGCGCAGCGTTTGGTCACGGCGCAGACTCTCATGCGCCAGCTCTACGCCCAGCCGGTGATCGACGTGAAGAAAGCGATGGCCGCCACGGGCGTCTCGGTAAACACCGTCTCTGCTGTGATCAACGATCTCGTGGCCGCAGGCGTGCTCCGAGAGGTGACTGGCCAGCGCCGCAACCGCCTCTTTGTTTTCCAGGAGTATCTGGACCTCTTCAAATCTTCACCTCAATGAATCCTCCTCCCCCCTGCATTCCCTCCGTCTCCGTCCGCTACGCGCAGGATGGCAGCTCCACCCGCTTCAACGCAATGGGCATGCGTGTCATGCAGGAGCGCGCCTATCAGAAGCGCGGGGAGCAGTACCTCCTCATCAAATCACCCCCGGCCTCAGGCAAGAGCCGCGCATTGATGTTTATCGCGCTGGACAAGCTGGAGAACCAAAAGCTCAAGCAGGCCATCATCGTGGTGCCGGAAAAATCCATCGGTGCCAGCTTCCATGATGAGGCGCTGACCCAGCATGGCTTCTGGGCGGACTGGAAGGTGGAGCCCCGGTGGAATCTCTGCGACGCGCCGGGCAGTGAAAACGGCGGCAAGGTGGAGTCCGTGAAGGCATTTCTGGAAAGCGGGGGCAAGGCGCTGGTCTGCACCCATGCCACCTTCCGCTTTGCCGTGGATAAATTTGGCGTGGCGGCCTTCGATGACCGACTGATCGCCGTGGACGAATTCCACCACGTCTCCGCGAATCCCGACAACCGCCTCGGCGAGCATGTGCGCCAGTTCATGGCGCGGAACAAAGTGCATATCGTGGCCATGACCGGCTCCTACTTCCGTGGCGATGCCGAGGCGGTGCTGCAGCCGGAAGATGAGTCGAAGTTCGAGCCCGTGACCTACACCTACTACGAGCAGCTCAACGGCTATGAATACCTCAAGCAGCTCGACATTGGCTACTACTTCTACACCGACCAGTACTCGGATAAAATCATCAGTGTGCTCAACCCGGATGAGAAGACCATCGTTCACATCCCAAACGTGAATGCCCGCGAGTCCCTGGGAGACAAGATCAAGGAGGTAGAGCACATCATTCATGAACTCGGTGAATGGCAGGGCACCGACCCCAAAACCGGCTTCCAGCTTGTGAAGGCAAAAAACGGCAAGCTGCTGCGCATCGCTGACCTCGTGGACGACGATGCAGCCAAGCGGGACAAGGTCCTGGCTTCACTCAGAGACCCGGCTCAAAAGTACAACCGCGAGCATGTGGACATCATCATCGCTTTGGGCATGGCGAAAGAAGGCTTTGACTGGATCTGGTGTGAGCACGCGCTGACGGTGGGCTATCGCTCCAGTCTCACGGAGATTGTGCAGATCATTGGCCGTGCCACGCGGGATGCACCCGGGAAGTTCAAGACACGCTTCACCAACCTGATCGCCGAGCCGGATGCCAGCGCGCAGGCCGTAACGGAAGCGGTGAATGACACGCTCAAGGCCATCGCCGCGAGTCTGCTCATGGAGCAGGTGCTGGCACCGCGCTTTGAGTTCAAACCGAAGAACCCCAACAATGCGCCGACTCCCGGTTTTGACTACGGTGAAAGCGGGTATGACCCGACCCGGTGCAATGTGGGTGTGAATCCGCAGACGGGCACCATCCAACTGGAGATCAAGGGACTCGCGGAACCGAAAAGCCCGGAAGCAGAGCGCATCTGCCGTGAGGATTTGAATGAACTCATCACCAGCTTTGTGCAGGACAAGCCCACCGTGGAGCGCGGACTGTTTGACCCTGAGCTGGTGCCGGAAGAACTGACGCAGGTCCGCATGGGGAAGATCGTGAAGGAAGCCTACCCGCACCTCGCAGAGGAAGACCAGGAAACGGTGCGCCAGCACGCCATCGCCGCGCTCAACCTCGTCCAGCAGGCGAAAAAGGTGCTGAACACTGGCGGGGAAGACGACACGCCCAACATGTCCCTCATCGCCGGCATTCGGAAGTATGCGCTGAGTGTGCGGGAACTCGACATCGACCTCATCGACCGGATCAATCCTTTCGGAGAAGCCTATGCGATCCTGGCCAAGTCGATGAGCGAGGAACGACTCAAGCAGGTGGCTGAGGTCATTGCCGCCAAGCGCAGCACCCTCACACTTGAAGAAGCGCGAGAACTCGCCAAACGGGCGCTTCGCTTCAAACAGGAGAAGGGAAGGCTGCCCTCTCTCACCGCTGCCGATCCGTGGGAAAAACGCATGGCAGAGGGCATTGCCCTGCTGCAGCGCAAAGCAAAGGAGAGCCAGAATGTCTAAGACCATCACAGAAGACGATCTCGACTTGCTCACTGATTTGGGTGTCGAAGCGCAGGCCACAGCCAGCGGCGGGCGCTCCGCCCGTGAACAGCGCATCATCGCAGGGTTTGAAGAGATCCAACGCTTCTATGCGGAGCATGGGCATGCGCCAGGGCATGGAGAAGAGGGCGACATCTTTGAGCGGCTGTACGCAGTGAGGCTTGACCAAATCCGCGCATCGACGGAATGCCGCGAGATAGTGAATGGCATCGACACTCAAGGGTTGCTCGGCGAAAGATGGACTATGTCCGACACCATGGTGCGAGAAGAACCCAGCGACGAAGCGCTGCTTGCCGCCTTGGGCGTGGAGGTCGCTTCCTCCGCTGATGTCACCGAGCTGGTGCACGTCCGGTCTCGAGATGAAATCAAATCTGCCGAAGAAATCGCCCAGCGGAATCCCTGCAAGGACTTTGAGGATTTCAAACCCCTCTTTGAAAAGGTGCAAAGCGATCTGGCTGCGGGCCTGCGCCAAACGCTGAAATTCAAAGACAATGCCGAGGTGAACAAGGGGGAGGTTTTCATCCTCGACGGCCAGAAAGTCATCGTGGCAGACATGGGCGAACCGTTTGTGAACGACTATGGGCGGCCAGATCGAAGGCTGAGAGTTGTTTATGACAACGGCACCGAAAGTGATCTGCTCGTTCGCTCACTTCAGCGTGCGCTGAACAAGGACAAAACCAGCCGCCGTATCACGGACCCCGACCTCGGGCCTCTCTTCACGGACGAGGAAGGCAACGACGATCTGCCAGCAGGTTATATCTACGTGCTTCGAAGCAAGTCTGAGAACTCATTTGTTGCGGAAAACCGGGCGGTGATTCACAAGATCGGCGTGACCGGCGGGGAAGTGAAGCCCCGGATCAGCAATGCCAAAAAGGATCCAACTTATCTTCTGGCTGATGTAGAAGTCGTAGCGAGTTTCAAACTGGCAAACATCAACCGCAAGGGACTCGAAACGCTCCTCCACAAGTTTTTCGCTGCCGCGCGGCTGGATGTGGAACTGAAAGATCGATTTGGCTTTCAAGTGGAGCCGAAGGAATGGTTTCTTGTGCCGCTGCCTGTGATTGAGGAAGCCATTCAAAAGCTGATAGCCGGAACAATCGGAAACTTCCGCTATGACCCAGAGTCAGCGAAGCTGGTTGAGCGGTGACTCGTCCGTAACGGCCACACACTTTCCTTTGACCTCACGCCTCCACCCTCAATCATCGGCCATGAATTCCAAAGAGCAGACACAGATTTTGGCGGCGTCGAAGGCCAACCTCCCAACGTCGTGACCCAGAGCCAGCATGAAATTCAACCCGCACACGCAGCGCCTCTTCACCGATGACGGGCGGCTGATCAAGCGGCTGCACTGCCCCTTCCGGCTGGACTGGCGCAAGCTGGGGCCTGCGGATGATCCCGCTGAACGGCGCTGCGAGATCTGCCAGCATGCGGTGACGGATACGGCGCTGCGAACGGAAGAAGAACTGCTGGTGCTGATGGCGGGGAACCGCCATGCCTGCCTGAAAGTGGACCTGAATCAAGACAACCTGACCCTGACCTACCGAGATGAAAAACAAGCAACCTGGACTCAAAAAAGACCTGCGCGTGATCAAAACCGCGAGGACTGAAAGAGCGATCAACAAGGCGGCGAAGGCTGGCTTCCGCCCGCTGGTGAGGCCGGTGAAGCCAGGGAAGAAGATTCGCAGCAAGCTCTCCGTCTGGCAGAACACGCTGACCGGAGAGATCGAAGTCATCCATGATTTTCGCGGTGGATTTCCAGGAGAACATTGGAAGGAGGTCATGGACTGGACCTACTACTACCCGCATCGCTTTCCTGAGCCTTTCGCGGCCTATCTCATCCCGCCGGACATTGAGGAAGGGGAGCGGGTGTTTGTGAAGGATCTGATCGAAGATTTCATCGGCATGAGCTGGAACCAAGGCGACAACTACCGCCTGGAGTCCTGCGAAGCCGTGTGGGACGGCAGGGATCTGAAAATCCAGTACAAGCGGGCAAGGGACATGATGATGGCCGTGGGGTGAGGAAAGGCTCTCGCGAGGGTGTGGGCGCTGAAGGAGCGGAGGGATCGAGGACGAGTCGGTGTAGGAGGGCGAGTAGGATTTCCTTTTCGCTGCAGGCGGGTGGCTCAAGCGTGGTGATCGTGGAGGTCGATGATGCGGTCGTGGGCGAGTTGGCTGATTTCGGTGGGGGTGAGGTAGGGGTGGGGAGTGTAGCTGGGGGCGCGGGTGTCGAGGCTGAGATCGTAGAGGCGGGCGAGCTGCTCGAGGGCCTTGAGCCGGATGGCGAGCATCGGTGGGGGCGGTGCCGATGCCGGCACTGGCGTAAGTATGACTGACTGTGCGCTGGCCGTGGGGGTGGGTGGTGTGCTGGTGGGGGTGGAGGTGTGGGCTGGGGTTTCTGTGTTGCGGGAGGAGGGATGGTCAGTGCTGGATGCTGGATGGCGGATGCTGGATGCTTGATCCTGGATGAGGCCAGAGGGGGTGAAGTTCGAGTTCGAGTTCGAGTTCGAGTTCGAGTTCGAGGACGAGGACGAGGACGATTGAAGGGCTGGGATGGTGAGGTGGATGGTGTCCCAGAGCATGGCGGCGAGGCGCTCGCGGAGGACGGCGAAGTCGTCTGGGCTGCGGGGGGCGTGGGCGATGATCTGATCCTGCAGGCGGCGCCAGTGATTGCCGACGGCGGTCTGGCTGAGGCCGAGGGTGCGGGCGACTTGGTGGAGGGGGATGTTTTGGTGGACGTGGAGATCGAAGACGCGATCCCGCAGGGTGATGCCCTGGGCGCGGCGGCGGGCGATGTGGGCGCGGACGCCGGGCTGGAGGTGGGCGAGTCCGCCCTCCAGGGCGCCCGCCTTCGGGGCCTCGGCCTCCTTTGCCAAGGCCTCGGAGGCCTCTCCTGCGCGTGTCCGGTGGGCGGGTGTTTTGCGTGGCATGGTCAAAGGGGGGGGAGAGGCTGTGGACGACGGTTTTTAGGTCTGCGGAGGGGCGCCGGAGGGATGGCCGAAAAAGTGGGAAAAAAGAAAAAGGTGTGAGGATGGGAAGCCGGAGCTGTGGAGCCCGTGATCCGTGAAGACGAGCCGACGATGGAGCCCGTGAACGTGAAATGAGGAACCCGCCCCAAAGGCCGTGAGCTGTGAGCTGTGAGCTCTGAGCTGTGAGCTGTGAGCTGTGAGCTGCGAGCTGCGAATCGGGCATCCAGCATCCAGTTCCTTCCCCTCCGAGTTCTTCACCGCGTCAGGCTGTCAGTCCTACACCCCTTGGGCCCGTATTTGGAATCGCAAGCGAAATTGTTCGTTTGCCTGCGTAAAAAGTGCTCCCGGATCTGCGTTGCGGCAGCGGTTATGGTTGTTCATGCTTGAAAATACCAGCGTTACGCCAATCCATTCCACCCATGTCACGAGTTGAGTTCATCCATCAAGCGCGCTGAAAATTCATCAGTCTCCTCAGCTCAGCCTGGGAGTGCAGCAGTGGGACACACACAGAGCAGCAAACAGGCGGCAAGCCCATGGAAAGAAGCTTGCCACGCCTCTCGGCCCCTCCTTTACTCCGGGCTCTTAACCCTTCGCCCCCATGAAGCCGCTGCTTGCCTGCCTCCTGCTCCTTTGCACCCTGCATTTTCACACAGCCCGCGCGGCGGCGGACATCGGCCCGGATGCGTTCAGCGCGATCTTCGACCTGCGCGATGCGCACAAGCTGGCGGAGGCGGAAGCGGCGGCGCGCGCGCTCACCGTGGCACGCGGCCAGGCCTTCGGTGGCATGGATAAAAGAACCTTGGAAGCCTGGATGCTGCTGGCGGAAATCCTCGGTGCCGAAAAGCTGGATGCTGACGTAGAAGTGCAGCTCAGGGAGTTGCTGCCTCTGCTGCAGCGCGTCTTTGGCGCGGAGAGCCCCGAATACATGAAAGCCGAGTCAAACCTCATCTTCGCCCTGATACTGCAAGACAAGTACACAGAGGCAGCCGCGCGCTGCCGCAGTGCCCTCCCCGTCATGGACAGGGTGCTCGGTCCTGCCGACAAACACACCCTGCAATCACGCAAAAAAATGATCCAATCCTTGATTCATCTGGGGGAATACGCGGAAGCCGAAACCCAGTTGCGCAAGCTGCTGCCAGCAATGATCAAGGTGAATGGTGCGGAGCAGCGGGACACCCTGATCTACAAGACCCAACTCTATGACGCTCTGTGCGACCAGGGCAAACACGCGGAGGTCGCAGAGCAGTACCGCACGATCATCCCCACTCTCGCCCGGGTGTTCGGTACGGCGGACGAAAAGGTTTTGACTGCACGCCGGAAAGTCGTCCTCCTGCTGAGTGTGCTCGGGAAATACGCGGAAGCCGAAACCCAGATTCGCAAGCTGCTGACCCTGCTGCAAAAGACCAAGGGTGCGGAACATCCCGACACCCTGCTCTGCCAGTCCGAGCTCACCCCGAACCTGACGGCCCAGGGCAAACTCGCCGAGGCTGAAGCGCACAACCGCAGCCTCATCCCGGTCTTCACCAGAGTGCTCGGTCCGGAAGACGCCAAAACTCTGCAGCTACGCTGGAATTCCGCCGTCCTGCTGCGCGATCTGGCAAAACTGACTGAGGCCGAAGCGGAGTTTGGCCGGCTGCAGGTCATCCACGAACGGCTACGCGGAGCCGAGAGCAAAGAAGCCCTCAACAGCCAGGGCGAAATCATCGTGGCCAAAATTTACCAAGGCAAACTCGCAGAGGCCGAAGTGCTGAGCCGCAGCCTCATTGCCACCGACACCCGCGCGCTTGGCCCAGAGGCAGACACCACTCTGCACGCACGCTGGAATCTCGCCAAAGTCCTGCGCGGCCAGGGCAGGCTGGACGAGGCCGCCGTGGAATACAGCCAGGTGCTGGAGCTCTACGGGCACCTGGGCAAGGCCGCAGAAAATGAAAAGGTGCGCTGCCACTGCGACCTCGTCACACTCATGGTTTTAGCCGCCAAATACGCAGAGGTGAAAGATCAGTGCCGCAGCTTGATCCCCGCCGCCACCCAGGTGCTCGGCTCGCAGCACCGCAAGACCTTGGAAACCCGCCTGCACTTGGCCAGAGCCTTGTATGAACTGAAGGAACCCGCCGACGCCGAACAGGAGTACCGCCAGGTGCTGCCCCTGTGCCAGCAGGGGCTCGGCGCTGAAAGTCCGGACACCCTCAACGCCAGCCACAGCCTGGCGCTCTGTCTCAAGGAACTCAACAAGCCCCAGCAGGCCCTGCCCTACGCACAGGCCGCGCTGACAGGCCGCCAGAAGCTGCTGGGCCAGGACCACGCGGATACTCAGGCCACGCAGCGCTTGGTGGATGAGCTGAAAAAGGCCGGTGGCAAGGCGTGAGGGGGGTTCTGACAGCACCTTGGCACGTCAATTCTGCCGCGTGCAGGTGGGTTATTCTTGAGGCTGTGGTGCAGGTGCTAGGTCTGACCCCTGGCAGGCCGCCATTCCCAGGGGGTTAAACTTTGCTCGACCCAATGATCTCCTTCAGCAAAAGGGCAGGGGGCGGATCCCCCTATGAAACGGGCATCTTGAATCTGTCATGCCGCAAGCCAGCGGCATCAGCTTCCAAGGTCACGATCAGGGTTCCTTTGAAGTTCTCGACCCCATCACTCATGCAAATCCATCACCCTCTCCCTCGCCGCTGCGGCGATTTCCTCCGGCGTCGCATAGGGCAGGGCGGTGGGGTCCGCGCGCGCGCCGCTGTCAAGCCCCAGATCGTACAGCCTCGCCAGTTGCTCCAGCGCCTTCAGCCGGATGGCCATCACCTGCGGAGCGGTCATGGGAACAGGCACGGCTGTAGTGACGGCGCCTTTTACTGCAACTTCGGCTCCGGGTCCGACCTCCCCGTCAGCGTTCAGCGTGAAGGGCAGGGCCTCTTCTTCCGGGCAGGTCTGCGCGATCGTCCGCCACAACATCGCGCCAATGCGCTCGCGCAGCACCGCAAAGTCATCCGGGCTGCTCGGCGCGTTGGCAAGAATCTGCTTCTGCAACTGCTGCCAGTGATAGCTCACCAGATGGACCTTCACCCCCAGCATGCGCGCCACCTCCAGCAGCGGCCGCGCCTGGCTCACGTGCAGTTCAAACACCTTCTCCCGCAGCGTCATCCCCTGCGCCCGCCGCTGGGCGATGAACGCGCGCGGCCCCGGCCTCAAATGGACCAGATCCGCTTCCAAAGCGCCGGGCGGGGCGGTGGGTGCCTGAGATGATTTGCGCGCCATGGTCTGTGATGGTAGTTTCTGGTATCCAAATTCGCGCCCAGCGGCACCCATCACCGATTGGGATCTTCGCCCCCAAATTCAAGTCCTTTCTTCACAAAGAACCCCAAAGCCGCCCGCACCACTCAGCCTCAGCGCGCCCCAGGACGAACCCCTCCGCCCCACCAATGAAACCGCCGTCAAAAACCTGCGCAATCAACCCCGTCGAAAATCAGCTCATCTTCAAATCCGAAGCTATCGGCTTCACCAGCCGCTTGGTAGTTCAGATGGAGGCGCATGCGTAGAAGATGGGGGCGGTAGCAGATGAGCACCGTTTGCACGGGGTGCAAAGTTCCGAGTGCGCCAGTAGTTTAAGAGCCAGTCCGACTGCGTACACCCACCAGCAAATGATGGACCAGAAAATTGCCGTCTTTTCTCTGATGGGCAGTATCAGCACTGTGAGGGCGACCTTTAAGAACCAATGAGGGGTGTCGCAGCGCCTGTGCGTTTTTCATTTTAAGAGCGGGGAGCTTCTGCAGAATTTCCGTTTTCACGCGGTTGAAAGCCTTGTCCACTTCATTGTCCATGACATAGCCCACCATCCCTCCGCAGGGCAGACCTTCGGCATACCTGCTGTTGGCAAAACGGAGCAGGCCTTCATCCACATACTCATCCGCCAGATGTTTGAAGCCTGAGTCCGTCCGTACATGCAGGCGTTTGCACTCTACAACGAAAGAGATGCGTTGTTTGAAGTCACGGTGAAAGAACCTGATGTCCGTGCGTGCCAGTTGAGTGCCAAACGTCGCATCAGTCACGGGCACCTCGGGAATGATGAACCACGGCCAGCCGCGCTTTTCATACTCATTCACCAGTTCATCGGCCAGCAGAGCAGTGATGGGTTCTTCATGGCGTACGGTTCGGTGCATTGTGAAGGTCTGCCATGTGTCATGAATGAGATTCATGACCTCTCCAGCAAAGCCGTCGGGGAAGAGCGCCCGGCGCAGTGCAGAGCTGGAGCCATGTTTGGTTAAGCGTCCCATCCATCGTCCTCCATCATTTGGGCGATAATGGCGTCGGCATCGTTCTGCGCCGCAGTGCGTGTCCAGTGGCGCCGGTTCAGAGGCTTGAGCAGATGAACCTTGGTCCCTTCATAGTAGGCAAAGCTGCGCATGCGGCGGAAGACTGCCCCTTCGTCCGCTGCGCTGGATTCTCTGAGGGCCGCCAGCAGTTTTTCAATCCGCGCTTCCCCATTGGTTTCTGCATACTCCCTCGGCTTGCCGCCCACTCCAAACGTAAGCATGGCCAGGCCTGATGCAGGAGCGAGAGTGGTGGTGGCCCACAGGTTTTCTTTCGTCCGAGTCCACCCTTTGAAAGTGCCAATCAGTTCATCAGCATACTCTTTACGGTGGCTTTCCCGCGATGGCAGCGTTGTTACCAGTGTGTCAGAACTGCGGGAAGCAGGTGTGGCGCTGGCGAGGCTTACGGCCACCCCATCTTCGATGAGGTGCCGCTCCCATTTCGAAATGCCAAAGTAGTTGTACACTTTGGTGCCTAGCTTGCGCTTGGCTGTATCCACAAGGCGTTCGCGTGCCAAAAGATTTTGCGGCCTCGCGAGGTCATCCTGCAGTTCACGGAATATCAACGCGCATTCATCCATAGTGCGCTGGGCTGCGGCTTGATCCGGCATGTCTTTCGGCAGCGGAAACGGCAGTTTTAGAAGCTCTTCAAACGAGACCTTGTCCCGCTCAATGCCCATGTTCACCGAGGTGTGCAGGCCGAGATACTGAGCCAGTGGACTTGCCAACACCGCAGTAAGAAAAAGAAGCTTTGATTCATCTGCCTTTGGGGCGCTGATGGATTGGAGTGAATCCTGGAAAAACACATCAAAGTCTGAGAAAACAAACTGAGTGAAGCCTTGATTGACAAGAACCAAGGGCGCTTGAAAAAGCTGAGGCGCGGGAGAGCGGCGGAGTTCGTACTCTTGATATTTGGTGCCTATTTTTTCAGTTTGCTCACGGAGCAAAATTAGGTGGCTGACGAATGATCTGGCAGGAAGGTAACTGTCGGATTGTTTCCAAGGAATGTGTTTGGGCTTGGGTGTGCTGTCTGTCGCAGGCTGAAAGCCCTGGCCTCGAGACCAGCGTTTTTCCCCCTTCGGTTTCTGCCCCTTTCCAGGCTGATAAGTCAGCCGCTCAATCTTCGGCAGCTTCATCAATCTTTCCACCAGCTTGATGTCACGCGGCGTTCCCCAGTGATGCCTTTTCCAACCGAACGCGGCACGATCTTGGATGGCCGCATCCATCATGCTTTGTTCAGAGAGTCGTTTTTGGTCTTCGGCTTGCACGGGCAGCAGAGCCTCGCGTGGATCAAAGCTCTCCACCTTGGGGCTCACAAAATCAAAGTCGCCGAAGGCTTCTCCCTCTTTGCGTGGGCGATAGCGTCCAATGAAACATGGGCAGTCTGCTCCTGGGAAAAGAATGAACCTGTAGTCTGCCAGCAGCCAGACAGACTCCAGTCGGTGCTGCTTCAGCCAATGCGCCTGAAAGCGATCCGTGTTATTGGAAAGAAAGACACGTGAGGGCAGCACCTGGCACACGCGCCCGCTCGCTTTAGCATGCAGACTCGCCTTCCACATGAACCCACAGGCCACTTCCTTGGCTGGAAACAACGTTTGACCGCGAACTGACTTCGTGAGCCCTTTGGCCGCAGGATTGTCTTTCTCAGAAAACAGCCAACGCTCCGCAGATGCAGCCTCCTTGCGGCTGACCCAGGGAGGATTGCCCACCACAAGGTCGAAATCTTGGCCAGGAGTCAGTTCAAAAAAGTCTAGTTCACGGATGGTGCGCAGCCGTGGCGGACGGGGCGCTGACTCATCCTTTTTTTCCCACAGAATGCGTGGCAGCAGCTTGTGCTGGGCTGTTTGCTCTAGTGCCTCGCGAAGTTCCGTGACATCCTTTGGATCCATCTGATCCAAGAACGCCAGGTAAAGGCTGAAACAGGTGACCAGGCAGGCGGTGAGATTGATGTCCACTCCGCTGATGTTGTGCGCCAGCAGACCCTTGAGCGCCTCATACCGGGCATCCGTGGCCGCGCCAGGATTCCTGCGCCGCCATTCCTCCGCCATGCGCACGAACAAAATGACCAGGAAGATGCCAGAGCCACAGGCCCCGTCCATGCAGCGTTTGTCCAGAAGCGTGTCCCAGCCTTCCGTGGCGATGTCGATGGTCAGTTCGGCGAGGCGAGGCGGCGTATAGTATGCACCCTGGACACGCTGGCCGTTGTTGCGCGGCTGGTTCCTTGTCGTTGGTTGTGCGTCTGCCTCAGCTTCCGCAGCCAGGAATTCCTGATAAATGGAGCTGATGAGCTCCACGGGGATGAAGCTGAAGTCGTAAAGTTTGAACCGCAATGATAGCTGCCCGCTGCGCAAATCCTCGCCTGCTAGGAACCTTATGAAATGATTCACCTCTGCGTCACTTGTGGAAGTGTTCTGATCTCCAAACAACGAACCATTAAAGTCCCGCTGCAGCGCCTTGAACAAGATGTTCAAGGTGGTACCCTGACTCACAAGCTCGCTCGTAAGAAGCTGCTGCATGTCTTCGGCGGCGGGCAGTCCGTTCTTTTTGAGGTAGGCATCGCCAATGACGCCACGATCCAGCAGATAGCTGGAGAAAAGGAATTTGCCGATTAAGGCATGAGCACGCCGGTAGTTCCAGGCATCGCGCTGCGGACAGATGAGATTGCGAAGCTCTTTCAGATTGCTAAGCAGCAGTTGATCGACAACTTCTTTGGAATCAAACAGCGGGGCATGATCACGATAGATGGCCCCCGTCTCGATACGCCGAATCATCTTCCGCAGTCGCAGCGCGAGTGCAGCCGATTCCAGATCGGTGATGGTTTCATCATCCAAGACGGCGCTTGAATTCTCACCCGGTTTGGCTGGACGGACAAACGTGGAGAACACCTGAACCTCACTTTGCCTCTCCACGATCAGTAAGGTGGTGGCTCCTAGATTCCAGAGCTGACTCCGTATGGCCTCGATGCCGCGATTATCCAGCGAAATGGCATTTTTAACACAAACCGTAGGTCGTCCCTCAATGCAGAGAACCGCATCGATTTTGACATCTTCAAATAAACGCCGAAGAGCATGCGCGTGACTGCGGCTTTCCGGCCCATGATGCCAGTCATCAGTGGCGCGCAAAAACGTACCCATCACGCAATCATCCCAGCCCTCATTTGAAAGCAGTCGCGTGGACGATTTTGTCGGCTGTGTGGGCATATGGTGGTCTGTTGTCATGTAAAGTAGGGCAAATACATTTTCAAATTTTCTCTGTGTTCATGCTAACACCTAAATTCTCTCTGATTTTATTAAAAGGTTGAAGCACAAGGAATTAAGTGGAGTGGTGTTTGGCTCACCGATCCCAGAAATCCCCCACCCCCTGCGGCACCTCGACCATCCAGCTCCCATCGCGCTTCAGCCGCGACGCAATACGCCCATCCAGCTGCGTCTCGATCTCTTTGCGGTAGAAGTTGGCATCGAGGAGGGTCCACTTCCCGGAGCGAAGCTGCAGCAGCTCGGCGATGCGGCTGCGGGTGACGGCGCCGGGGCCGCGATGATCCAGAGCCGCGCCGCTGCCGATGTCTTCGATGTAGATGAGATCGTAGCGGGCGTAGTCGCGCGGGGCGCGGTAGTCTTCGAGATCGACGGCGGGGATGAGGTGGGCCATTTGCGGGCTGCGGTGGCCGGTGGGGGTGGGGATGCGCCAGTGGCCGTGTGCGGCGGCGCTTTGCAGGCAGGCCAGCGCTTGCTTCAGCACATGGGTCTTGCCCACGCCGGAGGGGCCGAGGAGGGAGAGCCAGCGGCGGGGCGGCTCGCGCCGGATGATGGCGCTGCAAAAGGCCTGGACGGCGGGGAGCACGGGGCGGAGGCCGGGGTGGTAAACGTCAAAGCGCCAGGGCCAGTCGAGCACGTGGAGGTGCAGCTCGGCTGGAGCATTCGGGCCGGGTGGCGCAACGGCGGCGCGCAGATTTTGGGCGAGGGTTTGCATGGTAGGATGTGGTAGCTGGATGCTGGATGCTGGATGCTGGATGCTGGATGCTGGATGCTGGATGCTGGATGCTGGATGCTGGATGGCGGAGGGCGGAGGGCGGAGGGCGGAGGGCGGAGGGCGGGAGGGCGGAGGGCCGAGGGGTGTTTTTGCTGCGGTGGAATGCTGCCTTGGCTTGCCCGGGGGCTTGTCCGGCGAAGCTTTGGCGAAGGAGGTGGCTGCAGGGAAGAGGGGTGCCTCGCTATGGCGCGCTGCTGGCTGTGAGCGCTGCAAGCATTGAGCATCGAGTCTCACGCATACCTCCCCGGCGCATTCGCGGTGTCGCTGCGCGGTGGAGCTGCGCGTGGGTTGCCCTGGGGGTGGCGGCGTTGGAGGGCGTTTTGGGTGAAGGTTTTGGCGTCGGCGCGCCAGTTGTCGCCGACGGGCATGAGGGCGCCGTTGCTGCTGCGCAGCCACTCGCTGGCTTCGCGGGCGAGCCACCAGGTCTCGGCCTGAGCGGGCGTGAGGCCGATCTCAGGCGCGATGGCGCACGCCTGCTCGAGCGTGGGCCGCACACGCACCCCGGCTGGCGGATGGATGGCTGCTGGTACTGAGGTGGGTGGTGGGTGGTGAGGGGTGAGGAAGGCGTCAAGACGTTCTCCAAGAGCTTCTCCAGGAGGCTCTCGACGACGTGCTTCAAGACGGTCTTGGAGAGCGCCTCCAAGTTCCGCTGGAAGATCTCCTCCCAGCCCCGCCTCAGGACCTCCTTGGAGAGCGTCTTGCAGATCCTTTCGCAGATCGTCTTGTTGGGTGCCCGCATGCTGATCTGCCTTTGGCGCTGGGCCTCCCTTGGCCAGCGCGCCTCTGGCCGCGGCGCGCGCGGTGTTCATCTTCGCGATCTTCTCGCGGCTCTTGGCGATGCGCTCGCGCTGCTCGGTGCGGATGGTTTCGAGGCGGGCGTTGCGGCGCTTGCCATCGGCCTGCAGCGGGAGTTTGGCGAGGACGGCGGGGGTGACGCCTTTGCTGCCGCCGAGTCGGCGGAGCGCGGGCACGTCCTCCGGGAGGCCCTGGAGGAGCCACTGGTGGCAGAGCAGGCGCAGGTAGGCGAGCTGCTCGGCATCGCTCATGCCGGCGACGCCGACGAGCCAGCGCTCGGGGTAGAAATCAAAGGCGGGTGCGTCGCGGACGGGGCTCATGGGGTTTCAGCGAAGGGTGAGGTGGGTGCGGGGCGGTGGGGGGAAAAAGGGGCTGGAGGGCTGGCTCGTGCTCGTGCTCGTCCTCCTACTCGAACTCGAACTCGAACTCGAACTCGTGCTCGTGCTCGTGCTCGTGCTCGTGCTCGTGCTCGTGCTCGTGCTCTCAGTTGATTCGCTGCGCTCACCCTGCGGGCTCCTTGCAGTCGTCTGTCTCGCTTCGCTCGGCTGTGCTCGATCATGGCGCGGCGTAAGCAGGAGGAATGCTGCGTGGGCCCGTGGCGCGCGAGGGTTTGGACGGCAGGCTCGTCCTCGAACTCGTCCTCGAACTCGTCCTCCTACTCGAACTCGTCCTCGATCATGGCGCGTCGTAAGCAGGCGAGTGCTGCGTGGGTCAGTGGTGACGGGCGGCAGGCTCGTCCTCGTCCTCGTCCTCGTCCTCGTCCTCGTCCTCGTCCTCGTCCTCGTCCTCGAACTCGTCCTCGAACTCGTCCTCGAACTCGAACTCGAACTCGAACGCGAACGCGAACTCGAACGCGAACGCGAACGCGAACTCGAACGCGAACTCAAACGCGAACTCGAAGGCGAAGGCGAAGGCGAAGGCGAAGGCGAAGGCGAACGTGGCGCGTCGCTGCCAGGGCAAATGCTGCGTGGGGCAGCGGTGAGTGGCAGCGGGCCCGATGTTTCAGCGTCGCTCACCAGACGAAAAGGAAGGTGGTGCGGCGCGTCGTGCGCGGAGCCATTCCCAAAACACACGGCCGTTTGGCGGGCTGCCTCTTCATCGAGTGTCGTGGGCTTCCGCCTTCGCTTTCCACGGCGTCTCTGCCGCCAGCGCTCTCGCTCCGCCAGGGATGCTCGTGTTTGCGGTGGTCGGCATGAAGCACCGGCCGCTGGGTGAGAGCGACCCGCTGCGGGCTCGGAGGCCCGCGCTCCTCGGGCGCTGCGGCGCGCCGTGCCGCATGCGCGCCCGCTGGGGGCGGCCTGTAAATCATCAATCATAAATCGTAAATCATAAATCATAAATCATAAATCAGTGGTTCAGTGAGCCACAGGCATCCCATCGGCTTGGACGGATGAGGGGGCGGGCCCTTGAAGCAGGGCAGGAGGAAGAAGCTCGGAGGCTGAGTTGAGGCTTGGGGAATGCAGGCCCTGGCGCGCGGACCTCCGTGTCCGCAGCGGGTCGTCCGCGCATGGCGGGTTTTTTCCACACTCGGAGCGCCGCAAGCAGGATTGCGCTGGATCGCGAAAGAGAGAGTGGCTGAGAGAGCTGCGGAGTGCAGCGTGCCGCCGCCTCCGCCAAAGCGGCGAAGGCCAGCACGGGCTCCGAAGCCCACGCTCCTCGCGCGCTGCTGCATGCGCCCCCGCTGGGGGCTGCCTGTAAATCATCAATCATAAATCGTAAATCATCAATCAGTGGTTCAGTGAGCCACCGGCATCCCATCGGCTTGGACGGATGAGGGGGCGGGCCCTTGAAGCAGGGCAGGAGGAAGAAGCTCGGACGCAGCTCGGAGGCTGAGCTGAGGCTTGGGGAAATGCAGGCCCTGGAGCGCGGACCTCCGAGTCCGCAGCGGGTCGTCCGCGTGTGGCGGGTTTTTTCCACACTCGGAGCGCCGCAAGCAGGATTGCGCTGGATGGCGAAAGAGAACGTGGCTGAGAGAGCTGCGGAGTGCAGCGTGCCGCCCTCTCCGCCAAAGCGGCGAAGGCCAAGGCGGCCTCCAAAGCCCGCGCTCCTCGGGCGCTGCGGAGCGCCGTGCCCCATGCGCGCCCGAGCCAGCGAATGCCTGTAAATCATCAATCATAAATCGTAAATCATAAATCAGCTCGCGGGCCGTGAGGGTTTGGGTGGCGGCGGCTGCGGCGGCGGCTGCGCTGGCGGCTCCGCGCGGTGGAGGCGGCTGTTGTGGCGGTTGCGCTCGCTGAGGTCGTTCAGCTCCTGGCGCAGGGCCTCGCCCTCCAGGGGGGCGCAGGATCTGTGACCGCGCAGCAGGCCGCGCCTGAGGAGGGAGAAGTTCATCTTCTTGGTGAACTTGTCATGCCCTGGCACATCATGCCAGGTGATGCCACGCCAGTGCTGCCCCGCTGCCCATCGCGGTGCAGGCATGCCAGCTTCTGGTAGGGGCGGCTTCCGGCGGCTGGCTGCTGCTGCTGCGTCCGCCTGCCGCGCTGCGGCGGGGGCTTTGGCTGCGGCGGGCGCAGGCTGCGTGGGGCGTCCCTTGGGGGCGGGCTCTTTGGCTCCCTGGCTGGGCGCAGGCTCCTTGGGTTTTGCGGCGTCCGCCCCGGGGGCCTGGCGCGGGGGGGCGTAGATGAAGAGGTTGCCCTCTTGATCAATCCGCAGGGTCAGGCCACGGCGTACCAGATTGTGAAGCACGTCAGTGAGGGAAATCATGGGGCGGGGGAGGAAGCGTGCAGGGGTGGGATGATGAGGAGAGGATGATGATGAGAAGGAGGGCGCGGGATCGTCCTCGTCCTCGTCCTCCTACTCGAACTCGTCCTCGATCACGGCGCGCCGCTTGCAGGACGAGCGACGAATGACGAATGACGAGTGACGAGTGACGAGTGACGAGTGACGAGTGACGAGTGACGAGTGACGAGTGACGAGTGACGAGTGACGAGTGACGAGTGACGAGTGACGAGTGACGAGTGACGAGTGACGAGTGACGAGTGA
>JANYCZ010000060.1 GCA_025360015.1 Verrucomicrobiota bacterium | reverse complement strand
GCCTGAAGAGAGGGTTCAAAATCTGCGGGCTGAGAATCATGGATGGATGCTGTGTGCATCCACCTTCAGTTAACCGTGCAGTTCATTTGTACAGCGCTCTTTTTCAACGCCTCCTCTTTTGCTTAGCGGCATTACGTCTAGCAGCCTGTTGAAAAACCTCCCTACCTGTGCGATGAGAACCGTCCTGCATGTTTGAGCAACGCCAGACCAAGCAACGCCAGCAGGAACTCTGATAGCCGCCGGAGAACTTCCCGCCGCCACCCCCGACGCCTTCTACAAGCGGGTCAACCGCACGCTGGAGGCCATGAAGTTCGCCCCGCAGGTGTGGGCCATCTGCAAACCCGCCTACGCCGAGGCCGCCAAAGGCGGACGGCCCGGCATCGATCCGGTGGTCTATCTAAAGATGCTCATGGTCGGCTTCTTTGAGAACATCGGCAGCGAGCGCGGCATCGCCAGCCGCTGCGCCGACAGCCTCTCCATCCGCGGCTTTCTGGGCTACGCGCTCACCGAGGCCACGCCGGACCATTCGTCATTGAGTGTTATCCGCGAGCGCCTCAGCCTGGAGCAGATGCAGGCCATGCGCCGCGTGCTGCTCGGAGCGCTGCACCAGCACGGCTTGCTCAAAGGGCGCAAGACCGGCATCGACAGCAGCATCATTGAGGCCAACGCCAGCCTGCGCGGCCTGGAGCACCGCAACACCGAGGAAAGCTACTGGGAGTATGTCAAGCGCCTGGCCGGCGAGGCAGGCATCGACCCGCAGGACACCAAGGCCGTGCGTCGTTTTGACAAGAAGCGCAAAGGCCGCAAAACCAGCAATGAGGACTGGCAAAATCCGCATGATCCAGAAGCCAAGGTGGGTCGCACCAAGGACGGCGCATGCGACATGGTCTACAAGCCCGAGCACACCAGCAACCTGGAAAGCGGAGCCATCATCCACGCCGAAGTGAGGGCCGGAGACGCCGCCGACAACGACGCCACGCTCAAAGCCCGTCTGCTGGCAGCGCGGAGCACGCTGCGCAAAGTGCTGCCCAAAGCGCAGCGCGACAAGGCGATGAGCGAAGTGTGCGCCGACGAAGGCTACGTTGCCACCGAGCAGATGGCGCGGCTGCACAGTGCCAAAGTGCGCACCATCATCGGCGATCCACAGCAGGGGCGGCGGAGCAAAGAGAAACAGAGCCGGCGGCAGAAGCGGGCGCTGCACCGTGCGAAATGCGCCGTGCGCAGCAAGAGCGGCAAAGCGCTCTTGAGAAAACGCGGCGAGCATCTTGAGCGCGGGTTCTGTCATGTGCTAGACCACGGCGGGCTGCGACGGGCCACGCTGCGCGGCACGGAGAAACTCAGCAAGCGGCTGGTCATCGCGGTGATGGCGCACAATCTGAGCCTGCTGCTGCGCTAGCAGACCGGGATCGGCACCGCGAAACAAGCGCTGGCGGCAGCGGCCGACCTCTTTTTCGCGATATTAGAGGCTCTGCAGGCGGTTTGGGGACCTTTGAGAGCGCCACAAGGTTCAGTCATGCCAAGCGGTCACCCACAACATCCAGGCTGCGAAGAAAACTGGACCCCAAGTTTTGGTCTTTTTACACCCTCTTTTCAACAGGCTGCTAGGGGGGAGGTGCTCAACAATAATCTGCCCCACGGACTACCCAGATGTGCTGACGGTGGAAGGCGGCGAGATAGCCATCGACCGCATGCACTTGGGCCTCGTGACCCGCTGGGGCAAAGGCACCAAGTCGGAGGTGAGGAAGAAATTTGACATAATTTCAATGCGCGGTGAGGAACGTCTTTGAGATGGTCCCTCCCGTGGCCCCATTCTGCGCCAAAACTGCTTCATTTCAGTGGGCGGCTGGCATGAGTGGCAGACCAACCTGGTAGGGCCATGGATCAAGTTCAACTGGAGCGATATTCTGCCCGCCATGGCTGGCTTCTTCATTCGCGCAAAACTCTCTCAAGACCTGAAAGCCAAGCATCGAAATCGAGCCTCCGGTGATTCACGTATGCCATCGCCATCTCCTTAGCGACCTCGGTGCATCTCGCTTGCACGGCATAGCCTGGATCGTTTTCAGTCTTGGACAATGCCTGCAACTCATCGATTCGCGCCTCAAATGTCCGGGACACAATGGCTGCATTGATCTGGCCGAGCATCATGCAGGATTCCTTCATGGTCTCCTTGGCACGTGCGATATTCTTGTGGAGCTTTTGAACGGCGAGCTGGACCACGGCATCCTCGCTTCCTGCATAGGCTCCGATCCTCTTGGAGTAGTCCAGTGACAGCACACTCGCGATGGACGCCAGTTTGACCGCGCCCGTCGCATAGTATTTTTCGCCACCTTCGATCCGGGCCTGAAGGCTCTCAATCTGGGGGCGCAGAAGATTAAATTTGGCATCCAGTGTTTCCCCCCCTGTGTGTGAAACATTCCGGCTGCCTATAATCTCCTCCAGCAGTTTGCCGATGTCCGCGATCTCAACAGCGGTCTGCTGCTTGAGCGATGCATTGGCTGGCAACGATGGCTGGACGGCAACCCTCGTTTTCGCATAATCATTCCACGCGATTTCGAGATCGTTGGCCGCGGCGATGTCGGGTATGACGGCCGAGCCTATGACAAGACGGAAGCCCGTGGTGTCGGTGCGGTAGGGGTCGCCGTTCGTCTGGCAGGCGGGCACCTCTTTGCGGAGGGAGGACCGCAGCTCTTTTTCGGGTGTGAGGAAATCACCGCCCCGCCGTGGCACTCCGCCGCTGCGGCCCTGCACATACTCAATGTGGTACAGACTCTCCACAAACTCAGCCGCATTGCCCAGCATGTCATGCACGCCCAGCGGATTCGGGGCAAGTTTGCCTGCAGGTCTGATGCGGCCGTTGGAGGATTCCGAGCCAGCATACCATTCGTGTTTGTTCAAAGCATCCGTGTAGGGTGTCGATTTGTCGAAGTGCCCGCTGTCCACGGCATTGCCCCCGCGTGCCACGAATTCCCACTCCGCCTCATCGGGCAGCCGGAAAAACAGCCGCGAAGATTTTGTCAGCGATGTGAGTCCGGCCAGAGCGGTGGCGTTTTGGTACAGCAACTGGTTTGCCTTCTCGATGAAGACCGACACCTGCGCGCGCGACACCGAGACCTTGGGAAGGCCGGCGCTTGCTGCATCGGGTGCCGGTTCACCCATCACCGCCGCCCATTGAGCGCATGTCACTTCGCATTTGCCAAACAACAGGCACCAATCCGGCTTGCCCGCGCATTCCAGCACGGCAGTGCCACTGAGTCTCACCCGCGTCGGGGTTTCTTTGAAACCCTCTGAACCGCGTCCGCCCACGAAGAATTCTTTGCCCGCAAAGGGTTCGCCGCCAATCCCGAGCGGCACGACGCGAAAGGCGAGCTGCTGCTCCTGCGGCAGCGGCACGAGGACATCGCCCTCCGGTGCTTTTTCATAAGCCCCTGCTGCCAGCAGCGGCGTGCAGCAGAGATACAGACAGACTGCAAGGTTCGACAGCGGCTTAGAATGGTTTGATGGCATCGGCGGGAGACACAGTGGTTAAACGAAAGGCCGCGCCGAGGGAGGCGACTGCGGCGAGGACACAGGTGGCGGAGTAGGCGCACAGCAGCATGGCTGCAGGCAGGCGGCAGAAGACTTCAGCAGCGGCTGATTGCTCGGCAAACAAATGATTAATCACTCCAGCCAGTCCATAGAAACCGCCAAGTCCCAGGGCAAAGGCCAACGTGGCCAGCGTCAGCGCCTCTAGCATCGGCAGCAGCAGCAGCCAACCGCACCGCATACCCATGGTCCTGAGCATCCCGTAGTCGCGGCGGCGGCGCTCCACCGCGCCATACAGACTTAGCGCCAGGGAGGCGCCGGCTCCGCCCATGCCGAAGACTGAAATGAGACCAAACACCAGCGACAGATCGTGGTCAAGGCTGCTGATGCGCGCGATCTGCGTGCTTTCAGAGCGGCACTCAATGCCCTGCCGCTGGAGCAACAGACGGACTGGCTCAACGTCCTCCAGACTGCGGGCATAAAGGCGAAAGCCTGAGTGAGCGCGACGCCCCAGCAAAATGGCACGCGAGGAGGCGTCCCAGACCAGCGCCCGCTGATGCAGCAGCCGCAGTACTCCGGTAAGCGCTGCGGACGTGCGGAAGTCGTTCGCCCGGGAAATGGCCGCGTCATGGCGTAGCTGCACAGGCAGGCGGATCGTGTGCTCCTTCCACGTCGTTTCCAGCCAGGCCTCTCCTTCCAGCAGGGCGGCCGTCACCCACACGTCGGGCAGATTCGCCTCCGCTCCACGGTTTGCCCACGCTTCCTGATCCTGGGTCCCCATGAGGACAGACAGGCTGCCGATCATTTTTCCCGCTTCGGAGGCAGGGGCCAGCGTGACTTTGCAGGGTTCATTCCAGGGATGCACCAGCGCGTTCTGACCGCGCAAAACATTGCGTGCAGCAGCGAGAGCCCCCATCCCCTGCGGTCCGTCGGCATTGTGACAAAGAAGGCGTCCTGGCAGCTCCGACTGATCCATGCCGGGAACGTCCCCCTGATAGCCTCCCCGCAGTTCTCTTGCCGTTGCAAATCCCGTCTCCAGGCACAACCGGGAAACCAGGTGTGCTGGCAAGGGTGTCTTCGTGAGCACGATGATCCCGTCATACTCGGGTATGGCGAGCGGCAGGTCGCCCGCCCAGCCTAGCTCAGGCACCGCCAGGCCATCCTTGTATTGTTCCACCCTTTCTTGAAAGGGCAGCGGCACATAGCTGAGGGTCAGTCCCGTGGCCTCCGCTGGCAGAATGCCGGCAACACGCAGCTCGGTGGTGGCCTTTTCGATCCTGCCTTTAAATCGTGACACCTCCACCAGCACACGCTCACCCGCACGCACCTTGCCCAGTTTTGCAGACGCAGTGTGGGAGAGCACGATCTCGCCTTCCTGAGGAAACGCACAGCCATACGTGGAAAGCATGGGGTCACCCGGACCCGTCGGCATGAGATCTGTACCAGTCGAGGCGGTGTCAAACCTCAGCGTGGCGGCAGAGCCCAGCACCCGGGTCGTCGGCACCACAAAGCTCACGCCTGGAAGAGCGCGCAGTTCGGCCAGTCGCGCCGGATCCAGCGGATCAGAAGCCACGGGCCGCAGCTCCAGGTTGGCAGGGTTGCGTGTCAGCCGGTTCCGCAGAGTGGTCACGGTGCCATGCTTCAGCCCCAGGACGAGAAGCAGTGGGCAGAGCACTGCCGCGAGTGACAGCGAAAGGCAGAGACTCGGGATCCATTCATGCCGCAGCGTACCTGCGGCCAGTTTCACCACCACCGCCATGATGCGAAGCGCACTGCCTTCATGTTTGAAAGTGGCGCTCATGATCGTACGCTCGTCAGTGTGGACTGCACATCCACTCCCTGTCTTGCCAGCGTGAAGGTGAATGAGCTGAATGCATGCTGGGCAAACAAGCGCTCATCGTGGGTCACCACCAGCACCGCCGCACCTTCTTCGGCAGCACAGGCCACCAGCAAGTCTCTGATTTCCTCGGCAGTGCAACGATCCACCGAGCCGGTAGGTTCGTCCGCCAGCACAATCTGCGGGCGATGGACGAGCGCGCGGGCGATGGCGGCACGCTGTTTCTGGCCGCCACTCAATTGAGCGGGTTTTTTGCCCAGCTGCTCCCTGATACCCAGACGACCGGCGAGGTCGTAGATCCGTGGGCCTGGCGCCGCCAGCCCGCGAAGACGCAGTGGCAGACCGATGTTTTCCGCTATCGTCAGGGACGGCAGCAGACCTCCGAACTGCAGCACATAGCCTATTAAAGCACTTCTGGCGCGGCTTTTGACCGTCTCCGAACAAGACATCATGTTCACCCATTCGCCGTCAGCCGTTCGGATTTCAAAATCCTCCGCAGAAGTCGGCGTGGCGATAAGTCCGAGCATGTCAAAGAGTGTTGACTTGCCACAGCCGCTGGGGCCCTGAAACACACACAGGCGGCCTGCCTCCAGCTGCAGTTCAGGAATGCAGAGGACAAATTTCCCATCCGGCTGGGAATACTCTTTCCTGAGGTTGAGCAGGCGGTAAACCATGAGGAAATCAGGGGAGGTTCTTCAGCGGCACCGCATAGACCTTGCTGGCTTCGTCATCATTCGGATTGATCTTCGCCCACTTGTCGGTGTCTTCGTAGATGCCCTCGTAATAGCGCAGCTTGGACTCGATGTTTTTGATGAAGTCGGATTGCTCGTCACCCGACATCGCCTGCCACCGTTCCTGGCTGAGCGCCATGACCGCGCTGTCACTCTTGTAGGGCAGACCTTGCAGAAAGTCAGGGATCATGCCCGCCTCCCGCAGGCTCTTGGCATTGCGCAGGCGCCCTGGATCACGCGCACCCGTGGCCGCCACCGCCAGCAGCGAGGTGAAAAGATCTTCACTGGAAATCTGCGAGCGGATGCCCGCATTTACCAGATCGTCGATCAGGCGCTTGAGGGAGTCGAGCTGATCTCGGTTCAGCAGTACGGCGGCATCCAGCGCTGTGATGGTCGGGTCGGCAGGATCCTTGTCCAGCACCCAGCCGTCGATGTCGCGCGGCACCGGCAGATCTTTGCGGGAAGATGCCCATTCGATCATTGCCCCACGAAAGACGTTGTCCGCCATCTGCTTCCCCGCTGCCTTGGGGTCGTCCTTGCCAGCCGGTACTTCGGCGTTGCGTGGCAGCGGTTGCTGCGATGCCGTCTGCCGCAGATTCTCCCCCAGTTGCGTGGCAAACGACCGCGCGCATTCAGCGTAGTCGGCAGGGTCTGTCGCATTAAGCAGTGTGTAGCTTGCCGCCAGCCGGTCGCTGCTCGGGTTGCGTCCCAGGGTGCGGAACTGCTGTTCGCCCCGTTCGGTAAACTGCCGCCATTTGGAAGACTCCAGATAGATGGTGGAAATCTTCACGCCCTGGGCAGTCGCCAGCGCGCGCAGTTCCTCCACGTTCATGCCACACGCGGTGCCTTTGGGGCGTGGGCGGATGGCGCACTCTCGCTCCTCCTCCTTATGCCCTCTGCCGGGGGCATCTCCCACCAGCAAAATCAGCCGTATCGCACCGTCGCGCCACTTGGTTTGTGTCACCGCATCGGCCACTCCGGCAAACACATCTTCGGCGTAGTCGATGCTGTCAACCTTGGTCTCCTGCACGCCTTCCAGCGTCTGCACAAAGGCGGGCACGCTTTGCAGCTCAGGGGTGAAGTTGCGTGTGTTAAAGCCGATCCCCTCGCAAAGCTTCGGATCATCCCGATACCCCCAGAGTCCCAGCGCCACCGCGTCCGCAGCGATTCCGCCGCCGGACAAGGAGGAGGCAATTTCAGTCAACATCTGCCGCGTGCGTTCCACAAACGGCCCCATGCTGCGCGTGAGATCCATCACGAAAACGATGTCCAGTTTAGGACTGTCGGCCGAGCCCGCCGGCCGGGCGGCGGCGGGCGGTGGCCCTTGCCCGCGCTCGTGCGTGGCAGCAGCGATGCGCAGTATGCTGGCATCCCTTCCGTCCATTTCCACTGTCTGCTGATCAATGACAGGCAGCAGGAAAAACTGGTTCTGCATGCGCGCCCAGCCATCAGGCTCCGCGCCCAGAATTTCTTCCGGCACACGTCCGGTCCCGGGAGACGCCAGCGCTGCTGCATAACTCTTCACCTGCGAGGTCCGCAGTTCGGGAGACTCCTGCGCGAGGCGCTGCAGTGACTCCTTGCCCCGGAACACGATGACTTTGTTGCGCCCGTCAGGGTGCGTAAAGCTGGCGACCAGATGATGTTTCCACTCCATGACATCCGCCTCTTTCATCCAGCCACGCGAAGGGCCGCCCACCTTGTCAGCCACTTGATACCAGCCATTCTCCCGGCGCAGCACCACCAGGGCCGAGAAGGACGGCACGGCTCCGCCCGTCGTTGCTGCGCCTGCATCCGCCGCTGCATAAAGCAGCGCGAGCGGACGCGTCAAAATACGCAGCGGCACACGGTTGCCAGACTGCACCGGCACAAAGGGGGCGCCGCCAGATTCTGCCGGGGCAGGGGTGGCGGGCGTAGGTGCAGGCGGTCTATCCGCAGGAGCTGAAGGCTGCTGCCGGGCTGCTCTCAAAGCAAACAATGAAGATACGTCATCCATGCTTTCGCCGGTGCGCGCGGCAATGAGTTCAAACATCCGCTTCCGCGCTGAATTCTCCTGCTCAAGCATCTGCGTGGAGGCGCTGCCCGCACCGCTGCCAGCGGCCAGCAGGCCGTTCGCCGTCTCCAGCAGTTCACCGCGTGCTTTCGCCTCCTGAATCTGGCCGGCCCGGCCTTGGATGTCGCGTTTGAGCGTTTCAAAATCCGCGTCCTCCGCTAGACAGGCGGCGCCGGAGCCGGTCAGGATGACTGCAAAGAGCAAGCGGCTGCGGAGCCATGCGGCGGGATGTGCCTTCATCTTCATAAGGGGGGTAGGGGCGGACTGAATGTTATCGGGCGGGTTCGAGCATTTCGGCAGCCGGGACACGCCGCCACATGACCGTCTTGCCCTCCATCGTTTTCATGACGGCGGCCATGAGCCCTGCGGTGATGCTCGCGGCCTTGCGCGGCTGCTCCATGGTTGCGGCTTCGATCTTGCTGGTGTCGGGAGTCATCTTGACGCGTTTCCACTGGGTGATTTGTTCGCCCTCGCCTGCCACCAGTTCATAGGTCAGCACGCCCAGCCCGCGAATCCGCATGGTGAGCAGCGGTTGCTGAAAATCCCAGTCGCCAGCGTCAGAAAGACTGCGATGATATTTGTTCAGCACAGTGATTTCATTGAGCAGGCGCAGACGCCCGTTTTGACTGAGCAGGAACTGCGTGTGCGCACTGGTGAGATCAAAGAACGAGCCCTGGGAGGACCATTGGCCGCAGGGATCAAACCGCCCCGGAGGAGCGATCAACGCCGCAAGGGCCGCGATGTAAAAATCAATGCCATGGGACTCTGCGACATGCTCCTGCAACGTCCGCTTGGTAGCGCCCACCCACTTGTGCGTGAGCAGACCTGCCACCGCCCAGAAGGCGGCTTTTTCCGCAGGGCTGCGCAGCCGCGCATAGTCCTGGCGCGGAGCCAGCAAGGGCAGGGGCACCACCCCGGGGTGCTTCCCGCTGAGCGCCGTCAGCGGCGGCACCGGATCATCCCGCATGAACGCATGTGTGACCAGGCCGTCCGCATGCGCGAGGTTTTCCGGCACGTCCGTTTTTAAAATCTTCTGCAGTCCTTCCCCCAGCGCGGCAGAGCCGAAACCGCAGGCCGGCAGGCCCAGCTCCAGCGCGGCAAAACAGGCCAGCCCTCCGCCGAGCGAATGTCCGGTGAGGGCCATGTCCTGCACGCCGGTCTGCTGCGCTTTGCAGCGGGCCGCCTGCGCCCACTTCACCGCCTCAAGATAGGCGTCCGGAGCGAGGCCAAAAAAATTTGTCAGGTCGGTCATCCAGTCGTCCCGCGCACCAGGCTCGGTGCCGCGATAGGCCAGGAGCAGACGTGCACTGCCATGTGGCTGATCTGCTGCGCGATGATAGACACCCGCATGAAGTCCTCCGGGCCCCTCATGGAAATCAAAGCCTCCCATTTCAAATTGCGGGCCATCCCAGCCAGTGACCTCGGTGTCCGTGTAAATCGCCAGGCACATGAGCGCCGGATCGAGCAGACGCTTCGCCTGCGCCCCATCCATCACCGCGGGTTCCGCATCCATCACCGGACAGAGGAGAGCCAGCAAAAAAACGATGAGATGATGGCGCCGAGTATTCATCGGATCAGCGACATGATGCGCGCCTCGCCAAAGGCCATGGCGTAGTCCTGGGCCTTCAGGCCGGACTGGTCTGCGCGGTTGTTGTCGGCGCCATGCTGGCGCAGCAGCAGCACGATCTCCGGCATGGGCCGTCGGCCTTGAAAGGCAGCCAGCCACGGCGTGCCGCCCCGGCTGTCCGCCCCATTGGGGTCGCTGCCAGCCTCCAGCAGCAGGCGCACGTTTTCCACCTGCCGCTGCTGCACCGCCAGATGCAGCGCCGTCCGCCCAAAGAGGTCCTTCTGCGCCAGCGGTGCGCGCCCCTTCAGCGCCACCCGCAGGAAGCGGGCATCCGGCAGCATCGCCGCCGCCATGAGCGGCGAGATGCCATTCTCAGCCGGCGCATGCGCGTCCACCCCCGCAGCCAGCAGTGTGGCAAACGCCGTGAGGTCGTTCTGCAGCAAAGCCAGATGCGCCAGATTGATGCCACCGCGTCCCTTGACCCGGATTAAATCAGGCATAGCACGCAGCATCTGCCTGACCGCTGCCGTGTCACCCTTGGACGCCGCCTGCATCAGATCACTGAGAGGCGTCGTAAAATAGCGCGTCGTCAGCGCAGCCCCGCGACTTGACGCAGACCCATTCACGATCTGCCCAGCGCTAAAGCCTTCGGCCGCAGCGCCGGCCTGGCGCGCTGACAAATCACGACGGCTAGCCATCGCCACTGTGATGATGCTGGCGGAAGTCAGTACCAGCGCACCGATTGCCAGCCACGTCTTGATCCCCAGACCAGGACCCGCAGCCCTCACCATCGGCTCCCCGCAGAGAGGGCACGCGGCGGCTGACGGCATCGCGTGCTCACGAGGATTGTCCGCAGCCGGGCAGCGGCCAAAATTCACGCAGATGAAGACTAGGCGCGACATTCCGGTAGCTCAGGGTGAAACACTGGTGGCCAGCCGCGCAAACTCCGCCGCCACCGCTTCCGGCTGCTGATTTGTCAATGCCGCGATCCGTTTGAAAACCTGCTCCCGCCACACATTTTCCTGCTGCACGGCCTTTCGCGCCGTCAGGTCAGCACGTTCGTCAGTCACCAGGTAGCCGCTGATGGCTTCTTTCGCCGCTCCCGCCTTTTTGAGGCCAAACAGCAGCGGCTGATGCGTCTGAATTTTATTCTTCAGCTCCACCAGTTCCGTCGGCAGTTGCATGGGCGGGCTGCCCGGCAGCGGCTCCACGGGGCCGATCGGCACTGCGCGTGGCGCAGGGCTCTCATCGGCAGGGGCGCTCCTCTGCGGCGGGCGGGGGGAGTTCAGTGCATCCACTGTGGCCGCAGTCGCCGCCGCCGCTCCGACGGCACCCGTCAGCCCCAGTGCGGAGGAGACGAACGGCCCCAGGAAAATCACCACCGGCATCACCACCAGTTGGCAGGCCAGCAGCGCCAGCCCATGCCGCACGCCGCCTTTTGAAAACACCATCACGATCATGATGAACGAGGTCAGCATCATGGGCCCCGCGATCAGCCACGCCGCAAAACCAAAGAAAGGCAGGATGGCAATCAAGCCCACCACGGCCATGAGAATCCACGACACACGCGCCTGGAGCCGCCACGGCTTCTCAGGAGACGCGCTGACAAAGGTGGCATCAAGTAAGTAGTCGCTCATGCATGATCCTCGTTTGAATACTTGGCTAACCTGCGGCGGCCAGAGCGGAGAGTTGCTTCTTGAGGCTGGCGATGTCCTGTTGGATCTTGTTTAGTTCGGGTTCCTCGCCGGGTGTCACACCTCCGGTCCTAAGTTCTGCCTCCCGGTCTTGCGCAGAGCCCAGCCGCGACTGCAGCATCCTGCGATCAGCAAGTTGGTGATCGGTCTTTCGGGTTTCCGCATCGAGATCGCCACGGAGGAATTGACTTTCCCGATCCAGGCCGACAGCAAGGCCACCGGCGCTCATGCAAGATGACAAGAAAGCCGGAGCCAGGCCGGTGAGCAGGAGGATGAGCGGACGTTTCATGAACAGGGAAGCAGATGAGGTTAAAGGCTGATGGAACTTTCTGTGGAGGCGATGTCACGAATCGATGACTCCAGCTTGGTTTTCTCCTGCTGCAGCTTGGGCATTGTCCGGGCGTAATTGCTGCTGGCGGCAGGATCTGTCTTCCCAAGTTTCCCCACCGCATGCTGGCGCTCGCCAAGCCTGGAATTGACCTCCTTCAAATTGCTGCTGGCCTCGCCTTTCAAGACGGCAAGCTGCTTTTTATCCTTGGCCCTTTTGGCAGTGGCTATGCGGCTCCGCAGATTGTCGTTTTGCTGTTCGAGCTTCGAGTTGTACTGCCTGGCACCCGAGACAAGTTCAGAGAGACTTTTTTTCTGCTGGGCTGCTTGAGTGAGTTTCTGGCCTTGCTGCCGTCCTTTCTGCACACCGTATTTGGCTCCCAGACCTGCGCCGAGAGTCGTGGTGCCGATCAAGAGACCCGTTCTTTGTTGATCGGACATGTGCCCTCCAGCCGCTTGATCCAGGGCAATCACCAATACGCCCAGGCCAAATCCTCCAATACCTCCAAGTACTCCACCGATCACTCCGCCAGAGAGACCTGTTTCACGTAAAACACGTGCCTCCAAATCCTGATTCATTTGCCCGTTTTTGATCTTCTTGCCCGTGCCGGTGGAGACGCACGAAACCATGCAATGGCAGACCGCCGCAACCAGCACAAGATTGAATTGCAGACGTTGTTTGATATTTGTGGGAATGTTCATGGCCAATAGGTAGAAAATGATCTAGTACGAAAAAACACAAAAAGCTGAGTACGAGTACTAAGGATCTATGAGCAAAAACGTGCATTTAGGCAAGTCTTTTCCAAATTTTATCTTGCCACATGTGGAGTGCTTGAGTTAGTCACATGAATTATTATGCCGATTTCAAATGCGCGCCCTCTGGCGGTGCGTCGCTGAAAACGCAGTTCTCCGTAGCATGACCTATTTCCAAGATTTTCTTGCCCTGCTCGGAGCTGCTTTGGCCATTTTTGCTGCCAGCGAACGCGCCATGCTGGTGGGAGTTTGCGTCGGCGGCGTCATTCTTGCCGTGCTGTGCTGGTGGGTGTGCAGCATCTACTCACGCCTCTGGAACAAGAGCTTCCGCGTGGCCTCCCTGCACCACATTTTCTGCGCCGTGGCAGCGCTGATGACGCTGGCTGCCACCGTCTGTTTTGTGGCGCTGCGGCATGCGCAGGAGGCCTCCGAGGTCTCCGTGCGCATCTGGGAGGAGCAGCTCAAATGGGACCGGCTGTGGGCCTCGAAGACGTTCAATGTCGCTTATGACAAGGTCAAGGCACTGGGGATTGAAGATTTCACCAACTATCCGGCACCACCAGTGGGCGGTTCCATTCCTGCCACCAGCGAGCGCGCGCAGTTTGAATGCGCCAGAACCTACGCACGTTCCGCCGCCGCGCACTTCGCCTCCAGCCGCCCCTGTCTCAGCAGCATCATTCAGGCGCGCTCGGAAGTGCCTGCGGAAGTGCTGAAAAAAGACATCACCGACTACTTTGCCACACAGGGTAAGACCTATCCTGCCACCAAGGGCATCTCCCTGGTGGCGGCCGAGGTCAAAGCCGGGCTCCGGGTGCATCTGCCCCGCGTGGTGAAAGTGTTTCGTTTCATGCTGGTGGGCATTTTCGTGGCGGGCCAGTTGCTGGCCTTTGGCTTGGTGGGCTGGGCGGCCTACCGCGATTTGAAGGCCCGCACCTGAAACCAGTCCGCGTTATCCAAATCCTCACCTTTTTCATCTCACACCTATGAACCAGAATCACCTCATCATCGGCCTTGGCGGCACCGGCGGCAAAATCATCCGTGCCCTGCGCCGGCTCATCTATGAGGAATATCGCACCAAGGATCCCATCGTGCGCCAGAAGGATGACGGTGGGAAGATCATCGAGTCCGCCCATCCGGTAAAGCTTGGCTACCTGTATGTGGACAGTGACGCGGCGCTGATGAACCCCAATCATGTTTCATGGAAAGTTCCGGGAGACACCGTGCAACTAGGGAAGGCCAGCCAGTTGCTGATCACAGGTGCCAATTTGATGGGAGTGCTCGAAAATCTAGGGGCCTACC
This sequence comes from Verrucomicrobiota bacterium, assembly GCA_025360015.1. Lineage (GTDB taxonomy): Bacteria > Verrucomicrobiota > Verrucomicrobiia > Verrucomicrobiales > Verrucomicrobiaceae > Prosthecobacter. The sequence goes on along the minus strand of JANYCZ010000060.1, from coordinate 18,655 downwards.
CCAACATCTCGCCATGGATCGGTGACCGCACGGTTTGGCGTGATATTCTGGGTGCCAATGTGGGCGAGGCCCTCGGCGGGCAGAAGCGCCGCCTCGGGCGCTTCCTCTTCGCCTGCAAGGCCAATGACTCGGGAGAAGGGTTCATCAGCAAACTCAAAAACCAGGTGGACGACCTGCGCCGCAAAAGCGGCCAGAACAGTCTGACCTTCCATGTCTGCGCCGGACTTGCCGGCGGCACGGGCAGCGGCTCCATCATTGATGTGGTGACCCAGATTCGTCGCCTCTACCCGGACGACGCTCACCGCGTGGTGCTTTACACCCTCGTCCCCGAGGAGCAGCCGCCGGCCAACTGGGATACCGGCAACTACCATGCCAATGGCTATGGTGCGCTCACTGAACTCAATGCGCTCTCCGTCGGTGCCTACCTGCCGCATGATCTGGCGGAAGGCACGGGCCGCGTGCCATTCAAAGATGCTTCTGGCAATCCGGTTTCCGCCTTCAACGGGGCCTATGTTTTCAGCAACGAAAATGAAAACGGCCGCATCCTGAATCTCGCACGCGACGAAATTTCCTCACTGGTCGCCAGCTTTCTGTTCCAAAAAATCGTCGTCGCTCAGGCCACGCCATGGGCGGACACCCTGCGCCGGACGGAGAATGCTGAGAACGGCGACGGCAGTCCGGAAAGCATGCCGGGCGCCAACATCCCCCAGCGCTCCAAACGCTTCCTTACTTTCGGCATTAAACGCCTGATCATTCCCGAGGAGGAAATTCGCGAATTCATCACCTACAGCTTCGCCCGGCAGGCGGCGCTTCAGCTCCAGTTCAACAACTGGTCCGCCACCCAGGGCTATCTGGACTCGCCAAAAAACGAGGCGTTTGCCCAGTACGTCGCCGATGTCCGCAACCATGAGCGCTGGCGTGTGGCCGATGTGTATCTCTGTCTGGAGCGCGGCATCCTGCCTGCGGAGGAGCTGGACAAATGGAGCCGGGTCGAAGACGAATGGAAGGCCGCCGTCAATGGCTTCCTCCAGGTCGCCATGAAAGCCGAGGAAGGCGTGTGGATGGCCAAGCTCTCCCAGTTGGTGGAAAATCACTTCACCTCGAACTGGCGCGGCAAAGGCGTGGTGGATTTCTACCGCGTCAAGGAGGGCGACACTCGGGATCAGGCCCGTGAAATTCGCCGCCTTCTGGAAGGCGACCTGTGGACACGCTGGGTCAGCGGTGAGTGGTCCATGTTCGACATCGGCAGGATGCTCGCGGAGCTGCGCTCTCATCTCGAAGAAAGACTCTCCCTCTGCGACCGCCACATCGCCAAGTTCCGCGCCATGGTGGAAGACGGCAAAACCCGTTCCGAACTCGCCTCCAAAATCCGCGAGAACAATGTCACCTGGGCCAAGATCGGGCCGCTGTCCGGCCTCTTCGGCAAACGCAAAAACATCATTCAGGCGCAGGCCGAATGCTTCAAAGATTTCTATGCCGCGCGCCACCGCGTTGAGGCCTGGACTTATGCCCGCAAGCTCCTGGTGCAGGCGCTCGAAGAAATCGCGGATCTGCTCAACACCGTGCAGCTTAACACCTCGGCACTCGCAGAACTCGTCAAAGGAGACAGCAGCTCGTCTTCTGAGAACCGGTTTGAAGGACTGATCGAACGCATTGAAGCCCGTTGTCAGGAGTCATATGCCCCGGATCTACGCGAGCAGGTGGTCAAAATGTATGATCCTAAAGCGGTGCGCAGTTTCGTGCAGCGCCTCGTGCGTGATGAAGAAGTGCAGCGCTCTCAGACCAAGGCCGTCCGCGATGCCATCGTCGAGCGCCTTGGCGAGCGCGCTGACTTCTCCACCTTCCGGCAGAGAATGATGCGCGGCGTTCTCATCGACCTGCTTGAAGGCGTCTGCGACGAACAGACCGTGAAAGCCCACAACAACCTGCTGGCTGCGGAGCCCAGCCTGCAGCGCACCCTCGGGGCCAACATGGTGGACACGCTCTACCGCTCCTTCTCGGGCAATCCGCTCCAGTTGAACGACTACATCCGTCAGCTCGTCACCAGTGCGGGCAATTACCTGCGCATGGATCACATGGAAGAAAAGCGCATCGGCCCTGGAGCCTCGCCACCCTCCACCGTTTCGCAGTTTGCCATCTTGGTGCCGCAGGGCGCCGAGCACCCCGGCTTCAGAGACGAGCTCATTGAAGCCTTCAAGTCCGCCTGCTCCTTCACTCCCAGCTTCTTTGAAAATCCCAAGAGCACGGAGATCACTATGGTGGGCATCCGCAATCTGTTTCCCCTCCGCTATGCCAAGCACATGGCGGTGCTGCGGGACAAATACAAGGAGCGCCTCTCCAAATTCCCTCGCGCCAAGGTGGAGGTTCATACCGAGGATGGCGACGTCTGGCCGCCGGTGTTTCTGCCGGAAGGGGACACCGTTCGCAAGGGGCTGCTAACCTGGCTGATCCTTGGCAAGGCGATGAGCTGCGTCAAAACCATGGATGATCCGGACACAGGACTGCATTCACTTTACCTCGTCGCCACCGATGAGCGCGGCCGTGAGCAGGATCCCGTGCTGCTGGCCGCCAATGAAGATGAACTCACCCAGACAGGTGAGCCTGCCAAAGCCTATCAACTGGAGCAAGTCGTCCGTTCCAAGCTCGGCGGCGAGTTTTTGCACAGGGCCAAGCGTGACCAGTTGCAGGCTGCGCTTGACGAAGGCCTGCGCCAGATTCAGCAGGCCATCCCCAATGCGCTCGACAAAAAGCGCAAAGCCTTCCGCGAAGCCGTCGATGCGGCCGAAGCCATCCTCAATCAACGCTAACCCTCAAGTCAATGGCCCAATATCAATGTGTTCAATTTGGCATCTGCACCCGTGCAGACAAAAGCGAGTGTTTTGACACTGGCGGAGATTTCAAGTGCGGGCGCGACCCCGAAGACCCTGACTGCCAGGGCAAGCTCGAACCCGTGACCGGCGGCTCAAAGTCCGGCCTCGGATTAAAAATTGGCCTGCCCGTTGCCATCGTGGCAGTGCTGGCATTTGGCGGCATGTACCTCTTCAAATCACCCTCCGAAGCGCAAGCGCCGCCAGCAGATGTCACAGCCGCACAACTCCTCAAGGAGGTCTGGCCATGGCTGCCTTGAAGGCATGAGAACTTTGCATGGAATTCCGTCTACTCTCGTGAAATCTTACTAGCTCATTGGCATAGCGAGAAGGCCTTTCACCTTTTACAAGCATCCTTGATTTCTGCGAGCGTGTTCGTCCCGAGGGTGTTGAAGCGCTGAACCTCATTCGCGCTGGTGCGTTTGATTCCTTGGGCAGTTCTCGCACAGAGCAGTTCTGGCGCCGCCTGCACAGCTCGCGCGAGGTAAATACCGGCGCTCACTGGCTCTTTCGCACCTCCCGCGAAGACGACATCCGCGCCACCTTTCGCGAAGAGCCCAGCACAGTGCATAAGCTCCAGATGAATTGGAACTTTGCGGCTACACCGTGAGCGGCCATCCCTTGGACCTGCACCTCCAGGTTGCCTGGCAAACCTACTGCCCGATTACCGAACTCCACCGTTACCCGAATCAGCGTGTCACCGTCTGCGGCCTCATCGTCGTCAGCCGCTCCCACCTGCAGCATAACGGTCAGCCCATGAAGTTCATCTACATCTGCGCCCGCACCGGCATTGTGGAATGCGAAATCTTCGCTGCCGTCTAGCGACTCTATGGGTTGAATACCGTGTGCTATCCCGTGGTGCAGGCCACCGGGGAGGTGAAGCCGTTCGACAATGGAGCGGGCTACACGCTGGACGTGCTGCGGGTGGAGAAGGGGAGGACGATTTGAATTGAATTGCCGACCCCCCGGCCAATGTCCCACCCCACGTGGTAGATGCCCTAACAGCCACATGAAACGAGATTCCCGCGAATTCATTCGCTCTACCACCACTCTGCTTGATCATGTTCACACAGGATGGACAGCGCGAACTGCTCGAATCACTATCGGGTGCCTCCCTCGATCTCAATCAGCACACGGCCCTCCATTTGCGCAAAATCGGCCCGCCAACGCCGCTCGTCATGGAAGCGGTATTCTATCTCCAAGTCCGGCCCCTCGATGTTTTTCCAGAGCATCAGGAAGCGTTCTTCGAGTCGAGAGGGAGATTTGGGAGCACGGCAGCGCAGGAGGGGCATGACCTGTGCGAAAAGTCAAAAAAGCGGAGACATCACCCTGCCATTGTCCTACCCCATACAGTAGTGTGAATTTATGGATAATAATATTAGCACTCCAGAAGCAACACGGACATTTGACGAATGCATCGAAACGCTTGCTTTGACTGGAACCAAGCGTCCCCAGGGAATCGTGGACTGGATGCACTACGGTTTCGCACTGCGTTACGGTGGATTGAGTGATTTTGTGGAGGGAGGGGAAGAATGGGAACAACTCGAAAAAACGGCAGGTGCGCTCGGAAAAGAGACGCTGATCAAAGTTCTCCCCCTGCTAGAAGTCCGCGCATGGACAGCCGGAACGCTGCTGATGTGCCGTCTTCCAAGTCTCCTCGGTCCGGAACTTTCCGCCCACGCACGCGGGCGTTATCTGGCCGGTCTATCAAGGCACATCCGGCGAGCGGCGAACCCGGAGGCCCTGGACATCTTAATTGGAGTCCATCTGAACGGCACCTCAGCTCCGGCGGTTTTTGATGTTGTGACGGAGATTCTGCGGAAGCTTTCGGACGCTTCGCTGGATGCGGAGTCTGCCGCTGAGATTGCGGCGAATGCGATTCAGGCGAACCGCCTTGATGTACTCGATGCCGTGTTGTCTCACCATGATTTTCGTGGTGATGGGTTTGTTCCCAGAATCAATGGCTACCGGCATCAGATGGGATTCGAGCGGCAGCTCTCCCAACACAGCACCCGTCTGCTGGACGTGCTGCTGGAGGCCGCAGTGCGGTGTTACCAACCGTCTGCAATGCGCATCCTGCTGGAGCGTGGGGCCGCACCCGACCTTCCCTGCTGGAATCTCGAACGGAGCTTCAGCGACTGGTTTAGCGCTTTGTCTTTTTCGATTCATGCATTGCGCGATGTTGAGGACACTGCTGATGTCCAAGAGATGATCGAACTGCTGATCAAGCATGGTGCGAATGCACAGGGCTTGGCGTGTGAGGGCATAAATAATCCGCTCATGCTCGCCATGAGAAGCCAGCGATGGGGGTTGGCAGACCGACTTCTGGAGCACGGCGCGTGTTTCAAGGGTGGGCGAGACTACAAGCCGGAGGATTTCAAAAAGAACGGGCAACTCATTCCAGGTGGTCACCCTCTAATTACCTACCGGCAGCATGATCTTGATTGGGTGAACCAAGCGATTGCCCCGCTCGTTCCGCTGGCTGAATTCTGGCAGGTTCCCCTGTTTTACAAAGGTAATGCGCAAGGTGGCGGGACCACGACATTTCTGAATTGCGTGTTGGCAGATCAGAAGTTGCCACTTCTCAAGAAGTATGAAGCCCTTGGCCTGCCCACCACCCTGACGCCGACATTGGTCTCAGACATTGTCGCTGGTGGTCACTATGACGCTTTGCTTCATCTGTTGCGCAACAATCCGAACCTTACGCGAGTCATGTTCCGCATCCGGCGACACAAGCCGGACTTCGGCACCTCGATGCGGCAGCTCTGGCTGTGCCAACCGAACCCTGATGGATCGAACGTGCTGGATCACTTTGATGCGCACGGACAAACACCGCTTCAAATGCCAGACGGCAGCCGCGTGTATGCTTGTCTTGATTGCCTGGCCCCGCCCAACCACGATCACGGGCCTGTTACCAAAGAATGCTTCTGGCTGGAGAGGATTACCGCCGACTATCTCCGACGCCGTGACCACATCGTCACTCGCAACATCCGCCGCATCTGGCGCATGCAACCGGTTCCGGCAAACAACCACCAAATAACGGGAATGATCCCGCTGGTCAAAGAGGTGGACGGGCGCTTTTTTTGGCTCGGCATCAACATGGAAACGCTTTCCTTTGGACAAAATGCTCCTCCTGAATGGCGTTCCACCATCAACGCTTGGGTGAATGGCGAGCCTTGGCAGCACATTCTCTCGAAGTTCATCGAGCGAGGCAAGGCACAACGAGCAGCAAGCGTAGAGATGCCCTTACCTGTGCTCAGCGATGACGAACTCAAACCTTACCCAAACGAGTTCTGGCCTTTTCTGCGTCGCCTAGATGACGGCACGATTGGGATGACTCCAGAGAGTTGCTGGACCAAGCCGGACCTGCTGGACATCTACGGTGTCTGGGAAAGACAGAACAAGCCGGATAAGGATTTTCAGCCCGACCCGCGTCTGCTGGAGTGGCCGATGTGGCCACAGGTTCCGGTGGAACTTCGACCGTATTTCTATTTCGACGAGTTGTTTGGCAAACCATCGGTGGCGTTCAGCTCTCGCAACTCCTATGAGAGGGAGATGATCCACGAGGCCGTGCAATGGAACAACACATGGATGATTCAATCCATGAAGGACGCTGGGCTGGTGTAGAGTGTGATGGCCAAGCCATTCTCGCTGCAGGGCTGCCGGGTAAGTATGCCCATCGTCTATCATTGGGAAAATAGCTCCGTTTGAAGATGCCTCATCTGCAGCTCTTCATCATACCCGCAAGTTCCTCTCGCACCCGTTTCTTGAGTTCGGGTGGCCCCAAAACCGTGGCTTTGCTGCCCCAGCTCAGCACCCAGCGGGTGATTTCCTCCAGGCCGGACAGGTCGGCCTGAAACTCGATCACGCTGCCGTCGGGCTTCAGTTTGCGGATTGCCTGGGTGGAGTGCCACTGACGCTCTGCCACCACGCGGGCGGCATAGCCTTCAAAGCGTATGTGGACCTCGTGCTTGAGCTTTTCCTCAACCGCATAACTCCATACGCCAAAGCCTCCGCCCAGATGATCCCGTGCATTGAACTTTGGATTTCGCTCAAACTTCATCTTCAGCAGGCTCAGGTTCGTGATGCGTTGCAGCGCAAAGGTGCGCACCGCTTTTCGCGCCGGGTCGTAGGCAAGCAAATACCATCCATGCTCGATCTGTCCCACATGATAGGGATGCACCGTGCGCTGCTCCGGCTTGCTGCCGGTGAGCTTGTGGTAATCAAAGCTTACCTCACGGCAGGCCCGCACTGCATCGAGCAAATCGCCAAAGAGCGTCACATCCGCAGGCAGCACCCCGGAGGCCTTCACGGAAAAGGCCTCGTCCAGCTCATGCCACTCAATGGAAATCTCGCCGGGGCAGGCATCCGCAATCTTGCTGAAGCTCTCCGTCAGCATGCGTTCCAAGCGTGTGCCCCGCAGCGGCTCCAGCGCATGCCGCGCCAGGAACAAGGCCACGAGATCATTGCGGGAGAGATGCAGCATGGGGAACTCATGCACCTCCCGCGTGTAGTGGTAGCCGTGCTTGAGCGGGTCATACTCCAGCGGCAGCCCGAGCTGGTCCCGCATGAAGGTCACATCCCGCTGGATGGTCTTGGTCGTCACCTCGATCTCCTTTGCCAGAGAAGAGCAGTTGGGATGCTTGCCCATGCGGATGATCTTGTGGATCTCCAGCACCCGCCACATGGCCGGACGACTGGCACCCGAGCGTAGGGGCAGGCCGGGAAGGGGAGTCTTGGCTCTTGATGGGGAAGGGGAGGATACTTTAGGCATCTTAACGAAGATTAATGCAGAAAATTCAGATGTCACCCCGCCAATGTCCCACCCCCAATGACAGTTTGCGGCTGAAATGAAAACTGACCCCATACCACTCCCCTCCCACCGCCACATCGAAATCGCCTACATCCTGGACCGCAGCGGCTCCATGCAGCCCATGCAGGAGCCCGCCGTCGCTGCTTTCAATGACTTTGTTCAATCGCAGTCCGACGTGCCAGGAGAGGCCCGCCTGACGCTCGTGCAGTTTGATGATCGTTACGAGGTGCCCATGGCGGCGCTGCGGCTGCGAGATGTACCCCAGCTCACTGCAGCCACCTACGTTCCACGAGGCAGCACGGCCCTGCTCGATGCGATCGGCCGCACCATCCGCGACCTCGACACACGTTTCCAAAAGCTGCCCGCCAAGCGTCAGCCCGCCAAGGTCATTGTCGCCATCTTCACGGATGGCATGGAGAACGCCTCACGGGAATACAGCGCCAAGCACATCGGCGATCTCATCCACCTGTACCGCGAGACCAAGGGCTGGGAGTTCCTCTTCCTCGCTGCCAACCAGGATGCCATTGCCAGCGCCGGCGTCATGAACATTGAGTGTGCGGTCGCGGCCAATGTCAGCTTCAGCGCCAAAGGCATCCAGTCCACCGGCAGCGCACTCTCTCGCAAAGTCCGCGCCTCCCGCCTCAAAGCCACCGGCCAGATGGATGCCACTGCCATGGCGGATGATGAGAAGAGCCTCGACGAGATCCAGCGTGAGGAGGAGTCCAAATGATTTGCCGCATGCGATGCGCCCACGGCTTATCCGCAGCCCGGCACATTTTCGATTGTGTTATTTGATTAGGAACCGAAGGTCCGAATGGCCCAATCACTTTAGATATTTTACGTACATGTCCAATGCCTTGTTTTCAGACCTCTTTCTTGAACTCACGGGTTCGGCTCCTTTCCCCTGGCAACAAGCATTGTATGACCGCCTTCTTTGTTCAGACCCGCCTTCGGTTGCGAATCTGCCCACGGGCCTCGGCAAGACCGCGGTTGTTGCAATTTGGCTAATTACTTTGCTAACGCATCCTGATCGTGTTCCAAGACGGCTGGTATATGTGGTGAACCGCCGGACAGTCGTGGACCAGACCTCGGCGGAGGTTGAGCGTCTTCGGGAGCGTTTGAGGGCGAATCCTGAGTTGAACGCGAAGTTGACTGCACTTTGTGCGGTACCCGTGGACGTGCCCTTGGCGCTGAGCACCTTGCGTGGGCAGTTTGCAGACAACCGCGAGTGGTGTGCTGATCCCGCGCGGCCTGCGGTGATTGTTGGCACGGTGGACATGATCGGCAGCGGGCTTCTTTTCAGCCGATACACTTGCGGATTCAAAACGCGGCCCCACCATGCGGCATTCCTTGGGCAAGATGTGCTGCTGGTGCATGATGAAGCCCATCTGGAGCCCGCCTTCCAAAAGTTGCTTGATAGCATTGTGAGCGAACAAAAGCGCTGCGGAGACGCGAGGCCGCTGCATGTGCTGCAACTCACCGCCACGGCTCGGGATTCCAATAAGACCTTCACCCTCACCTCAGCGGATGAGGAGCACGAAGTTGTGTGCCAGCGTCTTAGCGCAAGGAAACACCTGCGGTTCAACCCGATTGAGGATGAAAAGCCCGCTCCACTGGCAGCAAAGCTCAGTGAACTAGCCTTGGCTCGACGCGATTCCGGCCGTGCCGTTTTGATTTTCGCCCGAACCGTCGATGCAGTTCAGAAAGTAGCCTCAGCGCTCGGAGCTGAAAAGCTGCCTCACGAAGTCCTCACTGGCACCATGCGCGGTTTGGAACGAGAGGGACTCATCAAGAGGCCGATTTTGAGCCGCTTCTTGCCGTCTTCCTCTCGGCCTGAGAATGCGCAACCTCCGCACGAAGGCACCTGCTATCTCGTCGCCACCAGCGCGGGAGAAGTCGGTGTGAACCTCTCCGCAGACGACCTTATCTGCGATCTCTCAACTTATGAGAGCATGGCACAGCGCTTTGGGCGCGTGAACCGCTTTGGCATGCTCACGGACACCGTGGTCGAGGTCGTCTATCCAGCCACCTTCAAAAACACCGACCCCGACGACAGCAAATTTGACCCTATGGACGCTGCCCGGCAGCGAACGCTCAATCTCCTGCGCCAGCTCAACGCGGATGCCAGCCCCGCAGCCCTTCGGAAACTGAATGCCGACGAGCGTTCCAAAGCCTTTTCACCGCTTCCGACCATCCGCCCCGCCACCGACATTTTGTTCGATGCTTGGGCCATGACCAGCATCCGCGAGTCACTTCCCGGACGCCCAAACATCGCCCCCTATCTGCACGGCGAGGCCGAGTGGCAGGTCCCAGAGACTCAAATCGCCTGGCGTAGCGAGGTGGAAATCATCACAGGCGAACTCGTGAAGATTTACGACCCGGAGGAACTGCTCGGCGAGTATCCGCTCAAGCCTCACGAGTTGCTACGCTCTCCCTCCTATCGTGTGCGGGATGAACTCGCCCAAATCGTGAAGCGTCTGGGCGATGACAAAGCCGCCACTCTTTGCCCCTGGCTGGTTTCAAATGATGGCAAAGTCTCCCGCGCCTGCTCTCTCGCTGAACTCGCGGAAAAGGATAACGAAACCCTGCTGTACAACTCGACCTTGCTGCTGGCTCCGTCTCACGGTGGACTTTCAAACGGTCTGCTCGAGGGCAAGGCAGCGGCACCGGAAACACCTGGCACCCTCGATGTTGCCGATATTCTTGAAGGTCCTGCCACCCGAGTTCGCGTGAAAAGCGCTTCAGAAGATTTCCCCGCAGAATATACCCGTCTTCGCCTCAAGCTGCTCATCGACACACTGATTCAAAGAGAAGACCTCAGTGAAATCGATGAAGGAAACGCAAAGCCTCAATACTGGCTCTGGTTGGAGGCCAAAAAGGCCGCAGGGGCAGACAGTACGGAAAACACCACTGCGGTCTATCTTGACAAGCACGTCACAGATGTGGTCAGCCATGCTCGCAATATCGTAACTAAGCTCGGCCTCTCCGCACCCCTGGGCCGCTGCATCATCCTTGCAGCCCAACTTCACGATCTTGGCAAACGCCGCCGTCACTGGCAGCAGGGCATTGGCAACTATGACAAAGCCGAGTGCTTTGCCAAATCTGGCAAGCACCCAGCCACTGGCAAAAAGTTTCGCCCGCGCCCCGGCCTCGATCCCTACCGTCACGAGTTCGGCTCTCTACTAGATGCCTCTTCCCCCAGCCTCAACAAAGAGGCCGATGCGGATCTCCTCCGCGACTTTGCAGCTCTGACGGACGAAGAAAAAGACATCGTTCTGCACCTCGTAGCCGCGCATCACGGTCGCGCACGGCCCCACTTCCCGATGTCGCCCGCAGACGAGACTTTTGATCCCGAGTCCGATTATGAGGCCACTCAAAAAGCAGCCGCCGAGGTGCCGCAGCGCTTCGCCCGTCTCCAGCGCCGCTTTGGTCGCTGGGGCCTTGCCTATCTCGAATCCCTCCTCCGCGCCGCCGACTACGCCGCCAGCGCTGAAATCGAACCTCTGTCCTAGAACGTCATGCCTGATTCAATCCCGACAACTCGCGTGCAGGCAGATGTGACAAACCCTGCCCACTACTTCGCCTGCTGCGCCTTGCTCGAACTCGCTTCCCGTCTCACACCGGAGAGCGAGGGCTGGTTCGAGGACGGAGCCTTCCACATCGCCAAAGGTCCGGACTTGCCAGAAATTATCCGCAAGCTCACCTCAGCATCTTTGGTGATGCTGGAGGCGGCAGACGGCACAGCTTCACCCATTCGCATCCCCGAGCCTTTCGACCTGCGCCTCGACTGGTGGAAAGGTGGCGACCGTGCCGCCAGTGACCTCAAAGTTTGGGCTGGCACCATGGAGAGCTTCCGTATCGCCAAAGCCATGCAGGCAGCCATGCTCAAACCAGAGTTCTCCACCGAGAACCTGCTCAATGTTTCCATGGTGGCCTACGACCCGGATGATCCGGTCAAAAAGGTGGAACCCTTTTACTTCGATGCCCGTCGCGGACCGAACGCCCACTCACGAGATGTCGGCTTTGCTCCGAATGACCTCGGCATGACCACCATCGCCTCACCCGCCGCCGAGCTTCTGTGCCTTATTGGCCTCCAACGCGTGCGCCCTGTGCCAGCGGGCAAAGACAAGCCGCGCCAGTATGACTACCGCACCTGGAGCCGCCCCATCCCGGCCTTGCTAGCACCCATTGCCGCCGCCGGACTTTTACCGGACCCTGGTGCAAAACATTACCGGTTCGAGAGCTGGTATCGAACCGGTCAGCGCAAACACAAAGCCTTCCTTTCTGCCAAACTCCAAACCACAACACCTATCCTATGAGCAACATCCTCGAACAGTTTGACCATTACTTGAAAGCAGATGGCCCCGCCGCCATCGTTACGCGTGAGCCTCTGATCCCCGTCGAGGGACCGGACGGCGTGCTTTTTCCATCAACGTTCGCCTCGGGCGATGGCTTCCCAGGCGGCTACAACATCGACGGGGACCCGAACGGTGAAAACATCGCCCTTGTGGACAGCGTCGGCTCCCAAGCCAATCGTATCGAGCCCCTCTTTGCGGAGCCTGAACAGTCCGCGCTAGTTCCTCAAGTTGTCATCATCGCCGGGACCAAGAAAATCAATCTCCTAGAAGCAGGACACCGCGCCGGAGATGCCATCGTCCGCTGCTCATCCTTGCAGCAAGAACTTCAGGACGCCTTCAAGGCACTACTGGATGGAAATGCCACGAGCCTTGCCAAAATCGCGCCTACCTCGCTTGTTTTCGGGGTGTGGGATTCGCGCGACACACAAGCTAAGATGCCGCGCCTTATCGCTTCCACCGTCCGCGCCTACAACGTGCGGAAGCTGACCCGCTCAGCTCAATACGTTCCTGCCACGGAATACGTCGGCAACGGACTTCTCCCCGAAGCCACTGATAAAGCAGCCAAGGATGCCTACGCCGAACGTGGTTTCATTCATGTTCCGGCCACCGGTTCCCACGGCGGTATCATCGCCAAAGGCGGCATCCGTCGTGATGCCACTCTCGCCATTGCAGCCCTGAAACTCATCACCGCAGGCTCCGATGCCGAGGCGACGTTGAAACTGCGCCGTTACATCCTCGGACTTGCCCTTGTCGCCTTCACCAAGCTACCCGGCGGCTACCTTCGCCAAGGCACCATCCTAGTGTCTGATCCCGACAAGGAGCGCAAGAGCGATGAAGTCTATGCCAACGGTTCTCGCAAGCCATTCACCGTCACTCATGAGGAAGCTCTGAAGTATGCCAAAGCTGCTGCTGAAGCCTTCGGAGTCGGAGAAAGCCGCGAAGTTCCCTTTGATGCGGAAAAGGCAAAGGCAGACGCAGCGGGTAAAGAGAAGAAGGCCAAAGCCAAAAAGTAACCTCCACACGCCATGCCAGACCACCTTTGCATCACCATCCGCTTCCTGGATGGCGCGTTCCACGGACGTGCCGATCACGGGGAGCGTGAGTGGCCGCCATCGCCACTGCGGTTATATCAGGCCATCGTCGCCGCAGCCGCTGCGCGATGGAATGAACGTCGTGGACTGCGCCATGCCGAACCCGCCCTGAAGTGGCTGGAGCAACTCACGCCGCCTGCCATCATCGCTCCGCAGGCCCGCGAATCGCAGGGATACCGCCTGTATGTGCCGGACAACGCCGGCGACCTCGTGGGCCGATCCCTTTCACAAGGCGGAGACGACAGCATCGCGAACTATCGCACCGAGAAATCCATCCGTCCGATGGTTTTCCCCAGTGAAGGTGCCGTTCACTACCTCTGGCCCACCTCTGGGCTGCCTCCCGACTTCGACGAGCACCGCAGCGTGCTTTTCCAAGCCGTGGAATCCATCACCCACATCGGCTGGGGAGTTGATCTGGTCGTTGCCTCAGCCGACATCGTGCCAGAGGACTCTATTGCATCTCTTTCTGGCGAGACCTGGCAACCCGGCAGCGATACCCCCAAAGCCGAACTCCGTGCTCCAAAACGCGGCACCTTCGACGATCTGGCCCGGAGGCATCAAGCATTTCTCAACCGCGTCACGGCCAGCGGCTTCGCCCCAGTTCCGCCCCTTTCGGATTACCAAGTCGTGGGCTATAGGCGTGACTCAGACCCCGCAGCCGTTCCCCACGCTATCTTTGCCCTCCGCAACCTTGATGGTGCCAATTACAAGGCCTTTGATCCCGCTCGTCGCAGCCTGCACATTGCGGGAATGCTGCGTCATGCCGCCAGCCAGCCGGACTTGCTCCGTAGCGCCGGGCTAAGCCCCGCAGAAGGCCGCAGCCTCGTACTCGGTCACGGAGAAGCCCAAGGCGAAAACCACCAAGCCGTCGTTGGCCAACGCCTAGCCTTCATTCCGCTGCCTAGCATCGAGCCCCGAGGAAAATCACTCGTAGTCAGCAGCGTGCGTCGGGTTTTAATCACCCTGCGCGGTGGCGGTGACCTCTCTCTCTTCAAACGCCTCGTGCAACGGCTCGAAGCCCGCGAACTCATCGACGAGGCCAAGAACGAAACCATCGCCATCCTACAGCGCCAGTCTGGTGGCTCTGATGGAGCCACCGACCGTTATTTGCGATCAGCGTCCACCTGGGCCACCGTCACCCCCGTTATCCTCCCTGGCTACGACGACCCCCGCAAGCTCCGTCAGCGACTCAAACCCGGCAACACGCTTTCGGCAGAAGAAAAAGCCGCCGTACTCGAAAAGCTCGGCGGACGCATCGACGCCCTCCTGCGCAAAGCGATCCGCCAGGCAGGCTACTCCGAAGTCCTCGCCGCCCACGCAGAACTCGACTGGCGCTCCTCTGGCTTCTGGCCCGGAACCGCTCTTGCCACCCAATACGCGGCAGGAGATCAGCACCGCCGCTATCGCAAACTCCACGTCCGTATCACCTGGAGAGACGCGACTGGCACCACCATCGAGGTCCCTGGCCCGATCTGCATCGGCAGCGGTAAGTTCACCGGTATGGGGTTGTTCGCAGCTCTGACCTAAAACAGCAGTTCCTCGCCCTTGAGTTCGAGCAGGAAATTCAGGGCCCTCTGGCTCTGGGTTATGGCTCCCACTTTGGTCTCGGCCTCTTCGTCCCTCTGTGGATTCCCTCTCTTGAAACGACAGCTCAGACAGCCCATGAGCGATTCGGGACTGCCGTTCCAAGTGGCATCGCAGGTGGCAGTCATAACTTCTCTTTACGAATCGTGCTGATGCGCCTAGCTTAATATCCTTCGATTCACTTTCACCAAGCCGCGCCGGTTGACTGTTGCGGGCTACTTTTTATGGATCTGCCCGCCTACCGCACTGCACGTGCTCCTTACCCGCATCGTTCGGAGATGGGGGAGCCGGAGTATCTTTATGAGCCGCTGTCGGAGCCGGTGGATCATCCGGAGTTCGATCTTTTCGGGGTGCGGCGCATGGTGGAGGTAGTGGAGGCGCTGACGGATCCTGCGACGAGGCCGCCAGCGGAAAAGAGCCAGGAGCCGATGCGGGCGCGGATGCTGAATGAGTTCGTGTACTGCCCGCGCTTGTTTTATTACGAGCAGGTGGAGGGGGTGTTTGTGGAGAATGCGGACACGGTGCGGGGTTCGGCGATCCATGAGAAGGTGGACCGGGGCAAGGGGGCGCTGCTAAGGGCGAAGAAGAAGGCGCGTGCTGAGGGTGATGGGCCGGGCGCGGAGAGCGGGGCTGCGGCTGAGCCAAGCGCTGGCAAGCCGGGTGGTGATGCTACAGCGGCAGAGTCCGTGCCGTCGGCTGAAGAGGCGGAGCCGCCGATGGAGACGATTCATTCACGCTCGGCGATGATGAACTCGGTGCGGCTGGATGTGGTGGCGAAGATGGATCTGATCGAGGTGAAGGTGAAGGCGCGCAGTGCGGATGATTTTTTCGCAGTGAGGGAAGCGCAGTCGGTGACGCCGGTGGATTACAAAGCGGGTGCGCCGAGGCAGGGGGTGGACCAGAATGAACTGTGGGATGCGGACAAAATGCAGCTGGGTCTGCAGATCCTGATCCTGCGGGACAATGGCTATGCCTGTGATGAAGGTGTCATTTATTACCGGGCGACGAAGCAGCGAGTGCGGCTGGTGATGACGGCGGAGATCGAGGCGTGGATCATCGACCGCATCGCTGCGGCGCGGGTGGTGGCGGCCTCTCCCACGATCCCACCGCCGCTGGTGAACAGCCCCAAATGCGTGCGCTGCTCGCTGGCACCGGTTTGCCTGCCGGATGAGACGCGTCTGCTGGGGGGGGCGCGGCCTGTTTCTGCTGATGCTCCGCGCGTGGTGGCGAATGCGCCTGCAACGTCGCCAAGGCGGCTCATCGCCGCGCGCGATGACGAGCGTGCGCTGTACCTGAATACGCAGGGGTATCGCGTGGGCATCAAATCGGAGCGGCTGGTGATCAAGGATGGCGACAACGTGATCGATGAAGTGCGGATGAATGATGTGACGCATGTGTCACTGTTTGGGAACATCCAGCTGAGCACGCAGGCAGTGCAGGAACTGTGCGAGCAGGAGATCCCGATAGCGTATTTCAGCATGGGCGGCTGGTTTTACGGACTGACGCGCGGGCATGGCCTGAAGAATGTGCACACGCGCATCCGGCAGTTCGCTGCGGCGTCCAATCCGCTGCAATGCCTGGCGCTGGCGCAGAAGATCGTGCAGGCGAAGATCCGCAATCATCGCACCATGCTGATGCGACTGCACGTGCAGCCGCCCGCCGCAGCGGTGCAGGGGATGAAGGAGATCGCGGGGCGTGTGCCCTCGGCGCGCGGACTGGATGAACTGCTGGGCATGGAGGGAGCGGCTGCAGCAATCTATTTCCAAAACTTCGCCGGCATGATCAAGGTGGGCGAGGACGATCTGGATGATGAGATCCCCGGACTGGAGATGACTCCGTCCGCAGAGAAAAGCCGCAAGGCCGAGGCGGAGGCTTTCACCTTTGACTTCACCCAGCGCCGTCGCCGCCCGCCGCCAGATCCAGTGAATGCTCTGCTCGGGCTGGCCTACAGCCTGCTGGCGAAGGACTGCACCATCGCGTCTCTGGCGGTGGGCTTTGACCCGTATGTCGGCTTTTATCATCAGCCACGCCATGGCAGGCCTGCACTGGCGCTGGATTTGATGGAGGAATTTCGCCCGCTCATCGCTGAGAGCACGGTGCTGACGGCGATCAACAATCGCATGATCCACAGCGGCCATTTCGTGCGTGCGGGTGATGCCGTGAATCTGAGCCCGCAGGGAAGGAAGGCTTTTTTCCAAGCCTACGAGCAGCGCATGAACACACTGATCACGCACCCAGTGTTTGATTACAAGGTGAGCTATCGCCGCGTGCTGGAGTTGCAGGCGCGGCTGCTGGCCCGGCACCTGACGGGTGAGATCCCGGAGTATGTGCCAATGGTGACGCGCTGATGATTTTCGAATTTTTTGCATGTCCGACCGCAACGTCATCCTCAGCTCACGCCACACCTACTTGGTGTGCTATGACATCGCCAATGACCGGCGGCTGAGGAAGGTCTTCAAAGTGTGCAAAAACCATGGCACGCACCTGCAATTTTCCGTTTTCGAGTGCGATCTGAACCCCCGGGAACTGGTCCAGCTCCAGCGTGAACTGAAATCGCTAATCAAGCAGGACGAAGACCAGGTGCTGTTCGTCTCGCTCGGGCCTGCGGAGGGAAGGGGAGAGCGGGTGATTTCATCGTTGGGATTGCCGTATTCCAAGTTTGATGCGCCGTGCTACGTGGTGTAGAACACGTCACGTTTCGTTTTGATCTTTTATATATCCAAAGTTTAGACCGCGAGCGGTCCGGTGGCGTCTCCGGATGCCGCAGGCGCTCGCGTGTTGAAAACCAATGCTTTCGCCCGTTTTATTTCATGTCGTCCCCGTCACCCGCGTCGTTGTTGACCAGCCGCTCGCTAAGTGCGGCTGGAAAGCTTGAATCTGCGAGGGCCGGGAGGCGGTCCTCTCCGCACTCACACGAGTGCGGCTCCGTTGAAGCCCCGTCTCGATCTGTTTCTCGGACGGCACTGCGACCTCTCTCCGCACTCACACGAGTGCGGCTCCGTTGAAGCGTCAACGGCAGCACTCTCAGCGGACCCAAGCTGAGCAACTCTCCGCACTCACACGAGTGCGGCTCCGTTGAAGCTGCAGCCCGGGAAAAAGGCCGGGTGCTCGACGAATCCTCTCCGCACTCACACGAGTGCGGCTCCGTTGAAGCATGGTCAAAACTTCGCCTTAGGGTAGAGTTCGCCGTCCTCTCCGCACTCACACGAGTGCGGCTCCGTTGAAGCGCTTGAGAGACGCCTGGTAGGCGGCTTCCATCTCCGCTCTCCGCACTCACACGAGTGCGGCTCCGTTGAAGCCGAGCACGGTGTTGTAGCTGCTACCCGCGCCGTCCGCCTCTCCGCACTCACACGAGTGCGGCTCCGTTGAAGCGCGCGTAGTTCGCCTGCTTCTTGATCTCCAGCGGCTGCCTCTCCGCACTCACACGAGTGCGGCTCCGTTGAAGCGAGCATCTGGGGGACTTCCGGCAGGTGGCGTGCAAAGACTCTCCGCACTCACACGAGTGCGGCTCCGTTGAAGCACAAGCTCCGGTCAATGGTCAGTAGCGCTGCGGAACCTCTCCGCACTCACACGAGTGCGGCTCCGTTGAAGCACGACCTGCTGCCTGGTGGCGAGATCACCGTTGCGGACTCTCCGCACTCACACGAGTGCGGCTCCGTTGAAGCACGGAGCGCTGGGGCGCTCCCCGTGGCAAGGCCCCGATCTCCGCACTCACACGAGTGCGGCTCCGTTGAAGCATCCAGGATGGCGCACAAAGCGGAGATGCTGCCGATCTCTCCGCACTCACACGAGTGCGGCTCCGTTGAAGCCGCGTCTCCCCGCGCTTCCGCAGCACCGGCGCAGCGCCTCTCCGCACTCACACGAGTGCGGCTCCGTTGAAGCTCTGCCTCCTTGTTCTGGCGGTCATGTTCGCTCCGGCGCTCTCCGCACTCACACGAGTGC
>JANYCZ010000078.1 GCA_025360015.1 Verrucomicrobiota bacterium | reverse complement strand
CCCACCCCTCGCCACCGAGCGCCGCACGCCCCATTGGGGGCTGCTGCGTTCAGCATCGCTACGCTCGCCTCACTGCGCAGCCCCCAATGGGGCGTGTATCGCAAGGCTAAAGCCTTTTACAGAACAGACTTTACACCCCCTTTTGGATTTCGTCGATCAAGATGTGGTATTCCATAGGTGCTATTTAAGTGGTTTCACTTTGGCGACAAATGCGCCTTTCCGGTCACGGACGATGACACTCCCGTCATGTTGAGGGTTCTTTGTGCTGACCACTGCGCCATGCCTGTCGCGGACGACCGCTTTGGAACCATTGACGGTGACAGTATAAATCAAGGCCTTGGCTTTATCCCTCACTTGGATTTCATCCTCTGCCACGACAGAACTAGCTAGCAAAAGAAAGAGCGCTGCCCCCCACTTGCCCCATGTCGATAAGGAGGCGGAGTTGGCCAGTAACTTAGGGCGTTGGAATTGTTTCATCGGGGCGAGTAGATTTCTTGAACACCGGTTCACTCGCTCCATAGCCAGGTAGACCGGCATGATTGGCGGATGAATCGTGACACCCGCCGCATTGAGCAGTTCGGTGATCATCGCCGTGTTGGCGTCTGAACGCTTGATATAATCAAACTTGGCGTGCAGCGTGCGCAGCCGCAGGCGTTGTGAACATGTTGTGGCTTATCGACGTCGCCACGCAATGCGCTCGCGATTTCGGCAAGACTCTTGGAGTTTGCCATAAACCAGAATATTTACTCCAGCACCGGCCCTTTAACAGCCCAGCGCTTCAGCACAAAACCCGGGCCGCTGGCACGCCATTTGGCGACGTGCGGCGTGGTGTAGTGCAAATCAAAGGCGGCCTGATCCACGTAGCTTTCGCTCAGGGCGAAAAGATTCGACTGCTCATTGTCCCGGCTGACCTCAAAGCGGAGGCAGCCCGGCTCCAAACGCGAGGCGGCGGCGTTTTCGAGGATGACAGCGAGGAATTCTTCGATCTTCTGCGGATCGATCTCAAGGATGACAATAACGTTGACCATGAGTGCAAGAGAGAGGCGATTTTTGCTTAACATGCAACCTGCGTTCTACGTATGATGGCCTTAACATCCCCCCAGCCATGAAACTTCGACTCGTCCTCTCCGCGCTGTTCGCTCTCAGTCTTCACGCGCAAGATCCCAAACCAGCAGCGGCTCTCGCTCCGCCCGCTGCGAAGCCTCCGGCTCCGGCGGCAGAACCCAAGCCCGCCCCTGCGCCTGCCGCCAAGGTGGAAACAAAATCAGCGCCAGCCACGCCTCCAGCCAAAACGGAAGCCAAGGCCGCCATCCCCCCAGCGAAACCAGCAACGCCGACACCCGTTCCCGCCAAACCGACCCCCGCTCCTGCTAAGCCCGCCGTTCCCCCGGCCAAGCCAGCCCCCCCCGCTCCTCCTGCTGCGGCCAAACCACCGGCTCCAAAACCAGTCGCCATCTTCCCTGACAAGGCGCTCGAAGCCGCCGTGCGCAAGCAGGTCTTCACCAAGCGCGACAGTCAAGAAGTCATCACCGCAGAAGATGTGGCGACCGTCTCCATCATCGAAGGCAAGAAGGCCGGCATCAAGGACCTCACGGGCCTGGAAAAATGCACCTCCCTGGCCTCGCTGACCCTGCCGGAGAACCAGATCACCAACCTCACGCCGATCAAAGGCCTGGAGCGCCTGCAGTTCCTCGACGTCTCCAACAACCAGATCAGCGACATCACGCCTCTGGCCGCCTGCAAGGCGTTGCAATACATCGAACTCACCGGCAACAAAGTGACGGATGTCTCCGCCCTTAGCGGCATCCAGGCTCTCACTTCGCTCTACCTTGCAAGCAACCAGATCAAAGACGTAACGCCCTTGTTCAAGCTGCCCAAAGTCTGGACGCTCTACCTTGAAGGCAACCAGGTGACAGACATCACCGGCATCGGCGGCATGAAGTGGCTTTCCATGCTCTCTCTCAAAGGCAATGGCGTGAAGGACATCTCGCCACTGGAGCCGCTCACAGAGCTGCAGTTTCTCTTTCTCGAAAACAACCAGATCACCGATCTCACTCCCCTGCACCGCATGTGGAAGAAGGACAACGACGGCCCGCGCGAATGGGCGCCCTACTGCCAGATTTTCATCGAGGGCAATGCCATCGACGAAGCTTCCAAGAAATTCGTGGACGAGATGAAGAAGGCCGGCGCGCGCATCCTGCCGTGACACGCCTCCGCCACGCAAAGTGCTTGCCGTCTGCGGCGCGTGCGGCTTAGCATGCCGCAATGAAAGCGTCTCTCCGTCTTCTTGCCCTCGTTCTCCTGCTCTCCAGCGCGCAGGCCGCCGAGCCCCCCCGGCAATGGACTTCCAGCGACGGCAAATCGAAGTTCATGGGCAATCTGGTCGAATTCTCCGACAAGGAGGTCAAGATCCGCCGCAGCACCGACTTCAACCAGTACCGCCTGCCACTGGACAAGCTCTCCAAGGAAGATCAGGACTACATCCGCGGCCTCCTGCGCGAAAAGCGCCGCGATGCAGGCCTGAAGGAGGGCGCGTATGCGCAAAAAGTCACCGGCCAGTTTGTCAAAGGCGTGTCCAAGCAGGGCCTGAACTACCAGCTCTGGGGCAGCCCCAGCCTGGACGGCACTAAGCGCTACCCCCTGGTCATCTGGCTGCATGGCTCCGGCCAGAGCGGCACCGACAACGAATCCCAGCTCGGCGGTGCCCCAAAAATCTGGACCGCCGAAGAGAACCTCGCCAAACAGCCCTGCTTTCTGCTGGCCCCACAATGCCCGTCCGCCGACATCGGCTGGAAGAACCAGGTGGCCGACAACCTCCTCGCCCTCATCGCCGATCTCACCGAGCATCTCCCCATCGACGCAGACCGCCTCTACCTCACCGGCTCCTCCATGGGCGGCTTCGGCACCTTCAGCATCGCCGCCAAGTATCCAGGGGTCTTCGCCGCCTGCGTCCCCCTCTGCGGCGGTGGCGATGTCAAAAACGCAGAAATCTTGAAGACCACCCCCTTCTGGGTCTTCCACGGCGACAAAGATGACATGGTCCCAGTCGAGCGCTCCCGCGCCATCGTGGAAGCCGTAAAGCAGGCTGGCGGCGAACGCATGAAATACTCCGAACTCGCCGGCGCAGGCCACGGCATCACCGGACTCGTATATCCACGTACCGATCTGCATGAATGGCTGTTTCAGCAGAAAAAGTCCCCGCCTACGAACTGAAATTGCGAAATCCGACACATGCTCCACCACCATCACTCCGCCACCTGCCAGCATCACGATGCAGATTCCGCGCGAGAACTGGCGGCCACGATGATGGAACGTGCGCGTGAGGCTGGATTACGACGCACCAAAGCGCTGGAGAACGTCCTTTCCATCCTAGTACATTCTCATCAGCCGCTCTCCCTGGCAGACATCGCAGAATCCCCCGATCTCACCAGCGGTGCCGACAAAGCCACCGTCTATCGCGTCCTGGTTAAACTGGAGGAACTCGGCCTCATCCGCCGCCTCGGCCTGCATGACCGTAGCGCCTATTACACCCTCCTGCAGCCTGGTCATCACGACGACCACCTCATCTGCACGCAGTGCGGCCGCATCCAGCGGCTCGACATCGCATGCCCTGTAGAAGCCCTGGAGAAGCAGATCGAGCAACAGTCCGGCTTCAAAAAACTCTACCATGAGCTGGAGTTCTACGGCCTGTGCCCGCAATGCACGGCCAAAGATTGAGCCTTGTCGCCGCACACTTCCTCCAATCACAGCGGCAGGGCAAAAAAAATCCCGCACCAGCTTGCGGCCGGTGCGGGATGGAAGTGAATCACACCGCTTTAGGGCGGCGATGTAGCCGCCGTTGAGATCGTGTTGGACTGGTTGGCGCTTGTCGAGCCGTTACCGGTAGGGGAAGGCGAACTGCCACCGGCAAGGTTGCCGTTGCTGTTCGTGTTCGTGGTGCTCGTCTGGCTGTTATTTCCACTCGTTCCGGTATTGGTATTATCGGCGGTGGTGGTGGTGTTTCCATTGGAATCGGTCGTGGACTGATTCGTCGTGGTGGTGGTATTGCCATTCGAATCTTTGCTCTCAGTGATCGTTGTGTTGGTCGTATTCCCCGACGAGTCAGTCGTCTTCGACGAGCTGGTCGTCACCACAGTTCCATTGGACTGGGTGGTCACCGTCACCGTTGAAGTTCCCGTGGTTGTGGACGTGCTGGTAGGCGTCGCACCAGGTGCAGAAGGATCAACTCCCGGTGCATATGTCGAGGTCGTGACCACCGTTGCGTCACTGCTCTGGGCAGATCCTTGAGCGACCATCTGGCCAGCGTTCTCAGGGGTGATGGTGCTGGTGGCAGCACCAGCACCATGGGCATCACCCACGGTCACCGTTATCACAGACTTAGAGCCATCGGCATTGGTGACGGTTACGGTGTTGGACGTGACGATGCTAACGACATTACCCTCTGCAGCACCCGTGCATTGGAAATCCGGTGGGTTGAACTCCGGCTCCCAGCGCAATGCCAGGTAGCGTGTTTTGACCGCCTTGGCAGGCTTCACTTTCAAAGAACCCGTGCCTCTTGTGTCCTCAGCCACAGCCACCGGGGCCTTGTTGCCGAAATCATTGGGATCAAACGCCATGCGACCACGCCAGTCTTCTTTTTCGGGAAGATTGTCGAACGCGAAGACCTCGAAGCGCACCGGGCGTGGTGAGTGGACGGAGGCGAACTCGTTCAAAATGCGCAACTGTCCGAAGTCATAGATGATGGTGCGGTACTTTTCATCGGACTCAGGGAAGGCGAACTTGTTGTAGGTGATGGCGGTGTCGAGGCCGTTGGCGGGCTTCGGCGCTGCATAGACGACACGTGCACCACCCAGACCATTGATAAGGTCCGCGCCTTTGCCTTGCTTGCCGTCAGCCGACTGCTTGACGGCGTAGCCTTTGTCAGTCGCAGCACCGAAGAACTGCAGGAAGCGGATAATGCCACCCTTGGACAGCGCCAGCTCGAGCTTGACGTACTTGGCCTGCATTCCGGCAAATTTGAACTCCACCGTGCGGTCGGCCGCAGAGAAGACTTTTTCTTCCAGAACAGCCCAGCCGTTTTTGTCAGCACTGGCAGAAAGTGTGGCGCGCCCTTCAATGCCGTCATTCACAAACGACGATGAAGAAATCAGCACCGGCTTGCCCAGATTGACGAGCACGAAGCACTTCCCGGCAGACACCGTGGAAGAGGAAGTGATGTCACTGGAGAAGATGGAATCCGCATGCCCAAAGCCTGAGGAACTGTCGAGAGATGCATTGCTCGCAGGGCCGCTGATGGTGTTGACCGGCTTTTCTTTGATGATTGGAATCCGCGACCATTTGGCATGGATGGAACCCGCAGTCAGCAGACTGCCGAGGATGACGATGGTGGAGGCGAGCTTCATGATCAGGTGATGGAAAATTGAGCGTTGAGTTTCGATGTTGGAAAGTCCGGCAGACTCAACGTTCGTTTTTTTATTTATGCAATCTCCTACAGTTACACCACAAAGCCCATGCGGTGTAAACATTTTTTCTGTGTCATAAGTGACGAATTAGGGCTTGATTAATCGTATATACCATATATTCTATAACCATGAAATGTCCACGCTGCCAAGCTAGCGTCCGCACAGAGCAGTCCGCCTGCACTGCCTGCGGCTTTTCTGCGACATTGCTACATAACTTGCTTGGAAATCAATGGGTTAGGCTGGAGCGCATCACCGATGCGGCTCACTGTTTACGCCTGGAGGACACCCGACGGGCCGAGGTCATTTTGGACGATTTTGAACGCAGTTTCCCACAGGCCTTTTTTGCCGTTTACCTAGGCACTCTACCCAATAACTTGAACGTCGCTGAGCTGGGCTTCTGGCTGCTCAACCAAGGTGCCTTCAACACTCACTCTGTCAGCCGACGCAATGATTTCGGGATGGTACTTGTGATCGATCCTGCCGCGCATACCGCCTGCATCACGCTGGGATATGCCATCGAAAATTGCTTCAGCTCAAAAATCATCACCCGCATGCTGCAAACCATCGGCAGCCACCTGCGCAAAGGCGCTTTCGGCATGGCCATTGAGGCCTCCTGCCTGCGCGCTGGGGAGGTGCTGCGGAAACATGCTCGCCACATGCAATGGCAGCCCGAAGCCACGATTGTGGCAGACTCCGTGGCTGACATCGGGCTCCAGCCTCTACGCGGCGGGCATCGCACAGCCTCAAGACCTCTTGCAGATCACCCCGCCCCAAGGACATGACCAGAGCCTCCCCAGACTCAATGGCCGCTGCCAGATCTTTACGCCTTGCTCTGCTCTTTACCTCGCTGTGTGCAGGCAGTGCTGCCGCCGAAGGGGATCAGCCCGTTGAAAAAGCGGGGCCGCAGGCGCTGCCGCTGCCGCGCTGGAGTGAGCAGGAACTCAGGACCTTTCGTGACAGCCTTCCGGACATCAACAGTCCCGGCGCGCTGCTGCCAAAAAATGGCGAAATAACCGCCGACATCAACGACCTCATCCGCACTCCTTTGTCCAGCGGTCCCAGGCTGGACAATTTTTTCAACACTCAGGACAGCGAGCTCTCACCCCGCCTCCAAGCTTCGGACATGCGGCTGTTTCTGCCGGAAGCCATCCTCGGTCTGCCCACCCAGAGCCAGTCCCGCCCGGTGCAACTGCCGACTCCGCTGGGCTCGCTTCAAGACGTTTCCACCGAATTTCTCGCTGCATGCGCCCAGAGCCTGCCCCGCGAATATCTCATTGATCCCGACCAGCACGTGCCGGAAATCCAGAATCACGACATGATGCGCCTGCTGGAATTCCACGCGCAGGATGCCCGCATCAAGCTGTACGTCTTGATGATCGCCCATGATCAAAAACTCCCTGAGGGTGTTGAGCTGGAAAAAATCGCCGCTGGCAGTCTGCTGCAGTCAGATGCCTGCCTGCTGGTCTATCCTCTGGGTGAACCCTGGCGCACCCGTTTGTTTGTCAGCAGGTCCATCCACAATCAGATCTCCACCGCTTTTCTCAGCGAAACCATCCAGGCATGCCTGCAGGAATCCCTCCAGACCAGTGATGAACACGATCAGCTGCGTCGCTATACCATCCACCTTTCCACGCGGCTGTTCTGGCTGCAAAAAGCCCTGGGCGCGGGTCAGGCAGGCAAGACGCCCAAAAATCAGTCCTTGGCTGAATTCAGCCCCCACGTGAAAGCGCCCGCTGTCCCAGGCCCCATCAGTTTCATCGCCATCCTGAGCTGGAGTTCCGCAAGCCTCCTGCTCCTTGGGCTCGCGTGCATAACCGGCCGCCGCGTTCTTCACCATCTACAGCTTAGGAACCGACGCCGCATCTGGATGCTGGTAGAACCTGAAACAATCCCTCGACTAGGCGGCGCTTTTACCGGCGGCGGTGGCGGCATGATCCGTTATGCATGATTGCATCCTTTTCTCAGTCCCAAGAGGGTCAGACACTTTTCCAACTTCAATTTGTCAAAAACCCATCCTTGTATGATAATAATGAAATTGGCCATAAATAATATGATGCGATGAACCCGGATATGATCCAGTTCCAATGCGGTTTCTGCCGCACGATCCTGACAGTACCTGCGCAGATGGCAGGCGTCACGGGTCCATGCCCGAGTTGTGGACAGACGGTCACTTCCCCCACGCCTGCGCCGGTCGCGGCCCAGACGCCCCAGTGGTCTCAAGCGCCCATGGCCATTCCGGCTCCGGCCCCGGTGCCTGCGCAGGCCTGGTCTCCTGCACCTCCGTCTCCCATGATGGGCGAAATGCCGGGCATGAGCATGCCCGCTTCCAATCTCAGCACCGGACTGCCACCGAAGCGTGCCCCCGGCCAGCAGCCCCTCAGCGCTGGGCTCAGTACTCCTGCAAGCCAGCCACCGTGGGCTTCGACTCCGGGATCCCCTGCTGCCCTGCCCTCGATGGCTTCTCTCGATGTTCCTGCTGGTCTCTCGGGAGCTGGGCTGCCCAATCAGTCACGCTTCATTCCCGGTGCGCCGCCACTGCCAAACATGGCCCCCATGGGCGGAGGCGGTGGGATGCCAGGAATGCCCGGCATGCTGTCTGGCGCGTCACTCCTCGGCAGAGATGTGTCCCCTGCACCTTCCTCCCCGGTCACACAGCCTCTCCAGGCCATGGGCGCTCCCTCTCTCAGCCTGGGAGGTGCTCTCGGGCATGACCCAGCTTCAGCACACAAGTCTCCGATGTCGGCAGGGCGCAGTATTGCCAGCCTGCGGGCGCCACGCGGAACCAATTTCATCAGGCTGGCGTTCGCCGCTGTCTTCCTGCTCGGGTTTCTGGGCCTGGTCGGCTTTCTATTGAAAGACTACCTCCCCAGCCTTGCAGGGCATGAGGTGGCTGAAGAAACCTCCAAAGAAGACCCGGCTCTCCCGAAGCAGACATCCCCGCTTTCCACTCCAGCCCCTGGCACGGCTTCCAGGCCTTCCAATAATGCGGCGGATGAGAAGCCCGCCCCTGCCGCAACCCTCGAATCCACGCCAAAGCCGACCCCGATCGCGATTGGTTTTGATCCTCAGGAACCGCCTGCGGTAAAAGCCGAGTCTGCCGCCGCCTTGGCAGAGATCGCCACGGCTCGTTCTGCCGGCCCTCCCGCCATGACCGTCTCCATGCCGGGGGCTGCGATACCAGCCACCCAGCCCGCTGCAGGCACGCTGCTCGAAGTGCCCGCCAAGCCGGCCATGAACGCGGAGTCAGCAGGCGCGCCGACCGCCTCTCCTGCCAGTCTGGCGCAATCACAAACGATTGAAGAAGAAGGCGTGCCCACCGCAGCGAAACCTGCAGTCGAAGCGCTCAAAAAATTCCTCCTCTCCAAATCCTTCGAAGAACGTCTCCAGTACACTCTTGGTGCCGACTTGATGAAACCTCTGATGGAGCGCTATTATTCACGCACGCCAGACGGCCCCATCCTGGTGGACCGCATTCAGTTTGTCCGCATGGATCCCAATCCCGAACTCGGTTCTGGCAAACACTGCATCTTCAGCCTGGAAAACAAAACCTGGGAGTTTGCAGTGCCGGTGATGCTGGAGGAAAAAGAAGACGGCTTCAAGGTGGACTGGGTTGCCTTTGTGGAATTCAAGGACCGCATGCTGGAAAAATTCTTTCAGACCTATCAGACCGGCAAGGCATGCTTTCATGTCGGCATCATCCGCCAGCATTACTTTGAAGACCGCGTGCCCAACGTGGACCGTAAAGACGCCTTCCGTATCAGCCCCGCTCCGCCCAATACCTTCCAGGAATCCGTCTTCCTCGACAAAGAATCTGCCCTCGCCCAGGAACTGCGAAGCCGCATGCCTTGGGAAACCCATGTCTGGGCCGTGGTGGAGCTTGAGTGGAAAAAACTGGGCTCCCAGCAGTGGGTTGAACTCAGCGCCATTCCGCAGATGCACTGGTATTCTCTGCCGATGGCTTCCAAACCCATTTCACCGCCGCAAAAGACCGTTGAGGCAGCAGATCTCCCACCCGGCATTTCAAAAAATGGCAGCCGTGGCAAATCCATCACTCAGCCTACTAACAACATGCTGCCTCCCGGCATCCGCAAGTCCGCGCCGGATCTGCCCCCCACCATCAAGCGGCCACTCCCCGCAGGTCGCTGAGGGGTCAAACACCGCAGTCTATACTAGCTGACTTCCAGCTTGCCCGTGCTGTCTCCCACCTTCTCCGCAGGCACGCCGAGACGGTCGAGCATGGAGAGGTAAAGATTGGTCATCGGTGTCTCGCCTGGCAGCAGCACACGCTTGCCCGGTGTCAGCGTGCCACCGGCACGTCCTGCCAGCAGGATCGGCAGATTGTCGTGATTATGGCGATTGCCATCACCAATGCCGCCGCCGAACACAATCATTGAACTGTCCAGCAACGTGCCGTCTCCCTCCTTCACGGACTTCATCTTGCCAAGGAAGTAGCCGAACTGGCGCAGATAAAACTGGTCAATCTTAGCGATCTTCTCCAGCTTCTGTGGATCACTCTGATGATGCGACAGCGAATGATGCGCGTCCGGCACGCCGATCTCAGGGAAGCTGCGGTTGCTGCCGTCATGCGCCAGCATGAAGGTCGAAAGACGCGTCGTGTCAGTCTGAAACGCCAGCACCATCAGGTCAAACATGGTGCGGACATGCTCCTCATAGGAATCGGGTATGCCTTCCGGGATTTTCACATCGGGCATCTGTCCGGAAAACTTCTCTGCGCGTTCGATGCGCAGCTCGATGTCACGCACCGAGGAAAAATATTCGTCCAGCTTGCGGCGGTCTCCCGCGTTCACCTTGCCCTGCAGGCTCTTCGCCTCGTCCAGCACCGTGTCGAGAATGCTCTTCTGCATCCGCTTGGCACGCGCCGCCTCCGGTCCTTTGCCAGCGGTAGCACCGAGGCCAAACATGCGTTCAAAAACCAAGCGCGGATCCATTTCAGGAGCCATCGGCATGGTTTCGTTCTTCCACGCCAGATTGAACTGATAGGCGCAGGAGTAGCCGGAGTCGCACTTGCCCGAGCTGCGCTGCCCGTCCGTGCTTAGTTCCAGCGAAGGCAGTCGCGTGAGATGGCCGATCTTTTGCGCCGCGATCTGATCCACTGAGACGCCGAGATGAATGTCCGCACCCGCCGTTTTCTTCGGCATGCAGCCGGTGAGAAAGGTCGCCGTCGCGCGCGCATGGTCACCGCCGCCATTGCCGTGGCTGCGGGCGAAATCCTGCATCAGCCCCGAGACCACCATGAAGTCATCGCGATGCTGCTCGATCTGCTTCAACGAAGGCGAAAGCTGGTAATTCGTCCCCTCTCCCGTGGACATCCACTGGTCCACGTTCACGCCATTGGGGATGTACATCCATGCGGCGCGCATCGGCTTCGTGGCTGGTTTGGTCGCGGCAAAGGCACGCGCACCGAAGGATTCCAGCAACGGCAATGAGATGATCGAACCCAGCCCCCGCAAAACCTGACGGCGGCTGAGCGAATGGGCGGCTAGGGATGTTTCACGAAATTCGTTCATGCAAGGGTACTCTACCATGTAACTACGAAAGAGGTTGAAAGAAACTTTCGTGCCAGATGGCGGCATTCCGGACTGCGCCGCCACGAAAGTAGTTGAAATTCCGGGGCGACACGGCCCGATTAGGCTTCCCCTACAAACCCTCAACTAAAAACATGAAGCACACCTGCCTCCTTCTCACCTCCGTCGCATCCCTTGCTCTCACCAGCTTTGCCCAGGATGCCAGCGTCGCCGTCATCGAACTCAAGCCCAGCGCCAATCCCGCATCGCCGCTCAGCTATGAAAAGACCGAGCTCAGCGTCCAAGCCGGCCAGAAGGTGAAGTTCACCCTCAACAACACCGGTGGCGTGCTGCCACAGCCGCATAATTTCCTCCTGTTGAAGCCCGGCAAACTCGACGCCGTGGGCGCGCTCGCCAACGCCATGCTCGCTGATCCTCAGGGCATGGCCAAGAGCTACATTCCTGAAGCCGCGAAGCCTGACATCGTGGCGAACACCAAGCTCGTGCAGCCCAACCAGAGCGAGACCATTGAGTTCACCGCCCCTGCCGAGGCCGGTGACTACCCCTACATCTGCACCTTCCCCGGCCACTGGATGCTGATGCGCGGAGTGATGCACGTCACCAAGTAACCACACCCCGGGGCTCTCTTTATGAAACACATCCTCACCACCACTCTGCTTTCCCTGCTCCTGTTCACCTCCGCTGTTCGCGCAGAGGAAGGAAAACTCGAAGTCAACGGACTCAACTTCAAATTCGCCTCCCCGTGGGCTGAAATCCAAAGCACCGGCATGTTCCGTGCCGGAACACTCGCGGCGAAGGTCGAAGGTGCTGAGAAACCGGTGGAAGCCGTGTTTTACAGCTTCCCCGGCGCCGGCGGTGGTGGGGATGTGGAGGCCAATGTTAAACGCTGGCTGGGACAGTTTCAGGGCACGCCTGAATCGAAGCGTGAAGAACTCGATGCCGCAGGCACCAAGATCACTTTGGTGACCGCCACCGGCACCTACAATGACGGACCTCCCATGGGAGCCAAAACACCCCGGGAAAACTACACCCTCATCGCCGCCATCGTCCCCTCGGGAGAATCCAACATCTTCGTGAAACTCACGGGGCCGAAGGATGCCATCGCCAAGCTGGCGGAAGAGTTCAAAAAAATCGTTCTTAGCCCTTTTGCTAAATAAGCACAGGCTTATTTCATCAGCGGTTTTCCTTTAAAGCGGGTGGTTCTCCACCCGCTTTTTTTGTATAAACCAGAGGAATTCGGTCATTCAGTCTTGAGTGGCTTTAAAAACGAGCTTCCTCGAAATCAAAAGTAGACTTGGCACGCGCCGTGCTTGAGCTTGGATCGGAGCTAAATTCCACACCCTGACTTATGCTGAAACTCAACCACACTCGAACCTGGCGCGGCATGGCAATTGCTGCGGTACTTGCCGTCACCACACTCGCAATCAACCCCGGCAACGCCCGAGGTCAGACTGTAGAACCGGCACCCGCTGCCGCACCCGCCCCGGCCGCCCCCCCTGCTGCAGCTCCCGCCCCGGCTCCGGCCCCTGCGGCTGCTTCAGCCGGACCGCGCGACGCCTCCATCGAAGAACGGGTCGGAGACCTCGAGCAGTATTGGAATAACCTTATACCTGGCCCTGCTGCGGATGCCAAGGATCCCTACAAATCCAAGATCGCCGGCCTGCCAGGTCCTGGCCACAATGCGTTCCTCATGGTTTGTGCGGCACTCGTGCTGTTCATGACGCTCCCCGGCCTCGCCCTCTTCTACGGTGGTCTGGTTCGCTCCAAAAACGTCCTCTCCGTCCTGGCCCAGTGCCTCGGCTGCGCAGGTCTGGTCACCATCCTCTGGTACTTTGTCGGTTTCTCCCTGATCTTTGGAGAACACGAGGCTACTGGCGCACCTTCTTGGGCTCCCTACCTCGGCAGCTTCAAGTATTTCTTCCTGGAAGGTGTCGGCGGCGCTCCAAACACCAACTACACCGCCTGGCCCTCCTTCTCCGTGTTCAGCATGTATCAGCTCATGTTCGCCATCATTACCCCCGGTCTTATCGTGGGTGCCATTGCTGAGCGCATGAAGTTCTCTGCCATCATGCTGTTCATCACCCTGTGGATGTTCGTCGTTTACTTCCCTCTGGCTCACATGGTGTGGGGCTTCGACGGCTACATGAACGGTGTTTGGAACGGCGGCGCCGCCATCCCTGCCATCGACTTCGCTGGTGGCACGGTCGTTCACATGTCCTCCGGCTGGTCCGCCCTGGTTCTTTGCATCCTGCTCGGCAAACGCGCCGGCTTCGGTAAAGAAAAGATGGCTCCTCACAGCATGGTGCTTGTCATGGTGGGCACTGGGATGCTCTGGGTCGGCTGGTATGGTTTCAACGCTGGTTCCGCCCTTGCCGCTGACGGCATCGCCGCGGCTGCCTTCATGACCACCACGCTTGCCGCTGCCACTGCCAGCTTCGTCTGGGCCGTGATTGAAAAAATCCACAAGGGCAAGCCTTCCATCCTCGGCTTCTGCTCGGGTGCTGTTGCCGGTCTGGTCGTCATCACTCCAGCCGCTGGTTTCGTCACTCCTAAGTCCGCCATGATCATCGGCGTCCTTGCCGGTGTCATTCCTTACCTGGCCGTCATGTTCCTCAAGCCCATCCTCAAGTATGATGATGCGCTCGACACCTTCGGCGTCCACGGCGTCGGCGGCACCCTGGGTGCCATCGTCACGGGCATCTTCTGCAACAGCACGGTGAACGGCAACCTGACCGAAGTGAACGCTTTCGCCAAGGCCAACGGCCTTGCCAAGCTCGTCGCTGACGCCGGTGGCCAGGGAGGCATCCTCGGTGCCCAGCTCAAGGCTTGCGCAATCACCATCGTTCTCTCGGTTGTTGCCACGGTCCTCATCACCTTCGTGGTCAAAATCCTCGTCGGTCTTCGTCCAACAGCCGAAGAAGAGTCTGTCGGTCTCGATCTCTCCGATCACGGCGAAGCAGGCTACGAGCATTAATCATGGCAGGACGAGTTCCTGTTAAACCCCAAACCGGGCTGAGCAATCAGCCCGGTTTTTTTATGCCTGTTTGCTGCGGTGCGCTGCATCTTAACTAGGTGGTCAATTCCAGAAGCTTGAGGCTGCGTGGATCGCCTCGACCCACGTCGGGGTCAGTCATCCGTGTCAATTCGTGTGATCCGTGGTCCAAATTCTAGGAGGATGGAAGGAGCAGTACGGATCAAAACCATGAGATTTGGGTCTGTCATTGCCGCACCAATGATCACAGAGATTCCTGCTACTCTGTTTTTCTAACCTCTGTGTTCATCGTGTCTCTACCGTAAAACTCCGTCTCCTGCCTCGCGAAATCACCTTCGGAACGGCAGTCGGCACCAGCTTCACTCAACCCAGCAGCAGCATCGCCGCGCACATGATGCCGTTGTTCAGCGCATGAGCCGTCATCGACGCGATCAAGCTCTGCCTCCACAGACGCAGCAGCGAGAAGGAGCTTGCCAGCGCCATGATGGCGGGCACACCGGCCCAGCCCTGCGGATGAATCACGGCAAACACAAACGCGCCCAGCAGCACACCCAAGAGCCAGCGCAGCCAGGCGGACAATCCTGGAAACAGCAGCCCGCGGAACATGATCTCCTCCGCAATCGGTGCCCACACCACCGCCAGCAGGATCGCGCCGAGCTTCGCCCAGCCTTTGCCCGCAAAGACCTCCACAATCGGGTGCGATGGATACTCACCCGTCAGCTTGATGATCCAGGAGGCCGCGATCATGCCCAGCACCAGCAGCGGCAGTGACGCCACCCAGCCCAGAACGCCTGCGCGCATCTCGCGCCACAGGCCTTGTCCGCGGTGCAGCCCCAGCGCCTCGCGCCACTGAGGGCGCGGCATTCCCCGCACCAGCGGCCACGTCATGCCAATGAGCAACGCGATCAGCGCAGGTCCGTACGCCGCCCAGCCAGGCAGGGGCATCGAAAGCTGACGCAGCAGCCAGGAGGGAAACAAAAACAGCACCAGGAAAATCGCAAATCCCTCCAGCAGCACACCGCCCTCCGCATGGCTGCGCAGCGCCAGAGTCAGGCGCAGCTTTCCCCCGCGCCAGCGCACAATGCCCCAGATCAGCACCGCCAGCCCTGCCGCAGCAGCCAGCGTCCCCAGCAGGCCGAGGCAGATCAAAACCAGCGCCGTCCCCAGTCCCTGCTTCGCCACGGCCTGTTTGGCCTTGTCATCCGCCGTCTGCGCACGGGCCAGCTCGGCGATCCAGCCATGCCGCTGCCGCAGTTTCTTCCACGCCTCTTCCGGCACCTGGCCGTTCATCGCCTTCATCTGGCGCAGCGTCGTCACATCCTCCTGCAATCCCGCGTTCTTTGCCCCAATGGCGTTGAATTCAGCGTCCGCAGGCCAGGCATTCTCCAGCCGCCCTTTGAGAATCAACAACCGCAGCGCATCCTCTTCCGTGCGGGTAAATTTCGTCATGTCATGCAGCACCACCTGCGTCAGTGCCTCATCCGGCTGCTGCGCGCTGTGCAGCAGTTCTTGCACTCCCACGACATAACGCGCCGTCATCTCAAGCATGCGGTTGGGATGCACCTCCGCTCCTTCGTCCGCCTTGTGAGCCGCCTGCACGCGCAGCACAAAGACCACGCAGGCTACGATCACGCACACCGCCAGCGCAGCCCCCAGCCGCGAATAACGCGGGGACAGTTCAGGCTTGGATGCAGGCAGCGGCGGAGGTTGAGCGGAGTCATTCATGAATGCCGCCGATCAAACAACGCCTCGCCAGCAATGGCACGCACAATTCCACCCTCCCACCACGTTCCGTCTTCTCCAACCATGCGCACCTCCCTCTTTCTCCTGCTCGCCGCCTCCGCCCTGGCTCAAACTCCACGCCCCGGTGTGAACTACGACGAAGCCAAAGTCGGCAACGACCCGCTGCCAGACTTGAAGCTTACCACCGCCGATGACTGGACCCAAAAGCGCCGCCCGGAGATTCTCAAACTCTTCGAAGATCACGTCTATGGCAAAACACCCGCCGACATCGGCACCCCCAAGTTTGAAGTCACCGCGACGAAGGCGGATGCACTGGGCGGCCTCGCCACCCGCAAATTCATTCACATCTCCCTGCCCTCCCGCCCCGCCTGGCCGGGCATGGATGTGATACTCTACACGCCCAACGCCGTCAAAGCAGCTCCCTGCTTCGTCGGCTTCAGCTTCGGCGGCAATCAGGCCGTCAGCACCGAGGCCGATGTTCCGCTCAGCACCCGCTGGATGCGCGAGAGCAAAGACAAGAACATCATCGACCATCACGCCACTGAAGCCACCCGCGGTATGGAAAGCAGCCGCTGGCCGCTCGAAATGATCCTCAAGCGCGGCTTTGCTGTCGCCACCGCCTACTACGGCGACATCGAACCCGACCACGCCGACGGCTGGAAGGAAGGCCTGCGCGCCGCCGTCAGCAAGGATGGCGTAAACACCGTCTGGAAAGACGGTGAATGGGGTGCCATAGGTGCCTGGTCATGGGGTCTCAGCCGCATCGCCGACTACCTGCAGACGGATGCGCAGATCGACGGCAAACACCTCGCCGTCATCGGCCACTCCCGCCTTGGCAAGACCTCTCTCTGGGCCGGCGCGCAGGACACACGCCTTGGCATCGTCATTTCCAACGACTCTGGCGAAGGCGGTGCCGCCCTCATGCGGCGCGACTTCGGCGAGACCACCGCAATCATCACCAAGGCCTTCCCGCACTGGTTCACGCCAAATTACGCGACCTACGCCGGCAATGCCGCCGCCTGCCCTGTGGACATGCACATGCTCATCGCCCTCGCGGCACCACGCCCCATCTACATCGCCAGCGCCTCTGAGGACCACTGGTCGGACCAGAAAGGCGAGTTCCTCTCCGGCAAATTCGCCAGCCCGGTGTATGCCCTCTTCGGTAAGCCAGGTGTGGCTGTTGAAGAACAACCTGCCATCGACATGCCTGTCGGTGATTTCATCGGCTACCACCTCCGCACCGGCAAACACGACGTCACTGATTTCGACTGGACGCAGTATTTGAATTTTGCCACGCGGCATTGGGCGAAGTAAGGGACTCCCCTTCACATTGTTGCTTGCCGCATCCGAAAGCCCGTGTGTCTTGAGCCAGCCTTTCCCACGCCATGCCCGCCAAAAAAGCGAAAACCAAATCCGTCGCCAAGAAGCCGTCCAAAAAACTCCGCAACGTGCCCTTCTGGATCGGCTTCGATCTCGGCGGCACGAAGATGATGGCCTCCGTGCTGGATGCGAACTACACCGTGCTCGGCTCCGCGCGCAAATCCACGAACGGATCCGATGGTGCCGCCAAGGGCCGCATCAAAATCATCAAAGCCATCCAAGAAGCGATCGAAGAGGCCGGCGTTGACCCCAAGGGAATCCAGGGCATCGGCATCGGCTGTCCCGGTTTGGTGAACCCCGACAAGGGCATCCTCATCTTCGCTCCCAATCTAGGCTGGACCAACATGGCGCTGCGCAAGCTGCTGCAAAACCAGTTCAAATGCCCCATCACCGTGCTGAATGACGTCGATGCCGGAACCTACGGCGAGTACGCCCTCGGTGCAGGCAAAGGCGCGCGCTCGCTGCTGGGCGTGTTTCCCGGCACGGGTGTCGGAGCAGGCTTTGTCTATAACGGCCAGCTCGTCATGGGCCGCGCCATCTCCGCCATGGAACTCGGCAATCTCGTGCTGCCCGGCACGCACATCGGCAGCCCGGTGTTTGGCACGGTGATTCTCGAAGACCTCACCAGCCGTCTCGCCCTGGCCTCCCAGGCCGGACTGGCCTGCTATCGCGGCCAGCTTACCGATCTCGACAAAAAGACCGAGGGCTCTCTCCGCAACATCCGCAGCAAGGCGCTGGCCAATGCCTTCCGCAGCGGTGAAGACGCCGCCATGATCATGTTCCGCAACTCCATCCGCTATCTCGGCATGGGGGTCGCCACGGTCGTCAATCTACTCGCTCCTGACCGCATCACACTCGGTGGCGGCCTGGTCGAAGAACTCCCAGGCCTCTACCTGAACCTGCTCAAGGAAGAGGTCGAGCAATACGCCATCCCTGAGCTTGCCCGCGGCATCAGGTATTCACTGGCCAAGCTCGGCGGCCAGGCCGTGGCCACCGGTGCGGTGGCATGGCTGCGCAACGCATCCAAATAAGTGAGGTTGTATGCTGCATATAAATCATTTCCATGAGTGAACCGACTCCACCTGTCTCGTTCAAGGCACCACTGGAGCGTGCTGCCGCGCCGGAGCATGCCGTCATTTACGTGGGCGCGGCTTCCGTTTCACTCGTCATCGGCCGAAAGGATGACAAGGGCCAGTTCAGCCCAATCGAAAGCCTGGACCGCCCGCTGCCTGTCGCGCGTGATATTTTCCGCGCCCGCAGCATTTCCCGCAACACCGTCGATCAGGCGGCCGCCATTCTGCGCGATTTCCTGCAGACCATGCGGGAGTATGGCATCCCCTCTTCACAACTGCGACTGTTCACCTCCAACATCCTCGCGGAGGCCGTCAATCACGAGATCTTTCTCAACCGCCTCCAGGTTCACAGCGGGGTCGTCCCGAGCCTCATTGACGATGGCAACATGACCCGCCTCGTGTATCAGATCGCCCAGCGCATGCTGCTGAAGAACCCGCTGCTCGCCAAAGGCAACACCGTGGTCTCCCACATCGGCCCGGGCAACACCCGCGCCATCTTTTTCAAAGAGGGCCGCCTCGCAGCCTACAGCAACTACCGCCTCGGCATCTTCCGCGCGCGTGAAGCCATCGCCACGCCGGATGACGAGGCCCGCCAGCAAATGGTGCATCTGGAGGAGCACATCCGCGGCGTCGTGGATCACCTCGCGCAGGATTATTCGGCGGTGAAGATCGATCACCACGTCGCCATCGGCGCGGAGATTCAAAGCATGGCCCCTCTGCTTGGCAAGGCACGCCATGGTGCCCATCGCGTGCTGGAGAATGATCTCGCCCGCCTCACCGACAAACTGGCGCGCCTGACGCCTGATGAGCTTGTACGCGAGCTGCACGTACATTACACCGGCGGTGAGGGCATCGTGCCTGCGCTGCAGACCAATCTCGCACTCGCCCGACGTTTTGGCGATGACTCGCTCTGGGTGCCGGAAGGTGACTTCCAGCTCGAACTCATGCTGGATCTCATGACCTCCGGCTCGCGCACCGCGATCTTCCAGGAGGAAGTCATGCAGGCAGCATCCGAGATCGGCCTGCGCTACAAAACCGACCGCAAGCACGCCGACCACGTGGCCAATTTTGCCCGTCAACTCTTCCGCGAGCTGCAGCATCTGCATGTTCTGGATGCCAAATACGAACTCGTCCTCCGCGTCGCCGCCACGCTGCATGAAGTCGGCATGTTCATCAGCGCGCGTGAGCATCACAAGCACAGCCTCTACATCCTCATGCACACTGAGATCTTCGGTCTCAGTTCAAGTGATCGTGTGATGGTGGCCCTGCTCGCGCGCTATCACCGCCGCTACGATCCCGAGCCGAGCCACCCCTACTTCTCCGACCTCTCACGCGAAGAGCGCATGATTGTGCTCAAGCTCGCGGCCCTGCTGCGCCTGGCGGACTCTCTGGACCGCAGCCATGCCCAGCGCATCAAATCCATCCAGATCCGCCCCGAAGGCACCCGGCTCAACGTCCTCACGCAGGGGGCGGATGACACCACGATCGAACAGATCGCCATTGATATGAAGTGCGCCCTTTTCCGCGAAATTTACGGTTATGACATCATCCTCGCTAAATCCTGAAGCCCCACCCGAGCCGCCACCGCTGCGCCTGACCGAGGAGCATTTCATCAACCGCGAGCTGAGCTGGCTCGCCTTCAACTCACGTGTGCTGGACGAGGCGGCGCGCACCGATCTGCCCGTGCTGGAGCGCGTCAAGTTTCTCGCCATCACCGCGTCCAACCTGGATGAATTTTTCATGGTCCGCATCGGCGGCCTGCAGCTCCTGCGTGAGCAGGGCCGGCGCGTGCGCGACAGTGCCGGCCT
Source organism: Verrucomicrobiota bacterium (assembly GCA_025360015.1). Lineage (GTDB taxonomy): Bacteria > Verrucomicrobiota > Verrucomicrobiia > Verrucomicrobiales > Verrucomicrobiaceae > Prosthecobacter. The sequence continues at coordinate 76,756 of JANYCZ010000078.1, read as the reverse complement.
CACTCCCACGCAGCAGTGGGAGCAGGTGCACCAGCAGGCCGCCGTCTTTGTGGCCCGTCAGTATGACATCCTGCAGCAGCAGCTTGTCCCCCTGATGAAAGAGAAGGGCATCCGCCGCCTGCTGAACACCGAGCTCACCCCGGTCCAGCGCACGCTGCTGCGCGAGTATTTTGACGAGCACATCTTTCCGGTGCTCTCGCCAGTGGTGGCGGATGACACCGGCGCACGCGCGGCCATTCCCGCGCTGAATATCGTGCTGCTCTGTACTGTGACCGGCGGCGACAATGGTGAGACCGAAAAACGCCATGTACTTCTGCCGCTCCCTGCCAATCTGCCACGTCATGTGCTGATTCCTGATCCCGATGGCGGTCAGCATCTCTACGTGAACCTCGAAGACGTCGTCGCCCTCTTCATCGGCGAGTTTTTCCCTGCGGAGAAAGTCACCGCCCCTGCCCGCTTCCGCGTCAGCCGCAACACGGACATCACCGTGGATGACGAGAGCGCCTTCGACCTCGCCAGCGAGATGGAAGAGGTTCTCGAAAAGCGCCTGAAAAGCCCCGCCATCCGCATCGAAATCGAAGCCGGCGCCTCGCGCGAACACACCCGCATCATCCGTGATCTGTGCGGCGCCCGCACCGCCCAGATCTATGACATTCCTGGCGAGCTCGATCTGCGTTCCTTCTTTCAAATCGCCGGCATCTCAGGCTTTGACGAGCTCAAAGTCGAGCCCTGGGACAGCCACCTCAGCACCGCGATCACTCCCGGTGAAAGCATCTTTGCTGCGATCAAACGCGGGGACATCCTGCTACACCACCCGTATGAGAGCTTCGACCCCATCCTTGCTCTGGTCGAGGAAGCTGCCGCGGACCCAAACGTCATCGCGATCAAACAGATCCTTTACCGCACCGCCAAGAACAGCCGCATCATCTCCGCGCTCATCCGCGCCGCGCAGGCCGGCAAGCACGTCACCGTGCTGGTGGAGCTGAAGGCCCGCTTCGATGAAGCCCGCAACCTTGAACGTGCGAACGATCTCATCAACGCCGGTGCGCAAATCATCTATGGCGTCGCCGGATTGAAGACGCACGCCAAGGTCTGCCTCGTCATGCGGCGTGAGTCCGGCCACATGACGCGCTACATGCACTTCGGCACCGGCAACTACAACGAGGCCACCTCCAAGCTCTACACCGACATCAGCCTGCTCACCTGCCGCGCTGATTTTGGCGCGGACGCCTCCGCGTTTTTCAACACCGTCACCGGCCGCTCACGCTTCGTGCATTTCAACAAGCTCAGCATGGCCCCCTACGGCCTGCGCGAGCGCCTGGTCTCCCTGATCCGCAGCGAAGCCGCACGCGCACGCCAGGGCGAAGCCGCCGAGATCATGCTCAAGATGAACGCCCTCGAAGACCGCCAGATGATCGAGGCGCTTTACGAAGCCTCCGTGGCGGGCGTGAAGATCCGCCTCAACATACGCGGCATCTGCTGCCTGCGCCCCGGCATCAAGGGCATCAGCGAAAACATCAGCGTCGTCAGCATCATCGACCGCTACCTGGAGCACGCCCGCATCTTCTGGTTCCGCCAGGGCGGCAAGCCCGCCGTCTTCATCGCCAGCGCGGACTTCATGAACCGCAATCTCTCCAAGCGCGTCGAGCTCCTCACCCCCGTCGAAGACAAGGAGGCGCGCAAACGCCTGCTGCGAATTCTGGAGGTTCACTTCGCCGACACCGCCCGCGGCCGCATCCTCAAGGCCGACGGAACCTGGCAGCTCCCCAACGTCACCGCCGCCAAAGCGCAACGCTCCCAGGATCTGTTCGCCCGCGAAATGGCCAAACGCGCCCGCCAGGCGAATGAATCACCGGATGTGCTGGTGCCGCATACGCCGAAGTAAAAGCGTCAATCTTCATTCATGAAACAGGGATTTTTTTCCAGGATAATGTCTTTCATTCGAGGCGGTGAACTTGAATTGAATGAACTGGAAAAACACCTGATCTGTTTGACCAAATCTTGTCTGCCACCTGCCGATAAAGACATTCTGGATCGTCAAATCCAAACGATTCGGCTGGTACAAAGACCCCTGCCTGGAAAAATAACCCTCTGCTTCCACACAGACGGTTCTAATGCGCCTCTCTTCCAACAACAAGCCTATCAGGTCTGTCTGGTGGAAATCAGCTTTCGCGAGGGAGTGGGAAACAAGAAAGCAAGGATCATGCTTCACAACGGCCGTTTGCAAAGCTTTGAAGGACATTTGTCCCAAGCATTGCTCGCTGCAAGTGAGGTAAAAACAATCCTCTGGCCGACAAAGTTTCGCAGCATACCAAATGCAATAGATCGTCTCGATCATCCGACAACCGACGAACACGAGGCTGAGGCTCAGTAGACCTAGCTGCTTGCACGACACGCGCCGAATTAATCACACCGCCGCCCATAGCGCCTTGTAAATCAGCGCCCCCGCAATCCCGCCGATGATCGGACCCACGACGGGAATCCAGGCGTAGCCCCAATCAGAGCTGCCTTTGCCGGGAATCGGCAGCACGAAATGTGCGAGGCGTGGGCCGAGGTCGCGCGCGGGATTGATGGCATAGCCGGTGGGGCCACCGAGGGACAGGCCGATCGACCAGACCAGCAGACCGACGAGCGCGGGGGCAAAGCCTTTGTCGAAACCCGAGTTCGGCAGAAGGTTGGCGGGGGAGAGGACTGCCAGCACACCGAGCACCAGGAGAGTGGTGCCGATGGCTTCGCAGATCAGATTGCCCACGGTATGGCGGATGGCCGGAGCGGTGCTGAAGACCGCGAGCTTGTCACCTTGTGACGTGGTCACCGGCCAGTGTGGCAGGTAGGCCAGCCAGACAAGAATGCCGCCGAGGAATCCACCTGCCAACTGCGCGGCGATGTAGCCGGAAACCAGGGCCCAGTCGAATTTCCCAATGACGGCAAGTCCCAGTGTCACGGCAGGATTTAAATGCGCGCCGCTGATGGTATGGGTGCAGTAAACCGCCACCGTCACGGCGCATCCCCAGCCAGCGGTGATCACAATCCACCCCCCGTTATTGCCCTTCGTCTGCTTCAACACCACATTCGCCACGACGCCGTCGCCGAGGAGAACCAGAATCATTGTACCGAGGAGTTCTGCGAGATAGGCGGACATGGCGGTGGTTGGATTGATTGAATTTCAGCGCAGGCTATCGGGCTGCGCGGAAAAGAGCAAGCATGGAGATTCAGCCACCATTCTGAATAAAGCAAAGCCGATGCCAGCCTGCGCGTTCCAGAGCTACTTCGACACACCTCCGCTGCCGGTGTTAAAAAGCTCTCGCAATCAATACGGCCATCCAGCAATGTGAATCACCGAAAACTCCAAATACTCATCCCGCTGCTTATGAAGACGATTCGTACGCTTATCCTTTTCCTGTTATCTACACATGTACTCACTGGCATCCATGCTCAAGAGAGGGTGGTGTCGGAATTAGTCCCCTTGCAGGCTGAGTATGAATCGAAATCAAAAGCTCAGGTCATTCAGCCTTACGAAAAGGCGGTTGCTGATTTGAGTGCGAAGTATCTGGCGACTCTTGAAAGCTCGCGTGCTTCAGCACAGAAGGCAGGAAAGCTGGACGATGCACTTGCTTACAAAGCTGAAATCGAATCCGTAGCGGCCACCAAGTCGGTGCCTTCGACGGATGATGCCAGCACTCAGGATGGCTTCAAAAAGCTGCGTTCTGCTTATCGCGCAGCGGTGGGGAAACTGTCTCAGGACAGAGATCGCAAGCTGCAGCCATTGAAAGATGCTTATTCCAGGGTGCTGGACCCGCTGGTGGGCCGTTTGACAAAAGAGGGTCGGCTAGAGGATGCCCAGATCGTCAAAGCCAAACAGGATCGGCTCAAGCCACTTCCGGCGGGTCCGCTCAAAATCGTTGGCAAATGGAACATCACGCAAAGCAACAACGTCAAAGCTGAATGGTCATTTAACAAGGACTACACTTACAACTACTGGAAAGACACGGGCAGTTTTAGCTATAAAGGAGGCAAGTATCTTCTCGTTCACACATGGGACTGGGAGGTCAGACTGACAGATGACAACACTCTTGATGGAGTATGCACTCGCGGTGAAGTCGGGGTAAAAATCCACGGCGAACGACTCCCCTGATAATGGGGAGTGTCTTCGCTCGTCCGGCAGGCAGCCCACGTCACTCCACCCGCGCCGCCTTCAGCCGCTCATCATCCAGATCCAGCCGATACATGATCTGATTGTAGTCATAGCGTGGCGTGGTGATGGGATTGCCGGAGAACGTTTCAGCATACGTTCCCTGGAAATAGATGATGCGTCCGTCCTGCTGGTCGAAAAACGCATGATGGCTGGGATTGTAGAAGCTGTATTTCGGATGCGTAGCGATCTTCACCGCTTTGCGCCACGGGCCTTCGATTTGCCGGGCCTCCGCATACCACACCTCCCCGAGATAGGAATCACTGCCGCTTTGCTGCACCGCGATCATGACCCAGCGCTCGCGGTGCTTGTTCCAATGCACGCTGCCGGCATGCACATGCACCGGCTTGTCCGTCTGTGCGTCCACCACCTGCATGCGCGCCTTCTCCCCGGGCATTTTCTTTTCGGCGATGAGCTCTTCCTCATCCTGCTGCGTCGTCGGTTTGAGCGCCTGTTGCCAGACATAGTCGCCATGCTCCACCGACCACGCCAGCGACTCATAGGCTGAAGTGTTTTGCACCGAATCGTAGTCCGCCTTCACACGCGTGCGGCAAAAGGGCGTGGCGAAATAAATCCAGTCGCCGTCTTCACCCTTGGCCCGCACGGCATTGCCTTGTGGATGCTGCCAGTCAAACTCATCCCCGAGCACCGCGATCCGGCGAAAGCGCGCGGTCGATTCATCCAGCTCCGCCAGTCCATGCTCCAGCCGTTTGCCCAGATCACGCCAGCGCGAGTAATGCGCCATGAGGTGCTCCTTCTTCTGCGCATCCATCACCGTGTGCATGCCAAAGAGCCACACGGCACCGGGCTCCTCCATCGGCAGCATCTTCGCCACCGCCCCGTTTTCATCAGTGATGTATTCAAAGTGGATGCCGTGCTCGGGCTCGAGCCCGCCTTTGTCCGGCGCATCGCTCCACGCTGCGGTGGAGTGGTAGTTGCCCAGCGGATAGTTGGGCCGCAGCGTGTCGCCAAAGATCCAGTAATAGCGCCCTTTCCATGGCACCACCTGCACCGAGTCCTGGCCCACCACATCCGCAAACAGATTGGGACTCGGCAGTGGTGGCTCATGTCCCAACAGCGTGCTGTCGCGGTAAATCCCCTGCCCTGTCAGCCGGCACAGACGTTCCGCGAGGTTGGTGCGCAGCACCTTCACCTCCACCGACTTTCCCGCCACGGGCGTCAGCCGCACGCCGACAAAGCCAAACCCATCCTTGGGCAGTGCATATCCCGGCCCCTCAAAACTGAAATACACCGCGCGATTCATCAGGCCCGGCTCGTTGAAAGCGATCCAGCCCGCGCTGTCCGTCGTCAGCGCGATGTGATTGGTTGTTTTCAGCGTGATCAGCGGCACACCACGCCCGGTGCTTTCATCGATCACGTGAATGCCAAAATAATCTTCCGGCGCGGCCCCTAAAAGCGGTGGCAGACAGAGCAAAACCAAAAGCAGTCGGGAGAGAAGCATGGACGTGGTTTACCATGAATGAGGAGCGCGAGGAAAGGACTAATTCGTGACGCTTGACACCCGGCCCCCAGATGCGAAGGCGCAGGGCATGTTTTTCGACACGCACACCCACCTCGGCAGCACAAAATTCGACGGCGACCTGCCCGCCGTGCTGGCACGCGCACGCGCCGCCGGGATCACTCGCATGGTGGCTCCCGCCACAGATCTCGAAACCGCCCGCAAACTGCTCGCCATCGCCGAACACGAGCCGGATGTGCGCGTGGCGGTGGGCATTCATCCCTGCGATGTGGACTCCGTTAGTGGAGACGGCTGGATCAGCGAACTGCGCGAACTCGCCCAGCATCCCAAAGTCTGCGCCATCGGCGAGATCGGCCTCGATTATTTTCATGCGCCGCCGGAGGGTTTTACGCTTGCCGGCTGGCGGGCACATCAGGCCCAGGTCCTCACCGCGCAGCTCGAACTAGCGGCGGAGTTGAAGCTGAACGTGATCCTGCACAATCGCGAAAGCTGGGAGGATCTTACCGCACTCGTCCTGCCATACAGCGACCGGCTGCGCGGCGTGTTTCACTGCTTCACCGGCACTCTGGAGCAGGCTCAGCCGCTGCTGGAGCGCGGCCACCTCATCTCCTTCACCGGCATCGTCAGTTTTAAAAACGCCGCCCTCATCGCCGAAACGGCACGTCTGGTACCTTCCGCCAGCTACATGATTGAAACCGACGCGCCTTACCTCGCGCCCGTGCCGCATCGCGGCAAACGCTGCGAACCCGCCTACGTGGCGGACACCGCGCGCGCCATCGCCGCGCTGCGTGGAGAGACGACCGAAAAAGTCGCCGCGGACACCAGCCAGACCGCACTCAAGTTCTTCCGCGGCTGGGATTGATCTCTGCCGAAAGCATTCCAATCTCACCGACGTTCACTGCCACCACCATGAAACTGCTCCTCGCCGTATCCCTCCTGCTCGCCTCCTTGGCCAGCGCTGCCCAATTCACCGTCGAAAAAACCGCCACGGGTGGAGCCGTCGTAAAGGTCGATGGGCAGGTCTTCGCTGAATACATCGTCGATCAGGCCAACAAGCCCTACCTCGCCCCCGTCTTCGGCCCAACCGGCAAGCAGATGACGCGCAACTACCCGATGAAGACCGTCGAAGGCGAGCAGCACGATCATCCGCACCACCGCGGCATCTGCTTTGGTCTTGAAGGCATCAACGGCGTGCAATCCTGGGCCGAACTCGCCACCTTCAGCGATCCAGTCAAAGGCGCCGCGCACATCGCCAAACTGGGCAGCGAGAAACATCGTGAATTCAAGACCCTTGAGGCGAAGCCTGACTCCGCCATCCTCGTCTCCGTCATCGACTACCTCGATCACGACGGTAAAAAATACCTCGAAGAAGAACGCACCATGATCTTCCGCACTGGCGAAGGCAGCCGCAGCATCGAGATGAAGCAAATCCTCACGGCCACCGATGGCACCGCCACATTTGAGGACAAAAAAGACGCCGGCCTCAGCATCCGCGTCCCCACCGAAATGGCCGTTGAAATTGAAAAGAGCAAAAAGGGCAGCGGCCACATCATCAACAGCGAAGGCCTCACCGATGCGGCTGCCTGGGGCAAACGCGCGAAGTGGTGCGATTACTACGGCATCGTCGGTGGCGACCACGTCGGCGTGGCCATGCTGAATCACCCCTCCAGCTTCCGCTTCCCCACGCCGTGGCATGTCCGCACCTACGGCCTCTTCACCGCCAATCCCTTCGGCACCAAGGCGCTCGACAAAGACGCTCCTGACGGCACCTATGAACTCAAGAAGGGTGAATACACCCTCCTGCGCCACCTCTTCCTCTTCCACAAGGGCGATGAGAAGGAAGGCAAAGTCGCTGAAGCCTACGCGGCCTTCGCGAAGGAGTAATGGTGAAAAGGTGAAAAACAGATGCGGGCCGCTGTTGCCTGCTCCTTTTTCATCGCATGTCCCTGCCACGCCTCCTCTTCGCTCTCTGCCTCGCCACGCCGCTCTCCGCCGCAGATTTTGATCTCGTCGTTTACGGCGGCACACCTGCCGGTTTGAGCGCTGGCATCGTCGCGGCACGTGAAGGCGCATCCGTGGTGGTCATCGAGCCCACGAAATGGATCGGCGGCATGGTCACGGGCGGCTTGTGCCGCTCTGACGTGGGCAAGGAGGACACCATCGGCGGCTTTCCACGCGAGTACTTCGGTCGCGCCGCCGCCGCAAAGCCAGACACCATGTGGTACGCGGAGCCAAGCGCGAACCTCACCGCGTTTCAAGCGATGCTCAAAGAGGCAGGCGTGAAGGTGGTCACGGCGCAGGCGCTCAAATCAATCACGCAGGAAGGCGCACGCATCACCAGCCTGACCACCAGTGATGGCACCACCTACCAGGGCAAGCAGTTCATCGACGCCACCTATGAAGGCGACCTCATGGCAGCGGCCAAGGTCAGCTACATCGTCGGACGCGAGAGCACCGCGCAGTATGGAGAATCGCTCGCGGGCTATCACCCCATGCCGATCCGTCCGCGCACAGTCGAAGTGATGGAGAGCGACTGCCCCGGCATCGGCGGCAAAGGACCGAGCTACATTCACGGCACCCCCGCGAGCATCTCCGGCGTGGATGCCCAGGGCAAGCCAATCTATGGCGTGTTCCCAGATTCAAAGCTCGCCCCCGGCAGCGCGGACAAGCTCACCCAAAGCTACAACTTCCGCATCTGCGTCACGCAGCGCGCGGACATCATGGTGCCCTTTCCAAAACCGGCAAGTTACTACCCCGTACACTACGAGCTGCTGCTGCGCCTCATCCAGGCCTTCCCCGGTGTTCGCTTCGGCCGCTTGTTCCATCTCGGCAACGTCGCCAACGGTAAATACGACCTCAATGCTCAGGGCCTGTTTTCCACCGACTATCCCGGCGCAAACTTCGACTACCCCGATGGCGATGCTGCCACCCGCGCCCGCATCTGGCAGGACCACACCGACTTCATCCAGGGCATGCTGTGGTTCCTCGGTCATGACGAGCGCGTGCCGCAAAGCTTGCGCGATCAGGCCAATTCGTGGGGCTTGTGCAAAGACGAGTTCGCCGACAACGCCCACTGGCCCTACGCCCTCTACATCCGCGAAGGCCGCCGCATGATCGGCGATTACGTCATGGTGCAGAAGGATCTGCAAACCGACATCTTCAAAGACGACTCCGTGGGCATGGGCTCGTTCCTCATCGACTGCCACATTGTGCAGCGCATCCTCGCTGAAGACGGCACCGTGCGTGACGAAGGCAGCTTTCAAGATACGCCCGCGCTGCCTTATCACATCCCCTACCGCAGCCTGACACCCAAGCGCGCCGAGTGCGAAAACCTGCTCGTTCCCGTCTGCCTCTCCGCCAGCCACATCGCGTACTGTTCGCTGCGCATGGAGCCGGTCTATATGGCACTGGGTCAGGCATCCGGACTCGCCGCAGTGATGGCGATCAAGGCAAAGATCCCAGTGCAAAATATCGACGTCTCTGCCCTGCGCAAAAAGCTGCTCGAACAAAAAGCCGTGCTCGAACTCGCCTCTCTCAAGAACATGATCCGCTCCGCCAAGCTGCCCGGGATCGTCATGACCGAAGAGTATGCCGAAAGAATGGGCCAATGGACCGGCAGTTCCTACGGCAGCCCAGTTGATGGATCGAGCTTCCATGATGCAAACTCCGAAAAAGGTTCCAAGACCATCACCTACCGTCTGAAAATCCCGACGTCCGGCAAATACGAAGTGCGCATGTCGTACGCCTCTGCCCCCAATCGCGCCAGCAATGTCCCGGTGAGCATCGCGCATGCAGGCGGCACAGACATAATGCTCGTGAATCAGCGCAAAGCACCGCCCATCGACAAGCTCTTCGTCAGCCTCGGTGTCTTTCCCTTCACCGCCGACAAGCCCGCCGTCATCACCATCAGCAACAAGGACACCGACGGCATTGTCGGCGCCGACGCCGTGCAGTTGATCGAGGTCAGGTAACAGGGCCATACATCCACAAATCAACCTCGAACGATGTACGGAAGACATCCACTCTCTCTCCAATGAAACACATCCTTCAGTTCCTCAGTCTCGGTCTGCTCGCAGTCACTTTGTCCAGTTGTGACGTCGGTGCGGGTGCCTATGCCGGCGCTCGTCCCGGCTATGGCAATCCCCATCCCCGGTACTACCACAACAACAACTACAGCGAAGGCTACTACAACAACCGGTACTACGGCCACAATCACCCGATGTATTACCCGTCCAGATCCAGCGGCATTAACGCGGGCGTGAATGCTAATGTCGCGCCTCTGAATGTTCGCACTTCCACAGGCCTCGGCTTGTTCTAATTTCTCTGGCCAGCCCATTGGCACGTGGCGGATGACTCGTTCATCCGCCACGTAATTTTTTACCCGCGCGAGCCCCGATTTGCTGGCGTTGGAAAGATCACTGCCCGCTGATCTTCATATCCGCAAACTCCGCCCAGCAGGCACGCGTCGGGGCCCATGAGGCATCGCCGCCGCCGTGAAAGGTTTCAAAGTAGAGACCATCCACGCCAAAGCTGTCCACCGTGCGCCATTCCATGTCGCTTCGTTCCACCAGGAGCTTTCCGTCGATCCACACCCGCAGAGCGCCATCGCGTTTGCCCCCGGCGTTCATCGTCACAGCGATGCGTACTTTGACCGCAGCCTGCGTGGGAAAACGGAAGTCCGCAGGAAAGGCAAAGCTGTCGCCATAGTCGCCCTTTTGATTCTTGTGGTACACGTAGGCCTCACCACGCCCGTCTTTGCGCCACATCAGCCTCGCTGAGAATCCGTTCGTGCCCGTGGCCCGACGTCCGCCGCTCACATTGTCCGGCCCGCCGCACAGGCCCGGAAGTTTGCCGCCTTTGACGAAATCGAAATCCTTGCTGAAGCGCAGCGTGTAGCTTAGCTCCGCCGCCTCATGCTTGCCAAACGGCATGCGCCATCCCGCGCCACCTTGCTCAGGTCCGATCTTCCCGACGGCGAAGTTCACCCGCAGCCATTTCAGCGCATCGCTCTCGACGATGACCACCCGCCCCTGCGCGATGCCACCTTCGAATTCACACCCCGGCCAGTCAATCTTCCATTGCTTGAGGGTGTAAGGCCCTGGCTGCCCTGCCAACGTGACCGACAGGGGCAGTTCTGCCGCCATCACGGAATGCATCGACGCGAAAAGGATAAAAGACAGCACACGCATGGGAGCTGGATACCACGCCGCCGCCTGCAGGGCATCCTAATTCACACGCCTCGCGGCTTCCGAAAGTTCCCGCCGGGGGCAAAACTCACTTGCACTGAGGGCAGACACGTTTAAAACTCCCTCCCTTCCAACGCTGTTTGGTTTCAAACACGCCCCCGTAGCTCAGTTGGTAGAGCAGTTGACTCTTAATCAATTTGTCGTAGGTTCGAGCCCTACCGGGGGCACCATCATTGGATGGTGGAGGCGGCTTTCAAAGCTCGGCGTTCACCACCGGGCGCACACTTTTGAGCGCTTCAGCATACTTCGCCCCGCAGGCCAGGCCGCGATACCGGGAGAGCACGCTCTTGGTTTCCATGGCGGCATCTCCTTTGGCAGGGTCATAGGCTTCCTTGCGCACGAAGGCCATCAGACGCCCCAGCCACTCGCTTGCAGCGGGCCATTCCGTGGAAACATCGACATACGTGTCCGGGTCGTAGCCGATCGTGTGCCCGGGCCCGTTGTCATACCAATAGACGCGTGAGGGCGACTTCACCTCATCGCGCCCGAGCAGGCGTGCTGGCTGGTACAAGGCCGCATGGCAGATGGCGCTGGCCGCCTCATGGTCAGGATGGCGGTCACGCGACCATAGCATGAAAGCGGTGTCCGGCTTCACGTCAGCCACCACTTCAGCCACAGCGCGCTTGGTTTCCAGCGTCGGCTCGAAGCCCAGGCTCTTGTAAGGCAGAAAACGCATCTCCATGCCGCGCTCGGCGGCCAGTTGCTTCGAAAGCTCCAGCAGCCCCTGTTCCCGCCCTTTGACCGGCGGCCAGTTCGTGTAATCACCAATGAGGCAGAGAATCACCACCCGCTGGTGTTTCTGCACAGCACGCAGCAGCGTGCCGGAGATGCCGAAGGGACAGTCATCATAATGCGCGCCGATGGCGAGGATGGTGCGAGTCATGGGAAAAGCATGGCAAAAAGCCCGCTGAAGAGCAAGCGGCCAAATTGCTCAACCCTCGCAGGAAAAATCAGCTTGGTTCGTTCTGTGAGCACGCCATGACACATCACTCCCTCACCATTTTTTTCCTCGCCGCCACAGCAGCACTAGCCGCCACCGACGAACTCAAGCAGCTTCAGATCGACGCAGGAAAAGTCACGCTCGTTGAACAGGTGCCTGCGGACAAGGTACCTACGCATACCATCGTGAAGATCGTTCTCAATCCAGGCAAGGACTCCAATGTCAATGTGGAAGTATGCCTGCCGGAGGCGGAAAAATGGAACACCCGCTTCATCGGTCTCGGCAACGGTGGCGCGGCCGGTCGCATCAATTCAGGAAGCCTCTTGGGCTACATGGCCCGTGGCTACGCCGTGGCCACCACCGACATGGGCACCGCGCCCAATTCGGACTCCGGCATCGGCAAACCGGATGTCTGGAAAGACTTCGGCTATCGCGCCACCCACCTCATGACAACCGTCGCCAAGCAGGTCATCCAGGCCAGCTACGGTCGCGCGCCCGAATACTCCTACTTCAACGGCGGCTCCACCGGCGGCCAGCAGGCGCTTCAAGAAGCCCAGCGCTACCCCGAGGATTACGACGGCATCGTGGCCAATGTCCCCGCGCATTGCCGCACCCCGCTGCATGCCTATTTCCTGTGGAATGAGCAGATCTTTCATCAGTGCCCCTTCAACAACACTCAGGAGGAAAACGTTATCGCCGCCGGCAACGAATACATGGCCTCCCGCGAGATCCCACAGACCGCAGGCAAGATGGTTTCCGACCCGCGCTGCACCGGGAAAGACATCGAGGCAGTGATCGCGCTGGCACAAAAGAAAGACGCGACGCTGACGGACAAACACGCCGAAGCCCTGCGCAAACTCTTCAGCGGCCCAAAACACGCGATCACCGGCGAGCGCATCTTTGACGGCATCCCCTTCGGCAGTTCCTTCAAGATCGCCCACGGCCACCTCTATCTTTTTCAGTGGGTCTTCGGCAAAGACAAGGACATGCAGAGCCTCGATTTCGGCAAGGACATCGACACCTACACCGCCGCGCTGGGTCCTTATCTCAACGCAGAAAACCCTGATCTCACCCCCTTTGAAAAGCGCGGCGGCAAACTCATCATGATCTCCGGCTCGGCCGACTCCTGCGTGCCCTACCACGCCACACTCGACTACTACGAGCGCGTCATCGCTCACTTCGGCTCTCTGGAAAAAGCAGCATCGTTTTGCAAATTCTACATCGTTCCCGGCATGAGCCATGGCCCCGGCCCCGGCATCAACAAACTGCCCGACATGCTCGGCCTGGTCATGAACTGGCGCGAAAAAGGCGAGGTCCCGCACACCCTCAACGCCCAGCGTTTGGTCGATGGCAAAACCGAACTCGACATGCCGCTCTATCCCTACCCAGAAAAAACAGGCTGGGAATCTGGTGCCTTCAAGCCCGTGAATGGGCCACGCGGCGGTGTGGAGCGTGTGGCGGAGCGATTCAGCCCCAAGGCAGCCGATTGAGATTAACGGTCAAGAGGGGTGCCTTGACCTCTTGACCATCCCGTGACCAGTTCAAGACGCGACAAGATCGTACCCACGCCACTCCTTGACGGTGATGTCCGCAAAGCTCCCCACCGGCAGCTTCTTGTTCACGAAAACCGTGGTGTCGATGTCCGGCGCGTCCATTTCACTGCGGGCAACGCCGGGTTCTTCCACAAGGACGCGCATCTTGCGGCCGACCTGCGTGGTGTTGAAGCCCTCAATGCTGCGCTGGATGGCGCGCATGGCCTCGTTCCAGCGGGCCTTGCGGGTCATGTGGTGGATCTGGTCCTCCATCTTAGCGGCGCGGGTGTCTTCCTCGCGGGAGTAGTTGAAGACGCCGGCACGTTCAAACTTCGTGTCCTGGATGAACTGCAGCAGCTCATTGAAATCGGCCTCGGTTTCACCGGGGAATCCCACGATGAAGGTGGTGCGGATGGCGATGCCGGGGATGCCGGTGCGGATGCGCTTGATGAGATCGCGGATGTAAGCACCATCCGTTTCGCGCTTCATAAGGCCCAGCATGCGGTCGCTGATGTGCTGCAGCGGCATGTCAATGTAACGCACGACTTTGGGGCTCTCGGCGATGGCCAGGATGAGATCGTCACTCCAATGCGCGGGATGCGTGTAAAGCAGGCGGATCCAAAAGTCGCCTTCGATCTTGTTCAGCTCACGGAGGAGGGAGGAAAGGGATTCGCCCTTGGTGGAGTCCACCCCGCTGCGCGGTTTCGGCCGCTCTTCCGTCCACTTGTCCATGCCGAAATAGGTGGTGTCCTGGGAGATGAGATTGATCTCCTTCACTCCGCTGGCAATGAGCTGCTGCGCCTCTTTGACGATGCTCTCCTGCGTGCGGCTGCGATGGCGGCCGCGGATGCGTGGGATGATGCAGAAGGAGCAGGGATGATTGCAGCCTTCGGCAATCTTGATGTAGGCCATGTGCTTCGGCGTCAGGCGGAAGCGCGGCGTGTCGTAATCCGGGATGTACTGCGGCTGGCGGGTGACGTGGTTTTCCTGCTCGTGGTCCGGGGTGCCCATGAGCTTCTGAATGATGGGGGCCACCTGCGTGATCTGATCGAGGCCGATGAAAGCATCCACCTCTGGCATGAGGCCGGGGAGCTCCTGTGAAAAGCGCTGCGAAAGACAGCCCGCCACGATGATCTTCTGCCGCGCCCGCGTCTTCGAGCCCGCCCGCTGGTCCACGGCGTCATGCACCGCTCCCACGCTCTCCTTCTTTGCCATGTCGATGAACGAGCAGGTGTTCACGATAAGCACGTCCGCGAGTTCGGGCTCGGGTGTCATGACCATGCCCGCCTGCTGGAGGTGGCCGATCATGATTTCCGAGTCGATGAGGTTTTTCGCGCAACCGAGGGAGACGAGGCCGACTTTGATCATGGGGCGCGGATGGTAGCCCCTTTGCAGCAATCTAAAAGTGGAAAGATGGTCGCCTGGAGTCGGTTTTCTCCCTGCCATTTCGCTTGCTCTCAGGAAACAAGCATCGCGGCCTGCTGCGGAGCGCGGCTTGCGGTGAGCTCAAAAGCGCGCGCAGGCGCCTCCCCCTGTGACTTCTCCACGGCTTTGGCGAGCGCCTTGCTCAGACCGTCCAGCGAGTAGGGCTTGAGCATGATGTCCACCGGCGGGGTGCGCCCCTGGCTGAGAATGGTAAACTCATCAGGATCTATCACAAAGCCGCTGCAAACCACGACCGGCACTTCATTGCCGACGGCGCGCAGTTCCTTGAAGGTGTCACGACCGGAAAGCTTGGGCATGTAGATGTCCAGCAGGACGGCGTCCACCTTCTCATTGCTGCGCAGGAGGATGTCCAGGGCCTGCTGGCCGTCGCACGCTTCGAGGACGCGATAGCCGAGGAAACCGAGCATGTTCATGGCGATGGAACGCACCGGTGCCTCGTCATCCACGACGAGAATGGTGGTCTGACCACCCGCAGGGGCATTGATGGCCGGGC
This sequence comes from Verrucomicrobiota bacterium, assembly GCA_025360015.1. GTDB lineage: Bacteria > Verrucomicrobiota > Verrucomicrobiia > Verrucomicrobiales > Verrucomicrobiaceae > Prosthecobacter. The sequence goes on along the minus strand of JANYCZ010000078.1, from coordinate 61,427 downwards.
CGTTGTCGATCGGCGTCTCCTCTTCGAGCTCTTCAGGGCTGTGCAAACGCGGAAGGAACACCCGGAACTCGCTGCCGCGTCCCACTTCGCTGTCGAACTCGACCCAGCCGCCGTGCTCACGGACGATGTCCTGCGCGGTGGAGAGGCCCAGGCCGGTGCCCTTGCTGCCGGCCTTCGTCGTGAAGAAGGGCTCAAAGATGCGCTGGCGGTGCTCTTCGGAAATGCCGTGGCCGTTGTCCCGCACGACGAGCATGACGAAGTCTGAGGCGTCATTGCTGGCGGCGGCTTTCGTCGGCATGCGATGCGTGACGTTCTCGACGGCGATCTCGATCACGCCTTTGTCCGCAGGCAGTGCATCGCGGGCATTGAGGCAGAGATTGAGCATGACCTGCTCGATCTGCGTGGCATCCCCGGTTGCGTAGGAGGCATCCATGCCGCCACGCATTTGAATGGTGACGCGCGGATCGACGCTGTGCTTGAGGAGGTTCTGCACATCGGCCAGGAGGCGCTTGAGATTGGTGGCCTTGCGCACGGCGATGCCAGTGCTGCGGCGTGAGTAGCCGAGCAGTGATTTGACGAGTTCCGCCGCACGCGTGGTGGCGTGGTTGGCGTTTTGCAGCTTGTCACGCACCCCGGCCGGATTGGAGGCTGGCGTGAGTTCCGCCAGCGTGAGATTGCCACGAATGGCGGTGAGAAGGTTGTTAAAGTCATGGGCGATGCCGCCCGCGAGCTGGCCGATGGTGCCCATCTTCTGCGATTCACGGAGCTGGTTCTCCAGCACCCGCATTTCCGAGCGGTCCTTGACGATCCAGATGCGTCCGATCACCTCACCAGCATCCGTACGCATCGGGCTGGAGCGCAGGGAGAATACCCGGTTGTCATTGGAGACGAGCGGCGGTGTTTCATCCTGGCCTTCAAGAGTGGTGGCGGTTTTTTCGATCCACGCGGTGATCACGGCTTTCTCTTGGAAGCGTTCGATCAGTGCATTGAGAACTCGGGAGGAATCACGTCCGGCGACTTCTTCCACCGGCTTGCCGAGGAAATCATCCAGCTTGGCGTTTGAGGCGATGATGGAGCCCTGGGCATCCACCACGAGCACGCCCTCATCACTGGCGGCAAACAGGCCCTGCAAAGCGGTGAAGGCTTCACGCAGCAGGCGTTCGGCATTGAGCAGGCGCTGCGCGGTCTGGCAGGCATGCTGCTCGGCGGCATTGAGCGCCTGGCGCTGCTTGGCAAAGATCATGTTGATGTCGCAGCGCAGCTTCCAGAAATCGGCTGGCAGCCATTCAGCGGAATGGGCGTCCGGAGGCACACCACGCAGCACCGCCGTGGTGCCTTTCATGACAGCCGTCGTTGGTTTGAGCAGCCAGCCGGAAATCAGGTAGGCGGCCAGGAAGACACCACCGCCAAGGAGGACGCCGGTGATGCCGAAAAACCATTCGAGCGGCTGGCCCATCATGCGGGTGGCTCCCATGGCCGGCAAAAAGCCGAACAGCCAGAGGGGAAATAAGATGCGAAGTCTCAGGGAGTTCATAGAAGATGAATCGAATAGTTCAGATACGGCGGTCAGTTGACGGGACAGTTGGCAGAGGAATTCTTGCGGCTGATGATCTGACGCATGCAGTGCTCGACGGCCGCATTGAGGTGGTTTTCAAGCCACGTTTCGATCTCACCACGCAAAGTGGCGATGTCCGCCTGCACCGAGGGTCCGGCTTGAGGAGGCCGTTGGTCAATCCGGTCAATCCGGTCATTCATGGCGCTCACATTCATAGCGATGCCAAAGATGTCGTTGCGCAGCTGGTCGATCTGCGCCGGCCAGTCATGCCCCGAAGCTGTCCCCTGCGAAGATGACTGCGTTGCCGTGGGCGGTGGCACTGCGGCCGTCAATTGCAGGTCTGCTGGCAGGGAGGCTTCCGGCTCTTGGGCGAAAGGCTGATTGGGTGAGTGCACCGTGGCCCGGCGTGGGAAAGCGGCGACTGCCCGTGGCATCGCATCCAGTGCGGGCGGCGAAAAAGCACTTCCCAGAGTTCCTGGCAGCGGCTCAGTGATGACATGCCCGGGAGCATGGCTCATCACTTTCTCAGAAACAGCCATGGCCATGGGCTCCTCGGGACTTTCGGCCTCAGAGCTTTGACGTTGAGTGGAGAATGAAAATGGTAAAGGCATGCGAGGAATCAGGCAGTGCGAGTAATTTTATCAATATTAACAATAAAAGCCATAATTATTTTAAATTAATTTGAACGCCCACTCTAAATATCTTGGAAATTTCCCCTCCTCCTAGGGCCCCCTCACCTCAGGCATCGCCGATCCTTAGTTCGTTGCATTATAACCAACTAAGCAATGATTTAGCCGCCGGGTTAATGCGGCATTTTTTCACGCCTCAAACCTAAAATGGGCTCTTCGCCGTCTGCTTCTTCAAAAAAAGCCCTGCCTTGCGCGATCCCTCGCCGTGGCTAACCTTTGCGTCACATGGACGAACGTATCACTCAACGCTTGGAAAAACATCTGGCCAGCCAGGGACTGCGCCGCACCAAGCAGCGGGATGTCATTGTCGAGGCCGCCTTTGCCACCGACGATCACTTCAAAGCCGAGGAGTTGCTGGAAAAGGCGCGCAAGCTCGACAGCACCGTTTCACGCGCCACCGTTTACCGTACCCTGACCTTGCTGGTGGAGTGCGGCCTGCTGCGCGAGGTGGATCTCGGACGTGACCAGACCCACTACGATCCCAATTTCCTCGACAAACCCCAGCACAACCACCTGATCTGCCTCGACTGCGATCGTGTGGTGGAGTTTGAAGATGACCATACCGCCCTGCTGCATGACTGCATCACCCGGCGGCTCGGATTTCAGCCCAGCTTGAAGAGCATGCGCATCGAAGCGCACTGCGACGAGCTTCAGAGACTGGGGAAATGCACCTACCGTGACTCCAAGCTCGCGGTAGCAGGTTAAAAAGAAATCACCCCCGGCGCCAGCGCTGGAAAGTCTCAATCGCCTCGTACTCGGCCAGACCGAGCGCATCGTAGAGGCGTGCATTTTCGCGGTTGGTCTCAGGTGCTTCTTTTTCAAGAGAGGACAGGGCACCGTAGCGTGACAGGGCGTTGGCCTTGCGTTCGATCTGCAGGGGGCTCATCGGGATGGCCATGTCGATCTCATGCGGCTCCAGCGGCCGCTCTTTGCCACGGTACAGCCACACGCTGCATGAACCTGCAAACTCATCGCCAGCACAAGACTGCAAAGCGGCCACCAGCAGACGGAAGCAGATGCCCGACACGCTCGATGGGTCCGCCGCGTCTCCGGTGATGTAGATCTGATGAGGTTTGTGCTCCTGCAGCAGGCGTACCAGCGCCTTGTGGTCTTCCTCGGTGCTCTTGAACCGGCGGTAACGGCCCTGCTCATAAAAGGGCAGGTCCACAAAGGTCACCCGGTCATTGGCCAGCCCCACCGTGTGGGCCGCATCGCGCAGTTCACCGCGCAGAATCAGCCCCTTGAGCTGCCGCAGCAGCGGCGGGTCTTCCCCGAACTCACCCTTGGCCTCCAGCAGGCTCAGTGCTTCCCGTGCATAGGCCACCTGGGCACCCCACGTGGCAGGGTTAGCCGCATTGGAGGCCAGTTCGAGCAGGGTCTCGGCAAATTTATCCGCCTCGCTGTCCGGCACCCGCAGGCTGCCGGAAGTCAGCGCGATCAGGCGTACGTCATGCCCTTGCTCTATAAGACGGTCCATCGTCCCGCCCATGCCGGTGATGGCATCCTGCGGCTCCGGGCTGAAGACCAGGCAGCGCTTCGGATACGGCCGCGCACGCTCGGGGCGGTAGGTGTCGTCTTCATCGGGCTTGCCTCCTGGCCAGCCGGTGATGGTGTGCTGAAGCTGGTTGAAGATGCGAATGTTGAGCTGGTAGGCCGGACCTTGCTCGGAAAGCAGGTCGGAAAGGCCGTTCTCGTTGTAGTGCTCATCCACCAGCTTCAAAATCGGGCGCTTGATCTTGAAGGCCTGCCACACCATTGCACGCCGGGTCTCACGCGGCGTCCAGGATGCCGGGCCAACGAGCCAGGGCAGCTTGATGCGCGTGAGTTCGCGGGAGGCCCCATGGTCGATGAAGAACCGCGCATCGGGGTGATCTTGCAGGAAGGAGGCTGAAATCACCTCGGTCATCGGCCCTTCAACGGCTTTGGCCACCATGCCGGCTTTGTTTTCGCCCCAGGCCATCAGCACCAGCTTTTTCGCCCGCAGGATGGATCCGACACCCATAGTGATGGCGAAGTGCGGCACGTTTTGCTCCCCGCGGAAGTCGCTCGCGGCATCCTGGCGCGTCACGCGGTCCAGCGTGATGCGGCGGGTCAACGAGTCGCGGCTGGAACCAGGTTCATTGAAGCCGATGTGGCCCGTCCGGCCAATGCCTAGAATCTGCAGATCAATGCCACCGGCGGCTTCGATCTTTTCTTCATACTGGCGGCAGTGGTTGAAGACCTGATCTCCCGGCACCGTGCCGCTGGGGAGATTGATGTTGGCCTTCGGGATATCGATGTGGTCGAACAACTGCTCCGCCATGAACATGGAGTAGCTCTCAGGATGGTCGGAACCGAGGCCGTAGTACTCATCCAGATTGAAAGTGATGACGTTTTTAAAGCTCAGCCCTTCCTCCTTGTGCAGGCGGATCAGCTCCCGGTAGAACGGCACCGGCGTCGAACCCGTGGCCATGCCCAGCACTGCGGGCTTGCCAGCCTTGTTCTTTGTCTCAATGATTTGCTTCACTTCCTGCGCCAGCGTCTTGGCTGCTTTCGCGGAATCAGGGAAAATAACGGTCGGAACTTTCTCGTAGGCTTCGGCAGGAGGACGAATGGACATGGCGGTATTGGGGTTTACGAAGAGACGCCAGATTGCCGCGCACGCAACCCGCTTTCACCTCATCCCCTGCGCGTTAGTCGACGCCTAATGCAACTCACTCCAAATCCAGCTCCGGCTTGAAGTCCGAGGCATGATAAGAGCTGCGCACCAGCGGCGCGCTGGCCACATGACGGAAGCCCTTTTTCAGCGCGATCTGCTTGTAGTTCTCAAACGTGTCCGGGTGGACGTACTCGATCACCGGCAGATGCTGGGCTGAAGGACGCAGATACTGGCCCAGGGTCAGCACGGTGACGTCATGCTCACGCAGGTCGTCCATCGCCTGAAACAGCTCCGTCTCCGTCTCGCCCAAGCCGAGCATCAGACCGCTCTTGGTGGCGCATTTAGTGCCAAGCTCTTCCGCCATCGCCTTCGCCCGCTTTAGCACATGCAGGCTGCGGTGATACTGCGCCCGGCTGCGCACCAGCGGCGTCAGGCGCTCCACCGTTTCGAGGTTGTGGTTGAAAATGTGCGGCCTCGCCTTCATCACGACTTCCAGGGCATCGTCCTTACCGTTAAAATCGGGCACCAGAATCTCGATGGTGATCGTCGGCACGGCTGCACGCACGGCTTCAATCGTGCGGGCAAAATGTTCAGCGCCGCCGTCCTTCATGTCATCACGTGCCACGGCAGTGATGACCACGTGGTTCAGCCCCATGCGCTTCGTTGCCTCGGCCACCCGCTGCGGTTCATCCACTTCCAGAGCAAATGGCTTGGCCGTTTTAACCGCGCAAAAGCCACAGGCACGCGTGCAGCGGTCTCCGGCGATCATGAATGTCGCCGTGCCCTGGCTCCAGCACTCCCAGCGGTTCGGGCACTGCGCCTCTTCACACACGGTGTGCAGCTTCAAATCGGTGATCAGCCCCTTCGTGCTCCAAAACTTCGGGTCACGCGGCAGCGTCACGCGGATCCAGTCCGGTTTTTTGTCGCGATGCAGGGCGGGGTCGATCTTGGGGGTCATGGGCGGGGGGATGAATGGCCCAAATGGGGGCGATTGCAACGCGTTTGGACATCCATACGCAGCGCGATAGAGTCGGGATCATGCGGCCCGCCGTTTTTCTCCATTTGACCCTCCTGGGTGCGTTGATTTGCACCAGCTTCGCCGCCGAACCCGCGCACCGGCCAGACGGCAGTGTTTCATCCCGGTCTTTCGTCGATCAGGCCCAAATCGTCAGCAATTACCAGAAGGAGCTCTACGCCCATCAGTCCGGGTTGCGCATCGTGCAGGGCATCGGCTACGCGGTGTATCAGTGCAATGAATCCACCACGGCGGAGAACAAGGCCGGGCAGATCGCCCGCATGGCCGTCTTCAACCTCCTCAATCCCACCGCCACGGCCAAATGGATCGACATCGCCAAAGCGGGTGACTCTTCCGATGGCATCACGCTCGGCGGCACCTCTGTTTCCGGGCCCATGATCCACGCGCTGGGGGAAGAAACCCTGCGCATCTTCTTCACTGGACGCCTGGGGAGCGACCCCGCGCCTGCCTATCGCGCCTTTTACCGCGACTACCACATCGCCACCGGCACGCTATCCGAGCTGCATCCCCTGCGCTGCACCATCGCCAAGCAGCCGGATCAGGCGCTCGACCTCACCCAACCGGCCGTGCAGAGCCATCTCGACTTCCTCTTTGGTGCTGGCACCGGCGCCTCCTTTTCCAAAGGCATCAGCACCGCCTGCGACTTCGTCGAGTTCGACGGCCAGCTCTACAGTGCCATCCAGATCAAGAACTCGCAGGACGGCCAGACCCGCCTCCTGACCAACATCCTCATGCGCAGCCCCGACCAAGGCGCGACCTGGGAACTCCTTGGCGCGCCCGATCCGCGCCTGCTGACCAACCAAGTCAAAATCCTCGCCGAGCCCGCCATCACTCAGGACAAAACCCACGTCTATCTGCACCTGCGCTCCAACGTCATCTCCACCGGCTACATGCTCAGCAAAGCCGCGAAGACCGACCTCCACCACTTCGACGCTCCCGTCACCAAATGGACTTACGGCATCGGCCGTCCCACGCTGTGCGACTTCGGCAAACCCATCGGCCTCGTCGCTCTCTTCACCGCGCCCACCGTGCAGATGGGTGGCGCCACCGTCAGCCGCAACAAATGCGACGTCGTCCAGATCGACGCCCGCTATCAGAGCTACACCAAGGCCTTCTCCATCGTCGATTACAACGCTGTGAACACCCCCTTCATGCACCTCTACCGTGACGAAGTCTACGTCACCTACACCACCGGCCGCCGCAAACTCACTCCGAAATTCGGAACCTCGGAAGTCGTCTTCAGCAAACTGCGGCGGGAGTTCTTTGTGCCGGCAGAATGAAAGCCTATGCTCCGCTGAGTCCGGCCGCTATTTGCTCTGGCGAGAGAATATGCCGGAACGTGAGACTGATACGAGCATCATCGGTGTCGCTCTTCTTAACAGCGTGCGTCCAGTAATCCTGCGTGAGCTGTGTCATGTAAAGCAATGAGCCATGAGGCAAAGTAAAACCAACCTTCAAATCAATGCTGGCCTTGTTGCGAAACGTCAGGGTCCGCTCCGCCCCCAGAGACACAATGGCAACATCCGTTCCGCCTGCGAGGTTGTAGGTCACATCGGAATGAAACCCCATCGTTGACCGTCCTGTTTCATAATAGTTCAGGAGACAATTGGTGGGACGAAACCCCAGATGCTGCTCCACGGCTGCGCAGAGCGGCACGAGCAGCGGGTGCATCGGCACGACCTCATCATCAACCCCTGAGTCATCGTAAGTCTGTCCAAAGCAGGCGGTTTTGCGTGCCTTCATGCGCATGTCCCAGGGTATCTGTTCACACAAGGCATCAAACAGTTCGGATGCCGCCGGTCCCGAAAGAAAATCCGTCGTCACCGTGACTTCAGGTGCAATCTCAATGTTAGACATGGGTTTCGTATTTGGAGAATGGACGTTATTATTCACCGACTAACCGCCTTGTCAGCAGCTTCCGTCATCCAGAAAGATTGCTCCTTTTCACCTCTCATGTCCCTCTACTCCACCCTGATCCGCCCCCTGCTCTTCCAGCTCGACGCTGAGACGGCGCACCACGGCACGATCGAGGCCTGCCGCATCGCAGGGGCATTACCGCTGGTTCCACAGATCACCCGCTCCTGCCTGGAGTTCAAAGCACCGGAGCTGCAATGCGAGGTCGCGGGGATGCGGTTGGACCACCCCATCGGTCTTGCCGCTGGCTGGGACAAAAGCGGGCGTGCTTTGCGCATGCTGGATCATCTGGGTTTTGCCTTTGCCGAGATCGGCTCCATCTCCGCGCAGCCATCGCAGGGAAATCCAAAGCCGCGTCTGTTTCGGCTGCCGCAGGATCAGGCAATCATCGTCAACTACGGCCTGCCCAATGAGGGAGCAGAGGTCATCGCGCCCCGGCTGGCCGCGTCTCGCATGCGGGTGCCGCTCGGCGTAAACATCGTCAAAACCAACTTCGGCCCCGGTGCACCTGCATGCAGTGACGATGCCATCCTCGCCGACTACGAACGCAGCGTCTCGCTGGTGCATCGCCATGCGGGTTATCTCATGCTGAACCTGAGCTGTCCCAACGCCGCCGGGGGGAAGGACTTCTATGCCCAGCCCGGCAACATCACCCGCCTGCTGCAGTTGCTGCAGCCACTCGACATCACCTGCCCGGTGTTTCTAAAGGTTGCACCGCGCGATGATCCCGCAGAGCACGAGCGCCTGCTGGAAGAAGCAGACGCCTTCGACTTCGTGCGTGGATTTTCCTTCAATCTCCCGCCTGGCAAACCCGCCGCCCTGCGCCTCACCACACCGCGCAGCGAGTGGGAAAATCTACCCGGAGCCGTGTCTGGCAAACCAGTCGAGGACTTGATCAACCGTTGCATCGCCGGCCTGGCTGCGCGGATGAACCGCCAGCGCCATGTCATCATCGGCACGGGCGGCGTCTTCACCGCCGCCGATGCCTACCGCAAGCTCCGCCTAGGAGCCTCGCTGGTGCAAATCTACACTGCCCTCATCTATGAAGGCCCCGGCGTCATTTCACGCATCAACCACGGCCTGTGCAGCCTGCTGGCCAAGGATGGCTTTCGAAATGTAAGCGAAGCCGTTGGCGTCGATCTCAATGCGCGCGCTTGCGCGTAAGCATGATCTCATTCCCCTCCGTATCCACGCACATGGCGAGATGCGGCGGCTCGCCGTTCTCGGGCTGGGGCTCCCGCGTGAGCTGACCGCCTGCGGCCACGATTTCATGGGCGCCTTCGATCACATCCGGCACTTGGAAGCTGAGTCCCGTCCAGGTGCGGGTTCCTTCACCACCGCCATGGATGCCGATGATGCCATCACAGATGGACACCTCGCTGATGATGTCGTTCTGCTTGAGGATCGTGCCGCCGAAGACGGCGGCATAGAAATTCACCGCGCGGTTCATGTCCGCCGCCCAGATGACGTATTTGAGTCGTTCTACTTTCATGCAGCCTCCGTGCCACAGTCCCACGACAACCGCATTCAATTTCCAAACAGCGGCCGCTGTTTCGGCGGGGCGGTGCTGGCCCTCGGTTTGGACGGGCTGCCTCCAATCCGCTGCGCTTCGAGCAGTTCCTTCTCCGTGGGAGGCTTGCGTTCATCCTTGTTGCCACCCCCAAAAATGCGGGGAGACCAGCGGGTGTTTTTGAGTGTGCCTGAGCCTTTGTAGGCCATCAGTTGCGTCACCGGAAACAGCAGGATGCCCAGGCCGCGCAAGCGCACCTCCGCGTTGAAGTCGATGTCATCACGGACGAAGTCCACGTTGCCGCGGCTGAAGATGCGAAAGGCGCTGGACACCGCCTCAATGTTTTCAGTGACGATGAAGCCGTCCGAGACCTCAAACGTGCAGTCGGCTCTCTTGGCTACATTGTAGCCCTTGATCGGCGAAGGGAGAAACGCCCCGATGATGGGTGTCAGCGGCCCGAGCACTGGCAGGGCGAGGAGGTTGCCATTGACGATGATCAGCGCGCCGCCGCCTTTCAGCGCCTTCCAGTCGTTCATGCGTCCGGTGAATTTGAAATGACCGCTGATGTCGCCCACGCTTTCATTCCCTGGCGAGTACACCTGCGCAAAGCGCTGGAAGCTGAGCGCGTTCATGCGCAGCTCGCCGTCATAGGAGCTCGGCTCACGATTGTCGTTCAGAGCGCCCTTCAAAGTCATGCCTCCGCCGAGCACGTCCGCCGCGATGTCGATCCGTGCAATCCCCTCCCTGTTATGCACATCCGCACGCACCTCCTCAAACGGCAGCCTGCGACCAAACACGACGTAAGGGAAGCGGCCGGCCCTCACCTCCACGTCATAGCCCTTCACCCCGGGTGTCAGATTGACCGCGCCTTTCGCATGCAGGGTGTCGCCAAACAGGCGGCCGTTGAAGTCGAAGTTCAACATGCTGCCGATGATGCGTACATCGCCGTTTGGCGCATTGATCGGATAGTCCTCTTTCCACAGCGTGTAGTGTGCGCCTCCCACCGGATTTTTGAAGGTGACCTTGTAGTTGTTGCGCTGCGGGTTGTTCTTGTAGCCGATCGTGCCGTTGGCCATCACGTCCGTACCGGCAGAAAAGCGGTAGAGCGCGATCTGGTCCGCCACCTTCGGGGCAAACGCGCGTACGATGCCCGCCGCGTCCGCCACCGCATGCACGTTCACCAGCCGGAGCCACTTCTCGTCATCATCATCATTGACGAACACCAGCTCCGCCTCCGCCGGACCGTCCGGACGCTGCACCCGCACATTGGCATAATTTTGAATGTCTCCGAGCAGCGCCAGATCCAGTTCGGCGGAGTCAAAGTGCACATCTTTGTAGCTGAAATGGCGCAGCACCCCATGGCCAGAGCTGGGGCATTCGCGCAGATTGGTCGTCGGTCCCGCACAGGCCAGATGCACGTCGATGTGCGAGGATTCATCAAAGCCAAAACGCTGGATGATCTCGCGCGTCTTCGGCATGGGAATGAAAGGCAGAAACAAATTCGGATCCATGCGCAGCACCAGATTGTATCTAAAGCCCAGGGTGCGGTGTTTCATCACATCCAGCCCCAGCGTTCCGGTTTTGTGCTTCAGCAGTGCGTCGCGCACAAAGAGGCCTTCACGTGTCGCGCCTAGCGTCAGGCTGAGTGAGTTGAAGACTTCTCCGCGGCTGCCAAACCGCCCGCAGTCCAGCCTGCCTGTCACCTCGGCCGGCAAAAAATCCTCCTCCTTGGGCTTTCCCAGAAAGATGCTGCCTTCCAGCGCCAGCTGCGGTGCTTCATAAAACACCACCTCCCGCAATTGCTCGCTGCTGAAGAATGCCCGCGCCAGGCCCGGCAGGTCCGCGCTCGATGTCAGCCGAAAGCGCAGGTGCTCCGCACCGATGCGCCACGTGGCGGTGGCATCCAGGGTGCCGAGGTGATCCCGCAGATGCAGCCGCTTCAAATCAACAAACCCGCCGTCGTACTCCGCTTCAGCCACGAGTTCCCTCCACACATAATCCTCAAACTCCAGCCCATCCGCCTGGAACAGCAGCTCCGCCTTCAGCTCCTCCGGCCGGTCCAGCGCGCCGGACACCTTCACACTCAGCGTGGGTACATGGGGTGCCCGAAACCGCGCCAGCCAGTCCAGCCCATGCTGAATCTGCGTCCGATGCTCACGCATGATCCTCAGCCTCTCCTCCGCGCTCATGCTCTGCTCGTCCGGCTTCGGCTGCGGCAGTTCCAGCACACCGCTGATCATGATGCGCAGCCCGTCGGACAAAAGGCCTTCCGCATGCCGGATCTCCAGTTGCCGCCCCTCCAGCATGGCACGTGCGCTGAGATCCTTCAGTTCGATCACCGTCAGTTCGGGGCGCTCAGGGTCCACCGGCAGCGCCATGCTCGCATGCAGCAGCTCCAGCCCGTCAATCTTGATCCGGCCCTCGACCAGACTACCGAAATCCACATCCAGATTCAGCCGGTCCACCGACGCCACAATGTGCGCTTTGGTCGCATCGTTATACACCTTCACACCCTCCGCCACCAGCCCGCCAAACGGATTCACCGTCAGGTGGTCAAACTTCAGATGCACCCCATGCTGCGCCAGTTCCCCCGTGACAAACCCGTGCCAGCGCTCATGAAAGGCCGTCGTGTTCAAATACATGCTCCCCGCCAGAAAAAAACTGGCGGTCAAAAACAGCAGAGCTCGGCGCAAAAAACGAAGCATGGGCACATCAAATCTACCCACGCCCCCCAAACTCACAAGCTCCGGATAAACAACCGTCCCCCCCCACGCAGCCCTCAGCGGTATTGCTCCGGCCTGCCAATGGGGAAAAATCCCAAGGGCGCGATCTGGCTGGCGCGCAGCTTTTCCGGCCCGATGCTCGGCGCATCGGAGGCAAGAAACACCGCCACTTGGATCAATCCCGCGCGTCCCTGCGGGCTGGTGTCAAACAACGCGGCATCACTGTTCACCGTCTTGAACAGCAGCGGGCCCTGGGCGGCATGATCCAGCACCAGCGTGCCCTTTTTTTCCACCCGCAGGCTGCCACGTCCCAAAGAGGCTGTCCTTCCCGTCTGCGCATCTCTGCCATCCACGCCCATGCTGAGTTCCAGCGGCATCGGCGTACGATTTTTCAACACGATGCGATAGGCCTGATTGGGCAGCGCGGCCACAAACAAAACGCCGCCGCAGAGGTAGGACTGGATCCACTTTCCCGACGCCACGTCCTGCACGCCGAGATCCAGCGTGCCATCTCCCATGCGCGCCGGTCCGCGCTGCGCATCCGGCACATCGCCCTGACGCTCCATCATACCCTCGATGCGCTCTGGCGCGGCATACACTACGCGCGCCACCATGTGGGGCGTCGTTGTCGTTTGCGCCTGGTAGGCCGGAAAGCCCTGTTGAAAGAGATTCGGGTCCTGCTGCCAGGCGGGCCGCAGCGGGGCAATGTTGTTGCCACACGATGCCAGCAGTCCGATGCCTGCCGCCGCCACTGCTTTGATCCATGCCATTGTCCTGCCTGCGTTCCCTGAAGTCATGCTGAATGCGCTGTTGTCTTGATTTGAAAAGTAACACGCACCAGACCCGACACTTCTTCCACCGAACGACGCACCTCGCAGCCCATCAGACGCTCGATCATTTCGCACTCAAGTTCATCCACAATGCCGTAGCGCGCCGCCAGCTCCCGCAGGGGCCGGTGATGCTCCACCAGAATGAGGCGGCCCTGCGCATCCGTCTCGCAGGCACACAGGCAGCCATCCGCGCTGCGCAGCCGGGCCAGCAGCCGGGCCCGCTCCTCCAGAGTCGTGGCTTTGGCCAGCTTGGCACCCCATGCCTCGCCCTTGGATTGAAAATAGGTGTACAGCAGCTTCGGCGGGGCGCTTTCGCCATAGACCCGCTCCGCCGTGCTCAGCAAATCCAGCGTCAGGGCCGGCCCGGAGTTCATGAAAAGCGCATCCGCCTTCGCCGTGAGACGATACAGCTTTTCAGGCCTCCCCGCCGCCTTCGGTCGGCGCCAGGTGTCCAGAAACCCCGTCTTTTCCAGCTCCACGCAGTGCTGCTTCACCCCCATGTAGCTCATCTTCATCGCTATGCACAGCTCCGTCACCGTCATGCCCGTGGAATGCTTCAGGCGCTGGACGATGTCCAGCACCGGCGAGTGCAGCATTTCTCGGAGCAGGTTCAGCATGGGGTGATTGCCTATAGACTAGCGCCGCCGCCCGCCCGGCGCAATGCTCCACCTCCCTCAACTGATGAGCAGCAGACGCGGCGGCTGCCCGGCCAGCGTCGCCGGAGCCCGGTGGATACACGGGGGCACCGGGCTGCCCGGATATTCCGTGGCGATGCGCCAGAGATGCCCGAGGCCAAAAGAAAAAGACCGCGCCTCTGGCAGCGGCGTGTAGTGCAGATCCAGGTAATTCTCGTTCAAGTAGTCGCGAAAGCCCTCGTCATCTTCCCCGCCGTACAGTTCCAGCAGTTCCGCGCGAAACTCCGGCACATCCACCCGCCGCCTCGCTTCTTCATGGCGCAGCCCTTCGGAAGAGGCCCCGAAATAGGTACACAGATAGGTGTCCGCCTCGACCGTGGCGCTGTCCACATGCCAGGACTGCACATCTGTGCGCAGCAAATCACTCTCGATCTCGTTTTCGTAGCCATTCACGCAGTCGAGGCTGGGCTGCAATTCACGCGCTCGCAGCGATTCCAAGTCTTGCAGCAGCACCTCGCGCGCCGCTTTGCCCGCGTCGCTCAGATCCAGCGCCAGCAGCCGCGCTTCATCGAGGCTCGTGATCCCCTTCCCCACGCCCAGTTTCTCCACGATCTCACCGAAATCACCCGCCAGCGTGCGCGCCCAGCACAGAGCATTGATGCCATCCCGCAGCGGCGTCATCACCAGTTCGTCAAAACTGCCCACCTGCTTGATCATGCCTGGGTCAGATGACGCGCCTGCCTGCTCCCGGCAGTGCTGCGCTTGGGTGCTTCAGTCTCCGCCGCTTTGGTCCCGCTCAGGCGCAGAGACTCACGCCCCGGCAGACGATTCCAGTCCTGCATCATGGTGGCCGCTGCGAGATCGAGCGGCACAGCACAGGCACCTGTCAGGTGGTCAAACAGCGCCTGCGCCAGCACCGGCAGCGCGATCTGATGCGTGCGGCGCAGCTTCACATACAGGCTGTCGGCAAAGGCCATGAACGCGGCAAAGGGCGACTTGTCCTGCCAGAGCAGCGCCAGTACGCCGGTGAAGTTCCCGCTGTTCGCCACCAGATCCCAGTAGCGAGCAAAGCGCCGCATGCGCTGCATCTCCACAAAGGGAATGTCGCGGTTCTCCAGCATCTCGTAGGGCGGCACCGGCGAATATTTCATCTGAAACTCCATATCATGCCTCACAATGGGCGTGCCACGCAGCCGCTTGAGGATGCCCACCTGAATCTCCTGCGGGCCCATCTTCACCAGCCGGTCAAACCCACGCCCAAAGCTCGCCACGTCCTCCCCTGGCAATCCCACGATGAGATCCGCATGCACATGGATGCCCGTCTGGTCGCGCAGAAACAGCAGATTATCCTCCAGCCGCGTCAGATTCTGCCGTCGGCTGATGTTCTTCGAAGTGGCCTCATCAAAGGTTTGAATGCCCACCTCAAACTGCACCGCCCCTGCGGGAAACTCGCGGATGATGCCGCGCAACTGATCCGGCAGGCGGTCCGGTACCATCTCAAAGTGCAGGAACATCCCGTCACGCCAACGGTCCAGGAAAAAGCGCAGGATCGCCAGGCTCGTCGGCAGGTGCAGGTTGAAAGTGCGGTCCACAAACTTAAACGTCAGCGCTCCACGATCCAGCAGCCCCTGCATGGCCTGCAAAAATGCCTCCAGCGCAAAGGCGCGCACCGGCACATCGAGCGAAGACAAACAGAATTCGCAAGTGAAAGGGCAGCCGCGTGAGGCCTCCACATACAGGATGCGATGCGCAAGATCCGACTCCGTGTAGAGATCGTAAGGCAGGACCAGCCGCTCCAGCGCTGGCAGCCCGGCGGGCATCACCTTCGGCAGCGCCGCACGCGCGGCCACATCTTCCCCCAGCAGCACCGCGCAGACCTCGGCAAATTTCAGATCCGCCTCGCCAGTGATCACATGGTCCGCCAGCGCCACGATGGGCTGCCCGTCCCATTCATACGAAACCTCCGGCCCACCGAGCACGATGCGGATCTCAGGCCGCAGCCGCCGCAGCATGCCCAGCACCTCCGTCGTCTGCACCACATTCCAGATGTACACCCCAAAGCCCACGATGCGTGGCTCATGCGCCAGCACCGCCTCCACGATTTCCAGCGGTGCCTGATTGATCTGGAATTCCGCAATGCAGGCCCGCTCCCGCAGCGCACCCAGGTTCGCCAGCAGGTAGCGCAGCCCAAAGGAGCTGTGGATGTATTTGGCGTTGAGCGTGGCGAGGACGATGTCGGGCATCACCCCGAGTGTGGCTGCGTTGTGGCCGTGCGGCAAACACCTTTGCCGCCCTCCTGAGGCGTGCTTCAGGCGGCTGACCCACAAAATTGGCACACCCGCTGCTATGGAAGAGGGTCTTCTGAATTTCAATAATCCGAAGACATCAAAACAAGCTCTCATGAAACAACTGCATCCCAGTCATATCTTTCTCTTCACCGCGCTGCTCCTGTGCATCTATATCGTGGTTTCCCACCTCGATTAAGCCGGTTGGCAGGTGATGATAAGAATCGAAGGCAGCAAGACGGCTGCCTGCGGTGAGCGCGGTTGCCCTCGCGTTCAGAGAATGTCTTATGCCCTTTGGCAGACCGCCGTTTTGCCGAGACTTTCGGCAGAGACCTTTGAGACGGGTAGGCATCCGCCACGAGACCGTTGTCCGATGGAAGGAATGTATCCAAACTGCCGCAGGGGACGTTTGACATTCCAACCCACCCGCGCCTAACCTCCGCGCCCACCGATCCCGCAGTACATGCAAGACACCACCCCGCTGCCTGAGAAGGAGTTCCGCTCCTTTGCTCCAGGCTTTTGGTCCCACAAGAACGTCGCCCCCGCCGACTGGAACAGCTCCACCTGGCAGCTCAAGAACCGGATCACGACGCTCAAACAGCTCGAAGAGCATCTCACGCTGACCGAGGAAGAGCGCGCAGGCGTGCTGCTCTCCGGCAACAAGCTGGCGATGGCCATCACGCCACACTATTTCAATCTCATTGATCCTGAAGACCCCGACTGCCCCATCCGTCGGCAGGTCATTCCACGCATCGAGGAAACCTGGGAAGACCCCGATGAAATGAGCGACCCCTGTGGCGAAGACAGCCACATGCCCGTGCCGGGACTGGTCCACCGCTATCCGGACCGCGTGCTGTTTCTCGTCACCGACCGCTGCGCCAGCTACTGCCGCTACTGCACCCGCAGCCGCGTCGTCTCCGGCGTGGGTGAAAAGGAGCTGCACACTGAATTTGAGGCCGCTTTCCGCTACCTGGAAAAGCACACGGAAGTGCGCGACGTGCTCCTCTCTGGCGGCGATCCCCTGCTCTTCTCCGACGCCAAGCTCGACGCCCTCCTCACGCGGCTGCGCTCCATCAAGCACATCGAATTCGTCCGCATCGGCAGCCGCGTGCCCATCTTCGTCCCGCAGCGCATCACGCCGGAGCTTTGCAAGATGCTGCAAAAGCACCACCCCCTGTGGCTCAGCATTCACACGAACCACCCGCGCGAACTCACCACCGAAGTCCGCGATGCCCTGGCCCTGCTGGCCAATCACGGCGTCCCCCTCGGCAATCAAAGCGTCCTGCTACGCGGCGTGAATGACAACGCCGAGGTCATGAAGTCTCTCGTGCACAAGCTCCTCATGTGCCGCGTCCGCCCGTACTACCTCTATCAGTGCGATCTCATCCAGGGCAGCTCCCACCTGCGCACCAGCGTGGCTGATGGCATCGACATCATCGAACAACTGCGCGGCCACACAACCGGCTACGCCATCCCGCAGTTCGTCATCGACGCCCCCGGCGGCGGCGGCAAAGTCCCCCTCAATCCCGACTACGTCCTCGTGCGGGACGAACAACGCGTGGTCATCCGCAACTACGAAGGCAAGACCTTTGAGTATCCGGAGCCCGCGCTGGTGCGACGGTGAGCGGGCAGCAGCGGGGCTTATAGTTTCGTCACGTTGTCACTGCCACTGTTCGCCGCCCAGATGCTGGCTCCGTCAAAACAGAGGGCTCCGGGATTGGTTCCCACGGAATAAGTGCCGAGGACGGTGCCTGTGCTGGCGTCGATCCTCGTCACGTTGCCGCTGCCCTGGTTTGCCACCCATATGCTGGCCCCGTCGAAACAGATGCCTTCGGGATTGGTCCCCACCGAGTAGGTGCCGAGGACGGCTGCCGTGCTGGCGTTGACCTTCGTCACGTTGCTGCTGCCAGAGTTTGCCACCCAGATGCTGGACCCGTCAAAACAAATGCCGGTGGGATTGGTTCCCACCGAGTAGGTGCCGAGGACGGCTCCGGTGCTGGCGTTCAGCTTGGTCACGTTGCTGCTGCCAGAATTCGCCACCCAGATGCTGGCCCCATCGAAACAGATGCCATTAGGATTGGTTCCCACCGCGTACGTGCCAATGGCGGTCCCGGTGCCGGGGTCGAGCTTCGTCACATTGCCACTGCCTTGGTTTGCCACCCAGATGCTGGACCCGTCAAAACAGATGCCAGTGGGATTGGTTCCCACGGAATAAGTGCCGATGACGGCCCCGTTGCTGGCATTGAGCTTGGTCACGTTGCTACTGCCAGAATTCGCCACCCAGATGCTGGCTCCGTCGAAACAGATGCCACCGGGATTGGTTCCTGCGCTGAAGGTGTTGTTGATCGTGGAGGGACCCCATTTGAGCAGGGCCACCGACAGCATGGTATAAGGTCGCCGCGCGGTGCTCGCCGCAGTGATGCCGGTCAGACCCGAGCCGTCCCCGACGAAGGCCGTGCCGGTAACGGTGCCGGTGAAGGTGGGCGAGGCAGTGGGGGCCCTGGCCGCCAGGTTGCCATCAAGCTTGTTGATCGCAGTGAGGATGGAGTCCGCAGCAGAGACGGCGCCTGCTCCAGAGACAAAACCAGTAAGCGCCTTGCCGGTGACGGTGGCCTCCGCGATGGCGGTGGCCCCCTGCGTGCCGGTGACGTCGCCTGCGAGCGCGCCGGTGAAGCTGCCTGCACTGCCCGTGACATTCCCCGTGATGTTGCCGACGAAGGCCGGGGCGGTGACCGTGCCGGTGAAGGTGGGCGAGGCCGTAGGTGCCCTGGCCGCCACGTTGCCATCAAGCTTGTTGATCGCAATGAGGATGGAGTCCGCAGCAGAGACGGCGCCTGCGCCGGAGACGAACCCTGTGAGCGCCTTGCCGGTGACGGTGGCCTCGGCGATAGCGGTAGCCCCCTGCGTGCCGGTGACGTCGCCTGCAAGCGCACCGGTGAAGCTGCCTGCACTGCCCGTGACATTCCCCGTGATGTTGCCGACGAAGGCCGGGGCCGTGACTGTGCCGGTGAAAGTGGGAGAGGCCGCGGGAGCCTTGGCCGCAATGTTGCCATCGAGCTTGTTGATCGCAATGAGGATGGAGTCCGCAGCAGAGACGGCGCCTGCGCCGGAGACGAACCCAGTGAGCGCCTTGCCGGTGACGGTGGCCTCGGCGATAGCAGTAGCCCCCTGCGTGCCGGTGACGTCGCCTGCGAGCGCGCCGGTGAAGCTGCCTGCGGTGATTGCCGATGCTGCGGTTGTGGCGGTCGTCGCGGTAGACGCATTGCCAGTTACATTGCCGTTGAAGGTGCCGGTGGTGGTGCCGCCGAGGGTGAGGCCGGAGGCCAGTTGCGTGCTGCCCACCGCGCCGCTTGCGATCTGGGTGCTGGTAACGCTGCCCGCCGCGAGGGCGGAATCGATGAAGGCGAGGGTCTTGCGCGTCGGTGAATCGCTGTTGTTGGTGACGTACAGATTGGTGCCGTCAAACTCCACGGAGCCGAAAACGGGTGTGGTGAGATTGGTGCCAGTCTGCAACTGCAGCGGTGCCAGAGTTGCGGTGCCGGCCTGCATGGTCACGGTGCCGGCAAGGTAGGTGACCGTGTGCGTACTGCCATCGCCAATGCGGATGGTGTTGGATTCCCCGGCCACGCCTTGATGACCGATGTCGATGTTGTTGCTGCCGGTGGTGAGATTCTGCCCCGCTCTCTTGCCCAGAGCGATGTTGGTTCCACCCGTCGTATTGTTTGTAAGCGCCTGCCAGCCCACGGCAGTGTTGGAGGACCCCGAACTGTTGGATTGCAGCGCCGCATAGCCGCTTGCGATATTATTGCTGCCGACGTCGTTACTGGACAGTGCATAAGCTCCGTTCGCCGTGTTCTGATTGCCGGTGGTGGCGAGCGCCAGCGCGTTGTAGCCCGCAGCCGTATTCTCCAAGCCTGTCGTGGCCACAGCCAGTGCCCCGCTGCCGATGGCGACGTTTTTACGACCCGTGGTGAGGACTGCGAGCGTGCCGAAACCCGCCGCCACGTTGTCGCTGCCCGTGAGAGTGAAGTTCCCGGAATTCTGGCCGGCAAAGAAGTTATTGGTGCCAAAGGTCTGGATGAGGCTGCTGCCATTCTGAGAGATGACACCCACACTCCCGCTGGCACTCGTGGCCGGCAGACTGAGGCCGCCAGACAGGGCCGTGGTGCCGCCCAGCGTGAGGCCGGAAGCAAGCTGTCCGCTGCCCACCGCGCCGCTGGCGATCTGGGCGCTGCCCACCGCGCCGCTGGCGATCTGCGTGCTGGTCACACTGTTGGCCGCCAGGCTGGTGGCCGTGATGCCGGTCAGACCTGAGCCGTTGCCATGAATAACCCCCGTGAGGTAGGTGTCCGTCTGGTTGGTGCCGATGCGGATGATGTTGGCTTCGCCTGCCACGCCCACATGACCAATGTCAATGTTGTTGCTGCCGGTGGTGAGGAGGTTCCCGGCGTTGTTGCCGATGGCGATGTTATTGTTCCCCGTGACATTGGCGAACAGAGCGAAGGCACCCAGCGCCGTGTTGTTGACTCCGTTGCCGGGGGAGGTCGGCTGGTTTGCATACAGGGCACCGGCTCCCACCGCCGTGTTGTAGCTGTTCCATGCTGTCCCGCCATTGCTGAAAGACTGGGTGAGGAGGGCGGTCATCCCCAGGGCGACATTGTAGCCGGCCGTGGTGTTGTTTTCGAGCGCCAGAAAGCCGTTGGCCGTATTGTAATTACCAACGGTGTTGTTGTACAGTGCCTGGGCACCGGCGGCCGTGTTGCCACTTGCCGTCGTGTTGCTTTGAAGTGCAAGGGCACCGACGGCGGTATTGCTGCCCCCCGTGGTGTTAGCCAGCAACGTAAAGGCACCGATGGAAGTGTTGCTTATGCCAGTCGAGTTTGATGGCAACGAAGAGGCACCTAAGCTTGTGTTTTGGCTGCCTGTCATGCTGAAGTTACCCGAAATCGGGCCCGCAAAGAAATTGTTGGTGCCAAAGGAACTGATGAGTCTGACGTTGTTCTGGGTGATGACACCCACACTGGAACTGCTGGTGGTGGGAATGTTGAGGACTCCCGAAAGGGCCGTGGTGCCGGCGAGGGTGAGGCCGGAGGCCAGTTGCGTGCTGCCCACCGCGCCGGTGGCGATCTGCGTGCTGGTCACAGTGCCCGCTGCGAGGGCGGAATCGATGAACGCAAGGGTCTTGCGCGTGGGGGAAGCGTTGTTGTTGGTGAGGTACAGACTGGTGCCGTCAAACTCCACGGACCCGAATACGGGCGTGGTGAGGTTTGTGCCGGTCTGCAACTTCAACGGTGCCACTGTGGCGGTGCCTGCCTGCAAGGTCACGGTGCCGACGAGGTAGGTGACCGTGTGCGTCCCGCTGGTCCCGATGCGGATGGTATTCGATTCAGCCCCGACGCCCGAATGCCCGATATCGATGTTGTTGCTGCCCGTGGTGAGCGAGAAGCCGGCATTGCTGCCGATGGCGATGTTGTTGCTGCCGGTGGTGAGGATGTTGCCAGCATTGCTGCCAAGGGCTGTGTTGTTCGCCCCCGTGGTGTTGGCGTTCAGCGCAAAGGCACCCAATGCCGTGTTATTGTTGCCGGTGCCGGTGGAGGTCGGCTGATTGGCCGTCAGAGAGTAGTGTCCAATGGCTGTGTTGTTGCTGTACCAAACGACGTTTGAATTGCTGAAGGACTGCGCCTGCAAGGCATTGTCACCCATGGCGACATTGTTGCTGGCTGTGGTGTTGTTAAAGAGCGCCGAAGCACCTGTAGCCGTATTGCCAGAACCAATTGTGTTATTGTAAAGTGCCTGTGCACCTATGGCAGTAGCACCACTTGCCGTCGTGTTTTTGTTAAGTGCCGTGGCACCGACAGCTGTGTTGCTGTTTCCCGTGGTGTTGAACTGTAGCGTATTGGCACCAATGGAAGTGTTGCTTATGCCAGACGAGTTGGCCTGCAGCGAACTGGCCCCCAGGCTTGTGTTGAAGCTGCCCGTCATGGTGAAATTTCCCGAAAGCGGACCCGCAAAGAAATTTTGGCCCCCATAGGAGCTGATCAGGCTGCCCCCATTCTGGGTGATGACGCCCACGCTGGAACTGCTGGTAGAGGGCAGACTGATGCCGCCGGAAATGGCCGTGGTGCCAGCGAGGGTGAGGCCGGAGGCCAACTGCGTGCTGCCCACTGCGCCACTGGCGATCTGCGCGCTGCCCACGGCACCGCTGGCGATCTGCGTGCTGGTCACGGTGCCTGCCGCGAGGGCGGAGTCGATGAAGGCGAGGGTCTTGCGCGTGGGCGTGCCGCTGTTGTTAGTGACGTACACATTGGTGCCGTCAAACTCCACGGAGCCGAACACGGGCGTGGTGAGATTCGTGCCGGTCTGCAGCTTCAAGGGGGCCAGGGTGGCGGTGCCAGCCTGCAAGGTCACGGTGCCGACGAGGTAGGTGACCGTCTGCGTACCGCTGGTGCCGATGCGGATGGTGTTGGCCTCCGCCGACACACCCACATTCCCAATTTCGATGTTGTTGCTGCCGGTGTTGAGCGAGATGCCTGCATTGTTGCCGATGGCGATGTTGTTGTTCCCAGAGGCGATGGAGGCCAGCGCATTGTTGCCCACCGCCGTGTTGTTTGCCCCCGTGGTGTTGGTGCCCAGCGCAAAAGCACCCAGCGCCGCGTTGTTGTAGCCGGTGGTGGAGGAAACCGGCTGGTTCGCAGATAGCGTGCTGAATCCGACTGCTGTGTTGTAGCTGCTCCATACCGCCCCGCCATTGTTGTAGGACTGGGCGTTGAGGGCAGACTGCCCAATGGCGACATTGGCACTGGCCGTGGTGTTGTTGGTAAGCGCCAAATAGCCGTTGGCCGTATTGCTACCTCCAATCGTGTTGTTTAAAAGCGCCTGGGCACCGGTGGCCGTGTTGGTACTACCCGTCGTATTGTTTGCAAGGACCTGGGCACCGATGGCCGTGTTGTTGCCTCCCGTCGTGTTGAATCGAAGAGCGTAGTAGCCGGAGGCTGTGTTGTAGCTACCCGTGGTGTTTTGCTGCAACGAATAGCCGCCGATGCCCGTGTTGTAGGAGCCGGTCGTGAGGAGCTGCATCGAAACGCCACCCACGCCCGTGTTGAAGAGGCCGGTCTGGGTGAAATTACCCGCAAGCTGCCCCGCAAAGAAGTTTTGGGTCCCATAGGCGCTGATAAAGGGACTGCCAGCCTGGTTGATGACGCCCACGGTCGCACTGGTGGTGTTGGGCAGGTTGATGCCGCCCGAAATGGTCGTGGTGCCAGCGAGCGTGAGGCCGGAGGCAAGTTGCGTGCTGCCCACCGCTCCGCTGGCGATCTGGGTGCTCGTCACACTATTTGCTGCCAGACTGGTGGAAGTGATGCCGGTCAAACCGGAGCCGTTACCGTGAATGACACCGGTGAGGTAGGTGTCCGTCTGCGTGGTGCCATCGCCGATGCGGATGATGTTGGACTCGCCTGCAATACCCACATGTCCGATGTCGATGTTGTTGTTGCCGGTGGTGAGGAGGCTGCTGGCGTTGTTGCCGATGGCGATGTTGTTCGCCCCGGTGGTGTTGGCGGCCAGCGCATTGGCACCCAGTGCGGTGTTGTTGACGCCGGTCGTGGTGGAAGTCGGCTGGTTTGAATACAGGGTGGCGGTTCCCACCGCCGTGTTGTTGCTAGTCCATGCCGTCCCGCCATTGCTGAAGGACTGTGTGTAAATGGCCGCCGTCCCAATGGCGACATTGCTGCCAGCCGTCGTGTTGTTATTGAGCGCCGAAGAGCCATTGGCCGTATTGCTGGCACCAACCGTGTTGTTGGAAAGTGCCTGGGCACCTGTGGCCGTGTTGAATCCCGCCGTCGTGTTTTTGCTAAGAGCAAGGGAACCGACAGCGGTGTTGAGGTTCCCCGTAGTGCTAGATTGCAGTGCAAGAGCACCGATGGAAGTGTTGCTAAACCCTGTCGAATTGAGCTGCATCGAGTTGGTGCCGACGCTCGTGTTTTGGACGCCCGTCATGGTGAAATTGCCCGAAGACGGGCCTGCAAAGAAATTGCTGGTGCCATAGGAGCTGATCAGCCTGTTGCCGTTCTGGGTGATGACACCCACACTCGAACTGCTCGTGGTGGGCAGGTTGAGGATTCCCGAAATGGCCGTGGTACCGGCGAGCGTGAGGCCGGAGGCCAACTGCGTGCTGCCGACGGCACCTGAGGTGATCTGGCTGCTGGTGATGGTTCCCGTAATGGCGGCAGCGGGCAGGCCCGTCAAACCCGAGCCGTTGCCGTGAATGACACCGGTGAGGTAGGTGTCGGTCTGCGTGGTGCCATCGCCGATGCGGATGATGTTGGACTCTCCGGCCACACCGGGGCTGCCGATGTCGATGTTGTTGCTGCCGGTGGTGAGGAGATTGCCTGCATTACTACCGAGGGCGATGTTGTTCGCGCCGATGGTATTGCTCGAAAGCGACTGCCAGCCAAAAGAGGTGTTGGCAGTGCCGCTGGTGTTGCCCAGCAGCGCCTGATAGCCGCCTGCGGTGTTGTTGCTGGCAGTGTTGTTCTGGAGCACATTGGTGCCGATGGCGGTGTTCTGACTGCCCGTGACGTTGTAGGCCAGCGCGTCTCTGCCAAAGGCGCTGTTGAAGGAGCCGATTGTGTTGAGCTGCAGCGCCTCGTAACCGCTGGCCGTGTTGTCGGTGCCCGTGGTGTTGCTGGTTAGGGTGTAGGTGCCGATCCCTGTGTTTTTGACACCGGAAGTGTTCGACGTCAGCACCACGTAGCCTACCGCCGTGTTCTGGATGCCAGCATCGTTAGCCGCGAGCGCGCCGGTGCCGACGGCGGTGTTCTTATGCCCGGTGGTGAGGGCCGGCAGCGTGTTGTTGCCATAGGCCACGTTGGAATAGCCCGTCTGGGTGAAATTGCCGGAGCCCGCCCCGGCGAAAAGACTGCTGGAACCAAAGCTATGGAGAAGACCCGCCCCGTTTTGATTGATAACGCCTACGCTGGAACTGCTGGTGGTGGGCAGGTTGAGCGTCCCCGCAGCGGTGATGCTCCCGGCGCTGAAACTACCGCTGGCGTCGCGCAGCACAATCGTGCCTGCGGTGTTCAGATTCGTCGCCGCATTGGCCAGCAGCTCGGCGGTGTGGACGTTGGCGGCGGTGGAGCCGCCGACGAGTGAGACGATCGTGGCTCCCTGCGTGCCAGTGACGTCTCCCAGCAAGCTGCCGCTGAAGCTGCCTGCGGTGGTGGCGGTGGTGGCGGTGGTCGCCAACGTCGCTGTGGAGGCATTGCCTATGAGGGTGCCATTGAGGCTGAGGCCGGTGGCGAGCTGGCTGCTGCCCACCGCTCCGCTGGCGATCTTGGCGCTGGTGATGCTGCCATCCGGCACGCTGCCCGCCACGATGGCGTAGCCCACGGCGGCGATGCGCTGATCCGGGGTGAGGAGCTGGGAGCCGTTGGTGCCGTCATTGAACCAGACACGCAGGCGCACATCCGCATGGGTGAAGACGCTGGCAGGCACGGCCGTCATGTTCGTGAGCGTGGTGTCCCCGAGCTGCACGGAATAGAGCCCCTTCGTCACCGTGAGGGCGACTGCGGCGGTGGGCTCGCTGCCGGCGGTGCTGCTGCCGTCATTGCTCCAGTAGGTGGTGCTGCCGTCCGCATTGACGAGGGCGAACTTGAACTGGCCGGAGCCGTCAAAATTCACGCTACCGACCGCGACGCGGCCCTGATAGTTCAGGAGCTGAGGCACCTGGGCGGGGAGACTGGTGGCAGAAACGAGAAGCAGTAGGGCCAGGGCCCGCACGATGTGGATGGTCATGATGTTTTTCTGAGCGGCAGTGAGTGAGGCCCAAAATGCCTCTTCTCCGCCCGGCAGAACACCTCGCGGTGACAAGCAGATAGGAAAACACTTTGGTAAACGACTTAAGTCAGCCCGTGCTTAATATTTAGCCGAATCAGCCTGAATCTTTAGCCGATTCAGCGCTATTCTGTCCACCCCGAAATTTTCAAAAAGAAAAAAGTCGTTAGGCGTGAATGGCACTCGGCCCATTTCGCGCCGCTCAGGGCTGTGGAAACCGCACGCAGTCGCGCCGCCAGAGGACGAACCCGACGGGCAGCGCGGTTAGCCAGAGCAGCCGCCCGCCCAGGGATTTCAAAGCACTCCACTGCGCCCCAAAACCCATGCCGCTCAGAAAGGCAAAGCGGCTGTACTGCACGGACGCACGCAGCAGGCGCAGCGGCGCCACCCAGAACCAGCCGCTTTCGAGATCAAGCACCATTTTGAACATGAGGCGATGGCCGACGGCGTTGGTGCGCGGATTGGCGCGACCGTGGACAAGCGAGGGCGCGTCCATCCAGTAGATGCGCAGGTCTTCGTTGATATGGCGTGTCTGATGATGCTGGGAAATCTGGCACCAGATGAAGGATTCTGGGATGAAATTCCCCGGCACATCCTCGGGATAGGGAAACTGGCGCAGCACATCGAGTCTCAGGAAGCCCCACTTCTCCCCGCGCACCTTGTGGCGGTACTCGAGCTCGGCGGCTGAGCAGTCGAGCGGATCGGTGGGAAATCGCATGCCGACGAGCGCGCCGTTTTGATCACGACACAGACCGGTGACGCCGGAGAACGCACCACGCTGCACGGCGGTGAACTGCTCCCAGTGATCCTGCAGGCGTGCGAGAGCGTCCGGCAGGCAGCCGTCGTCAGAATCGAGCTTGAGCCAGAGCTGCCCCTGGGATTCACGCAGGGAGAGATTGTGCGCATGGTGCGCACCGCGATGCGGCTCCCGCAGGTAGCGCACGGGAAAAGCGGCCTCGCTTTGGTAGCGGGCCATCAAGGCGGGGGTGTCGTCCGTGGAGCCGTCGTCGATCACCAGCCACTCAAAATCGCGGCAGGTCTGCGCCTGCAAGCTGTCAAACACGCGGTGCAGCGTGTGGGCGCGATTGAAGGTGGGCGTGTAAACCGTGAACAGCGGCATGGGATGCGAACGAATGCCCGCGCCAGCACCAGATGCCACCAAGATTTCATTCAATTCCTCAATACGCGTTGTCGCGCTTGAAGAAGGTCAGGATCATGATCTGCAGATCGAGCCACACGCTCCAGTTTTCGAGGTACCAGAGGTCACACTGGATGCGCTCGCCGAGATCGGTGTCACCACGCAGGCCGTTGACCTGCGCCCAGCCGGTCATGCCAGGCTTGGAATGGTGGCGCGCATTGTAATGCGGGATTTGGTGTTTGAAGCCGACAATGAGTTCAGGCCGTTCTGGACGCGGTCCGACGAGGCTCATCTCCCCCTTCAACACATTCCAGAACTGCGGCAGTTCATCCACGTTCCATTTGCGCATGAAGGCACCGACTTTAAGACGGCGAGGATCGTCTTTGACGCACCATTGCGCCCCCTTGGCAGACTCGGCATCCATCTTCATGGAGCGGATTTTGATGATGTCGAAGGGCACCCCATTGAAGCCCCAGCGGCGCTGGCGGTAGAATACCGCCCCCCGGGACTCCAACCAGACGATGGCGCTGAACAACGCAATGATGGGAGCGCTCAACATCAGTCCGATTGTGGCGCCCACGACATCGACAATGCGCTTGGTCATCACATTGAATGTGTCATCCAGTGGCAGGCGTGTGACCCCCAGCACGGGCGTGCCAGCGATGGTTTCAAGCGTGAGGCCGGACACGAACACTCTGAAATACGAAGGGATGACCTTAAACTGGATCATTTCACGCTCGCACAGATTGGCCAGGGTGATCATCTGCTCACGCGGGCCGTGCAGATCCGCCACGACGACCATGTCCACCGCGTGCGTGGAGACGAGATGCTCCACTTCATGCAGATCCCCCAGGCACGGCACGTCGCCATCGGCGGGCTGGCTGTCCTCAGCGCTGCCCGTTCTGACCCAGCCCATGATGTCAAAGGCACCGGTTTGATCCCGCTTCATGGTCTTCCACAGGCTCACAGCCTCGGAATTCCAGCCAACAAACAAGGTGCGCTGCTGCAAGGCCTCAATGCGGCCCGGGGCACGCAGGCATGACATGAAAACGGAGCGCCAGCTCAGCACCAGGAGCAACGCGGTGGCACCATTGAGCATCACATAGACGCGGGAGATGCTGGGCTGCAGTTTCAATGCGAGCGTGATGGCCAGGAATCCCGCCGTCCAGACGAGGATTCCCTTGGCAATCTTCGAAGACACCCAGCGGGTGCGCAGCAGCACATTCTGGTGATAAATGTCCTGCCAGGCCAGCACGAGGATGAGAGAGAGACTCCCCAGCGCCGTATGGCCACTGTACTGACGGAAGGTCATGGCATCAAAGTTGCCAAATTCACGGATGATCGTGTGAAAGCGCAGCCAGTAGGCAGTATAAGCCGCCAGAATGGCCATAACTAGATCGCCTAAAATGCTAACAAGAACCCAGAAATGAGGGGACAATTGCTCTTTTTCCCGCCAGGCGCGCCGTGCTTCAAGGGCCTGCAGGACGGTGCCTGCGCCCAGAATATTGGAATTAGAGTTGGCTGCTTCCATGGCGTTAAAATCTACTGAATACTTTAATTATACTCAGTATAGATTTAGCCGCAACAAAATATTCTGACGTTTATCTTAAATTTGGAAAATTCCTTTCTTTAGCGTGTCATTTATGAGAAACACCGCGATTTCATCAGAAAGTCAGCTTTAAACCTGCCACCAATCCACGCCCCGGTAGAGGAACGCGGTCTTTGAGCACTGACGTATGCTCTCGCGCGTCTTCGTTGGTGAGATTCATGCCTTTGACATACAAGTCGATGGTCGTTGGTCCCTGCTTGATGCGGTAGGTCAGGGACAGATTGACCAGAAAGTAGCTGTTGGTCCGCATTTCATTCATCGCGAGCTGGCTTTGGGGTGCGGCATAGATGCCTTCGAGACGTGCGCCGAAGGCCCCGCGCTCCAAGATCAGGGTGCTGGCAAGGTGGAAGGGCGGGATGCGCGGCAGGGACAGGCCCGTTTTGGTATCGCGCGCACGCACCACATCGGCGCGGAGTTGCAAGTGCAGGTTGTTCTGATTCGCGGCAGTATCTGTGGTGATGGGATGCAGCAGGTGGAAGGTGGCCTCCAGTTCGGAGCCGATGAATTCGGCGTTCGTCGCCTGATAGATCAGCTCGTTGTAGCTTTCTCCATTGACCACATGCACGATCCCGGTCGGGAACTGGCCGATGAAGTTGCTGTAGCGATTGTAGTACCCACTGACACTGCCGGTGACCCAGCCGATGCGTTTGCGCAGGTTCAAATCGAAGCCCAAGGACTTCTCCTGCTGCAGATTGTGATTGCCGATTTCAAACGCGCCGGTGGCGGCATGGGTGCCGTTGGCGAAGAGTTCCTGGTAGGTGGGTGCGCGCTCGGCACGATTGATGGTGAAGGCGACGGCATATTCGTCATTTGGGGTGAAGACCACGCCCACGGAATTGCTGAAATTGTCGAAGGTCCGTGCCACTGCCGGGCCGAAGGCGGCGCTCGCCAATGAATCCACGGATATGTGATCGTAGCGGCCGCCAAACTGGAAGCTCACGGGGCCGCGTTTGACGTCTTCGTAGAGAAACAAGGCGTCTGCCTGGGTGATGGTGGGCGGCAGAAAGGCTTCGCTCCCTGCGGTGCTGAACTCGCTGCGGCCCGACTGATAGCCGACGACGCCTTCCATCCCGGCGATCTTCTCATGCTTCACCTCGACACGGGCGTCATAGCCGTCGTTTTTGAACAGCGTGGACGGCATGCCGCTGTCGTACTCGGTGTGCTGGTAGCTGGAGGTGGCGAGCTTGTAGCTGACCTCTTTGATACGCGACAGCGGCTTGTAGAAGGCACCGCGCACGTCAAGGCGCTGCTGGTGCATGTCGATGACCACATGCGGCTCGGCGGGAGAGCCATAGTTGGTGTGAAACTCGGTCCAGGCGAAGCCGAAGAAGCCTTTGTCCCAGATGTAGCTGAGGCCGCTGGTCACGCCTTCTGAGCGCAGGTTGCTGTTGGGCATGATTTTGCTGACTTCCGGCTGGCCGGGGGGCAGCGGGTTGAGGGTCTGCTCGTTGGTGGTGCGGGCATTGCCGGGGATGCGGAAGTCTTCGGCGGCACGCGTAAAGGCCTCAATATGAAAGGCCAAGCCCTTGTATCCGCCTTCGACCATGGCGCTGGTGAGGTAGCCGTTGTCCACGGAGCTGTAGCGTTCGCTCAGCGCCCCGCGAATGGTGCCGTCGATCTTTTCATCGACGATGCGGCCGTCGATGGAGTTCACGACACCGCCGATGGCGTTGGAACCGTAGAGCAGGGTTGCAGGACCGCGCACCACCTCGACGGATTTGAGGTTGGAGGTGTCGAAGCTGACGGCGTGATCGACGCTGGTGGCGGAGGCGTCGATGGTGTTGAGGCCGTTTTGGAGGATGCGGACGCGGTCGCCATCGAGGCCGCGGATGATGGGGCGGCTGGCGGCGGGGCCGAAGTAGGAGCTGCTGACGCCGGGCATGCGGACCAGGGTCTGGCCGAGGCTGGGTTCGAGGGCGAGGGTCAGGTTCTGGCCGCTGAGGACTGAGGCTGACTGTACTTGTTGGAATAACGGGCGCTCTAGAGGAGCTGTAATAACCATTTCATCCATAGGAATTTCGTCATCTGAGCCGGTGGTTTTGTGGACAATTGGGGGATTGGATGTGTCGGATTCCGCAATGGAGGCACCTGTGAAGGCGAGAATGAAGAGGCCGAGGCCGATGTAATTGCAATTAGGTTGCATATACTCGGTTTATATGCAACTCAGTTGCAATTGCAAATCATTTGTATTTTCAGAGTTTGTATCCTAGCATTTGTTTATGAAGCACCTTCTTCTGACCCTGGGCCTGCTGGCCGCCGTGCCTGCGTTTGCTGCCACCAAAGTTGCCACGCTGCATCCGATCCTGGCTGATCTCGCACAGCAGGTGGGGGGTGCGAATGTGGAGGTGGTCGAGATTTTGAAGCCGGGGGCGGATGTTCATCATTTTGAGCCGGCACCGAAGGATCTGGCGGAGATGCGCGGGGCGAAGCTGCTGCTGGCTTCTGGGAAGGGACTGGAGAGCTTTCTGGACAAGCTGCGGGACAGTCTGGGTGCGGGAGTGAAGCTGGTGGAAGTGGGGGCGAAGATTCCTTCCATCCCGTTTGTGGAGCATGAGCATCATCACGAGG
Organism: Verrucomicrobiota bacterium; assembly: GCA_025360015.1. GTDB lineage: Bacteria > Verrucomicrobiota > Verrucomicrobiia > Verrucomicrobiales > Verrucomicrobiaceae > Prosthecobacter. The sequence goes on along the minus strand of JANYCZ010000078.1, from coordinate 30,466 downwards.
GTGAGGAGCACGCTGACAAAGATCATGATGATCATCACCATGGTTCGGAAGATCCGCATTGGTGGCACAGCGCGGAGAACATGAAGCGGGCGGCGCGAGTTGTGGCGGATGAGCTTACGGCGGTGGATCCTGCCAATGCGGCGGCGTATGATGCTGGGGCCAAGGCTGCGAGCAAACGCTTTGGGGAGCTCAAGAGCTGGGCGCAGAAGGAGGTGGCGAAGATTGATCGGAAGAACCGGCAGCTTGTGACGGCGCATGCGGCGTTTGGGTATTTCTGCAAGGAGTTTGGGTTTGAGCCGCTGTCCGTGCTGAGCATTGGGCGGAGTGATGATTCGTCATCGAAGCACATTGCTGAGACGATTGAGGAAATCCGGGAGCATGGCATCAAGGCGATCTTTCCGGAGGATCAGGCGAATCCGAAGGTGCTGGCGGAGATCGCGCGCAGCACGGGGGTGAAGATTGGCGAGCCGCTGATTGCTGATGGCACGGCCAAGGCGGCGCATACTTTTGAGACGATGCTGGCTCACAATGTTCGATCCATTGTTGCCGCGCTGGCTCCTGCTGCTGCTACACCGGTGAAATGAGGTGGACGACGAGCGACGGAAGACAGACCTGCATCTTAATCAAGTTATGAAATTCACCCCACAGCACCTCCAGATTCCGGCTAAAGCCGGTACTACAAAACGTGCGCTGGCTGGTTTCAGATCTGGGGCGATGCGGAGCTTCCGGAACGGGCTGCTGCGAAGCCGCGCAGCGAACCCCGAACTACGTACACAGAAAAGCCGCTCAAGTTATTCGGGAAAAACGATGAACACAGAGGTTCAGAATTTGCATCATTTTATCCACAGCCTTTTTAACTGTTCCTGATGTCATGCGTGGATTTCCGCCCATTCAGATCTTCCTACTTGTTCTCACGTTTGTCGTGCTGGCGATCCCGCTGACGCAGCTCACGGGGACGACGAGCCATGCGAAGGCTGTGGCGGTGCCGGTGGTGGAATCGCCGAGTGTGAAGGCGTTGCTGCGGGTGCGGTATGCGCACAAGCCGGTGACGCTGAGCGTGAAGATTGCTGACAAGGAATTGATTGGTGGTGTGGCGGGTTCGCCGATTGAGCTGACGACTTCCCTGCCCTCGGTGAAGGATGGGGTGGATGTTTTTTTGAGCGCCACCTGGGCGGACGGGACGCCGGACACTTCGATCACGCTGGAGCTTGAGCCGGATGGGTTTTCGACACGCAGTGAGACACGCTGGTCTTCGGCGGGCAGTTTGGACGAAGTCATCACTTTTGAATGGAAATGAGTGCCGCAGCCCCCCATGTCCATACGAAAGAGCACGTCTGCTGGGGCGGGGGCTGCGCGCATGCGCAGCAGCATCGGCTGGAGGTGGTGGATCTGAGTGTGCAGTATCAGGAGGTGCGGGCGCTGGAGAAGATTCACTTTGCCACGGAGTGTGGGCGGAGCATGGCGCTCATCGGGCCGAATGGGGCGGGGAAAAGTACGCTGCTGAAATCGCTGGCGGGACTGATTCCGAGTGGGCGGGGGAAGATTCTGTGGCGTGGGAAGGCGCTGACGCGGAGCAGCCATGAGATTGCGTACTTGCCGCAGAGGGGGGACATTGACTGGAATTTTCCGATCACGGTGCGTGGGCTGGTGGAGATGGGGCGGTATCCGAATCTCGGGTGGTGGCGGCAGTATTCGCGGCATGATGCGGAGATCGTGGAGCGTGCGCTGAAGAGCATGGAGCTGGGTGATTTGGAGGACCGCCAGATCAGTGCGCTTTCGGGCGGGCAGCAGCAGCGGGCGTTCATTGCCCGGGCGCTGGCGCAGGAGGCGCATGTGCTGCTGCTGGATGAGCCTTTTACGGGGCTGGACAAGCCGGCGCAGGAGAATCTGAGCCGGTTGTTTAAAGAGCTGACGGCTGAGGGGCGGCTGCTGATTGCGAGCCATCACGATCTGCAAACGGTGGCGGGCAATTTTGATGATGTGCTGCTGATTCGGAGGCATCAGGTGGCGTTTGGGCCGGTGGCGGAGGTGTTCACGCCGGGGAACATTGCGAGCGCGTACGGCAACAGCGAACCGGAGGTGAGCCGAGCCTGAGCAAAGACTGATTTATGAAGCACTGGCCCAAAGCATTGACAGCCTTTTTCAAAACGGATTTCCGAAAAACGGGCCGGGCGATGGGACGTTGCGGTGGCGAAGGGACGCTCGATTTTGCCGCAGAGGGGCGGAGAGGCAGAGGGAGCAGAGCATTTGTTTTGATCCGTGCTGCACTTGGCATCCGTGGTTCCATTCTTCCGGAATCTTTAACCACGGATCACACGAATTTACACGGATGCCCAGGGCTGGTCAGTTTCCGACAAGGAAAACGGGCTATGGGACATTGCGGAGGCGAAGGAACGCTCGATTTTGCCGCAGAGGGGCGGAGAGGCAGAGGGAGCAGAGAATTTGTTTTGATCCGTGCTGCACGTGGCATCTGTGGTTCCATTCTTCCTGAGTCTTTAACCACGGATCACACGAATTGACACGGATGACTGAGGATCAAGAGCGCCACGTTTCTATGGCGAAATTTAAGTGAAATACAGACCCGTTTAAATCAGCCCTTTTTATGTCCACCTTCACTGACTTTCTCGCTGAACCGATCGCCAAGCGGACGCTGATGGCGTGTTTGATGATTGGGTTCGCCAATGGGTTCGTGAGTGCGTTTGTGGTGCTGCGGAAGGATGCGCTCAAAATTGGGACGCTGTCGCATTCGCTGCTGCCGGGGATTGCGCTGGCGGTGCTGATCGGTGGACTGACGCAGTGGAGCGCGCTGGCGGGGGCGATTTTTGCGGCGCTGATTGTGGGGCTGGGATCGATCTTTTTGTCCCGCACTTCGCGGCTGGATCAGGACACGGCGATGGGGGTGCTGTACACGACGGCGTTTGCGGGTGGGGTGCTGATTTTGAAGAATCTGGACATGCGGCAGAAGCTGGATGAGTGGCTGTTTGGCAGCATCGTGGGGATGGCGGACTCGGATTTGTGGATCGCGTTTGGGATCAGCGCGATTGCGGTGATCACGCTGACGGCGTTGCAACGGCCACTGCTGATCTATCTGTTTGAACCGAACATTGCGGCGAGCCTGGGGGTGCCGGTGCGGCTCTTAAACTATGCGACGTTTGCGGTGACGATCCTGGTGCTGATTTCATCGCTGCAGGCGGTGGGGTGCATTCTGAGCGTGGGCTTGATGGTGGCTCCGGCGGCGACGGTTTATCTGCTGACGAACAATGCGCGCACGCTGTTTTGGGGTGGCGGGATTATTGGGGCTGTGGGGTCGGTGGCGGCGTTCTTTTTGTCGTATCCGCTGGGGTGGAGCGTGAGCGCGACGATCATTGTGGTGCTGGGGGTGTTCTTTGTGATCGCGTATGTTTTCAGTCCGAAGTATGGGCTGTTTAGTCGGAGGAGAGGGGTGGCGTAGGTATGTATTGCGGCGGAACTGGCTTGGGTTACGGAGTCTTCAAACTGAACGACGATGAATGAAGATGATTTAAATGCTGCTTTTGAAGCTGCGCTGGCGGCAACTCATATATTGATAGATGGGGCTTCGATCGACCCTCGCACCATGGCTGTTCGGCTTTCGGAGGACCATGGGGTTAAAACACTCCCGTTCGAAATGAGAATAGGCTCCGTGTTGCTTGCTCACGAGCTTGAACAGGCTGGCGTAGAACTGGAAACGACGACTTTGGAGGACTTTGTTAGAATGGATGTGCGTGACTATCGAGAAGTGGCACTTCAAGCATACCTTGACATCGTTCAGGCTGTCACAACGCCACGGGCTAAGCGTGGTTTTATGGGGCTTTTTGGGAGTCCTTCTACCGTGCCGCCAGTGAATTTGTGGATCAAACGGATCGAACGAATTTATATTGAGAATGATGTTTTGGTGATTGCGGGTGAGGCTGAGACAAACTCTTGAGACCACATGACCTTCCCAGGAGTCTAGCGTGTTGGTTTGTATCATAGTCTGGTAGCATCTGACGTCCATTTTTGGAGGGGGCATGTGATGCCTGGCCTGAATAGAACTCGGTTAAGCACGTTGATCGTGAGTTTTGGAGCTGGCGGCACACTCAGTGGGCGGCGGGGCGCAATGCAGACGCTGCTGGTGGGCGTGACGTGCGTAAAGATCGCTGGGTTTGCTTCCCAGCGGGGGATGCCTGTCCAGGGGTGGCGCTCGCTGCGCGAGCTTACCCCTGGCTACCGGCTGTGATCCCTCCGGGATCGAGACTCCAGTTGCGGCGCAACTGGGCTACTTGGCGGGCGAGTGAGAGCGCTCAAAGCTTGACGTGGTGACCCGCTCAAGTAATTGCTGGAATGGCAAAACGGCGCAAACCGAACCAAAATCCTGATCACGGCAAGGGCTTGCTGAAGCGACTTGCAGAAGGGACCGCCCACTCTGTGACAAGTGCGGATGGGGAGCCGGAAAAATATGTTTTGATGAATTTCGAGGTGTCTTGGGATGTCATGCCCGATGCGGCGGTGGAGGCGCTGCCTGAAGCCACCCGGGATCGAATGGAGAGGTTATTTGACCTTGTTCATGCGAAGCCAAAAAAAGCGGTTCAGGAGCTGCGCGATCTGATCGTTCTTTATCCGGACGTGCCATGTCTGACGAACTGGCTGATCAACTCCCTGCGAGCCGGAACCAAGGCGGACAGGCGCGAGGCGATGGAGCTGTGCCAGGGACTGTTTCGCCGGATGCCGGACTATTTCTTTGCGAGAACCACTCTCGCGGACCTGTGGCTGGACGAGGGGGCCATGGACAAGGCCGCCGAACTGCTCTTCGGGCCGGGCCGTGTGCTCACCCAACTGTATCCTGAGCGCAAGGTTTTCCACATCTCGGAAATCCGGCATTGGTTCTACCTCTGTGGCCGGGCCAAAATTCTCCTGGGCGAGCCGGGGGTGGCCGAAGGCTACCGTGATTTGCTGGAACAACTGGAGCCTGATTCGGAGGCCGTGCGCCACCTGGACGTGATGCTGGAGGATGAGAACTCGCTGCTCATGCGCCTTCTTTCCAAAATGAGGAGGCCGTAAGGCTGGTGATTATTGAGCCTCGCATCGCAGGGAGAGAGCATTGACTGGGGCCTGTGGTGAAGGTCTGGCAACTTCGCGTGTCTTCGCTTCGCTACGGCTCTCCGGGATCGGGGAATGAGGCACGCGGTTTGATGCGGAGGGGCGGGAGATTGCGGAGCACCGCACACGGAGCGTGCGGACCACTTTACTGACGCATGCGCGGGTGATCCATGCGACGTCGAGGTGTTGGGCAGCGCCGCAGCGGAGTGGCGGGGGGAACGCTGCTGGTGAGCGCGGCGTGAAAAGAAAGAGCTGGTTTTGCTTTCCGGATTGGGCGCTGGATTTCCAGGGGTGGCGCACGCTGCGCGAGCTTCGCCCCTGGCTACCGGCTGTATCCCCTCCGGGGATCGGGGAATGAGGAACGCGGTTTGATGCGGAGGGGAGGGAGATTGCGGAGTACCGCTCAGAGGACTGAGCGGGCCACTTTGCTGGCGCATGCGCGATTGATCCATGCGACGTCGAGGCGTTGGGCAAAGTAGCGCCGCAGCGGAATGGCGGGGAAGACGCTGCTGGCGGGCGCGGTGTTTGAAGAAGGCCTCAAATTCAGGCTCGAGCGGGGAGAGCGGGCGCTCAGTGTGTGAGTTTCTGGAAGCGCAGGTTTTTCACGCCGAGGTTCAGGTTGATCCAGAGGTCGATCTTTTCTTTTTCGCATGCTTGCACGAGTTCTTGGATGCTTTTTCGGTGTGCTGCCATCCACTTGGGGTCCGTGATGAGCTTGGTGATCTGGTAGTCGCTCATCTGCGCTTTGGATGCTTCCAGATCGGCGAGATGGGTCAGTTCGCCCGTGATGAAGATGCCGCGCGCGGTGCGTGCAGGCGGCAGGCTGCGAAAGTGGGCGATGATCTCCGCCGGTGAATATAAATCGGTCCCTTTAAACTGGCCGCCTGGCTTGTTGCCCGGGTCGGGCACCGACCACTGGACTTCTAAATTGGAGCTGGGCATGAGGACAAAGCCGTCCATCAGCCCCCAAAGGTCATCGGCGTGGTAATCCTGGCCTACCTGATGCAGGCCGCCATAAGGCGCTGCCAGAATGTGCTGCGGCGCGAGCAGCAGGACCCATGCGAGCGCCAGCAGAGTGATGCGTGTGAGGAGTCTGTGAACGCGGGCACCGGCAAGCATGCGCTGCGGAAGAGGCCGACGAGATGCGCGGCGAGGGCGTGAGATCATGCGCGAGTCTGGCATGGGGAACGTTCTTTGTCATTTTTGATCGGGACTCTGGTGGCTTGGGACGCTTGCAGGAGGAGAGGGCGGAGTCGGGAGACTCCCCCGCCTTGTCGTGGGGGCTGTTCGGATTTTGTGCTGCGGTGAGACATTGTGCGGTGCGTCAACGTCTTCGCATGGTGGCGACGGGTCGGTTGAGACGCTGCTGGTGAGAGCGGTGTGAGGAGAAGGCGGTGGGTTTGCTTCCCGGATTGGGGCGTGGTTTCCAGGGGTGGCGCTCGCTGCGCGAGCTTCGCCCCTGGCTACCTTCTTTGATCCCTCCGGGATCGGGAAGGAGACGCGTGGGTGTATGAGAGGTTATCGCTTTAACCACGCCTTGATGGGCCGGAGCGGCATTGGAATGCCGCGCTCCCTGATCGGGAGAAGGAGAAAGCGGCTTTACGCGGAGGGACAGGAGATTGCGGAGCGCCGCACAGAGGACTGTGCGGGCCACTTTGCTGGCGCATGCGCGATGCGCTGTGAATGTGTCACCGCTACGCGGTTCCGCGCGGGGGGGATTCGTTGGCATGCGTCACCGTGGGTTGGCACCCACGGCTACGATTGTGTCAGCCCTACGGGCTTGGAGAGCCGGAGGCCAGTTGCGGCGCAACTGGGCTACTTTGCGTGGAGGATTTGGACGGCACCCAGATGGACGTTGCCGCCGACGTTGGCGGTGCGGAAGATCACTGCGGATTCTTCGCCGGCGGTGAATTTCCGGGGAGGAGTTTAAAGTTTAAAGTTCCCGAGCGCGGATCATTTGGCGGGAAGTATCTGTACGGCGTCTAAGTGGACGTTTCCGCCTGCGTTCGGGGAGAGTTTAAAGTTTAAAGTTCGGAGAGCGCGGTCATTTGGCGGGGAGGATCTGGACGGCGTCGAGGTGGACGTTGCCGCCGGCGTTGGTGGTGCGGAAGATGACGGCGGATTCTTCGCCGGCGGTGAATTTGTAGGTGCCGAGGGTGTAGGCGCCCTGGGGATCGGTAGGGGCTTTGGTTTGATCGACGGTCACTGTCTTTTCGCCGTCGGCGGTGAGGAGGGTGACGGGGGCGGTGTTGGCGCGGTTTTCGTGGGGCTGGAAGTAGATGCGGACTTCGTAATTGCCGGTCTGCTTGACGCTGAAGGGGAAGCGGGCGCTGGCGGTTGGGTCGCTGCTGTAGCTGTAGTATTTGCCGATGTAGGGCTTGAGGCCTTCGCCGTGGGCCCATTTGCCGGTGAGCTCGGCTTCGGTGTCGTCAATGATGAGGCCTTCGAGTTTCTTGGGGTCGATGCTGCCTTCGTCTTCACCTGCAGCGGTGGGTGGGGGAAGGTCAGGGAGTTTTTTGGCGTTGGCGGGGAGGTAGAGGCTGCCTTCGAGGGTGTCGCGGCGCATGGCTCCGGGCTGGGTCATGAGGTCTTTGAGGATGTCGAGGTACTGGTCATAGACGCCACGGGGGGAGGTGTGGTGGCGGACGCAGATCCAGGCGGCTTTGCCGACGACTTCGCCCATCATGCCGCAGGTGCGCATGACGCGGGTGGAGCCGAGGGCGTGGCGCTCGACACTGATGGTGCGGCCGGCCATGAAGAGATTGCCGATGTCTTTGCTGTAGAAGCAGCGGTAGGGGACGGGGTAGCCGTTTTTGCGGTCGGTGTGCTTGCCGAATTCGGCGCGGCTGATGAAGGGATTGTCGGGGAAGTTTTTGGCGTACTGCTCTTTGGGATAGTGCAGGTCCTGATCCCAAGTGGTGGGGACGCAGCCGTCGGGATGGATGATGCCTTTGACCATGTCTTCGCCATTGAGGATCATGTCGCCGACGATGCGGCGGGACTCACGGGGGCCGCCGATGTAGGCGAGCCAGGTGAGGTCGTAGTCGGCGTATTTTTCGGCTTTGAGGGTCTTCAATGCGGAGACGGCTCCGTAAACGGCGCGGAAGTTGTGATCGCGGATGAGTTCGAGGTCGTTGAGGGGGTGCTTGTCGAAGCCGCTTTCCCAGAACCATTCGCCGTGGACGTAGTCCTGAGGATCTGGGACCGGGGTGTAGCCGAGGTCGTAGCCTTTGAGGTTTTCGCCGTTCTTTTTGCCGACGGGTGCGAGGGCTTTGGGCTCGGGGAAGTCTTCGAGTTTCAGGGGGAGTGCCCAGGGTGTCTGGGGCCAGGTGACGGGCTTTTTGAGGTTTTGCATGACCCACATGTTGCTCATGCCCATGCGGCCTTTTTCTTCCATCATGAACTCGGCTCCGGCGAGCGCGCCGACGCTGCCGTGGCCGGTGCAGTCCACGAAGAATTTGCCGACGAAGCGGGTTTCTTTGCCGGACTTGGTGTCGAGGCCGATGACGCTGCGGATGTTCTTTTTGTCGGCGCTCATCTCGACGCCGTAGACATGGGTGTTGAGGTGGAGGGAGATGGTTTTTTCGGCTTCGACGGTGTCTTCCTTGAGCTTGTCGTTGAACTCCTGGGGATTGGCGGCGGGGCTGTTGCTGGCGCGGTCGGCGAATTCTTCGACGATCTCGCCAAGGTGGGGGTAGAGGCCGCGACGGGTGCCGCCCATGGCCCAGACCTGGATTTCGCTGGAGCCGTTGCCACCGAGGACGGGGCGGTTCTGGATGAAGGCGACTTTGAGGCCCTGGCGTGCGCCGGAGATGGCGGCGCCCATGCCGGAGTAGCCGCCGCCGATGACGACGAGATCGAACTCGCTGGTCTCGGGGGCTTTTTCGGGGAGGCCGAGGAGCTGGCGGCGGAGCTTGTTGGTGGCGGCGAGGTCGTTGGGCGGTGTGAAGGCGGGGTCTTTGCTGAGGATGATGGCGTCGATGCGGCCGTCGAAGCCGGTGAGGTCGTGGAGGGCGAGGGTAGTTTTACCTGAGGCGGAGATTTTGATGGGGGCGGCTTTTTCCCACTGCCAGTCTTTGCCGGTGGTGCCGAATTCGTGGTCGAGCTTTTGGCCGTTGACGCTGATTTCGAAGCGGCCGGGGGTGCCTTTGGCGTCCCAGGGGCCGACCCAGTTTTTGGTGCGGGCCCAGAGGGTGTAGGAGCCGGCGGGGAGGTCTATTTCGGTGGAGGCGTCTTTGACGGGCTTGCCCATGCCGTGGGCCATGAGGTAGGGGGAGCCCATGACATCGATGAACTGGGTGTCGAGGACCCAGCCGCCGGGGGTGGAGAAGGATTCGGCTTCGAGCCAGAGCGGCTGCGCATGCGCGGCGGTGAGCGTGAGGAGGGTGGCGAGGAGGACGAATTTCATGGTTGCGGGTGTCCGTTTTAAACGAGGGCTGGGGGGGAAAGCAATCATGGGTTGTTTGTTACGGTAACAGGGAGGCGGGGAATTTATGATTTATGATTTATGATTTATGATTTTGGGGATGGGGAGTGGAGTGTGGGGAATGGCGGGCTATGTGGAAGGATTAAGAGGGATCGAAGAGATGGGGTATGGGGCGAAAAATCAAAACGCGGTGCTTCTGGGAGGAAGCACCGCGTGAGGAGGGGTTTGTGGATGGTGGGGCGTTGGGCGATGTGATGCGCTGGTGGTCGGGCGGGCTGTCGCCACACCCAACCTACGAAGGGCGGCGTGGCGCGCGCTGACCAACGATTCCTTCGATCGCATGGTGAAGGCGTCGCCACACCCAACCTACGAAGAACGGCGTGGCGCTGAATTGATTTACTCGGATTTGAGGGAGGCCATGTCGATGGAGAAGCGGTATTTGACGTCGCTTTTGAGGAGGCGGTCGTAGGCTTCGTTGATCTGCTGGATGTTGATGATTTCGACGTCGGAGGTGATGTTGTGGGTGCCGCAGAAGTCGAGCATTTCCTGGGTTTCGGCGATGCCGCCGATGAGGGAGCCGGCGAGGCGCTTGCGACCAAAGATGAGGCCGAAGGCGGAGACGGGCATGGGTTTGTCCGGGGCGCCAACGAGGGTGAGGGTGCCGTCGATTTTGAGGAGGTTGAGGTAGGCGTTGATGTCGTGCTCGGCGGAGACGGTGTCGAGGATGAAGTCGAAGCTGCCAGTGTGCTTCTGCATGTCGTTGGCGTCGCTGGAGACGATGACTGCGTCTGCGCCGAGGGCGAGGGCTGAGTCCTTCTTTTTGGGCGAGGTGGTGAGGACGGTGGTGTGGGCACCGAAGGCGTGGGAGAATTTGACGCCCATGTGACCGAGGCCGCCGAGGCCGATGACGCCGACTTTTTTGCCTTTGAGATCGCCCCAGCGACGCATGGGGGAGTAGGTGGTGATGCCGGCGCAGAGCAAGGGGGCGACGCCGGGGAGGCTCAAATTGCCGGGGACGCTGAGGACGAAATGTTCATCGACCACGATGCTGGAGGAATAGCCGCCGTAGGTGACGGGGGCGGTGCCGTGTTTGTCAGGTGAATTGTAGGTGAAGGCGGCGTGCGGGCAGAACTGCTCGAGGTTGTCCTGGCACTGGGGGCAGGACTGGTCTGAGTCCACGAGGCAGCCGACGCCGACGAGGTCGCCGAGCTTGTGCTTTTTCACTGAGGAGCCGACCTGGGTGACGCGGCCGACGATTTCATGGCCGGGGACGCAGGGGTAGGTGGTAGGGATGGCGCTCCATTCGTTGCGGACCTGATGGAGGTCTGAGTGGCAGACGCCACAGAAGAGGATCTCGATTTCGACGTCGCGGTCAGTGGGGTCGCGGCGTGGGATCTGGAGGGAGGCGAGGGGTGAGGTGGCGCTGGAGGCGGCGTAGGATTTGGCGGTGGGCATGATGGGAGTGAGTTAGGATTGATATTGCTCGTCGGTGACGTGTTCGAGCCAGTCCACGACCTTGCCGTCGAGGCTTTCCTGGATGGCGATGTGGCTCATGGCGGTGGTGGGGGAGGCGCCGTGCCAGTGTTTTTCACCGGGGGGGAACCAGACGACGTCACCGGGGTGGAGTTCTTCGATGGGGCCGCCGAGGTGCTGGGCGCGACCGGAGCCGGAGGTGACGATCAAGGTCTGGCCGAGCGGGTGGGTGTGCCAGGCGGTGCGGGCACCGGGCTCGAAGGTGACACTGGCGCCAGCGACGCGTGCGGGTGAAGCGGCTTGGAAAAGGGGATCGATGCGGACGGTGCCGGTGAACCAGTCGGGTGGACCTTTGCCGGAGGGTTTGGAGCCGTTGCGTTGGATGTCCATGGGAGGGTGCGGGGGTTACGTTTGGGAGGGGGGACTGGATGCTGGATGCTGGATGCTGGATGCTGGATGCTGGATGCTGGATGCTGGATGCCGAAGTCTTTTTTGTGTAGAGTGGGGGATGGGACGGCCTTCTTTGAATGACATTGCCCTGAAAGTGGGGGTTTCGAAAATGACGGTGTCGCGTGCGCTGCGTGGGGAGAGGCATGTGGAGGTGGGATTGAGGGAGAGGATTGTGCAGATGGCGGAGGCGATGGGTTACCGGCCTGATCCTGAGATCGCGAAGCTGATGACGCACATGCGGCGCACGCGGAGTGTGGCTGCGCCGCTGACGCTGGCTTTTGTGTGGGCGGAGAGGAGTGTGGAGGAGATCGAGCGGTCTTCGTGGTCGCAGCAGCTGGTGCTGGGGGCGCAGCGGCAGGCGGGGAAGCTGGGCTTTCAGCTGGAGGAGTTTCACCTGGCGGCGCGGGGGATGACGGGGCGGAGACTGTCGGACATTTTGGAGGCGCGGGGAATTCCTGGGTTCATCCTTTCGCCGCTGGTCTCGCGGAGCCGCGGGCATGTGTCGATGGCGTGGGAGAAATTCAGCAGTGTGGTGATTGGACTGGGGTATGCGCGGCCGCAACTCCACCGGGTGCATCACCACCACTACCTGGGGATGATGACGACGCTGCGGATGCTGAAGAAGCAGCGGTACAAGCGGATCGGTTTTTACTGTGGCAGCACGATCAATGAGCGGATGTTTCGGGCGTGGTCGGCGAGCTTTCTGGCGCACCATCCGCTGGCGCAGCCGGGGGCGCTGCTGGCGCTGCGCAAGTCGCTGAGCCGCAATGATTTCCTGGAATGGATGCGCGTGGCGAAGCCGGACGTGGTGATCGACGCGGGCCACCTGGTGAAGGAATGGCTGGCCGCCCTGCCGCCCAGCCGCAGGCCGCACCATGTCACGCTGGGCTGGCGGGCGGACATGCCGGAGGTGCCGGGGATCGATCAGCAAGCGGATGTGCTGGGCGCGGCGGCGGTGGATCTGCTGGTGACGCAGTATCAGCAGAATGAGCGTGGCATCCCCGATTCACCGAGGATTGTGATGACCGAGGGGCGGTGGCGGGCGGCACGGAGTACGACAGTGGACAGAGCGCATGAGGATGAGCTAGGGCTCTGATTTGCAGCGAACTATCAGTAGCACAGAGATTTTAGAAATGATTGGACTGACGACACTTCCGCACAATCCGTAATCCTCAAGCTCATGCTGACCGTATGATTTCGTATAGGCTTGTGGCGGCATTCCTTTCCAGCCATTGCGGTCACTGGTGTCGGGGGTGGGGGCAAAAACCCCTTGAAGAGGTTATATGAATAGACCCGACTCTGTGGCTTCGTATCACCAAGAATGGAAATATTGCATATCGCTTCTCGCAAAACCCTCATGTGTGTCGGCTTGGTGGCCAGCATCATTACAAGCAGCTGCCACCACAAGGAGGTGGAGCACGTCCAAGAAGAGCAACCGCAACTGATCCTGACGAATCCTCTCAGGAGGGATACGTTGGTCACGCGTGAGTACGTGTGTCAAATTCGCTCCTGCCGAAATATTGAGATGCGAGCGCTGGAGCGCGGCTATCTGGAGCAGGTCTTTGTCAAAGAAGGCCAGCTCGTCAAGGAGGGGGATCCGATGTTCAAGATCCTGCCGCTGGTGTACCAGGCGGAGCTGAAAAGCGCGGAAGCCGAAGCGCAGGTGACGAAAGTGGAATACGAAAACACCAAACGGCTGACGGACAGCAAGGTGGTGTCTGACAAGGAACTGGCCATGTCCAAGGCCAAATGGGACCAGAAGGTGGCGGAAGTGAACCTGGCGCAAGCGCATCTGGGCTTCACCAACATCAGCGCTCCCTTTCCTGGGCTGATGGACCGCCTGCGCCTGCGGAACGGCAGTCTGGTGGACGAGGGGGATCTGCTGACCACGCTGTCTGACAACAGTGAAATGTGGGTGTATTTCAACGTGCCTGAGGCGGAGTACCTGGACTACATGTCGGTCGTCCAACCGGAAGAGCGAAAGAAAGTCGAGCTGCTGATGGCGAACGGGAAGGTCTTCAATCAGGCGGGGAGAGTCAACGTCATCGAGGCGGAGTTTAACAACCAGACGGGCACCATCCCGTTTCGTGCGGATTTTCCGAATCCAGACCGGCTGCTGAGGCATGGCGAGACGGGCAACATCCGCATGACGAAGATGGTCAAAGGTGCGCTGCTGGTGCCCCAGAAATGCACCTTTGAGCTGCTGGACCATCACTATGTGTTTGTGGTGGGGAAGGACAACATCATCAAGCAGGAGCGAATCCACGTGGTGGAAGAGGTGGAGGATCTCTTCATCATCAGTTCAGGAGTGACCACTGAGGACAAGATCATCTTTGAAGGAATGCGGCAGGCCCGGGACGGCGACAAGGCCGGGGACTACAAGTTCGAAGAATCGGAAAAAGCCTTCAAAGATTTGAAGCTCAAGGCGGAATAAAAAAAACTGCACATGTTTACCAAGATCCTGCACAGGCCAGCACTGGCCATCGTGATTTCTCTCATCATCCTCTTTCTGGGTGGCCTATCAATCTTCACACTGCCCATCTCGCAGTTTCCCAACGTAGCCCCCGTGCTGGTGACGGTGACGCTGGACTACCCTGGAGCGAGCGCGAAAGTGCTCGAAGAATCCTGTCTCATTCCGCTGGAGCAATCCATCAACGGGGTGCAGAACATGAAGTACATGGTGTCCAGCGCAGCGAGCTCCGGGGAGGCCGTCATTCAGGTGTTCTTCCACATGGGAACGGACCCCAATCAGGCGACCGTGAACGTGCTGAACCGAGTGAATGCGGTGTCCTTCCGACTGCCGCCACTGGTGGTGCGCGAAGGCATCATCGTGTGGAATCTGGCGCCGAACATGTTGATGTACGTCAACCTGTTCAGCAAAGACAAGAACGCGGACATGAAGTTCCTGTTCAACTACGCGTACATCACCCTTTTCCCGGAACTGTTCCGCACACGTGGTGTGGGTTACGTCAAGATCCTGGGAACGCGGCAGTATGCGATGCGTGTGTGGCTGAAGCCGGACCGCATGCGTGCCTACAACGTTTCGTCCGAGGAGGTGATGAAGGCGCTGCGAGAGCAGAGCATGATCGGATCGCCGGGACGAATAGGACGAGCGGACAGCAAGACGTCACAATCGCTGGAATATGTGCTGACTTATGTGGGACGATTTAACACGGCCCAGCAGTATGAGAACGTGATTTTGCGCTCAACGGAAAGCGGCGAACTGCTCAAGCTGAAGGACGTGGCCGAAGTGGAGCTGGGCAGCGAGTTCTACGATCTTTACTCTGACCTGGACGGTGACCCGTCTGCGGCCATCATCATCAAGCAGAGCTACGGCAGCAATGCGGCGGAAGTTATTAAAGAGCTGAAGGGCAAGCTGGATGAAGCGAAGGTGAAGTCCTTCCCACCAGGGATGGACTACAAGATCAGCTATGACGTGTCGAGCTTCCTGGATGCCTCGATTCACCAGGTGCTGCACACGCTGGTGGAAGCCTTCATTCTGGTGGCGCTGGTGGTGTTCGTGTTCCTGGGAGACTGGCGCAGCACGCTGATCCCGACACTGGCGGTGCCGGTGTCCCTGGTGGGGGCCTTCTTCCTGATGCAGATGCTGGATGTGAACATCAATCTGATCACGCTGTTTGCCCTGGTGCTGGCGATCGGCATCGTGGTGGATGACCCCATCGTGGTGGTGGAGGCCGTGCACGCCAAGATGCATGGCACCAACTTGACTCCTTACAAAGCGACGCAGATGGTGCTCCACGAAATCGCTGGCGCGGTCATCGCGATCACGCTGGTGATGACGGCGGTGTTTGTGCCAGTGACGTTCATGTCCGGCCCGGTAGGGGTCTTCTACCGGCAGTTCTCGATCACGATGGCGGTGTCCATCGTTCTCTCCGGCGTCATGGCGCTGACGCTCACGCCGGTGCTGTGCGCGATGATCCTGAAAAAGCCGGATCATCACCACAAACCGAGAGGGCCGATCGCGTGGGTTCTCGGCATCTTCAACTACTGGTTCGACAAGGTCACGGATGTGTATGTCGGCATTCTCAAGCGGATCGTGCATCTGCGGACGTTCACTTTCTTGATTCTGGGTGGAGCGGCGGCGGCGATCTATTTCATCAGCCTGACGCTGCCCGCCGGATTCATCCCGACGGAGGATCAGGGCATGATTTACGCCATTCTGCAGACGCCACCCGGAACGACGCTGGAGCGAACCTACGCGAAATCGCGGGAGTTGATGAAGGTCGCCAAATCCATCGATGGCATTGATTCTGTTTCCACCCTGGCCGGCTATGAAGTGCTGACGGAAGGACGCGGATCGAACTCCGGCACCTGTCTGATCAACCTGACCGGCTGGGACGAACGACATCATACGGCACCGCAGATCATCGCGGAACTCAAGGAGAAGTGCAAAGAAATCTCAGGCGTGCGCATTGAGTTCTTCGAGCCTCCGGCGGTTCCAGGCTATGGTGCAGCGGGCGGCTTTGCGCTCAGCCTTTTGGACAAAACCAACTCAGGCGACTACGACCGCCTGCAGGTGGTGAACAACGAATTCATGGAAAAGCTGGCGAAGCGGAAAGAAATCCGCGGCTTGTTCACCTTCTTCAGCGCGAACTATCCGCAGCTGGAGATCGTCATCGACAACAAGATTGCCATGCAGAAGGGCGTCTCGATTGGCAAGGCCATGGACAACCTGGACATCATGGTGGGAAGCACCTACGAGCAGGGGTTCATCTTGTTCAACCGGTTCTGGAAGCTGTATATCCAGGCGCATCCGGACTACCGGAAGCTGCCGAAGGATCTGGCGGATTTGTATGTGGCGAATGACAAGGGCGAGATGGTGCCGTATTCGGCCTTCATGACGCTGGTGCCCAAGCTGGGGCTGAACGAAATCACGCGTTACAACGCCTACCCGGCGCCGGGCATCCAAGGTGCGCCCGCTGATGGTTTCAGCAGCGGCGAGGCCATCAATGCCATCAAGGAAGTGGCGAAGTCTCTGCCGCGTGGCTACGACATCGCCTGGGCCGGTCTCGCGTTCGACGAAGCTGCCCGTGGCAATGAGGCTGTGGTGATTTTCGTGGTGGTGCTGCTGTTCGTGTATCTGGTGCTGGTGGGACAGTATGAAAGCTTCACGCTGCCGCTGGCGGTGATTCTTTCCTTGCCGATCGGGGTGATGGGCTCCTTTGCGATGCTGAAGGCCATGGGGCTGAGCAATGACGTTTATGCGCAGGTGGGGCTGATCATGCTCGTGGGCCTGCTGGGCAAGAACGCCATTCTGATCGTGGAATTTGCCCAGCAGCGGCATGGGGAGGGGCTGTCCATTCTGGAAGCGGCGATTGAAGGTGCCAAAGTGCGCTTCCGGCCAATTCTAATGACGTCCTTCGCGTTCATCGCGGGGATGATCCCGCTGCTGCGGGCGCATGGCGCGGGCGCCATCGCCAACAAGACGATCGGTGCTTCGGCGGCGGGCGGGATGTTCCTGGGAACTGTGATCGGCCTGCTCGTTATTCCTGGACTTTACTATATTTTCGGCACGATCTCAGCTCGCGGGAAACTTCTTCCAGATGAAGATGACATGCCGCTGAGCGAACTCGGAGAGTACGGCCACGGCCATCATCAAGAACATGAAAAACGTGAAGAACAAGCTCCTAGCATTTAATTTTGTCTGTCTAGTCGTGATGGTGCAGGGCTGCTCGTCAGTGCTTCGTCGTGGCCCGCTGCCATCCAGCGATCCGCCGCTGCCTGCCAACTTCCCGGACACGAATGGCGCGAAGAACTCCGCTGTGATCGGCTGGAGGGAGTATTTCAAAGATCCGAACCTGACGTCACTCATCGGCACGGCGCTGCAGAACAACATGGAGCTGAACATCCTGCTGCAAGAAATCCAGGCGTCTAAGAGTGACGTGATCAGAGCGAAGGGGGCCTATCTCCCATTTGTCTCGGCTGGTACCACCACCGGCCTGGACAAAGTGGGGCGCCACACAGCCGCCGGAGCTGCTGAAGACAACACCACCAACGAGATTGCGGCGGGAAGAGCGATTCCCACGAATACGCCGAACTTCGGCTTTGGAGGGACGCTTGACTGGGAAGTGGACATCTGGAGAAAGCTGCGCAATGAGCGCGATGCGACGATCCTGCGCTATCTGGGCACCCAGGAAGGGCGGAATTTCATGATCACGAACATCGTGGCGGAGATCGCGCAGACCTACTATGAACTGGTGGCGTTTGACAATCAGCTGATCATTCTTAACCGCACGATCGAGATTCAGCAGAACGCGCTGGAGGCGGTGAAACTGCAGAAAGCGAACGCGCGTGTGACCGAACTGGCCGTGCGCCGTTTCGAAGCGGAAGTGCTCAAGAACCAGAGCCGCCTGTTCAAGATCAAGCAGCAGATCACGGTGACGGAAAACAGGCTGAACTACCTGGCTGGTCGCTATCCCCAGCCCGTGAAGCGCAGATCCGAAGGATTTGATCAGATGATGCTGAGCCGCATCAACACCGGACTGCCGGTGGAACTGCTGCGGAACCGGCCGGACGTGCGGCGCGCGGAACTGGAGCTGGCGGCGACCGGGCTGGATGTGAGGGCTGCAGCGGCACGATTCTACCCTTCCCTGGGTATTTCTGGTGCGCTGGGCCTGCAGTCTTTCACCCTGGCTTCCGCGTTTAATGCGCCGGCATCGGTGATGTATGGGGCGGCTGCCAACATCATGGCTCCGCTGATCAACCGAAGCGCGATCAAGGCGGCGTTTCTGGGCGCGAGTGCGCGGCAGATCGGTGCGATCTACACCTACCAGCAGACGGTGCTGAAAGCTTATATCGAGACGGTGAACCAGCTCGCGCAGATCAAGAACTACGGACGCAGCTATGACCTCAAGGCGCAGCAGGTGGCGGCGCTCAATGATTCCATCTCCATCGCGGGCCAGTTGTTCTTCAATGCCCGCGCTGACTATACCGAGGTGCTCTTCACGCAACGTGATGCGCTGGAGTCGAAGATCGACCTGGTGGAGCTGAAGCAGGAGCAGTTGACTGCGTTTGTGAAGGCTTACAGGGCGCTGGGTGGCGGCTATAACCGCGCTGCTGGTGGCTCGGGGAATTCGACCAAAATGGCGGTGCCTAAAGTGGTCGGTGAACTCCGTGGCGGGAACTAGGCGATGCTTGGTAAGGACTAGCGCTTCGTCTTCAGCACCGGGTTCCAACCTGGGGGCCCCTAACGCTGATTTCTACCAAGGGGGCTGTGGACTCCGACGGCGGCGGACTGAGGACAGTCCGCCCTACCAGCGCTGGGCTGGCGACCTCCCACGGCGGCGCAGGGGCGCTTGGTCATAAGCACCGCGATGAGTTCAGGCTTGATTTACGGGTCCGTTTTGGACGATGCTATTAAAACGCAAAGGCTCTTGTTTTGACTGACGGGATGGCTTTGGTCACGCCCCACTATGAAACCACGTCTTCTCCTTGCCGCATTTGCCCTGGCTGTTTCAATTTCTGCTTTTGCTGATGACTTTGTGCCGCTGTTTGACGGCAAAACGCTGACGGGCTGGAAGAACCCGTATGAGTGGGGGCAGATCGACATTGTGGATGGAGAAATCCATCTGACGGGCGAGAAGAAATTCTTTGTGGTGACGGAGAAGAGCTACGGTGATTTTATCTTTGAGGGGGACATTTTGCTGCCACCGGGACAGGCGAACAGCGGTTTTATGTTTCGGGCGCACGCGGAGAAGAACAAGGTGTTTGGCTATCAGGCGGAAGTGGACGGTGATCCGACCCGGAAGTGGAGCGGTGGCTTGTATGACGAAGGCCGCCGCATGTGGTTTGCGAGCCCGATCAAGGGCAACAAGGAGAGCGAAGCGGCATTCCGTGCGCGTGCGGGAGATGCCTTCAAGCGCAATGACTGGAACACGTACCGCATTGAGTGCCGTGGGAAGAGTCTCAAGATTTTCGTGAATGGTGTGCTGACCACTGATGTGGAGGATGACAAGGATGCCAGCGGCGTGATCGCCATTCAGCATCACGGTGAGAAGGGGCAGACGTATAAGTTTCGGAATCTCAAGATTCAGGAGTTGAAGTAGGGGCTAGGTGCCAAGATCGGCGAGGCCGTGGGTCGCTGTTGTCGCAGACTTAGCGGAGGGATGAGAAGGACGAAGAGCCTACAATACCCTGCGAAAGCGGCAGCTACGATGCAGGCTTGCGCCGTGCATCTGCGCGACCGCACTCCAAAACGCTTTCGCGAGCCCTGGTGTCTCATTATCCAAAGCGCATGAAGCCTGAATTTAAGTGAGGCCATTTCGACATGGCATCTTTTCTCTTCTCTAAACTGCCCAGTTCTACCTTGTTAAGTGTCTGCGATGAAGCGGCGCGTTCCTTGTTCCGCAGGAACAAGGCTACTTTGCTTCGCCTGGACGGTGGCGGGCATCATGGCCCAACCCTGGAGAACTAAAGACCCATCATCGCGTCGAGCACACGGCTGCAAAGCTCGGAGACGGTTTTGCCATCGGTGTAATGATTGACCATGAGGGCGTAGCTGTATTCCTCGCCTGATTTGGTTTTGGCGTAGCCGGTGAAGGCACGGATGCCGGACATGGCACCGATCTTCCAGGTGAGCCCCTTTTCTGAGAGCAGCGAGGCTTTGTAGGCGATCCCCTGTGGGCCTGTGCCAGCGACGAACTGGAGGCGAGCGAGATCGAGCGGACGAATGAAGTCGGCGCGTGACAGGCCGCTGCCGTCTTCCATGCGGAGGCCGGCGAATTCGAGGCCGCGGGTTTTCCAGTGTTCGCGGATCACTTCCGCAGATGGTTTGCCAGCCTTGACCCCAAGGACGCGGAAGACGCATTCCGTCTCGTGGTTGTCGGAGACTTTGTGGATGCTTTTGACGATTTCGAGCAGCGGCGGGGAGTCATGTTTCAGCAAGGAGTGTGTCGAGGGGGCGGGAGCGGAAGTTGGAGGAGTCGAGGCTATGGTGGCGGTGGTGTTGACTGCGCGGCCTACCTGAATGCCAGCGGCCTGCAGGGCGGCGCGGAAATGGTGTGCGGCAAAACGGGCGGGATCTGGCACGGCACCCCGGGCCTGAAATTTTACAGCTCCCAGAGGAACGGTGCCGCGCAGGTGGATGGCGGTGGTGTTTTCACCGCCGTGAATCATGACGCCGTCGCCAGAATCGGCGGGGCCGGTGGTCACTTCATTCTTCCAGATTGCGCCGGGGATTTCCAGATTGATGCCGAGCAGTTGCGCGGGAGAACCCACCTCGGGCCCGGCCTGAAACATCACGATGTAGCGGTTGTGGTTGAGATTCAGCCCTGCGACGCCGCTGCCATAGCCATTGCCGATGTCGCCCCAATTCCAAAAGTCGCCGTAGAGGCTGCCGCTGAAGAAGCTGGAATCGACACGGATGCCGCCGGTGATGCGGACGAGGCCGCGCTGCTTCAAATCGATGGCCCAGGCTTTCAAATCGTCGAGCTTCAGCATGGGATCGCCGCCGCCGACGATGACGAGATCTCCTTTGATGACACCCTCCTGGATGGGGGCGGTGGACTTGAGTTCGGTGGTGAAATGGAAGTCTGGCCCGAGGATTTCCAGAGCGGTGGCGGTGGTGAGGGTCTTGAAGCTGGAGGCGGGGATGAAGGCGGTGCCGGCGTTGTCATCCATGGTGACCACGCCTTTGCTGTCGATGAGGCAGAAGCCGATGGCGGCGCCGGTGAGAACCGGGTTTGCGCGGGCCTCCTTCAGCAACTTGGCAACGGCATTGGGTGGAGCGGGAGGCGGGATGGCAGGTGTAGAGACGGGAGACGGAGGCGGGGTGACGGCTGGAGGGGCCACCTGAACAGGCTGGGGACTCGGGAGCTGAAGGGCGGCAGTCGCTGTGGGTGCGGCACCGCGCCGCAGGAGAAGCGAAGCCGCCAAGGCGGAGGCGAGCAGGAGGATGACGAGGTTTTTCCACATGGGCGCGAGTGTAGCCTGAAACGTGACAGCGCCAAGCGAGGCTGCTTGCGGTTTTAGAAAGCGGGGGCAGTTTTGGCGGCATGAAACCTGAGAAAGTGAAGTTCATGCTAATGGCGGCGGACATGAAGCGGGCGGTGAGTTTTTACCGCGATGTGATCGGGCTGGAGGAGATTTTCGTGAGCGACTTCTGGACGGAGCTGCGCTTTGGGGACGCCATTGTGGCGCTGCATGGCGGGCATGATGGCTCGCGGAATCCGACGGGGCTGAGCTTTCAGTATGCGGACGTGCTGGCGATGGCGGAGAAGATCGAGGGAGCGGGGGCGAAGATTTTGCAGTCGCCAGAGCAGAGAGAGGGGGAACCGATTTTGCTGGGGGTGTTTCGGGATGCGGAGGGGAATGAGGTGTTTATGACGCAGTATGTGGGGTGAAAGAATGACGAAACCAGAATGAGAAATGACGAATGTATGAGGTGCCCGGAGAGGGTTTGGGACGTTCGTCTTTGTTCCCATCGTTGCGCCCGGCGTCTGGCGTATTATATCAAGGCCCGATGCATACTACCTTCATCCCCACGCTTGATGCCCTCCCGGCGCGCAAAACGCCGCTGATGGAGCGGTTTGCGGGGTTGCTGGAGGCAAAGGGACCGACGCAGATCGAGGCGATGGCGAGGGAGTCGCGGATGATCACGCGGCGGAATTTTGGACGGACGATGCGGCTGTTTGCGCCGCTGTATGTTTCCAATGAGTGCGTGAACAACTGCAGCTACTGCGGATTTTCACGGGACAACAATTCGATCCTGCGGGTGACGCTGACGGTGGACCAAGTGGTGACTGAGGCGAAGCATCTGGTGGCGCAGGGGTTTCGGAACATCTTGCTGGTGGCGGGGGAGCATCCGAAATTCGTGAGCGATGGCTACCTGGAAGAGTGCATCCGGGCGATTCGTGAGTTTGTGCCGACGATTGGCATTGAGGTGGGACCGATGGAAGACCCAGAGTATGAACGCATGGTCAAGGCGGGTGCTGAAGGGCTGGTGGTGTACCAGGAGACGTATGATCGCGGGCTGTATGCGGACATGCACACGGCGGGACCGAAGAAGGATTTCGACTGGCGGCTGGCGTGCCCAGAGCGTGGGTATGCGGGTGGGTTTCGCCGGATCGGGATTGGTGCGTTGTTTGGGCTGAGTGACTGGCGGCTGGAGGCGCTGCGGCTGGCGGCGCACCTGGAGCATTTGTACAAGCACTGCTGGAAGGCGAGCTTCACGGTGGCGTTTCCACGGCTGCGGCCGGCTGCGGGTGGCTTTACGCCGATGACGGATTTCCCGGACTGGGCGCTGGTGCAGACGATCTGTGCTTTCCGTGTCACGTTTCCTGAGGTGGGGATTATTTTGAGCACGCGAGAGTCAGCGCCGCTGCGTGATGCGCTGGCACCGCTGGGCATCACGGTGATGAGCGCGGGCAGCCATACGGAGCCGGGTGGCTACACGGGTGCGGGAAATGATGACCTGCATCTGACGGTGCGTGGGAAGCGCGTGGAAGTGGCTGAGAAGGCGGAGACGAATCGTGCCGAGGGGCAGTTTGGGATCGCAGATCAGAGATCGCCGCAGAGTGTGGCGGAGATGCTGCGGATGCAGGGGCTTGATCCGGTGTGGAAGGACTGGGATGCTTCGATCCTGGCCGCGTAAACCGACGACTTTGACATGAAGATTACTTTGAACGGAGAGAAACGTGAACTGGATGGGCCGCAGACGGTGCGCTCATTGCTGGAGATGATTGGACTCGGCGGGAAGCCGGTCGTGGTGGAGCAGAATCAGATCGCGCTGCTGCCGAGGGAGATTGATGCGGCGCCAGTGAATGATGGGGATGTGATCGAGGTGGTGCAGATCACGGCGGGGGGGTGAGCGGTGGGCAGAGGGTCAGGTGATCGGTGATGGGTATTTTCGAACGCGGCAGGTGCGTGGCGGAGCTTGTTGCAAACGCTGCTGGTGAGCGTGGTGTGTAGAGGAGTGCTGGGTTTGCTTCCCGGTCGTTTGACTTCATACCCAGGGGAGCACTCGCTAAAGGCTCGGCACCCCTGGGCTAAATTACGGAAGGCCGTTGGCCTTCAAGACCGGCAGGCATGAAGGTTGTGGCGATGAATCTCGCGATGTGTGGAAATATGGCCAGCATGTCAGGCTAAAGTGCAAGACTCGACAGGACACCTGGAGCGCGCTCATTTTATTGCAGGAACAACTCGCTGGTAGGTGCGCCGCACTTTGTTTTTGCTCCAAATCACAAGCAGCTTTTTGTTTAAAGTCTCAATCGTATCATGATCCACAGTTCCGATGGGAACGCTGTTTGATTTTGAGTAGCGCCAAATCAGTTCGAAGGGGCCTATGTATGGTGTTTTGATCTCCCATTGACCCTCGTAACGATCAGTGACTTTGCCATCCACAGAAGTGATACCAGAGAAAGTATTGTTGGCATCAAAGGTGATTGTGTTCCTGATATTTCCAAGGCTGGCAGTCCATGTGCCCGGCAGGTCTTCGTAATGAACGTCGGGAACGATGAAAGGATCAGTCGAATGGCAGACGCTGGCTGCAAACAGCAGGATGACTTGAATCAAGGGGAACCGTGATCTCATGGTTCCATGAGACTAATTCAGTCCGCCCACAGAAAGCAAGCAATCAGCGCGACACGCCGGCATACCCGTTGCCGCTGGAGCAGAGGCGGAAGAGGTGGTTGCAGACTTCGTGGGCGGAGAGGATGCCGGTGCGGGGGAGCTGATCGAAGTCGCCGATGAGGACGGGCCAGTCGGCGCGGTCTTCGGGGATGCGGCCGTGGGAGCCTTTGACGAGGGTGGCGTCGAGAGGTATGACGTCCATGAGCATGCGCTGGCCGAGGGCTTTTTTGGCGAGCTTGGAGCCGATCTTGAGCTTGGGCCATTTGATGGCGGGATCGAGGAAAAGCTCGGCGGGGTCGTAGCCGCATTTGCGGTGAATGTCCACGCAGCGGGCGAAGTCGGGGGCTTTGCGGTCGTCCTGCCAGTAGTAGTAGGTGAACCAGCTCTTGGCGTCGGCGACGGCGATGAGGTCGCCGCTGCGCTCGTGATTGAGGCCAAAGAGGTGTTTTTCCATCTTGCCGAGGACTTGGGCGACGCCGGGGGTGGCTTCGAGGGCCGCGCGCACGTTGGCGAGGATGCTGGGATCGTTGAGATAGATGTGGGCGATCTGGTGGTCGGCGATGGCGAAGGCTTTCGAGCCACCGAGGTCGAGGGTTTCGCGACCGAGTTCGTCTTTGATGTTGAGCCAGCCCTTCTCGCGGAAGACGCGGTTCAGGTGGACGGGCTGCTCGACGTTGGTGATGCCGTATTCGGAGAGGAGGACGACCTTGATGTTGCGCGTTTCGTAGAAGCGGATGAGATCGCCGACGACGTTGTCGATCTGACGGAGGTCGAAGCGGATTTTCTCCATGTCGATGCCGACGCGCTGGAGGTTGTAGTCGAGATGCGGGAGGTAAACGAGGGAGAGGCCGGGCCAGTGTTTTTCCTCGATCCACTTGGCGCTTTCGGCGATCCAGATGGAGGATTTGATGTCTGAGCCTGGGCCCCAGAAGTGGCGGAAGGGAAAGGGGCCGAGGTCTTTTTTGATGCGATCCCGCAGGGGCATCGGGTGCGTGTGGATGTCGAAGACTTTGCGGCCATCGGCGGGATAGAGCGGGCGCGGGGTGATGGAGATGTCCGCAGTGGAGTACATGTTGAACCACCAGAAGAGCTTGGCGCAGGTGAACTGCGGATCGACACGGCGGAGGGCTTCCCAGAGTTTTTCGCCGTGCATGAGCTGCTCGGGCTGCTTCCAGAAGCGGTGCTCAGCGTAGTCGCGGTCATACCAGCCATTGGCGACGACACCGTGGTCGCGGGCGAGCCTGCCGGTGAGGTAGGTGGCCTGGGCGGTGCAGGTGACGGCGGGCAGGACGGGCTCGATGAGCGTGGAGCGATTGCGCTCAATGAAGGCACGGATCGCCGGGGTGTGCTCGCCAATGAGCCGCGTGGTGAGGCCGACGACGTTCAGGATGGCGGTGCGCTGCATGGCGGAGAGTTACAAGTTTAAGGTTTCAAGTTTCAAGTTGTGCCGAGGATGAATCGTCGCGCAGGGGTAACTTGGAACCTTGAACTTGGCACTTTAGTACAGCATCGCGGCGATGACGTAGGCGATTTTGCAGATGAAGTGCAGGGCCTGATCCTGAACGAAGGTGGTCTTGTTTTCGCACTTGGCGAAGTCGATGAGCCAGTGGAGGACGAACTCGATGAAGCAGAGGATGAAGCAGCCGGTGATGGCCCAGACTGCAGCGGCGTGGAGGAGGCAGTGAGAGGTCAGGCACCAAGGCCAGATCTGCACGGGACGGGAGGGGTCCTGCAGCTTGTGGAGGAGGTGGCGGTTTTTGCAGGTGGAGAGGAACTCACCCTGCATGGGGTAGTCCATCAGCGCATGGCCGGCAAACAGGAGGAAAACAACCTGGATGGCTTCCAGTAAAGTGTGCGGAGGAAATGGCAGCAACCCAGACATGCGGAAATTTTCCATCGTGAAAGGCGGACTGCAACGCAGGAATCATCCCAGCGCCAAACAATCCGCCTTAGAGGCATGAATCAGGCGCTGTAGAAGGCGGCGATCTTTTCATTCACCGCGCGGAGGCGCGTGGAAATGGTGCGACCGACACCAATGAGCAGCCAGGCGGCAGCGCGCGGGTACTCGTTGATGTAGCTTTCGAGGGTCTCGCCATCGATGCGCCAGACTTGGGAAAATTCGACGGCGGTGACGCTGGCGCTGGCGACGTTGGGATCGAGGAGATTGATTTCGCCAATCGTTTCGCCTTTTTGGATGGAGCCGAGGAGCACCTTGTGCCCGCCGCGCATGGCGGTGGCGTGGAACTTGCCGGAGACGACGAAGAAGAGGCTGTTTTGTTGCTGGCCTTCCTCGATGAGGTGCTGGCCGGGCTGGACGGGGAGGAATTCGCCGTAGCCGCTGAGGATGTCGCGGTCCTCATCACCAAGGGGTTCGAGGATGCCTTGGGCGGGAAGCTTGGGAGATGAGAGGGAGCTCATAAGAGTGAGTAAGGATGAATTAAGCGACCTTTTTTAAGCGGGGATGCCCGGAATGGCAAGCCCGGTGAACAGGGAAGCCCCTGAATCGGCACCCGACTGCGAGAAAATCTCCGCAGTTGAAACCAAAGCAGTCCAGCCTTTTCCACATTGTGGTCGTTTATATCTGTGAAGTATGTACGTCCTAAATTTTGCTGGATTTCCAAGGGCATCGGTTCAGAATCGACGCCTCACTTCAACCAGCCAACCTGACCCCATCCATGTCCGACTCTTCTACCTCCAAATGCAGCAACTGCTGCGGCTATGCTTTTGCCCATCTTTTGCTCCGTCTTTGGGTTGGCATGCGCCTGTTCATGGCGGGCCTCGACAAATTTCGCTGGGGTAACGGACCGACGGTGAGCTTTGGCATCGACAACTATGCGAAGAAGACCGGCCCGCTGGCCAAACTGATGACGGACAACAGCTTCATGCCTGAGTCTGCGGCCACCGGCTTTGCTGCTGTGATCGGCTACATCCTGGTGCCGGTGGGCATCTGGGTCGCCATTGGTCTCTTCACCGAGCTCGGGCTTTTCGCCGCCGGGCTGGTGTTCCTGGCGCTGGGATTTGGCCTGGCCTCGCTGCCGGATGACACGGAAGTGGTGAGCAACATCGGTCTTTCGATTTTGATCGTGGCGGCAGCGCTGGTGACCGCAAAGGCGAAGAATTTTTCGATCGACGGCTTCCTTGCCCGCAAAAAGGCATAACAGCGACGTCATGTCGTACACGGCAGTGAACCCACGCGCCTGACTGCACCTATGAATTCCCAGCCTCTATCCTCCTCCCCAGCGCCGCTGTCCCGCTTCATGGACCGCCGCGGCTTCCTCCGCACCAGTGCTCTGACGAGCAGTGGCATCTACCTCGCGACCAGCAAGAGCGCGATCGCCCAAGCAACTGAAAAAGGCCGCACGATCAAGTGCGCGCTCGTTGGCTGCGGTGCGCAGGGCAATGCGCTGCGCGTGGCCTCCAAAGACGTACCCGGCATCCAGTGGGTGGCGATGTGTGACATCTGGAAATTCTCCATCGCCAAGACGCGTGGTGGGTTCCTGGGTGAAAACAAGCACCAGATCGAAGGTGAGATCAAAGTCTATGAAGACATCAACGAGATGCTGGACAAGGAGCCCTCGATTGAAGCTGTCTTCATCGCGACACCTGACTTCATGCATGCGCCGTATTCGCGTCTCTGCCTGGAAAAGGGCAAGCATGTGTACTGCGAGAAGATGATGAGCAACACGATCGAAGGTGCACGCGACATGGTGCGCGCGGGAAAAGCCAATCCTGGCATTTTCCAGATCGGTCATCAGCGACATTCCAATCCTCGTTACCTCAACCTGCGCGACAACATCATCAAGCCGGGCAAGATGCTGGGCCGCATCACCCATGCGTATGCGCAGTGGAACCGTGGTGTGTCCGGCAGCGCGCCGCAGGGTGCGGTGAAGGGCTATGACATTTCCCAGGAAGTGCTGACCAAACACGGCTACAACAGCCTGGAAGAGTACCGTAACTGGCGATTCTTCTCCAAGTATGGAGCTGGTCCGCTGTCCGATCTGGGCGCGCACCAGATCGACATGTTCAACTGGATGTATGAGTCCACGCCAGTGTCCGTCATCGCCTCCGGCGGTGTGGATTATTTCGACGGCACCAACGGCCGCCCGAAATTTGAGCTGCCGGACAACATGATGTGCATCTACGAATTCAAGACGGCACAAGGAGCGCTGCGCGCCTACTACCAGGTGCTCACGACGACGGGCTCCCAGGGTGCGTATGAAAAGCACATGGGCATCCAAGGCACTGCGATCATTTCTGAACTCGATACGAATGGCAACCAGCTCTACGCAGAACCTGGCCAGGACTGGGAAGAGTTCTCCCAGGGTGACCACCCGCCTATCATGAAGGCTGCGGACAAGGCGAAGAACAAATTCTGGGAGCATCCGCGTGACTGGGAGAAGCCGAAGCCGCCGTCCTACGGTGCCGTAAGCGTGGCTGACGTGCGCGAGAGCAAGGCGCTGGCGCAATGGGAGCTGGCGGTGAAGCTCAAGGTCAAGCCGCATACACCTCATGTGCAGAACTTTATTGAGGCGGTGCAGACGAAGAATCCTGCGCATCTCACCTGCAATGTGGAGGCAGCCTTCAAGTCCTGCGTCACCGTGCTCAAGGCCTATGAGGCCAAGGAAGCCGGCGGCAAATACATCTTCAAGCCTGAAGACTTCCAAGCCTAATCTTTTGCAACCAACCCAGTCTCCCATGAAAAACACCCTCCACATCCTCACGGGCCTCGCGCTCGCGCTCACCCTTGCTTCCTGCGGCAAGAAAGAAGAATCGAAAGCCGGCGCTGCTCCTGCCGCTGCCTCCACGGCACCTGCTGTGCCTGCTGGCGACCTCGAAGAAATCAAGCTTGAGTTCCCGAAGCCCATGTTCATCGGCACGCCGGTGCCTGCTGAACTGCCTAACCTTGAGAAGGCAGATCCGAGCAAGGTGGTGAAGTCCATCATGGTGCCAAAAGGCACGACCAATCTTGCCAAGGGCAAGAAGGTCACCAGCTCTGACGCGGCTCCGATCATTGGTGATCTCACCCTCGTGACCGACGGCGATGCCGACGGTGCAGACGGTTCCTTTGTGGAGCTGATGCCCGGCAAGCAGTGGGTACAGATCGACCTCGGTGCAGAGGCGAACATCTACAAGATCGCGATGTGGCACTACCACAAGCAGGCGCAGGCCTACATCGACGTGGAAGTGCAGGTGTCTGATGATCCTGAGTTCAAGACGGGTGTGACCAGCCTGTGGAACTCTGACCATGATGACTCCTCCGGCATGGGCAAGGGCGCTGATCCAGCGTATGTCGAAACCAATCATGGCCGCGTCATTGACGCCAAGGGCATCAAGGCCCGCTACGTGCGCCTGTGGAGCAATGGCAACACGAGCAACGACATGAACCACTACTGCGAAGTTGAGGTTTTTGGCACGCCTGCGAAGTAAGGCGGGGCGACTCGATTGAATTATGACCGCCGTGCAGCGCTGCTGCATGGCGGTTTTTTTTTGGCTACGGAAGGGCGAGGGCCTTCCTGAGAAGTGGACTGCGAACTGGTGGTATAGCGGTTCGCAAAACTCATTTCCGTTTAGCAGGTTGTTTCTTGCTCGAAGATCATGGGCTTCGACGGCGGCTGGCTGAGGACAGCCAGCCCTACCAGCGCTGGGCATGCACGCGCCCGGCGCGAGGTAGGGCGCTTGATACTTCAAGCGCCCTCCAGCGTCGCCACGCGCCGCTTTCCGGAAATCCGTTTTGGAAAACGCTATAACCCTGCAGGGTCTGTGGTGGAACGGAGCGGTAAGATCGAGGACGAGGACGGTTCAGAGTGTGACGCAGGATGAGGTGATCACACGTCCACGACCTTGGGGGCTTTGGACTGGGTGGTTTGCCATTCCTGGTAGCGCTCGAGTTCGTGCTGGACGAGTTTTAAGCAGAAGGCGACGACGGTGGCGTCGTCGAGGTAGCCGACGCCGACGAGGACGTCTGGGATGACATCGGCGGGATTGAGGATGTAAAGGAGGGCCAGTGAAACGGCGCTGATGGCCCAGTAGGGGATCTCGCGGTAGGCTCCGGCCCAGTAGTCTTTGACCATGCTGAGCATGATCTTGGTCTGCTTGTACACCTGCTTCAGCTTGGGCAGCTTGCTTTCGATCTCCTGGGCGCGCTGATTGACCTTGGCGATGTCCAGATCATGGCTGCCGTTCGAAGGGGTGCTCATGGGAGAAAATAATCAAAGGGCTGCGTGAAGTCCAGCCAGCAATCTGGGGAGGTGGGGGGGGTAGGGCTGAAGCGTGAAGAGGCTGACGAAAGCGTGGCAGAGCGCCGAAGGACGAAAAGGACGAAAAGGACGAAAAGGACGAAAAGGACGAAAAGGACGAAAAGGACGAAAAGGACGAAAAGGACGAAAAGGACGAAAAGGACGAAAAGGACGAAAAGGACGAAAAGGACGAAAA
>JANYCZ010000009.1 GCA_025360015.1 Verrucomicrobiota bacterium | reverse complement strand
AGCGCGGCTTGCAGGGCTTGGAAAAAGCTCACGTCGTCGCGGACCTCCGTGGCTGCATCGCTCGCGGCGCAGAGTGCGAAGGCGCGGGAAAGTTCCGTCACCACCTGCACCCAGCGCTTCTTGCCGTCGTCCTGTTCGAGGATGTGTTCCTGTCCGGCGGGAATAAGCGCGAGGCGTTCGGTGGGTTTGCCAGTCGTCCACTTGTCCCAGTTGAAACCATGCATCATGTCGCAAGCGATGCCGTGTTTCTCCAGCATCACGGCGATGGCTTGTGCGGTGTCGAAGGTCGGGTTCCCCTGACCGCCGCTCTCGGTGTAAGTGACGAGCGCCTTCTTGAGCTGATCGGCGAGGCCGAGGTAATCCACCACCAGACCGCCGGGCTTGTCGCGGAAGACGCGGTTCACGCGGGCGATGGCCTGCATGAGGCTGTGGCCCTGCATCGGCTTGTCGGCATACATCGTATGCAGGCAGGGCGCGTCAAAGCCGGTCAGCCACATGTCCCGCACGATCACGATCTTGAAAGGATCTTTGGCGTCTTTGAAACGGTTCGCCAGCTTGCGCCGCGCATCCTTGCTGCGGATGTGCTTCTGCCACTCGGGGCCGTCTTCGGCGCTACCGGTCATCACGACTTTCAGCGTCTCCGCTGCCCACTCGGGCCGTAATTTGATCAGCGCGTTGTAGAGGTCCACGCAGATGCGGCGGCTCATGCAGACGATCATCGCCTTGCCGTCCATCGCCTCCACTCGCTTCTCGAAGTGCGCCACCAAGTCGGCAGCCACCAGCGCGATGCGTTTCGGATCGCCCACCAACGCCTCCAGCGCTGCCCACTTCGCGAGCATCTTCTGCTTGAACTCCATTTCCTCCTCGTCCCGCGACTGCGGGATGATCTCCTCAAACTCCGCGTCCAGCTTCGGCAGCTCGCTGGCGTTCAGGCTGAGCTTGGAAATCCGGCTCTCGTAATAGATCGGCACCGTGGCCTTGTCCGCGACGGCGCGCTGGATGTCGTAGATGGAAATGTAGTCGCCGAAGACCGCCCGCGTGTTCGCGTCCGTCTTCTCAATGGGTGTGCCGGTAAAGCCGATGAACGACGCATTCGGCAAGGCATCGCGCAGGTTGCTGGCGAAGCCGTAGGACATCTCGCCAGTCTGGGTATTCACCTTGCCGCCGAAGCCATACTGGCTGCGGTGCGCTTCATCCGCGATCACCACGATGTTCTGCCGCGCGCTCAGCTCGGGCATCGCCTCGCCCTTTTTCGGCATGAATTTGTGGATGGTCGTGAACACCACACCGCCGCTCGCTCGGTTCAGCAGCTCACGCAAATGCTCGCGGTCCCGCGCTTGCACGGGCGTCTGCCCGAGGATGTCCGCGCAGCGTTGGAACTGGCCGAATAGCTGGTCGTCGAGGTCGTTGCGGTCGGTCAGCACCACCAGCGTCGGGTTCTGCATCGCCGGATGCCGCACCACGCGCGCGGCGAAGAAGAGCATGGAGAACGACTTCCCGCTGCCCTGCGTGTGCCAGACCACGCCCGCACGGCGGTCGCCCGGCTGGCCGCCGTGCATCTTCCCGGCCCAGTGGCGGCCCAGCGGCTCCTCACGCAGCACGTTCTCCGCGCTCATGCCACTGGCGCGCACCGTTTCCTCCACCGCCGCATTCACCGCGTGGAACTGATGATAGCCTGCGATGATCTTGTGCAGCGCGCCCGTGTCCGAGTCTTCTTCAAAGACGATGAAATGCTGGAGCAGGTCGAGGAATCGTTGCCGCTCAAACACCCCGCGCACTAGCACCTCCAACTCCAATGAACCCTTCGGCGCGTCGCCCTCCCCATCAATCGTGCGCCACACCTTGAACCACTCCTGGTTCGCCGTCACGGAACCCATGCGCGCCTGAAGGCCATCGCTTACCACCAGCGCAGCGTTGTAATGCAGCAGCGTGGGAATCTCCGCCTTGTAGGTTTGCAGCTGGGCGTAGGCGCTCCAGATCGTCGCGTCCTTGTCCGCCGCATTTTTCAGCTCGATCAGGCCCAACGGCAGACCGTTGACGAAGACCACGATGTCCGGCCGCCGGTTGTGCTGCCCCTCGATCACCGTGAACTGGTTCACCGCCAGCCAATCGTTCGCCCGCACCTCGCGGAAATCCACCAGCCGCACATGATCGCCCGCGATGCTGCCATCGGGCCGGGGATACTCCACCGGCACGCCGTCGCGCAGCATCCGGTGAAAGGCGCGGTTCGTCTGCGTGAGCGCAGGCGTCCCCACCCGCAGCACCTTCCTCAAAGCCTCCTCCCGCGCCTCCTCGGGAATGGCTGGGTTCAGCCGCCGGATGGCTTCGCGCAAGCGCCCCACCAGCACCACCTCGCCAAACGAATCCCGCTCCGCCGCCGGTTCACCGGGCGCGAGCTGCGGCCCATGCCCGACCGCATAGCCCAGCTCCCCGAACCATTCCAGGGCGGCGTCTTCGAGGATGGATTCGTTGAGATTCATCGGGAATGGCGGTTTGCGCCTAAATGGCGGAATTGCTGATTTTCAAGGGTTTGAGCGTGAGCGGGCATGGTTCGGCAGTTTGCGTCTAAATGAAAATCAGGCCCAGAACGGCACATAGTTGCGGTAGCGCAGCGAGGTCTGCTCCGGGTCGGCTAGCTTGATCTTGTCGGCCTCCACAGCATCCCGAATGGCCCGGGATGCGGATTCAGTCTTCTTCTCCGAAAGCCGGAAGCGTTCCCTCAGGCTTTGGTTCGTCATCTTTTCGTTCATCACATAGCGCAGGCAGCAATGCTGGTAAGTGGCCCGGATGCGGTCGTTCCGATCCATGTCTTCGAAATCCTTGTGCCCGAACAGCACCACCGAAGTGCGCTTCTCTCCCACGCGGAAGTCTGGCGCGGGCAGCTGAAACGCCTCCGCCGCCTGGATCACCTTGTCCACGCCGCTGCCCTTCTCCTCGCAGATTCCCAGTCGCCGCATCAGGTCCGCCAGCCGTTCATTGCGGGACTGGTATTCGTCAATGAACCGGTCGGGCGAAATGAACGGCTTGCCCGGATTCGAGATTTCCATGCGGTCGTCGTAGATTTCCACCATCACCGACGTGCCGGACTCGTTGAAATCCTGGTGGATGAGCGCATTCGCCACCAACTCGCGCACCGCGATTTCGGGGAACATCTTCACCTCCCGCCGCAGCGCCTGCTCGATCACCTCATTGGACGGCACCAGCCCGTTGATGAACTCCACCAACCCCTGAAAGCCGACCGCGTAACCCTTCGACCTTGGCTTATCCAGCTTCGTCTTCAGCTTGTTCGTGCCTTCATACACGACCACCCGCGGCGCTTTGCGGGCCAGTCGGTCAAAGCTCTCCAGCTTCTTCGCGAAGAGGATCGCGCCCAGGTTCGTGATGATCCAAGAGCCGCCGCTACGCTCGATCAGTCGTTCGCTGGCGAAGCGTTCCAGCACCGCCTCCCGCGTGGCGGGATAGGGCAGATGCAGCAGGTCGAAGTAGCTCTGCGTATCGAGCACCTGCACCACCTTCTCGCCGTCGCATTCCGTCATCGCAGGTTTCAAGGCCCAGTCTGGCTCGCCCTCCGCCATGATCTTCTTGAGCTGGTCCGGCGTCATCGGCACCAGTTCCTCGCCTGCCCGCATCAGGTAGCGGCCCTGGTAATGCACCGGCTGCCCCACCGGACGAGACGGCACATGAAACACCAGCACCCGTCCCGCAGGATGCGCCACCTCGTCAAAAGTCACCTTCAAATGAAGACGCTCGTAAATGCCAGCCACCGTGCGCTCCGGCACCTCGAAGGCTTTCGTGCCGATCACCCGACGCGGCACCTTGTCCGTGATGCCCAACAGCATCCGCCCGCCGCCCTCGTTCGCCAGCGCCACGCAGTAATCCACCAGCTCCTCAAAGTGGAAGTTGTTGGCCGCCTCCTTGAACTCCAAGTGTTCGTTCTCGGAGCGAACGGTCAGCAGGGTATCAATCTGTGGAATCGTCGTCGCCATGATCAGGGGAGAATATCAGGTTGAAATGGAAGCACGCCACTATGCAATGCCTCCTCGGGAATGGCCGGATTCAGCCGCCGGATGGCCTCGCGCAAACGCCCCACCAGCACCACATCCCCAAACGAATCCCGCTCCGCCGCCGGTTCACCGGGCGCGAGCTGCGGCCCGTGCCCGACCGCATAGCCCAGCTCCCCGAACCATTGGAGGGCGGCGTCTTCGACGATGGCTTCGTTGAGGCTCATAAAATGGGCTTAAATAAGCAAAGCCTTGATTTTACAGGGATTCCAGCGCTTCGGGGAGGGGTCATGAGGGTTGCGATTGAATAAGATCAGGCCCAGAAAGGCAGGTAACGGAGCTGGGCGTCCGCTCAGCGGAGGCCTTCTTGGTAGTAGGATAAAGAAGTTTTGACATTCTGACGCCGGGTGTGTCTATTTACAGTGTTTCATTCACCATGTGTGAAAGGAGATTTCGAGGCCGTCCCGCAAGGGGCGGCCTCAGCCATTTCCAGCCTGGAACGTCTTCCAGTCACGTTCCAGCTCCTCCTTCTTGCGTTTGTAGATTGGGTAAAAGGCCGTCTTGAGCAGGTAGTAGTCTTTCCGCTCCCAAAGGATGACCGCGTAATCATGCTCGTAGAGCCAGAGCACCCAGGACGTCTCGTCCCAGCGCGTTGTCTGCTGGAAGACACGGATGCCAGGATGTTTCCCAGCGTTCGCGATCACCCAGGCGATCCAATTCACACGGCGGCAGCGCTCGGGATCAATCGTCCGGTCGTCCTCGCTGCGGCCACCACTCCCCTCCTGCATCATGTGCCAGAAGGCGAAGTGCTTCCCGTGCGTTTCGGGCCGAAACTGGCAGTTCACCCGCTTCCCACGGAAAGTGAGCCCGCCTTTCGCGACGGACCGCAGGTAGCGCTGGTAAATGTCCTCCAGATACACCTTCCAGCGGCTGCCAAAGTCTGCGCCGGGAAAGTCATCCACTTCGATCAAGTCGGGCGGCTCGTTCATACGCCCGCCTCGCCTCCTTTCCAGATCAGCAGGTTCATCTTGCTCTCTTTGAGCAGTGTCGTCTGTGTCAGATGCTTGTTTGTCCGCTTCTTGAGCCGAGCGATGAGCTGTTCCTTGCCAGCGTTTCCCGATAGATCTCGGTTCGCGTAACTCACCGCACCCACCAGCAGGTCAGCCAGTTGCACCAGCTCAGATTCGTGGGAGGCCACCACCTGCACCCGCTCAATGATCTTCCGGTCAAAGTCATAGGCGTTGTTGCACAGCACCTCATGCAGCTTCGTCATCTTCCGGGCACTGTGCGTGTCCTTCAAGTCGATGTAGATGCGGTGCCTGTTTTCGGGCTTTAGCAGCACCGAGAGCAGGACGAAATACATCTTGTGATACCAGTCATCATGCGTCTGCCCAAAGCCGTCGTGATTGAGCACACTCTTGTCCGGCACCACTACGGCGCGGAAATGCAGATCATCGTCATCCAGAAAGAAATCCAGCCAGTCCTGGTAAAACAGCGCCTTGGCGGGCGACACTTTGCCCCACTTCACTTCAAAGGCAGGCGGCAGCCCATGCCGTGCTTTGATCTCCCGCAGCCGTTCACTGATCTCCCGCCGCCGCTCCATCGGGCACCACACCGTTCCTAGCGTCATCACCTTCTGATGATCGTTCAGGAGGTGGCAGCTCTCATCACAGTAGAAGTTCAGCGTCTCACTCATGGGCGTCTCGGGGGTTAAAGTGTTGCAGATTCCGCCACGCTCAACTCCCCGCTCAGCAGCTTCGGCAGCAGCGTGTCGCGCAGGGTGGCGAGGGTGCGGGATTGGATGCGGTTGGCGATGAGTTGGTCAATGAGCGGCGACATGGCGCGCGTCATGGCGTCGAGCAGTGGGCGCGGCGGGATGAGGACTTTGGCGGCAGTGAGGTGGCCGCGCTGGATGTGGCCCATCGTGGTGGCTTTGTCGGCGGCGATGAGCCGGAACTCGTCGAGGTGGTAAAGCGTCCAGAGGTAGTAGAACCACTTCGGGAACTCGGGCGAGGTGACTTTGAAAAGGTGCTGGTTCAGCGCGCCGGGGCCGCCGCACCAGAGTTCGACTTCGAGACTGCCGGACCATGAGAAGAGCACGTCGCCGTCTTGGACGATGTAGTTCGGCGGCAGGTCAGTGTTGCAGCGGTCGGCTCCGACGGTGTCGCCTTTGCGGAGTTGAGCAATCTTGATGACCGGGAGCGTGGGGCCATCGCCGGGCGGATACTTCTGAAGGGCGAGGCCGTTCAGGTAGTCGGCAATCTTGTCGAGGCTGCGGACTTCCCAGCCTTTCGGCGTGTGACCGACGGCCGTCTCTTCCAAGTGCTCGGGGAAGAGAGCGGCGGTGGCGGGGTCGAGTGCGGCGGGGGGGCGGCCGTCGAGTTTGGCGCGGACGGGGTCGAAATCCACGAACCAGCTCTGGAACAGCGCCCGCGCCATCGCCTCCAGCGTCGCGTTCATCCGCCGGTTCAACTCGATCTTGTCGTCCAGCGCCCCAAGC
>JANYCZ010000075.1 GCA_025360015.1 Verrucomicrobiota bacterium | reverse complement strand
TCCGCACTCACACGAGTGCGGCTCCGTTGAAGCTGACACCACGTGTGATGAGAGCACAGGACGCCAGCGCCTCTCCGCACTCACACGAGTGCGGCTCCGTTGAAGCAGGACATGCAGAACTCCGAAGGCATCTTCTACGTCTTCTCTCCGCACTTACACGAGTGCGGCTCCGTTGAAGCGGGAAGACGCCGACAGCAAGCCTGACCTGCGCAAGGCTACTCTCCGCACTTACACGAGTGCGGCTCCGTTGAAGCTCAACTACCGCCAGTTGTTTTGCCACAACGTCCGTGCTCTCCGCACTTACACGAGTGCGGCTCCGTTGAAGCATGCCGGTCAGTCTGGTGTGCGGTCCTCCAAAGGTCCCTCTCCGCACTTACACGAGTGCGGCTCCGTTGAAGCGTGTCACGCTGGCGTACCCACCGGTCATGGTCGGCTGCTCTCCGCACTTACACGAGTGCGGCTCCGTTGAAGCAGGGTCTCGTGCAGATCGATCATCTCCTGATGCATGGCACCTCTCCGCACTTACACGAGTGCGGCTCCGTTGAAGCGACGAGTGAGGTAATGAGGGCGCTCTGGATGTCCACCTCTCCGCACTTACACGAGTGCGGCTCCGTTGAAGCTTCAGCGGCGATGCGGTGATCACCATCGACACCGGCAGCTCTCCGCACTTACACGAGTGCGGCTCCGTTGAAGCGCAATCTGCGGCACGGTGTTCGCGAGTTTACGCGACTCTCTCCGCACTTACACGAGTGCGGCTCCGTTGAAGCGCCTACTTCCTGCGCGGACGCGGGACGACGATGGAACCGCCGGCTCTCCGCACTTACACGAGTGCGGCTCCGTTGAAGCGGCGCATCGCAGGATGACGAGGCGTACGCTCTCTTTGACTCTCCGCACTTACACGAGTGCGGCTCCGTTGAAGCGTGTACGATGCGCTTCAAGCGAAGCGACTCGACGTAGCTCTCCGCACTTACACGAGTGCGGCTCCGTTGAAGCACATCAAGGTGACGGGCAATGCTAGCTCGTGCTTCCGACTCTCCGCACTTACACGAGTGCGGCTCCGTTGAAGCCGCGCCAGGCTTTGCCAGCACTTTGACCATGTCTCCGACTCTCCGCACTTACACGAGTGCGGCTCCGTTGAAGCATCGTTGAGCCCGATGCGGTGGTGAGGATCGACGTACATCGACACCTACTACAACAACCACCGCAGGCACTCGTCCATCGGCTACCTCACCCAACAGTCCGAAGCTCAGCACATCCAACCTCAACTAATTAAGCGACTCTGGTCCAATTTTGCGTTGCACCTATTACCTGTCGATAGGGGCGCAGACCGAGCCTCTGCGGGCGGTAGCAAGCGTCCGTGGTGGACGCGGGCTGCGAACAAGGGGTGCAGCAAAACCCTCCAACCTTTTTATCGCCATGAATCCGCCGAACAACAATTCCCAAGAGAAATCGCCTCTGTCTGTGAACTCGTCCCGCCGCGGCTTCGTCGGCGGGTTGACTACGGGACTGGTCGGCAGCATGAGCAGCGCCGCCTTGGGTCAGAGCACGGCCACAGCGCCGGAGCAGATGCAGGCTCCGCATCAATCGATCAAACAAGATCCCTCCGAGCAATACCCCAGGCCGCCCTTTCAGAAGCAGCAGCAGGAGTGGCCAGGACTGGCGGGGAAAATGAGCCCTCCTCCGGATCACGGCGAGAAGAGCTATGAAGGACGAGGCCGTTTGCTGGGACGGAGGGCGCTGATCACCGGCGGAGACTCGGGCATTGGTCGCGCGGTGGCGATTGCCTTTGCCCGAGAGGGCGCGGACGTGGCCATCAGCTACTACCCCACCGAGGAGCCGGATGCGAAGGAAGTGATGGATCTCATTCGCGCGGCAGGCCGCAAGGCCGTGGCGCTGCCCGGGGACATCCGCGAGGAATCCATCTGCCAGCAGCTTGTGGCTGGCGCGGTGAACGAACTGGGCGGGCTGGACATCCTGGTCAGCAACGCCGGACGCCAGCAGTCGTGTGACTCGATTCTCGATCTCACGACGGAGGCTTTTGATGCCACCTTCAAGACGAACTGCTATGCGCCGTTTTGGATCACGAAAGCGGCGGTGCCGCATCTTAAAGCGGGGGCAAGTATCATCTTCACTGCTTCAGAGCAGGCGATGGATCCTTCGTCCAACCTGTTTGACTACGCTTCCACCAAGGCGGTGAACGCGAACTTCGCCAAGTCGCTGTCCAAGCAGCTCGCGGACAAAGGCATCCGGGTGAATGCCGTGGCACCGGGGCCGGTGTGGACGCCGCTGCAGATCAGTGGCGGGCAGCCGCAGGACAAGCTGGCCACCTTTGGCGAGAAGACGGCCTTCAAACGCGCGGGGCAGCCTGCGGAACTGGCACCTGCGTATGTGCTGCTAGCGTCGCAGGAGTCCAGCTTCGTCACCGGGCATGTGTACGATGTGCAGGGCGGGAAGTCAGCTGCGTGATTTTTAACTGCGATGAAAACTTCTTATCGATGGATCTTGGCCACGGCGCTGGCCTGCTCCCTTCATGGAGTCGCTGCAGCAGCGGACAAACCGGTGCTGGAGGTGGTGGCGAGCTTTCCTACGCAGCAGGTCACGGGTGTGGCGGTTTCCAAGAACGGGCGCGTCTTTGTGAGCTTCCCCTTTTGGTCTGACGACCATGCCACGTCCGTGGCGGAGGTGCTGCCAGACGGCAGCGCGAAGCCGTACCCGGACGCGCTGTGGAATGCAAAGGATGGCGCGCCGCAGTTCCGCTGGGTATGCGTGCAAAGTGTGGTCGTAGATGATACCGACGCCCTGTGGGTGCTGGACCCCGCTGCACCGAAGACGGAGAGGATCGTACCGGGTGGACCGAAACTGGTGAAGATCGACCTCAGCACAAACAGGCCGGTGCAGACGATCACGTTTGATGAGACGGTGGCCCCTGAGCATTCGTACCTGAACGATGTCCGCATTGACACTCAGTACGGATATGCCTACATGACCGAAAGCGGCGGCGGCGCGCTGGTGGTGGCCGATCTGAAGACGGGAAAGGCCAGGCGGCTGCTGGCGGGACACCCGTCCACCCAAGAAGAGCCGGGGGTACAGATCACGGTGGAAGGTCTGAAGGTGATCGACCCGAAGACGGGGAAGGCACCTGCGTTCAAAGCGGACGGCATCGCGCTGGATGAAGAGGCCGGGTGGCTCTACTACCATCCGCTGGCAGGTGTGACGCTGTACCGCATCAAGACCTCGTTTCTGCGCGATGCGAAGCTCAGCGCGGAGGAGCTGGCAGCGAAGGTGGAAAAGCTTGGCACCACGCCCAAGCCGGACGGCATGCTGGAGGGACCGGAGGGCATGG
This sequence comes from Verrucomicrobiota bacterium, assembly GCA_025360015.1. Classification (GTDB taxonomy): domain Bacteria; phylum Verrucomicrobiota; class Verrucomicrobiia; order Verrucomicrobiales; family Verrucomicrobiaceae; genus Prosthecobacter. Next base: position 10,475 of record JANYCZ010000075.1, on the reverse strand, counting down.
TCTATCTCACGGCCATTGAGGAAAACGGCATCGCCCGCTTCAATCCCGGCACGGGGCACACCACGCTGCTGATCCAGGACCCACGGCTGAAATGGCCGGATACCCTCGCGCAGGGGCCGGAGGGCTGGATCTACGTCAGCACTTCGCAGATTCACCGCATGCCAAAGTACCACGACGGCAAAAGCTTGCAGGAGGGGCCTTTTCAGGTGCTCCGCGTCAAGCTGCCTTGAACCGACGAACCTCTCCGCTCTTTCTGATATTCCACCCCTCACTCCTGAACGCCATGTCACATCCCCAAGTTGCCCTGACCGCTGAAGCCATCGCCGAAATCGAACATCCCGAGGACGGCACGCACGAGATCGCCCCGGACCTGGCCTACCGTCGGCTGGCGATGGTGAACGTGGTCTTTTATGGTATGCCGCACTGTGGTGACCGAGGCTGGGTGCTGATCGATACGGGAGTTCCCGGTCTGAGTAAGCTGATCGAAAACGCCGCCGGCGAAAGGTTTGGCAAAAGGAACCGCCCCGCAGCTATCATCCTGACGCATGGGCATTTCGATCATGTGGGCAATCTGAAGGCACTGGCCGAAAAATGGGATGCGCCCATTTTCGCCCATGGCCTGGAGCATCCCTACCTCACGGGTCGGGCGAAGTATCCGCCGCCAGACACCACGGTGGGCGGGGGCATCATGCCCAGCTTGTCACCGCTCTTTCCAGGAGGCCCCATTGATGTCAGCCAATGGCTCCAGGAGCTGCCGGCGCAGGGAGAGGTGCCCTTCATGCCGGGCTGGCGCTGGATTCACACCCCGGGCCACTCACCGGGGCATGTCTCGCTCTGGCGTGAGACGGACCGCGCTCTCATCGCGGGGGATGCCTTCATCACCACGCACATGGAGTCCGCGTATTCGGTGATCACGCAGAAGCCGGAAATGCACGGACCGCCGGCATGGCTAACCCCCGACTGGGAGGCCGCCCACAAGTCCGTGGTGGCCCTGGCTGCGCTGGAGCCGGAGCTGGCGGTGACCGGCCACGGCAGAGCCATGCAGGGTCCCGAGATGCTGGCAGCGCTGCAGGTGCTGGCGTGGGAATTTCAGAGGCTGGCTGTGCCGCAGCAGGGCCGCTACGTGCTGCATCCTGCACGGGCGGAGGACGGCAGCGCCTACTGTGATCCGTGAGAGGACGACGTGATGCCGTAAGCCGCCCCCGGGCTGAGGCGTATCTTTTTGTGCCAGACGCGGCAGGCGTGCCAGGCACGATGTCCCAGATGGAAAACAACCCCAGCAACCACTCATGAGCCGCGCCTTCGTCAAAGAGGACATCGATGTTCCAGAGCGCACCACGCGCTGGCGCTCGGCCTCCGGCCTGCCACCGGGGGCGCTCAATTACCTGACTGAAGCAGGGGCGCAGCGGCTGCGGCAGCAGGTGGCGGAGCTGAAAAATGACGCTGCGGATGAAGACGAGAGGGCAGAGCTGGAAGGCGTGTTGGACTCGGTGACGATCGTGAAAGCGCCCGAGCGACCAGACACCGTGATGTTCGGCGTGCGCGTGACCTTGCGCAGCGACACGGGAGAGATCAAAAACTGCCGCATCGTCGGGGTGGACGAGGTGGACCTGTTGCCGCAGCAGGTGAGCTGGGTGTCCCCGGTGGGGAAGGCCCTGCTGGGCGCAAAGCTCGGGCAGCGGGTGAGTTTGGAGCCTTCCAAGCCGCCGCGATGGACGGTGGTCAGCCTGGAATGAATCGGCCCACTGGCGCAGGCAAACAAAAAGCCCCGTCAGGGATGCTGACGGGGCTGGAGTCGGGAGAGGGACTTGTTGTCTGAAATTAGGCGGCGGCTTCGGCGGCACCTTTGTGGCCGAGCTGCTTCACGGCGAGATTGAGCTGATCGTACTCGATGGGCTTCTTGATGACCGTGACTGGACCGTGGGAGAGGATGCGGCTGAGGATTTCGCTGTCCGGGTAGCCGGTGATCACCACGATGGGGAGGTCCGGGTAGAGGGCCTTGAGCTGCGAATAAACTTCGTCTCCGGGAACGTCCGGAAGCTTGAGGTCGAGGAAGACGAAATCAAACTTCTGCTTCTTCGCCATGGTGATGGCTTCCGCACCGGTGCCGACCACGAGGCGTCCGAAACCAGCCTTCTTGAGGAACTGCTTGAAGAGAGCCTGCAGGGCGGGGTCATCATCGACGACCATGACCGTGGGCTGTCCGGCTTCGTCTTCCTTGCGCAGCACATCGCGGTCCAGGAGGCTGCGCTTGATGCGCCAGCGCCCACCGATCTGCACTGCGGGCAACTGACCACGCTGGACGAGATAATAGACGGTGGGAAGAGGGATGCGGAGGTATTCCGCCGTCTCTTTCACGGTCATGAGTTCGGGTGCTGCTGGATCGGCCATAAAAGTTTGGGAGTGTGTCTTGTTTGCCTGTTATCGTCTTTCAAAAATGGAAGCTGAGTCGCGTTGAGAGGTTATTAACAACACTGCTTTATAATTTCCATCATTACAAGGTGATTATCGGCGTTCAGCTAAATGTGCGGTTCGGGATAATTGGTAGATTTGCGATTTATTGCCACAATTGCAAATCAAAAATGTGCAGTGATTGAAAAACTTCGGAAATCCTGAAGAATTTCATACAATTGGCCTTCTGCCAGAACGTGAAGAATGCAGCGTGCCGAATAGAGCCAGTCCACACGTTTGAGAAATTCTCCAAGGCCGCTATGACGGCCGTTCTACTATGAAGCATTTATGCAGCTCCCGGGGCGTCGGTGCCTTCGCAGCGCGTGGATGTTTGCCAACCACTGGCAACCAGCGCAAAGAACCGCCAACTGCTGCCACTCACCGGAAACCGCGGGAAACGCAACCCGCAGGTTTCGGGGGACTGCCTGTATGTATGGCAACCACGGCAAACCATTACAAACCCCCACAAACTATCGCGAACCCACGCCCGCCAATTTGCCAACTCGTCCCCCATGGCCTAGATGCATCCTCCCATGTCTGACTCCATCCCCAATGTCCTTGCTGAACGTTATGCCACCGCCTCCATGCGCGCCCTTTGGTCGCCCGAGGGAAAAGTCAGACTGGAGCGCGATTACTGGATCGCTGTACTTAAAGGGCAGCGTGATCTTGGGATCCCTGTGCCGGACGGTGTGATCGAAGCCTATGAGAAGGTGAAGGACCAAGTCAATGTGGCCTCCATCATGGAGCGCGAGCGCGTGACGCGGCATGACGTGAAGGCGCGCATCGAAGAATTCTGCGATCTCGCGGGCCACGAGCACCTGCATAAAGGCATGACCAGCCGCGACCTCACGGAAAACGTGGAGCAATTGCAGGTCTTCCGCTCGCTGCTGGAAGTCCGTGCCAAATGCGTGGCCGCACTCGCGGGCCTGGCCCGGCGTGCCGCCGAGACGCGGGACATCCCGCTGACCGCCCGTACGCACAACGTGGCGGCGCAGGTGACCACTCTGGGCAAGCGCCTCGCGATGTTCGGGGAGGAGCTGCTCGTTGCCTTTGGCGATCTGCAGCACCTCATCGCCAGCTATCCGGCGCGCGGGCTGAAAGGTGCCGTGGGCACCCGGCTGGATCAGATCACTCTCTTTAATGGAGACACGAAAAAGGCGGCGGAGCTGGAAAGCAGCATCCTGCGCCACCTCGGCATGCCAGCGGCCTTCAATGCCGTGGGCCAAGTGTATCCTCGCAGCCTTGATCTCCAGGTCGTCGCCTCATTGTGCCAGCTCGCCAGCGGCCCCTCCAGCTTTGCCCGCACCCTGCGCCTCATGGCCGGTCAGGAATTGGCCAGCGAAGGCTTCGCGAAAGGGCAGGTGGGCTCCTCCGCCATGCCGCACAAGATGAACAGCCGCTCCTGCGAACGCATCAACGGCCTCCACGTCATCCTCAAAGGCTACCTTGCCATGTCCGCCGGTCTGGCGGGTGACCAGTGGAATGAAGGGGATGTTTCCTGCTCCGTGGTGCGCCGCGTCATGCTGCCGGATGCCTTCCTCGCCATGGACGGCCTGCTTGAGACCTTGCTCACCGTGCTCAATCAGATGGAAGTCTTCGAAGCCGTCGTGGAGCAGGAACTCATGCGCTATCTGCCCTTCCTCCTCACCACCACCGTCATGATGGAAGCCGTCAAAGCCGGCGCGGGCCGCGAAACCGCCCACGAAGTGATCAAAGAGCACGCCGTGCAAGTCGCCAAAGACATGCGCACCGGCAAAGTGCGCGAGAACGACCTCCTCGCCCGCCTCGTGGAAGACGTGCGCCTCACCCTCACCGCCGAAGACATGCAGCGCCTCGTCAGGGACGGCAAAGCCAACGCTGGCGACGCCCCGCAGCAGGTGGACGCCTTCTGCGCCCATGTGGCCGCGATCAAGAAGGAGTTCCCGCACGCGGCAAAGTATGAGCCGGGGGTGATTTTGTAAGCTTCAATCGAGAGCGCTCGCAAGGTAGGGTAGGGCTGGCAAATGCCCGCCGCGGGTAGGGCGGCTGGTCCTCCAGCCGCCGTTGCCCAGCGGTTTGTGTTCACGGGGCTAGGAAGCAGGGCATCGCTGGGATTCCGCTGCTGCCTGCCATCACTCGTATGCTCTCTTCCCTCACGGCGGAGGGCTGAGGACAGCCCTCCCTACCTTGCGGTGAGCGTGCGAACGCTCACCGCAGTTGCCCATCGTTGCGCGGCATTAGGCGCACGGGTTATTTGTTGCGGTGTCATACTTGTATGATTCGGCTCGGTAACCGTCGGATTGAAACTGAAACTCTGGGTGCGAATGCCAATACCGCTGGCCGAAAAGTGCAAGCATCGCCCAATGCCATGCCACGTCGTGAAAGATGATGCCTCGGAATGGCTCCGTCGCTGCCTCGAATGGGTAGCGCACTTCTGCTTGAGTTAGAGCGGCTACAGGAGCGACGCCACCATGGGTGATGAGGCACCAGGCAAACATGTGACGCTCATGCACAAGATACCGGACGTAGTCTTTCTCGCTCATAATGATGGATGCTCGAGTGACATATTTCCCAAAAATGCAGGATGCATGATCAGCTTCACAAGTTGGTTCGCAAGCTAGGATCTCTAAAAACATCTGGTGTGAAGGTCCCCCCCAGCAGATGGCTTACGTACAAAGGGCCATCCACATCTATGAAAGCCTCCTTCCACTCCATCACTCCTCTGATTCCCACCGGCGGCAGCCTGGCGGAGGCTCTGAGCTTCTACACGGACCACATGGGTTTCTCCATTCTCTGGCAGGGCGATGGGATGGCAGGCATCGAGCGCGACGGCGTCTCTCTCAACCTCGTCGAGAACGACAACCAGAACTGGGCGGACAATGCGAGCTTCAGCATCGGTGTCTCCGACCTTGAGGCGCTCTACCATGAGTATCGGGCGCTTCCGGCCAAGGTCGGCCCACTCGAAACCAAGCCGTGGGGCAGGCGCGAGTTTCATCTCATTGCGCCGTCAGGCGTCTGCTTCCAATTTTACCAGCGCGAAGTGCCGTGCGCACCCGCAGCAACCTGATCCCGCATCCAATCGCTTGGTGATCCGCAGCCCCGGAGTCAGTCAAGATTGAATTCCTGAGCAATCGCCGCGTCCAAACTCGACGCCACGGGCGATATCAAGTAGAAGCCGGATTTGTTGGCAGTCTGCTGTCGTTCGCGGTATTCTCCTTTTTATTTCTGCCTGTGATTTCCTCCCCGCCGCCCGCAGTGCTCCGCCGTGCCTTTGGGCGCGGGGGGCCTGAATCGAAGAAAACTCAGGGCAGCTCCGCAGGACGGCCGCGGCTCAGCGCGCTTGTGGCTTTGGGGCTCAGCCTCGGTGCAGCCAGTGCGGAGCCACAGGCGGGCAAACTGCTGCATAGCGAGATTGCGCCCACGCCAGCCGCCGCAGGCGCGAAGTCTTCCGCTGTGAAGCCAACCCACGGCGTGGCAAAGGCACCGGCGGTGGTGAAGCCCGCGCATAGCACCGCAGCCCCAGCCCTCAGCGCAGAGCCACCGCCGACAAAGCCTGCTCATACAGCGCCCGCGCCCGCGCCGGCCTTTGTGCCTGGCACCGGCTCGCGCACGGATGTGAAGCCTTTCTACTTCGCCATCCCCGCGCCGCGCGGGCAGATCCTGGACCGCAATGGGCGGCCACTGGCGCAGAACGGCCTGGTGCGCCGTCTGCTCTTCACGGTGCCGGCGGAGCAGCGTGGCACGCTGGAGGCCTACACTGCCTGGCTGCAGCAGGAAGTCACCGCAAACCAGGCCGAGCTCCCCGCCGCCCGCATGCCTGACGCGGAGATCTTGAAGCGGCACTACGAAAGCCGCCGCGAACTTCCCGTGACCATGAGCGATTCGCTGCCGCATGAGATCGCCCTCGATCCGCAAAAGCACCCGCATGCCAGCGTGCGCACCGAATACGTGCGGCACTACCCGCATGGTGGCATGGCCGCGCACATCCTCGGGTACATCTCCTCAGACGGCGCACCGCCCTCCGGGCCCATCCTGCGCAGCGAGCCCCTGTGGCAGCGCACCAAGGGTGCTGCGGGGCTGGAGTCCGCCTTCAACAAGCAGCTCACCGGCGCGGATGGCACGCTGTGCTTGATGATGGCCGATGCTGGTAGCGTGGCCTATGAGCAGGTCTTTGCCCCGCCCACGGCGGGGCGCGATATTGTGACCACGCTGAATCTCGACACGCAGCGCAGCGCTGAAAATGCGCTCTCCCACTCCGGCCACCGGGGTGCGATGGTCATCGTGGATGCCTTCACCGGAGACATCCGCGCCATGGCCAGCCTGCCGCATTACGATCCCAATGCCTTCGCTGGCGGCATCTCAGACACGGATTTCACCAAGCTCACGCAGGACATCAACGGCCCGCTGTTTGACCGCGCGCTGCAGGGCAGCTACCCACCCGGCTCGGTGTTCAAGCCCATCGTCGTCATGGCGGGGCTGCGTGCCGGTACGGTGGATGCGGCGCGGGAATTTGAGTGCGGGCCCTCCCTCCTGATTGATGGCCGTGAATTCGACAACTGGTCGAAAGACGACCACGGCTGGTTCAATGCACGCGCCGCGCTGGTGCGCTCCTGCAACACCTACTTCTACCAGTCCGCCATGACCACGCGGGACCGGCCGATCCTCTACATGGCGCATGAGTTTGGGCTTGGCACGGTCCCAGTGCTGCCGCTCAAGGCCTCCGCTGGGAATCTGCCGCCGAATGCGCCGTCCAACCACGACCTGGCCAATCTCTCCATCGGCCAGGGGGTCACCGAGGCCTCGCCCTTGCAGATCGCGATGATGATGGCCACGCTGGCCAACGGCTCCTGCCGCCCGCGCGCACGCCTCGTCATGCAGACGCAGTCGCAGACCGGCCAGCTAGGCGATGTGGGCCTGCCCTGCCGCGAGGCCCTCATGCCGGTGAGCCAGATGGATCTGGAAACCGTGCGCCACGGCATGTACGGCGTGGTCAATCATGTGAACGGCACCGGCAAAGCCGCGCGCCTGAAAAAGGTGCCCGTGTTTGGCAAGACCGGCACGGCTCAGTGGGTGCTGCGTGGGGCCAAGGCCAACGTTGTCTGGTTCGCCGGATTTGTGGGCACCACCCCGCCGCTGGCCTTTGCGGTGATGGTGGAGGGCAGTGCCGGTGAGGGCGGCCTCTCCGGCGGTGGTACTGCGGCACCGGTCATCGCCAAAGTACTCCATGACATCGAGGACAAGCCCGCCGCGCATGGCGTGACGTATGAGCCCACGACGGTCGAGGAAGAGAATGACCCGCTGACCCCCGACCTGATGAACCTGCCGCCGCCCGGCTACTACTACGGCGACCGTCCGCCGCCACCCCAGTACCGCGAAGACCCCCGCAACGGCGGTTTCTTCCAACGCTTCTTCCGCTGAGCTCTCTTCCTCTTTATTACCCAGACTACCTTATCGCTACCTGACTCCCTCTTCACACCTTCCATTCTTATTCTTGATTCGTCCTGCTGGCGGTGCGCCATGATCGAGGACGAGTTCGAGTAGGAGGACGAGGACGAGGACGAAGTACAAGCCACACCGCATTCATCATTTCTTCCGTTCGCATGCTCTCCGCACTCCAGCTTTTTTTCCGCAAACTCAGCGTCAGCTACCATCGCCTGCCTGGGTGGCTGCGCTTCATCGGCGGCTCATGCGCGGCGGTCGCACTCATTGGCTTCATCGCTTTCAGCCTGGTCTGGCACCACTACTCCAGCATCGCCGCCACGTATGACATGGCTGCGCTCAGTCGTGGGCAGAACGAGACCCTCATCGTCGATGCCAAGGGCGAGCCCATCGGCAGCGCCAGCGACATCGAGCGCGAGATGGTGACGATCGAAAACGTCCCCACCACGCTGACCGATGCGATCATTGCCACGGAAGACGCGCGCTTCTTTTCGCACCCCGGCTTCGACATCGTCGGCCTCGGCCGTGCTGCGGTGAAGAACTTCACCTCACGCGGCATCCGCCAGGGCGGCAGCACCATCACGCAGCAGCTCGCGCGCAATGCCTTCGGGCTGCAAGGCCGCAGCTATGAGCGCAAGCTCACGGAAATCTTCCTCGCCATGCGCATCGAGCGCGAATGCAGCAAGGAGCAGATCCTCACGTATTATTTGAACCGCATCTACCTCGGCACCGGCTGTAGCGGCGTGGGCGCGGCGGCGCGCTGCTACTTTGGCAAAGACGTACACGACCTCACCCTCATCGAGTCGGCCACGCTCGCGGGGATCATCAAGGCTCCCGTGTCGTTTTCGCCCATCACCCAACCCACCTTGGCCAAGCAGAAGCGCGACCTCACGCTCCAGCGCATGGTGGAGACGAAGGCCATCAGCGAAGCCGAAGCCACCGCTGCCCGGGCCCAGCCGCTGGTCACGCGGCATGACAAGGCACGCGTTCGCACGGGCTACATGCTCGCCGCCGCCCGCGCCGAATTTCAGCGCCTCGGCCTGAAGCCCGGCACGCCGGCGGAGATGACGATGACCCTGCGCCTGAGCTGGCAGCACAAGCTGGACGCCCTCATGCGCCAGCATCTCGACACCCTCTCCACCGAAGACAAAGCGCTGCAAGGAGCCGTCATCGTTTTGGACAACCGCTCCGGCGCCATCCTCGCGATGCAGGGCGGGCGGGACTTCACCACCAGCCCGTTCAATCGCGCGCTGGATGGCATCCGCCCACCTGGCACCAGCTTTCTCCCGCTCGTCTATGCCGCCGCGCTCACCACGCTGCCAGACGTCACCGACGCCCCGCAGATCGACGGCCCGCTGGACAACAAGCAGGCCATGATCGGCGGGCTGGTGGGCACCCTCGGCGAATGGGGGGCGGATGGCGAACCCGTCTCTTACTCCGGCGGCACCATCACGCCAATGCAGGCCCTGCTGGAAAACCGTACCGCCGCCACCGTGCGCATCGCTTATCAAATCGGGCTGGATCCTCTGCGCGCCGCGCTCAACCGCTGCGGCTTCACCACGCCGCTGCGCACGGAGGCCGCCTTCGCCCTCGGCCAGAGTCCGCTGCGCCTCATCGAGCTCGCCCGCGCCTTCACCGCCATCGCCAATGACGGCCGCCTTTGCGCCACGCCGCACCTGCTGCTCTCCCCCTCGGTGCGCAGCAATGAAGTCTTCGCGCCCGCCGCCACCTCTCACGTGCGCGATACCCTGATCTCCGGCATGGAGCGCCCTGAGTACCGCAAGCCGCTGCTGGCCCACGGTCTTGCCAACAAAAGCATCGCGGGGTATGGCGGCATCACCTATGACCGCACAGACGCCTGGTTCATCGGCTCTGACCGCGCGGTGACCTGCCTCGTCTGGATCGGTCACGACAAGGACCTCCCCATCAGCGCCAAGACGACCGCTGCCACCGCAGCGCTCCCGCTGTGGGCGGCCGTCTTCGCCATGGTCACCGAAGGGAAACCCCAAGGCTGGGACAGCAAAGCCCCCGCGTCCGCACTGCTGGCCACGCCGCCCCGGGCGCTCTTCGTGGAAGGGGAGGCGCGCGTGATGCCCGTCACTCCCATGTCCACGGTGGTCATCGGGCGTGATCCGTATCAAAGCGCCAGCGCGCCGGGCGGAGTGCCCTCCGCAGTGCCGGTACCGCAGAGTGAAATGATTCCCAAGGCCATCCCGGTGACGCAGTAGCAGCGGATCGTTTTCGTCCTCCTACTCGAACTCGTCCTCGATCCTGCTGCTCCGTCAATCACCTGTCACTCCGTCATACCCCCATGATGTCCGATGAAGTGGCCCAAATTTTCCTCTTGTTCATCATTGGCCTGATCTTCAGCATCATCTCCTGGCTGTTCTGGACTCGGCAAGAGGTCACCTCTCGCTTCACACGATACCGCCGCGAAGACAGCCCGATCACATTTTGGTTTCACTTAATTCTACTTTGGTAACTCTCCAGGGCGTTCATAAAAGTCATCGGGAGGTGTTTGATTGCGGCAGGCAGAGTCTATGGAGTTCTGTCGCTTTCGATGACGGTGCTGAAGTTGCGCCATGACACTCTCCGGCGTGACCGCC
>JANYCZ010000074.1 GCA_025360015.1 Verrucomicrobiota bacterium | reverse complement strand
GGCGGTCACGCCGGAGAGTGTCATGGCGCAACTTCAGCACCGTCATCGAAAGCGACAGAACTCCATAGACTCTGCCTGCCGCAATCAAACACCTCCCGATGACTTTTATGAACGCCCTGGAGAGTTACCAAAGTAGAATTATCGTGATTTTATGAATGCCTCTTGATTGAGCGTCAGCTCGAAGCACTGCCTCTCACCCATTCGTCTGCAGCGACGCAAAGCACTCACGCACTTCGGTTCTGGACGGGTCGACAGCCCCCAGAGCCAGCTAAAACTCACCAGTAGTTTTGGAGCGCTCTGCATCACCCCTACACCTTCGTCAACTGTCGTCGCAAACTGATCTCCACTGCCGTGATGATCACTGACAGCGTAAACAGGATGACAAGGCTGTTGATCCAAAGGGTGTTGTACTTGGTGCCCAGGTAGGTTTTGCGGGTGCCAAAAAAGACGTTGGGACTGCTCTTGCGCCGGTAGTCTTCGCGTTCCATTTCGGCCTTGGTCACGAGGTCGAGCACCTTGCGGTTCACGTAGATTTCTTCGGCGCTGACACCGTCGTTTTGCTGCAGCATGCTGTCGAGCATGGGAGGCTCGATGCGGCCGCTGAGGACGGCATCGCGGATGGAACCGAGGCGTTTGGAGATTTCGCGCGGGTTCTCGGCATACAGACCGGAGACGACGGCGAGGGACTGCTTGGTCAGCTCGAGCTCATGGCGCTGCCGGTCGTTCATGTCCGCCCCTGAGGGTGGTAGCAGCGACTGGATGCGTTCGTCGAGGAAGTCCTGATTGCGCGTGAGCGGGTTCAGTTTCGACTGCGAGATGACCATGCCTTCATACGACCAGCGCAACGGCATGAACTGGCAGATGAAGGGCACCTTGAGCTTGCTGGCGTTCTCCTCGTCATTGCCGGATTTCCTGAGCCAGCGGCCCACGGAGTACACGAGGTCGAGGTTCTTGTTCATCTCCTCGTATTTGATCAGCGCCCCGCCCAGGATGATCTGCGGAATGAGGATGAGCGGAATGGCATTCACCGCTGTGCGGTTGTCACTGACGATGCTGGAAATGAACAGGCCAAGGCAGACGCCGGTTAGCGCGGTGAGGAACATCCACCAGAGGTGAATCAGGAACATGTCGCGCATTTCCAGCACCCAGTTGCCGATGAGCAGATAGATCACGCACTGGATGAGAGCGAAGGTGGAGAGCGAGATGATCTTGCCGCTGAGGTAGTAAAACGTGCGCAGGTTGTGATTGCGCTCCCGACTCAGCGTATGGCGGTCGCGGATGATTTCATCGGCGCTGTTCGTCAGGCCAAGGAACATGGCCACAACGAGGCTCATGAAGAGATACGTCGGGATGTGGAAGGCGGTGGCGAAGGTGTAGTGCTTCTCCTCGGAGTACTTGAGTACGCTGGAGATGAGGTAGGCCAGCAAAGGGGCCTCAAGCAGCGTCGTTAGCAGATTGGTACGGTTGCGCAGTTTGCTGAGGAAGGCGCGCTTCAGCAGAGTGAAGAAGAGGATGCTCTCCTCGCGAAAGGTGTGTTTCGGTGGCTTGGGCGTGCTGCGCATGCGGCTGGCGCTATGGCTTTCATCCCGCTTGGGCCGGGCGATGAGGCTGGTGCTGCCGGGTGAGGCGCGCTGCTTGGCCATGCTCTCCATGATGAGGTGGCGCTGGTAGGAATCCCGCCAAAAGTTTGGCGGGAAACGGCGCGCAGCCACGAGGTGACCGTCCGCGCTGCGTTCATGGATGATGTCGCCGCTGATGTCCCGCAGCGGTGTTTCGAGCACGTCGAAGACGAAGTCCGGCGTGAGTTTGTCCGGCGGCTGGGCATCGGCGTCTCCGGCCTGGCCGGTCTCGGTGTGGTACACGCGCCAGAAGTACTCAATCATGCCCTGCGGCGTGCCGTAGTAGGCCAGCTTGCCGCCTTTGTCCAAGAGCAGGGCCTTGTCAAACATCTGCAGCAGGCGCGAGCTGGGCTGATGGATGGAGGTGATGACGATCTTGTTGCGCGCGAGGCTGCGGATGATTTCCAGCACGTGCTCACTGTCCTTGGAGGAGAGGCCGGAGGTGGGCTCGTCGAAGAGGTAGACGTCTGAGATGCCGATCATGTCGAGCCCGGCATTCAGGCGTTTGCGTTCGCCGCCGCTGAGGAATTTCTGCTGCGAGGTGCCTGCCAACCGGTCGCGCAGGTCAGCCAGGCCGAGTTCGGCGAGCTTGGCATCCACGCGTTTGCGGCGCTCCTCGGTTTTCAGATGCGGGCAGCGGACGGCGACTGAGAAGTCGAGATTTTCCTGCACCTTCAGCAGCGGATCAAAGGCGTCCTCCTGCGGAATGTAGGCGATGTAGGGCGTGAGATTGTGCAGGTTGTCATACAGCGCGAGGCCGTTCATCAGCACCTCACCGCCCTTGGGTTTGAGCTGGCCGCCAAGGATGCGCAGCAGGGTGCTCTTGCCGCAGCCGCTGGGACCCATGACGCAGATCATTTCACCACGGCGTGCGAGGAAGCTCACGCCATCCTGCGCGGTGTCGCGGCCGTCAAAGCGGTGGCTGAGCTCGCGCACTTCGAGCTGCCGCACGGTGTTGCGCTCTTCTTCGATGATGCGGTCGGCAAAGTGGCAGCGCAGGTACTGGCCCTCCCCGAGCGTGATGGTGTCGCCGTCGTTGAGATTGATGCGCTCACGCACCGGAATGACGCCGATGTAAAGAGGGCGCGAGGAGCGCAGCACTTCCAGCACGCCGGTCTTCTGCGCGTAGTTGCACTCGATGCGAAGGAGGATTTCGCCATCCGTGTCTTCGGAGAGGAGGATGTCGCCCTCATCCAGCAGCTCAGGCTTGTTGGAGACGAGGTAGGTATTGCGGCTGCCTTCCAGGCGAAACTGGCCGCCAAACTCCTGAGCGCGCACGCGGAGATCCCGCAGCGAGATTTCCACTTCGCCATGGGCGATGAGGCTGTCCTCAATGCTGGCCTCCACCACGGTGCCGCTGCTGAGCACGACGCCATTGAGCGTGGCCTTGGTGGTGCGCAGCGCCTCCACGGTGACGCCCAGGCCGAAGCTGACGCGCAGATTCGTACCGCGTGTGCGCTGCGGGGCGATTTCCGCGCTGCCATTCTCCGTGAGCGTGAGGTAGATCTGCGTGCCGGAGAGGGTCTTTTTCGAATTGAAGTAAGTGATCAGGTCGTTGTAGTCCAGCGTCACGTCCTCCAGCACCACGCGCTCGCCAGGATAGAGCCGGGAGAACTCTCCTGGTGGCTGGCGGCGGCTGCGCACCAGGATGGAAATGCTGCCAGTGTTTTTCAGCAGCACCAGATTTTGAAAACGAAACGCCACCACGGAGCAGTCTTCGGAAAGGGAGCGCAGCAGCACATCGCAGATTTTCGTGGCACCGATGCGCAGGGTGTCCAGCGGCTGGCCGCCCTTGGTGGAGAAGCCCTCCTCCGGCGGCTTGTCACCGGCATTGAGCTGATAGACGATGTCGATGGCCTGGGCGGCAATGCCCAGATTCGTCATGAAGAGGTAGAACTCCACCATCTGTCGCTGATTCTGCTGCGCACGGGAGATGAGCAGGTACAACTGCACGCCCAGCAGGATCTTTTGCTCCTGCGTGAGTTTTTGGCTGAGCTCCTTGGCGCGCTGCGTCAGATCCTGCGGCTCCTGCAGGGCCTCAAAGTAGAGGCGGCGCATGTCGGCGTAGATGGCCTCGGGGTAGTCGTAGCGCAGATAGCCGAGGCTGGACTCGACTTCCTCCTCCTCAATGTTGCCATCCAGCTTGCTGAAGGCCGCGAAGACTTCGATTAGCACCGGCAGCATGGTGTTGGCGGTGGCTGCGGATGCGGCGGAGATCTGCGGCTGGCCATTCCAAAGATGCGCCCAGCGATCCGGCGACCACCATGGCAGCTCCGCCGGGCCATGGACTCCGTTCGCGGAGGACTGCGCGTTCGGGCTCAACATTTTGGCGAGTTTTTTGACCAGGCTCATACGGTGGGTTTCGTGGCAGACCGCGCGGGGCGGTGCGTGGAGGCGCGACTATGGAGTTCGTTTGCACGAACACAACTCGCGAGACGCGGATGCCTGCTGCAAAAGACACAAAAAAGCGGCCCGGTTTCCCGGACCGCCCTGTGTGATGAATCTCCACCTTCAAATTTCACACGCTGCGATCACGCGGATCTCCACTGCGACCATGCTGATGCTGCATCTGGTGCGGGCCGTGCTGCCCGTCGTGGCCCTGCTGAAAAGGCGGGGCAAAGCGTGGTCCGCCATCGCGCGAAGAGGGGCCTGGGCCGTGGTCACCGCCATGCATGCCGTGCTGGGGCCGGTGTGACGGGTGCCCGAAGTGCTGCGGGCCGGAGTGCTCGCCACCGCGATGCTGCCCAAACTGCTGCGGGCCGGGGCCGCGGTGCTGCTCAAACCGGGGCTCATGACCACGCTCGCCGCTGAATCCACCGCCCATGCGTGGACGTGCGAATTGCTGGAGGCCGGGGCCGCGATGTTCACCACCGCGATGCTGCCCAAACTGCTGCGGCTGCTGTCCGCCAAAGCGATGCCCAAATGCACGTCCTCCCCTGCCCTGCTCACCGCGACCGCGATGCATGCTCCCCTCCTGCGGGCCGCCCTGAGGTAAACGGAAACCTTCACCGCCACGCGGCGCACCAAAGCCGCCGCGCTGGCCGAAAGACTGCGGACCACGGCCTCCTGCCCGGGGGTGGAAGCCGCCGCCCTGCTCATTGCCGCGCGGCCCTTGGAGCTGACGAAAATGATCCTGGTGGTCTGCCTGCCCATGACCGCCCCGATGGCCTTCGTGCTGCGGATTCATCGCGCCTCCATTGCCCTGCGGCGGGGCTTCACCCCGCTGATGGTCACCGTGTTGGTGTTCGCCACGTGGATGCTGCTCGCCGCCTTGCTGACCATCCATCGGAGGACGGCGGAAGCCATCACGCCCTCGGCCTGGTCCTTGACCCTGGTCGCGGCGGCCAGCAGCGGAAGGATTCACCGGGGCGGGCGCGCTATTCGGCGCAGCAGTCACCGGTCCCGGCGAGACGTTGGGTGGTGCTACGGCGTCCGGCTTCGGAGTGGGGAGAGGTGCGGCTGCCGGGGGAGTCGGAAGAGGCGCGGGGGGCTGTTCTGCAGGCTTGGCATCCTGCGCCTGCAAGGGGGCCAGACTGAGGGCAAGCGCGCCACAAAGCCAGGATAGTCGGTGGGTTTTTGATTTCATTTTGAGAGAACTGTTTAGGTTTACTGCGGAAGAAAAAACACCCGTGTTGTCAAAGAGTTTCTCTGTGATTGAAATATTCTTCCGCGCCTTCAAACCCTTTGAGAGAAAGGAGGAACCCGCACCGGAAGGAAGAGTTTCATGGTACCGCTTTGCCGTGGGAAGTTATTGTCGATTCGCATCGTCACCTTGGATTTCTGCTTGCAAGCAGACGCGATTCTCTTTTTTGAGAATCTTAAATTGACGCAATCCTGAGAAACGTTTAGCTTATTTAACAATCAATCATGCCTCTCACTTCACGAAACTAATATGGCTAAACTAGTAATCATAGACGACGAAGCCGCTATTCTGGAACTCATGACCAAGCTTTGCAAAGCTGCGGGTCACCAAGTTTTCGGCTGCACCACGGGCATCGACGGCATCGCGGCCATCCGCTCCAACCAGCCTGACCTCGTCATCGTGGACTTGCGCATTGGCGATGTGAACGGGCTCGACCTCGTCAGCATGTGCAAGGACCAGTTTCCCAATACTGCGGTCATCATGGTCACCGGCCACGGCAGTGTAGAAACCGCCGTGGAGGCCATGCGCCTTGGGGCGTTTGATTACCTCACCAACCCCTTCGACCTGGGCGATCTCATCAAGACGGTGAATCAGGCCCTCCAGCGCAACGGCATCGCCGCGGCCACGCCCACGAGCATCCCCAGCAGCACGCTGCGCTCCGCCTCGGCCTCCAAGCTCATCGGTCACAGCGATGCGATTCAGCGCATTTTTGACATCGTCCGCCGCGTGGCGAACAATGACAGCCCCGTGCTCCTCGAAGGCGAATTCGGCGTGGGCAAGCACATGGTCGCCCGCGCCCTGCATGAGGCCAGCCGCCGCAGCAACTCTCCTTATAAGGAGCTGCAGTGCAGCGCCATGCCGGAAGACGCCCTCGAAACCGAGCTTTTCGGCCAGACCGCTATCTTCAATCGCGTCTCCGGCGGCACCATCCATCTGGCAGAGATCAATCAGCTCCCGGCCCGCATCCAGGCCCAGCTCAATACCTTCCTGGATGAAGCGCAGTCCAAAAAAGCCTGGGGCAGCGGCTCCAGTGCCGTAGATTTCCGCCTCGTGGTCTCCAGCACCACTTCGCTGGAAGACGCGGTGAAGGCCGGCAAATTCCGCGAAGACTTGTACTACAAGCTCTCCGTCGTTCCCCTCAAGATCCCGCCGCTGCGTGAGCGCCGCGTGGATGTGCGCCCGCTCGTCGAGCATTTCCTCAAAGACCTCGCCGACCGCACCGACGCCAAGGCCAAAACCATCGACACCAGCGCCATCGAATTCCTGGAGAAGTACAACTGGCCCGGGAACGTCAGCGAGCTGCGCAACGCCATCGAGCGCGCCTGCGCCTTCGCGGAAAACGACCGCGTCCGCCCCTCCGACCTGCCAGCCAAAGTCACCCAGCAGATCGAGATTCCCACCCCTTCCACCAGCGAGGGCATCACCAAGCTGCCCATCGGCTCCACACTCGATGATTTCATCAAGGGACAGGAACGCGCCTTCATCCAGGAAACCCTCAAGTACAACAGCGGCTCCCGCGAAAAGACCGCCAGCATGCTCGGCGTCTCCATCGCCACGCTCTACCGCAAGATGGGGCTGAATGTGGAGCGCAAGACCACGATGTAGGCCTGCGTACAAAGCTCGGCAGGAGCGCGGAATTTATTCCGCAGCACTCCGCCGAAGCCCCAGCCCCTTAACCTCCGATCCCCTCTTCAAGCCGAGGATTAGCATCGTCTGCGGCATTCAACGTGGCCCGCAGGCTGCTGGGCCATAGGAGCTGCAGGGCAAATGCGGAGGCTTGGGCGCTTGCGGAGTGCTGCGGACTAAAGTCCGCGCTCCCGCGGAAAGCGGCGGCATCCGCACAGCTCCCACCGCCGCAGTTGCGCAGCGCGCCCTCTGCGGCGAGACTGAAGTTCCTTTCAACCCCCTCTGTTTGAGTCCTCCATCCACCATCCTCTACTGCCGCTGCGCCTACGCCCAGGTCGTACCCTCCGGCGTCAAGAACGACGTCCTACAAAAGCTCTGCGACTCCACCGCCAGCTTTGAAACCGTCTCCGATCTCTGCGAGATGGCCGCGCATCGCGATCCCCGCCTGCAAGCCATCGCCGCCTGCGGCAGCCTGCGCATCGCCGCCTGCTTTCCCCGCGCCGTGAAAGGCCTCTTCCAGCAGGCCGGCTTCCCCCTGCCCGCCGACACCGAAATCCTCAACATGCGCACCCAGACCGCGCAGGAAATCGCCGATGCGCTGCTGAACGCCGCCCCCTTGACCATTGCTTGACTACCTCTTGACGATCCCTTGACCTCTTCCAAGCCATGATCACCCACACTCACCGCCCGCTCCGTGTCGTCCTCTACGAAGGCAGCGGCAGCATCCAGCTTCCCGCCGAGTCCCGTGCCAAGGTCATGATGGCCCTGCTCGACAAAGGCTACACCGTCACTCGCAGCGGCCACGGCGCACCCGCCATGCCGCATGATGAGCGCAACCTCCTCGTGCTCGGCGCGTTTGAAGGCAAAGCTCCCGCGCTGGAAGATGCCACCGGCAAGATCACCATCGACACCTGCGACATCACCGGCCTGGAACCCGACGCCATCGTCGCGCTCGTGGACAAATCACGCGGCGAGAAAACCATGAACGAACCCGGCAAATGGAAGCCCTGGTTCCCCGTCATCGACTACTCCCGCTGCACCAACTGCATGCAGTGCCTCAGCTTCTGCCTCTTCGATGTCTATGGCGTCAGCGACGACAACAAGATCCAGGTGCAGAACAACGACAACTGCAAGACCAACTGCCCCGCCTGCTCCCGCGTCTGCCCCGAGGTCGCCATCATGTTCCCCAAGTATCAGGCGGGCCCCATCAACGGCGACGAGATCAACGAGAACGAAGCCGGCCGCGAAAAGATCAAAGTGGACATCTCCTCCCTCCTCGGCGGCGATATCTACTCCGCCCTCAAAGACCGCAGCGCCGCCGCCAAATCCCGCTTCAGCAAAGAACGCAGCCCCGACAAGGCGCTGGATGAACGCAAGAAGTGCCTGACCAAGCTGGTGAGCGATGGCTTCATCCCGGCTGAGGTGCTGGCGAGTCTGCCGAGCACGGAAGAGATTCTGAAGAAGGCGGAGATCGCGAAGGCGAGGGCGGCGGCGGCGTTGGCGGCGCAGTAGGCTGGCGAGGTTGTTTGGAGCTATCGGCCGCCTCACTTTGTTTGAATATGAAACCGACCATTCGACTTTACGAGGTTGTCGGCACCGGCGTCATTCTGACCTGTGCAAGTGGAGTCATGGTTTCCAATCAGACCGGAGGAGCCTCCTGCCTGCAGCCCGAGGTGGAGGGAGTATATATTCCTTTGAGAAATGACTATGGCCTTAACCCGAACGCCGCGATTGAAGAAGGACGTTTTGCGCGGCGGAGTCGGTGCGATGGGAGTTTGTGAACACAACCCATACTCCGCCCGCCGCACAAAACGGTGCCGTCGATTTTGCACCGCTTGCCGGTGGCCGCCAGCT
>JANYCZ010000042.1 GCA_025360015.1 Verrucomicrobiota bacterium | reverse complement strand
CCGGGCGTGTACACCAGCGTGGGACTGGCCTGGCACATGACCGATCAGTTCATGCTGCAAGGATCAGTGCGCTACCAGTTCATGCGCCAGTACAGCCTGATGTCCAATGGGTCGAACGCGAACCTGAGCTTTGACTCGGCCCTGGTGCTTTCGCTGAGCGCGACGTACAAGTTCTGAGGGCTTTTTTTCAAAGGTGGCGCTTGGAAAAGCTCCACATCAGGTGCCTAGTCGCGGGCATGAAGCCAGCCATCCTCTTTGCCACCTTCCTTGCAGCCTTTTCCCCGCTCGTCGCTGCGGATCATGACATCGTCATCTACGGTGGCACTTGCTCCGCCATCATTGCCGCCGTGCAGGCGAAGAAGATGGGGAAGACGGTCATCGTGGTGTCACCTGACAAGCATCTGGGTGGCTTGAGCGGTGGTGGCCTTGGTTTCACCGACACGGGCAACAAGGCGGTCATTGGTGGACTTGCGCGCGACTTTTATCATCGCATCTGGCTGCACTACGACCAGGACTCTGCCTGGGTGCAGCAGAAGAAATCGGAATACGGCGGCAAAGGGCAGGGAACGCCAGCGATGGATGGCGAGAACCGCACCATGTGGATCTTTGAACCGCATGTGGCGGAGCAAGTTTTTGAAGATTACGTGAAGGAGTTTGGTCTTGAAGTGGTGCGGGACGAGTGGCTGGATCGCGCCAAAGGCGTGAAGAAGGACGGCGATAAAATCACCGCCATCACCACGCTGAGCGGCAAGACCTATGCCGGGAAGATGTTCATCGACGCGACCTATGAGGGCGATCTGATGGCGGCGGCAGGCGCGGACTACCACGTGGGCCGTGAGGCACAGACCGTCTATGACGAGAAGTGGAATGGCATCCAGGTCGGTGTGCTGCATCACCGCCATCACTTCGGTGCGGTGAAGGAACCAATCAGCGCCTACAAGGTGCCGGGAGATCCCAAGAGCGGCGTGCTGCCACGCGTGAGCACCGAATCTCCAGGTGAGTACGGTGCTGGCGACAAGCGAGTGCAGGCCTATTGCTTCCGCTCCTGCTACACGAATGATCCGAGCAACCGCATCCCGTTTCCCAAGCCGGAAGGTTATGATGCCGGCCAGTATGAAATACTGCTGCGCGTGCTGAATGCTGGCTGGGGCGAGTTCTTTGAGAAGTTTGACCCGATTCCGAACCACAAGACGGACACGAACAATCACGGGCCGTTCAGCTTCGACAACATCGGCTTCAATTACGATTACCCCGAGGGCAGCTATGAGAAGCGCCGCGAGATCATCGCGGAGCACCGACAGTATCAGCAGGGCTTGCTCTGGTTTGTGGCGAATGATCCGCGCGTGCCGAAGAAGGTGCAGGAAGAACTGCAGACCTGGGGCCTGCCGAAGGATGAATTCACGGACAATGGCAACTGGAGCCACCAACTCTACATCCGCGAGGCGCGCCGCATGATCGGCAGCTATGTGATGACCGAGAACGAACTGCTCAAGAAGCGCGCCACACCCGACAGCGTCGGCATGGGCAGCTACGGCATCGATTCGCACAACATCCAGCGCTACATCACGCCGGAAGGCAATGTGCAGAACGAGGGGGACATTGGCGTGGCCACGAAGGGGCCGTATGAGATCGCCTACGGTTCCTTGGTGCCGAAAAAGGGGCAGGGGAGCAATCTGCTCGTGCCTGTGGCGATGTCCGCCAGTCACATCGCCTACGGCAGCATCCGCATGGAGCCGGTGTTCATGATCCTCGGCCAGAGCGCGGCCACGGCGGCGGTTCTGGCCATGGATGCGGGCATCCCGGTGCAAAGCGTGCCGTATGAACAGCTGAAGGAGCAGATTCTCAAAGACGGGCAGATCTTGCATTACGACGGTCCCACGACGATGCGCGGCATTGATCCGAAATCGCTCAAAGGCATCGTCATGGATGACATGGACGCGAAGGTGACGGGCGAGTGGACGGAGAGCAGCGCGGCGAAGTCCTTCCTGGGCGACGGGTACCGCCATGATGGCAACACGAAGAACGGCAAGTGCAGCCTGCGGTTTGAACCGAAGCTCACCAAGCCCGGCAAGTATCGCCTCATGCTGGCCGCCCCGCCCAACAACAACCGCGCCAGCAATGCGCTGGTGGAGGTGCAATATGCCGGTGGGGTGAAGAAGCTGAAGGTGGATCTCAAATCACCGAAGGCAGGCGAAGGCCTGTTCTGGATCGATCTCGGTGAATACGAGTGCGGCAACGACACCGCGATCACCATTTCCAACGAAGGCGCGGACGGCTATGTGGCCGTTGATGGCGTGCGCTGGCTGCCGGTGGAGGATTGAAGCATGAGCAAGGCTGCGCTGCTGCGACGCTATCATTGGGTTCTGGGCCTGTTCATCACCGGCCTGATCCTGAGCGGACTCACGGCTTTCCCGCTGCTGCATGAGCTGCGGCTGATGGCATCATGGCTTGGCATGGAGAGCCATGAGGCCTATCAGCAGCATGAAGGGCTGCCTTTCTGGCTCGGCTATGTCTGGCATGGGCTGGAAGTAACGCAGGCGCAGTTTCCTTTCGTCGCCTATGGCACGGACTGGCTTGCGTTTGGGCATCTGATGATCGCGGTGTTTTTCATTGCGGGGCCATGGCGCGATCCGGAGGCCAATGCGTGGGTGCTGAAGGTGGGGCTGCTGGCCTGTGCTGCCGTTTTTCCCCTGGCGCTGATCTGTGGTGAGGTGCGTGGCATCCCGCTCTCCTGGCGGCTGGTGGACTGTTCGTTTGGGTTGTTTGGGGCGCTGCCGCTGCTCTACTGCCTGAGGCTGGTGCGTCAAATGTGCGCAGGAACTTCAAGCCGTTCGTAATTTCCTTCTTTTCTGGGGCGTATGCAGATTGACCCCTAAACCTCTGTCATGTCCACCATTCGTCATTTGATCCTCCTCACTGTAGCCTGTGCCTCCAGTGCCTTTGCTGCGTACCCCACCTTTACCACGACCGTGCCGAACGGCGGCCAGCGTGGCACCGATGTGAAGCTTACCGTTACGGGGACTCAACTGGCCGACTTTGAGAGCTTGATGTTCTTTTCGCCCGGCTTCACCCAGAAGAGCGTGGAGAAGGTGGATGCCAACAAGGTGCAGCTGACCATCGGCATCGCGCCGGATGTGCCGCCGGGGAATCACCTGATGCGCATCCGCACGAAGACCGGCATTTCGCATGCGCGCCAGTTCTTCGTGGGCATCTTCCCGAATGTGGAAGAGAAGGAGCCTAACAGCGATTTTGAGTCACCACAGGTTATCCAGTTGAATCAAACGATTGAAGGCGTCGTGCAAAACGAAGACGTGGACTACTACCGCGTCAGCCTGAAGAAAGGTCAGCGCCTGTCCGTGGAGGTGGACGGGCTGCGTCTCGGCTATACCGTGTTTGATCCTTTCCTGGCCATCATTGACAAGGACCGCTTTGAAAAGGTGATCTCGGATGACACCATCTTGCACCGTCAGGATGGCTACTGCTCTTATGTGGCTGAAGAAGACGGCGACTACACCGTCATGATCCGCGAATCTTCCTACCGTGGCGGTGGCAATTCGTACTACCGTCTGCACGTGGGTAGTTTTCGACGGCCTGATGTGGTGTTTCCGGCTGGTGGGAAGATCGGCTCCAAGATGAAGGTGCGCTTCATTGAGCGGGACAGTTCCTTTGAAGAAGAGGTGCAGCTCCCTACGGAGACCGATCCGGATTACATGCTGTTCACCAAGTCCCAGGAGCCTGCGCCATCCGGCAATCCGTTCCGCCTGGTGAACTATGACAACGTGCTTGAAGTCGAGCCGAATGACGAGCAGGCGAAAGCCACTCCTGCCGCAGGTGAGCCGATTGCCCTCAACGGCATCATTGAAAAGCCAGGCGATGTGGATTTCTTCAAGATGCCGCTCAAGAAAGGCATGACGCTGGAAGTGCAGGCCTTTGCCCAGAGCATCGGCTCGCCGCTCGACAGTGTGGTGAACATCTACAACGAAAAAGGCGGCACCCTCAGTGGCAACGATGACGGTGGTGGCCGCCGTCGTCTCGACAGCAAGTTCAAAATCGCCATTCCCGCCGATGGTGATTACTTCGTGCGCGTGACCGATCATCTGGAACGCGGCGGCCCGAACTACGTCTATCGCCTCGAACTCATTGCCGCTGAGCCGGAGGTCTTCTTTGCTTCGCCCCAGTACTCGGTGAACGACAACAACTACCGCCAGCTCATCCCCGTGCCGAAAGGCGGCCGCTATGCCACGCTGGTCAACGTCACCCGCAACAACGTCGCTGGCGACTTTAAGTTCGAGGTGCAGAACATGCCGCAGGGGGTGAAACTGCTCACGGAACTGGCACCGAAAGATCTCGGCAGCGTGCCGTTGCTCTTTGAAGCGGCTGCGGATGCACCCCTTGGTCATCAGATCGTGCCGATTTCTCTCAATGCCGTCGATCCGAATACCAAGACACGCGGCAAACTACGGCAGGAGTTCGACATCGTGCGCAATGGCAACGTGGTTTATTACACCCAGATCGAAGACCGCCTGCCCGTGGCGGTTGTGGAGGAGGCACCCTACTCGCTGGAAATCGTCAAGCCCGCCGTGCCGCTGGTGACCAATGGCATTCTGGATCTCAAGGTCGTCTCCAAGCGCAAGGAGGGGTTCAAGGCCCCCATCCGCGTACTTATGATCTGGAAGCCCAACGGCGTGAGCGCCATCGGCGAGCAGACCATCCCGGAAGGCCAGAACGAATGCGTTTTCCAGTTGGATGCAAATGCCGGCACGCCTGAAGGCTCCTGGAATTTTACGGTTATGGGCGAAGCCGATGGCGGCAGCGGCCGCATCTACAATGCGTCTCCCTTCACCGCAGTAGTCACCGGCCCCGCCTACATCAATGCGCCCGCCATTCCACTCGTTGCGGTGGAGCAGGGCAAGGAGGCCCTCATGGTCGCCAAGCTGGAGCAGTTGCTGCCATTTGACGGCGAGGCCACTGCCCAGGTGCTCGGCGTGCCTGACACCATCCCGATTGAACCCGCCAAGATCACCAAGGACACCAAGGAAGTGGTCTTCAAGGTGAAGACGAATGACAAGTCTCCCATCGGCAAACAGGCCAATCTGTTTGTGCGGGTCGATGTCCCTGTCAAAGGCACCAATACCACCACGATTCATCGTATTGCGCTCGGCTCCATCCTGCGCATCGACGCTCCACGCAAAGTAGTGGCCCCGCCGCCAGCCGCCCCTGTGGTCGCAGCGAACAAGCCGAAGGAAGAAGCCAAACCCGCCGCTCCGCCCGCACCGAAAGTTCTCTCCCGTCTGGAGCAGCTTCGTCAGGAAGCCGCAGGCGTTAAGAAGTAGCCCGGGTTGATGGCTTTAAGTTTGTGATGAGGAAGGCTTCGGCCTTCCTTATTTCATTTCGCGTGGGGCAGGTCCCAGGCCTTCAGCCATTCCACCTTGGTGCGCTTAAAGCCTTGCTTGAGAAGGCGGTCTTCCATGTCTCCCAGATGGGCGGCACCATAGAAGATGGCGAGGCGCTTTTTGCCTGCGGCGATTTCTTTGTCCATGACCTGCAGCGCGACTTTGTTGCGCTCTCCGACGAGAACTGTGCCCCCACCGGTTTCCATGCCCGCCATGATGTCCTCCACGCTGTCAAACTCCTGGGCGATCATACGCTTCAGTTCAGTGCTGCTGTCCTTCATGGTCAGAATCTTCAGCAGCATCACCATGCCGGCGGCGTCGGAATTGACGCCGCGCTTTTCGTTGACCTCTTTCTGGGCCTGCGCGGCCTTGAGGTAGAGGGAGAAGAAGCTCTCCTGCTTCTCGGTCTGCGTCTGAGTGAACTGGGACATGTCCATGTCCGCATGCACGAAATTTTTCGCCTTGTAGTCGATGCCTTCGAGCTGGCCGTGCAGCTTGAGCGTGTCACGCATCAGGCTCTGCAACTGGCCCACCCATTGCAGTTTCTCCGCCTGCTTTTTGACCTCGGGTTTGTTTCGTTCTTCGAAGGATGGGCCAACGAGTTCATACAGCACGGCATCGTAGCCTTTGAAGCGCATGTTCAGCGCATCAAAATACGCCTTGTCGGCGATGTGAATGGCCCCCACGAGGTCCACCTTTACCTTCTGCGGCGACTCATAGCTCACCACGGCGGTTTGCAGACTGTCGCTTTCATCCTCCTCGACGAAGCGGATGAAGTTGGTGGGTTCCGCTGCCGAAAGCACGACAAAGGCCAGCGTGGCTTGCAGCAGCAGAAATCGCTTCATGAGAGGTGTCCTAAATTTAGCCTTCCGTCTTGAAGATGCGCCCGAAGAAGGCCTTCATCTCTTCCCAGGAAGCCTTGTCGGCAGCTTCATTGTAGGCAGCGCCTTTGCTGTTGTCATTGCCTGCGGCCTTCTGGGTGAAGCCATGCACCGCACCAGGATAGCTCACCAGCTTGTAGTCCACCTTCGCGTCCTTCATTTCCTGCTCAAACGCGGCGATGTCCGGGGCCTTTACGAAGGGGTCGTCCGCACCATGCAGTGCCAGCACCTTACCCTTGATGTTTTTGCCGTCAGCAGGCGTTGGGGAGTCGAGTCCGCCGTGGAAACTGACCACGCCTTTGATCAGCGCGCCGCTGCGAGCCAGCTCGATCACGCCGGTGCCGCCAAAGCAGTAGCCGATGGCGGCGACTTTGGAGAGATCGGTCTGCGGGTCTTTGTTTAGCACCTCCAGCCCCGAGAGCAGGCGCTCGCGATACAGCTTGCGGTCAGCTTTATACTTCCCGGCTACCTTGCCTGCTTCTGGCGGCTGCGGACGGACGCCTTTGCCGTAGATGTCCGCAGCGAAGACGTTGTAGCCCAGCTCGGCGAGCATGCGGGCGCGCATTTTTTCGTTTTCGCTCAGGCCGGTCCACTGATGCACGACCAAGATGGAGGGCAGCTTGCCGGTCTTGGCGGTATCGACGACGTGCAGGCCTTCGCAGACGGTGTCACCGGATTTGTATTCGACGACGGTTTCCTTGATCTCGGCTTGCAGCAGGCTGGTGGAAAGGAGCAGAGAGGAAATGAAAAGCAGGGAGAGGTTAGTTTTCATGGTTGTGTGGCAGTGTAGGCTGAGGGAAGCGAGTTTTCCAACTCGTTTCCCGGATGAACTCGAATGATGATTCTACTTGAGTTCCTGAACGCGGATGTTTTTCCACATCACTTCCTTGCCCACGGCTTCGGTCTTTTTGCCGATGCCATGCACCTGGAGGGCGATGACGCCTTCGGCTGTCATGTCATCGGTGAGATCCGCTGCTGGGACGCCATTGAGGAAGGTCTTGATGCTGCTGCCGCGACATTCGATGCGCGCCAGATTCCATTCGCCCTGCTTGAAGGCCTTGCGCGCGGCCTCGTTGTTCTTCAGATCAAAGAGCCAGCCACGACGGCCTTCGTCATACACGCCGCCGGTGAAGGCGCGCGCGCTGGGGTCGATCTCAAATTGGTAGCCGTGCACGCGGTCTGCGGGCATCTTGCGCTTTTTCCCGGCGATCTCCACTTCCGTCTCCTGCGTGTAGTAGTTGCTGCGGAACTGGATGCCTGAGTTCATCGACGGATCGACCTTGAACTCGATCTCCAGGATGAAATTGGCGTACTTCTTCGTCGTGCAGAGGAAGGAGTTACCAGTGTCCGGCACCGTCTTGCCCACGATGGCTCCGTTCTCCACCCGGTATTCAGCCTTGCCGCTGTGCTGCTCCCAGCCAGTGAGTGTTTTGCCATCAAACAGCGGGACAAAAGCGTCCTCGGCATGCAGGGTTGCGGTGAAGGAAACGAAGGCGGCAAGAGAGAGCAGACGGTTGGTCATAGGGCGTGGTAAACGGGCTGCTGAGGGCGGTCTTTCTCGCCGCATGCATCAAGAAACGTCACGCCCCGGTCACAAACCTTGTCCGGTTTTGGCTCGCACTGCGGGATGAACCCGCTAAACATCGGCACACTGCTCGCACCCAACCCATGAAGCGCTACTCCCTCGGCATCGACTACGGCACCAACTCCTGCCGCTCTCTTCTCATCGACCTCGACAACGGCGCTGAAGTCGGCTCCACCGTGTTCAATTATCCGAGCGGTGAGATGGGCATCCTGCTAGATCCGAAAGACCCGCATGTGGCGCGGCAAAATCCGCAGGATTACCTCCATGGCCTCGAAGCGGTGGTGCTCGGGGCCCTGCAGCAGGCGCAGGCAAACGTGCCCGGTTTTGATGCTGCGCAGGTCATCGGCATCGGCATCGACACCACCGGCAGCACGCCCATTCCGGTGAATAAAGAGGGCACACCGCTGGGACTGCTGCCGGAGTTCAAGGGCAACCTCAACGCCATGGTCTGGCTCTGGAAGGACCACACCGGCTATGCGGAGGCGGCGGAGATCACGCAGCTCGCGCATGAAATGCGGCCCAACATCATCGCCAAATGCGGCGGCATTTATTCCAGCGAGTGGTGGTGGAGCAAAATCCTGCGCCTCCGGCGCGTGGACGCGCAGGTCTTCGAGGCCGCGTTCAGCTTCGTTGAGCATTGCGACTGGATTCCTGCCGTACTCACCGGCAACACCGATCCGCTCACGCTCAAGCGCGGCGTGTGCAGCGCCGGGCACAAGGCCATGTTCAGCAGCGAATGGGGCGGCCTGCCGGACAAGGAATTCCTAGCCCGGCTCGATCCCGCACTCGCCGATCTGCGGGATCGTCTCTATTCCGAAGCACACACTGCCGATGTGAAGGCAGGCGATCTGTGCGCTGAATGGTCCCAGCGTCTCGGTCTCAAGGAAGGCATCGCTGTCAGTGTCGGTGCGTTTGACGCGCACATGGGCGCGGTCGGCGCAGGCATCAAAGAGGGCACGCTGGTCAAAATCCTCGGCACCAGCACCTGCGATCTCATGATTGCTCCCACGAGCAAACCGCTGGCGGACATCCCCGGCGTGTGCGGCATCGTGAACGGCTCCGTGCTGCCCGGTTACTACGGCATCGAGGCAGGACAGAGCGCCGTGGGCGATATCTTTCTGTGGTTCGTCAATCACCTCGTGCCCGACAGCTACGGTGCGACCGTGGGTGAGAAATTTGTGAACATGGAGAAGGCCATGCTCGGGAAAAAGCCGGGCTCCACTGGTCTTCTCGCGCTCGATTGGAACAACGGCAACCGCACCATCCTCGTGGATGTCCGCCTCACCGGCCTGCTGCTCGGCCAGACGCTGCACACGGAGGCGCACGAAATTTACCGCGCCTACATCGAGGCCACCGCCTTCGGTGCCCTCACCATCATCAATCGCGTGGAGGAATACGGCGTGAAGATCGAAGAAGTCATCAACACCGGCGGGCTCTCCATCAAAAACGCCACGCTCATGCAGTGCTACGCCGACATCATCGGCAAGCCGATGAAAGTCAGCCAGAGCGAGCAAACCTGCGCCCTCGGCGCCGCCATATTCGCCGCCGCCGCTGCCGGGGCAGGTGACATCGGCGCACTGCAAACCCAGGTCACTGCCACGCGTGAGAAGGTTTATTATCCGATCCCCGAAAACCAGGCCGTCTATGCTGAACTGTATGCCCTCTACCGCACGCTGCATGATGCCTTCGGCACCACCGAGTGGAGCGGGAAGATCAACCACGTGATGAAACAGCTTCTGGATATTCGGGCGCGGCAGAGTTGAGTTCGCAACACGCCAATGAACCCAGTGCTGCCCATGCTTGCCGTCAGTGATGAACCGTCAGAAATTCTGATCTGGTTTGGCGGCCCGCTGGCACTCGCCGGTTTGGGGGGGGCTTGGGGCGTGCTCTTCCGCTGGGAATGGATGCAAAAGAACTGTGCTTTTTTTATGAGATGGGGCGCGCTCGGCGGCGGCTTCCAGGCTTCCCAGTTGGGTTCCTTGGCTCTTATGCTGCTGTACTTCAGCATCGGACTTGTAATGGTAACCCGATACCTGTGCTGGGGTGCGGACAGTGCTCCTGAACAGCGTGCCGTTCTCTTTTGGCTCTCGGTGATCATCTTTGTTTTCGGTGCCTGGGCTCTCGATTGTTTCCGTCGCGAGTGAAGGGACGGAGAATGAGCTTGTTTTTCGAGACCTGCGCCGGAGAGAGCTGCGGCTTGTCAGCCTAGACTCCGCTCGTGGAAACAGAAACCCTGGCCCGCAAACTTGGCACCACAACGCACCTTTCTGCTCTGTGATGGCGTGATGCCCCATCCTACACGCTTCGTGGTGACGAGTGGCTACGAGCAGAATGTTGGTGAAAAAACCAGCGTCGAATGGCAGCGTCCGCAACGTTCTGCTGCATGACAAATGGCGAGATTATTGCCTCCACTTTGGATGGCCTGCTCGACCATGAGGTTTCTTTGGTATGTGAAGCGCTAGAGGGCGGCTACGGTTATGTCGCAAGCTCCGCCCCATTCCCGCCGTTTGGCTTCTTTGCATGATCTCCCTTCGTACGCTTTCCCTGCTCCTCGCTCTCACCCCTGCGCTTCTGCCTGCCGAAGACTGGCCGCAGTGGCGTGGGCCGCGTCTCGATGGCACCTCCAGAGACACCGGCTTCCCGATCTCGGCGGATGGGAATGTGACCTGGAAGGTGGAGCTTCCCGGCAGCGGGCATGCCTCGCCGATTGTGTGGCAGGATCGTGTGTTCATCGTGGCCGCATTGCCTGAGCATGAGGAACGTGTGCTGCTTTGTGTTGATCGTGCATCGGGAAAGCAGATCTGGCAGTCCACGGTGCTTAAAGCGCCCGTCGAGAGCATTCACAAGCTTAACAGCCAGGCTTCCAGCACTCCAGCGACGGATGGGCAGCGCGTCTTTACTGCCTTCCTCGACAACACCGAGACGGATGCCACGCGCTCCATCAATGCGGGCAAGGTTATCGGCAAGGGCGAGGTGCCTAAGGGAACGGTGGTCATCTCCGCGCATGATTTTTCCGGCAAACAAATCTGGCAGGTGCGCCCGGGCCTGTTCTCCAGCAAGCACGGTTTCTGCTCCAGCCCCATCGTGTTTGAAGACAAGGTCATCGTGAACTGCGACCACGATGGTGATGGCTACATTGTTGCCCTTGCCAGGACCGACGGCAAGGAACTGTGGCGCATCGACCGCCCGAACAAGACACGCAGCTACTGCGTGCCGCTCATTCGTGACATCGGCGGTCGCACGCAGATGGTGCTCTCCGGCACGATGTGCGTCGCCAGCTATGATCCGCGCACGGGTAAACTGCTGTGGATCATGGATGGCCCCACGGAGCAGTTTGTGGCCTCGCTGGTTTACAGCGATCAATCGGGTCTGCTTTACATGACGGGAGGTTTTCCCGAGCATCACCTTCTTGCCATCAAACCCGACGGCAGTGGCAACGTCACCAACACCCACATTGTCTGGCGTACCAACAAAGGCGTCTCCTACGTGCCATCCCCGCTGGTCGAAGGCAGTCACCTGCTCAATGTCTCGGACTCTGGCGTGGCCCATTGCTTCGATGCGAAGTCCGGCGAGATCGAATGGGAGGAGCGCATGCGCGAGCACCACGCCTCCCTCACCAGCGCTGAAGGCCACGTCTTCTTCATCAACGACTTCGGCATCCTCCGCACGGTGCAGCCTGACAAAACCTACAAGCTGCTGGCGGAGAGTGAACTGAAGGAAAAGGTCTTCGCTTCACCCGCGCTCAGCGAAGGTCAGGTTTTCATCCGCAGTGACAAGAGCTTGATCTGCCTGGGCAAACGCACGTCGAAGACGGCGGCGCGGTAAGCAGTCACTTCTTTCCAGTCTTGCCAGTGTCCAGCTTCTTAGCGGCCTTCTGTGCATCGCGGAGAAGGCCCGCATAATCATCTGCGCTGCCGTAACCGCTGCGGGCGGCGAGCTGGGTGCCATCGGGGGCGGTTACCACCACGAAGGGCAAAGTGGAGCCCTCCACCTTGAATTGTTTGCTGAATAAGGCGCTTGTTTTGGCGTCATCGCAGTTCAGATCTGCATAGACGAACTTGTTTTCGGATAGCCGCACATCACCTTTGGAGATCATGCCTTTGAGCGCTTGGCAGTTGCTGCAGGCTTCACGGCCGTATTGCACAAAAAGCATTTTGTTCTGGCCCTGGGCGGTTTCCAAGGCGGATTTCAAATCGGTGATCTTGGCAGGACCGCCCGCAAGCGCGGCGGTGGCAAAAAGCATAGCGAGGTAGGCGAGCAGAGTTTTCATGGCAAAAGGTGAAGTGGATTTGGGTTAACGCATTAAAGTCAGAAATGTTTCCGCAGTTCAATCTCGTTTAGATGACACTCCATCCCACCCACACCATGCTTCATCGTTCTCTCTTCCTGCTGCTTGCCACGTCATTCGCTGCCTTTGCGGCCGAACCCGTTCCGGAATTTCACGGCTCCATCGAGCGGCTTGACCCGGCGCTGGATGGGTTGATTGCGCCCGACGCCAAGATCGAAGTGCTGGCGTCAGGATTCAACTGGTCCGAAGGGCCGGTTTGGCGGGACGGCGGCATCGTGTTTTCAGATGTGCCGGAGAACACGGTGTTCGGCTGGAAGGAAGGCGACACTGCCGCGAAGGTGGTGCTGAAACCCAGCGGCAGCCTGAAGGGCGACGGCCAGGGCTCCAACGGACTCCAGGTGGACGCTCAGGGGAATCTGGTGCTCTGCCAGCATGGCGAGCGCCGCATCGCACGACTGGAGAAAGATGGCAGCTTCACCTCACTGGCGGACATGTATGAAGGCAAGCGCTTCAACAGCCCGAATGATCTCGTGATCGCAAAGAGCGGCACGATTTTCTTCACTGATCCTCCCTACGGCTGGAAGAAGGGCGAGACGCCGGAGCTGCCGCAGCATGGTGTGTATGCGGTGAACCCTGCGGGCAAGGTGTCGCTGGTGATCGCGGACCTTCGCTTTCCGAACGGCATCGCCTTGAGCCCTGATCAGAAGACGCTGTACATTGCGGTGTCAGATCCGCAGAATACCCGCGTGATGGCCTACGACCTGCAGGACGATGGCACCGCCACGCATGGCCGTGTCTTCTTCAATGCCCAGCCGCTCAAGAGCGCGGAGCGCAAAGGCGGCTGCGATGGCATGAAGGTGGACACGAAGGGCAACATCTGGACCACGGGGCCTGGCGGCGTGCTGGTCATCAGCAAGGAAGGCAAGCATCTCGGCAGCATCCTCACAGGGCAGGCGACGGCGAATTGTGCCTTTGGTGAGGAGGGTCGTGGTACGCTCTACATCACGGCAGACATGTTTCTGCTGCGCGTGAAGACGCTGGCGAAGGGGCAGTGACTCGCTTCGCGTCTTCCAATCCGGAGACGGGGTCAGGAGGCCCCGTCGCCTTGGCCTTGAATTAGCTTTAACAGGGCAAGGGCGTTCATCACCGCTTTCGGCACAAATGAAGCGGGCTCCACGTACTCAGGCAGCTTGCTGCCGTCGGCGGTGCGTTCGGAGCAGTGGGCGTTGTTACCGTAGGGTCCGAGGCCGTCCAGGGTTGGGGCGAGGTGCCAGAGGTGGTTCGCATCGCTCAAACCCCCGCGTGGCACTGAGAGGGCGGCGAGGTTCATCATAGCTGCGGCTTCGTGCCAGAGATGGAAGAGAACTTCAGACTCTATGCCGCCGGGCCATGCATTGGTGTGGCCGGTGCGTTCCGCCGTGAGTTGCGCTCCGTTGTCCGCTGTGCCGCTGAGGGACGCAAAAAAATCATCGGCCTGCTGCAGGGAGGCAGGCTCTGTGGCACGGCACTCCCATTCGGCCACGGCTTCGTGCGGCACGCGGTTCACCACGGTGCCGCCGTGAATCATGCCGATGTTCACGGTGCGCTCGGCAGCAGCGTTCGTCTGCGCGGCGATATCCGGCAGCACGCGGGCGAGTGCGTCGATGGCGTTGATGCCTTCATGGTGCTTGCTGCCAGCATGCGCCGCCTTGCCTTCAGCGCTGAGCTTCCAGGTGCTGCGGCCTTTGCGTGAGGTGACAATGTGCCAGCCACGCTCATCCACCGGGCCGCCTTCGAAGACCAGCACCGCACGCGCTTTGTTACCGCAAACGGTGGCAGTGGATCTTCCAAAATCATCGCCAATGATTTCTTCGGCGGCATTCGCGGCGACGAGCCAATGGGTGCGCTCGAATACCTCCGGAGCAGTATCGCGCAGGATTTGCAGCATGAGCCAGATTAAGGCGGTGCCGCCTTTGTTATCGACGGTGCCGGGTCCATAGATGCGGCCTTCATCCGGGCGTTCGTCCCATTTGAAATCATTCTGCTGCTCTTCTTCAGGCGGAAACACCGTGTCGGAATGGGTGACGAGCACGATGGGATCTCCGCCCTGACCACGATGCGTGAGGAAGAGGTGATGGCCGCTGCCAGAAGTGATGCACGGCACGAGTGCAGCGGTGAAGCCCAGCGGTGCAAAAGTCTCTGCCGTGACTGCGGCGACTTGATCTACGCCTGCGGGATTCGTGGTGAAGCTGTTGATGGCAACGAGGCGGCGCAGAAAGTCGATTGAAGCCGGGAGGTGTTTCTCGGCGGCAGATTGAAGAAGAGAAACGTTCATCGTGGAATGGCGCCAATACCGGGGCGGCCTGGCATGATGAGATTGCCTTGGGTGTCGTAGTCAATGCCAATGTAGTCGTCATTGGCGACGTAGAAATGCCCGTCGAGATCGATCCAGTCGGCCCAGGGTGCGAGGTGCGCGGCCGCCGTAGTGCCCAGGCTGGTTTCGATCATGCAGCCAAGGAGGATTTGCAGGCTTTGCTCCTTCGCCGTCGCGATCATGGCCACGGCTGCGTCCAAGCTGCCGCACTTGAGCAGCTTGATGTTCACGCCATCGACGAAATCGGCGAGCGCGATGATGTCCTCAACCGTGTGGATGCTTTCATCCGCGAAGATGGGCGGGGGATTGCCAGGCAGCAGTGCACGCAGTTCTTCCCAACCTTCAACGCCGAGGCGGTGATGAATGGGCTGTTCGATGAGCGCCGGATCATACTCCGCGAGCTTTTCGATCATGAGCGGAGCTTCGGCCATGTCCCAGCCGCCATTCACATCCAGCAGCAGTTTTGCATCGGGCGCAGCATGACGCGCGACGGAGACGGTGGCAATGTCGAGCCCCAAATCGCCCGAGCCGAGCTTGAGTTTGAGGACGGGAAACTGCTGGGAGATGTCACGAACCTTGTCCGCGAAGGCGTCTAGATCCGTGGGAATGCTGAAGGAGCGGCAGCCGGGTGGCGCGGGGTGCACGGGCGGGCCGAGTTTTGATTCTGCGAAAGCCCCCAGCGAGCGGCCGGTTTGATGGCCAATGATTTCGTGGCGCAGCAGATTGAGCGCGAGGCCTGCGCTGCGTGGCAGTTGCTCCGGGAGCAAGGCTTGAGTGAGCAGGGCCAGAGTTTGCACCGGATCTTCGCCGTAATACGGGACAAACGGCGCTTCGGTGACGAATTCAGCGTTCGAAGCACGGAGCACCTGGCGCGTGGCGGAGGTGCCGTGAGCGATGCGGAACGGCTCGATGAGGCGGAGTGTTTTGATCTCGAAGTGCAAGGCGCACAGTCAAAGGTCAAGAGCCCCGCTGGTCAAGAGGTCCTGTCTTCGTACTGGCGACTTTTGCCTCGCCGCATCATTGCGGCTTCGGATCGCGGCCGAACATGCGCTGGAAGAAATTTTTCTTCTTTGGGGGGACTTCGACTGGCTCTGGCAAAGGGGGCGGCGGGACCTGGGGGAAACGCTGGGCCGCCTGAGTGCCGGCTGTGGTGCGGATGTCTTCACTGAGAGACGTGTCGCGGAGGCTGGTGGTGTCAGTCACGACCTGCGGCTGGATGAAGACGATGAGTTCTTTGCGGGTGACGCTGTTGTTATCGGTGCGGAAGAGCTTGCCAAGACCGGGGATTTTGCCGAGCAGAGGGATGCCATTCTGCGCGAGATTTTTTTCCTCGGAGATGAGACCGCCGAGCACGATGGTGTTGCGGTCCGGGATGGTGACGGAGGTGACGAGCTGCTCCGTGCCGATGATGGGCACCAGATTCGGCTGTACGAGCTGGCTGCCGACGACGCTGTCGTTGATCTGGGAGATGGTGAGGGTGACCTCACCGTCCACATTGATGAGTGGCACGACTTCCAGCTTCAGCACGACATCGCGATAGACGATCTGTGTCGTGGATTGGGGAATGGCACCGGCGACGGAGGAAAACTGCGTCTGCGTGGAGGGGACGGGGATCTGCTTGCCGGAAGTGATGACGGCCTTTTTGTTGTTGAGCGCAAACACGGAAGGACGGGACAGAATTTTAAAATTGGAGTTGGTCTGGAGCGCGTTGAGGAAGATGCCGAGACCGCTGCCTGCAGCACCATACAGATTCAGCCCGGTGGAAGGCCCAAACGGAGCGGTGATGGTATTGTTGCGCAGGTCATTGATGGCGCGTCCCACCCCGCCGGTGGTGCCGAGAATGTCGGTGCGGTTGGTGATGCTGCTGGCGGTGAAGTTCTTATTCGTCAGCGACGAGATGTAATCGATCCCGCTGAGCATCGTGTCGGTCAGGGTGAGCTCGCCAATGACGGTGGCGAGATAGACCTGCGCAGGCTTGCGGTCGAGCTTGTCGAGCAGCGCATCGACCTTTCCGATCTCCTCCTGTCTGCCTATGACAATGATGGTGTTGGACATGGGGTCCGCGACGATGCGGGATTTGCCGACGAGCACCGAGACTGGCGCGTTGTTTTCCGTGGGGCCGGAGACCACGTCTGCACGGGAGCCCACCGCGCCGCCTGCCGCCGTTGTACTGGTGCCGGTAGTGGTGGTCGCGGCGCTGGCAGTGTCAGAACCGCCGGCAGTGGCGGCGGTGTTGCCCACCACACCGCCTCGGGTGCCCTGGGTCGTCCGTCCACCGAGGAGCTGGGTACTGTTGGTGGCCAGCACTTGCTGGCGCTGCTGCTGGATGCTGCCGCCCCCAGGGAGCTGGGTGGTGCCGGCGTTCACTTCCTGCAGGCGGTCAACCAGTGCACTCAGCACGTCAAGGGCCGCAGCGTACTTGAGCTTGCGCTCGTAGGGCTCCGTATTGTCGAGAGGTTTGTCAAATTCGGCAATGAGACTGGCGACGTAGGTGTAGTCGAGCGGTGAGGCGACGACGAGAATCTGATTCAAACGCGTGTCCGCAACAACCTGCGTGCTGGGCTGGGGAGTCAGCGTGTTTTGGGGGGACGATGCGTTGCCAGAGCTATTGCTCGGCGCGCTTTTGGGCGCATCCTGCCCTCCCTTGTCATTGCTGCTTTTGTCACGGCCATCGCTGGCGGCGCTGCCACGGATGGTCTTCACACCCTTCGTTTCTTTTTCCTGGGCCTGCGCATTCAGCGTGGCCTGGATGATCTGGGCGATGACGGCGGCGTCGGCGAATTTGATAGGGATGAACTTGGTGACGAGAGAGGAGCCGGTGTCACCGAGATCAATGGCTTCACGAATGCCGATGAGTTGCTTCACCACGGTGGCGCTTTCGGTGATGAGCAGTCCGGGCGGTGCGGAGACCGGGGTGATGCGGCCATACGCGCCCAGGCCGACGTGACCGGAGAGCATGGTGGCCGCGTCCTCCGGATCCAGGAAGTCCAGCTTCATAAAGTAGGACACGATGCTTTCGTTGTCAGGAATGTCCCGGGCACTGGTGTAAAACTGCACGCCGTGGGAAAACTGCACGGCATTCGCGCTTTGATTGCGCGCCGGAAGAATCTTGGCGCTGGTGCCGCCGGGTTCGGTGACGATAGCGTAGCCGTTGGCCAGCAGGGAGGCCTCGATGAGCTTGATGGCTTCGACCTTGGGAACCTGCTTGGGCGTGACGAGGCTGATGGTGGCCCCTTCAAAGATGTTGCTGTCCTTGATCAGAGTGTAGCCCGTGAGCTTTTCATAGATGGCCAGCAGGTCAGCCACGGGATTGTTGGCAAACTGCATCATGACGTTGTCGCCGGTGATCAGGAACGCCTCTGTTTCCCCCGGCGCGCCTGCTCCATCGGCACCCATTCCTCCAGGGCCGCCGAAGCCGCCGCCGCCACGGCGGCTAAAACCACCCCGGCCACCGCTTGGGAAGCCGCCACCGCCGGGAGGGGCTGTGGATGTGGCTCCACCTGGAGCAGGTACCGCCGCAGGTGTTGCTGCGGGTGCGGCAGGCAAGACGGGTGCGGTGGTGGTTGTCGTCGTGGTCGTCGTTGCGACAGGCGTCTCAGTTGAGGCTGCTGCGGCTGGGGTTGGAGGCGGGGCAGGGGGGACAATGCTCTGGCCGCGAAGAACCGCGGAGATGGAAAACAGAAGCGTGGTGAGGAAAGGAAGACAACGATGCATGCAGAATGGATGTGGCGTGATGGGCGTGGGTGAACGTCAGCGGGGCGGGTTATTTGCCCCCGCCGTCTTCTTTTTGGATCTTCTCAAATACGGATTTGAGGGCACTGCGGCGTTCTTCCTCAGGGGCGTTGCGGAACTTTTCGTCGCTGAATTTTTCACGCATGGCCTCGCGGAACTTGTCCTTGGCCTTGTCGGAAAGGCTTTCGTATTTTTTGCGGTCTTCCTCGCTGGGTCCGCGGTTGCCTCGGCTGAAGCGATCACCGCCGGAGTCACCACGTCCTCTGTCGCCCTTGTCGCCTTTGTCACTTTTGCCCTTCGTCATGTCATCCTTGTTGAGGACGCTGTGGCGGATGCTGAAGGTTTCCCCGCCGATGGCGATTTTTGCCTGGGCACGCTCAATGTGGGTGGTGGGCAGCGCCTCCATGAGCTTCCATCCTTTGAGGTTGGGCTCTTCGGTGACGACCAAGGATTGCTTCTCGTTTTTGTCAAAGATGGTCACCACCGGTTTGCCATTGACGTAGGCCATGCCGGTGAGCACGAGAGAATCGGAGATGCTGACAATGCGGGTGAAGGGTGAATTTTGAATGATGGGGCCCAGGGAGGCGGTATCAAAAGGCTGGGGCAGGTCGGGGTCCACCGGTCCGGCCGGGACAGCGGGAGCAGCCATGGGAACGGCTGCGGGTGCCAGCGTGGGGTCGAGTTCGTCACCCGGCAGTGGCAGCAGATCGGAAGTGGTGAGCGGCGCGTCTGACCGCGCAGCAGGCACAAGGGACTGGGAGCGCAGGCAGGGGGCTGCGCTCAGCAGCAGCAGGGCGGTAAGAATGGCTTTCATGGCTGGAATCCGTTTTCAGGTTTGAACCAGCGCGCGAGTACGAGGTTGCACAAAGCCTGTGGTGTCTTTTCCTTGGCCTTGGCATCGATCTCGAGTTCCAGCTGCTTGATGGCTTGAAATTTCTCGGGTGACTGCAAAGAGGCCAGCCAGCCCAGCAGGGTGGTTTGGTCCCCGCGCAGCCGCACTTCCACCGCCACTTCCCGGTACACGGCGGCGTTGGTCTTGCTGTCGGCGGCATCCGGCAGGAGCTGCTGCTTTTGCACCTGGAGCTGGTAGTCGAGCGCCATGTTCTGGATTTCCTCCAGCAGCTTGGCCTGGGCGGTGCCGAGGCTTTCGGTGGTGGGCATGTTCTGCTCCATCCAGGCGGAGCGTTTGTCCCAGAACTCGCGGTCATCCATCCAGTGGCTGTTTTCCTTCTTCTCATTCTCCAGCGCGGTGATGCGCGTGAGCACCGCAGTGCGGCGGTCGAGAAACTGCTTGAGCAGGATGAACGTGGCCATCAGCAGCAGCGCGCCAATGCAGGCGCCGAGCAGTCTCTTTTCACGGTGGGTCAGGGCGAGGGCCATTCAGGGTAAGGTTAGCGTATTTTGTCAGCGTCAATGAATTCGCGCAAAGCCCTGGCATACTCGCCCAGGTCGCGATAGCGCAGGCTGATGTAACCGTAGCAGGTCTTCTGGCTCTCGATCGCATCCAGTTCGACCCTTTTGAGCGCGTTGCGGAAATTGAGCACGATGGTTTCCACCTTCGCGGAGACCTCGGCGGTCGAGACACGTGGTTTTTTGATCAGTTCGCTGAGCCCGGACATGGTAGCGTTGGTGGACGTGTGTTTTTTCCAGGTGTTTGCATCGTGCTTGAGCACCGCATGTACAGCGTTCACCAGAGCATCCGCATCTTCCAGTTTCTTGGACTGCTGGGCGAAACGGGCCCACTCAATGGCCTCCCATTGAGACACACTGTCCAGCCGGTAGCCGAAGAGACGCACCGATGATTTGATCTGCGAACCGGAATTCTGCGCTGAAGAAGAGTCAGACTTGTCTGACATGCTGACGGTGACGCTTTCGGTGTCCACTCCCAGGACCTTCCAATTCGCCGTGCTCAGGATCGGGCTGCCGCTGTTGCCATGAAAAGTGGGTGCGTCGTGTTCTATTTTGACAGGCCCAATGGCAACGATTTTGCCTTCGGTTTGCAGGATGGTGCCACCGCCCAGGCTATTGCCGGGAACCAAGATGGTGTCGCCGGTCTTGTTGGCGGTGTTGACGCTTTCCTCGGTGTCAAAAAATGCCGCCGGCACCGTCGTCAGCTTCAGCAGGGCGATGTCTGCATCGTGCGCGCCAAAGATCCCGGCGATCTGGACGTCGGTGCCGTCCATGCTCTTGGCCTTGATGGAGGTTTGCCCGCTGATGACATGCATGTTGGTCACCAGAAACACATTGTCCTTAATCTTGGCAAAGAAACCGGTGCCGCTGCCTTTGTCTCCAGTGATGATGACCATCGCACCCTTTTTCTCAGCGGGCAGTTTGTCCACATAGTCACTGCTCGTGGCCTGCCGGTTGGAGCCGGGTGCTTGACCCAGCGCACAGCCGCAGATCAGTGCCGATAATGCCGTGCTTAGCCACGGCGTGAATGATTGGATGTGTCGGAGGTTCATGCGTGACGAATGTTACGGCAGCTTGCCCTGGGCGCGAAAGCTTGCAGTGGTGCCTTTGACTTCAGGCCGGGGATTTGTCCATTCATAGCGGCTGAGGACGCGGTTCTTTTTGAAGTCTTCGATGAACTGGAAAGCGAGCTGGGCATCCCGTGCTTCGCCACGGATGTCGATCTCCTTGCCCTTGACTTCAAACTTGCGGATGACTATGCCGCTGGCGGGCATGATGCGGTTGATCTCGCCGAGCAGAAACAGCGGATACCGCTGCGGCTCGATGGCCGGGGCGAGGACTTTCCAGCGTTCATTGGCCTTGCGCACGGCTGCGGCAGGCTCGCTGGTGGTTTCCACTTCCTCAGCCAGTTTCTTGGCACGCTGCTCTTGGAAATGGAGATACGCAAAACCGAGGAATGCCAGGGAGGTGTACAGCAGCCCGCCGAGAACAAGCGCACGAAGGAGCTTGGAGCGCTGGGTGCTGGTACTGATCGCCGTGCGCACGCCTGATGGCAGCAGTTTGGTCCAGGCGCGGGTGTCCAGACCTGAATTCGGCGGCAGATCTGAGAGGCTGCGCACCGGCAGATCCAAGATGGAGCTGAGACGGGTGGTGAGGCCCCGGTCGAAGTTCCCACCGACGAGCGCCACTCCCTCGATCGTATCGGCACCGAGTTCAGACTCTAAGGTCAGCCGTGCCAAGGTGATCTCCAAGATCAGCGCCTCCTCGGCGGCCGGTGCTTTGGCGAAGATATGGCTGTGGTAGAGTTTGCCCTGATGACTGGCCGCGAGCACAAGGTCCCCCTGTTCCTCGATGATGACCATGTGGCCGGCGGGAAGTTGCGCAAGTCTGAGCGCGGCGGTGTAGTCGCTGGCATGGGAGGCGGCCAGCGCTTCCGGGAAAGGCTCCGCCAGAACGTCCACGCTGACGATGACGAGGCCGCCGCTCTGGCCGAGCAGATGCCAGCGGTAGTTTCGACCCACCGCGTCATGCTCCAGCTTGAAACCACGGCGTTCGAGCTGGGTGGAAATGATCTGCTCCAGCAGCTCGGTGTCTGTTTGCGGCAGGATCAGCCCGATGGTGCGACAGGCGGAGGCGGGCAGGCCGATGAGCAGGGGTTTGCCCACATGCCTGGCTTCGGACGGACTTTCCACGGTCTCGGCGCTGGAGGTCGCACGCGGCTTCCACACATGCCAGGAGGCATCAGGGGCGGGTAGGAGCAGGGTGGTGGCGGCTAGGGACATTCGTGGAGGGCCTTTTAGAACGTGCAATGACGTGGGAAGTTGCGGCGTGGGATGACGAATGTCGATTGCCGGGTGAAGCAGCGCTTGTCGAGGCGTTTTTCATTCCTCGATGCGTCCCAGATAAGTCACTGCGCCGCTTGTTTGATCGCGCCGGGTGACTAGGATGATTTTCGAGCGTTTGCTGCCGACCCAGCCGATGCTGGTGATGCGACGCAGGGAGGTGTCACTGTCATTGACGATGCCGCTCACGGCCTTCAGGCGGTCCCCGCTGAGGCCGAGAATCTGATAGGCTTCATCCGCACGAATCCGGCGGTCATCCTCCGTGCCCGGGATGCCATCGCCGCCGTCGCGTTCACTGATGAAGCGCTGCACATCGTTTTCCGATGCCCCCGTAATGGCCAGCAGCACGTCTTTGAACACGGTGCGCAGATCGATCTGCCCCTCGCCGTAAATGCTGAAGTAATTGCGCCAGTCCGGTTTTTTGCGGTCCACGGCATCCATGCCGCGCGCCAGGATCATTTCGTCCACGCGGATGAAGCCTTGGTTGCGCGGTGCATCGAAGATGCCCAGGCTCTTGTAATATTCGGCCTCGGCGCCATTGGCGCGCTGGGTGCTGTCACTGTCCACCCAGTCGGCCAGTGAATCTGCCGCAATGCCGGCGTCTTCCGCATTGAGCTGCCAGTAAATGAAAAGATTGTAGACCGACTCGCGGAGGCGCTCATCCGTGATGTAGTTGATCGGGATGCGGGCACCTTCGTAGTTGATGACCACATCAAAACCGCTGTCAGGCCCCACCTTTTGTTTCATGACAATGTCACCCCGTCGCGTGCTGGGGTGCAGGCCCACGGCGATGCCGCTTTCCGCGAGACTCAAGGCACGAAAGTCATACGCCGCCTGTTTGGACTCTTCCGCACTGTAGGTGATGTACTGCACCACTCCCATGACGGTGACGAACATGAGCAGGATGGCCCAGATCATCAGCATGAGGGCGGAGCCCTGGGCTGAAATGCGCCGGGTAGGATGGCGAGTGGCTGGAAAAGCAGTCTTCATCTGCCGCCCCCTCCTCCGCCTGGCGGTCCGCCGCCACCACCACCTGGAGGTCCTCCGCCACCACCGCCGGGCCCGCCGCCGCCACCTCCAGGGCCACCGCCGCCCTGGCCACCGCGACCGCCACCACCCTGACCGCCTTGGCCACCGCCACCCTGGCCCCCTTGCCCTCCCTGACCATTGGTTCCGCCTGCTCCGCCGCCGGTGGCACCCACGGGCTGATTGCTGGCAGTGCCGTTGTTTGCCGGGGCCTTGCCCGCGACGATGATGAGCACCGGCAGGCTGAAAACCATGCGCACCGGCAGAGTGCGGTTCTTCATCACCAGCTGGCCCTCGATGAGATCAGGCCACGTGGACTTGCTCCACTCTTCATACCACGTTTCTTCCTTCTGGACATAAAACCGCCATTTGAACGACACGACATCCGGCAGCAGCGGCATCCAGTAGCGTCCTTGGGTGTCTGGGGCGTAGATCCCCGTCGTGGTCTGTTGAACGCCGGACTTCATGTCACCGGTCAGCGGGATGAGATCCTCACGTGAAAGGCTGAGGTAGTTCAGCAGTTTTTGGTTGTCGTCCACAACGGCATCCGGGTAGGGTCGCAGGGTCAGGATGGTGTCCTTGGAGGTGATGGGATTGCTGCCAAAGGGGAAGCAGTCCGGTGAGCCGGTGATGGTCAGCTCCTGAATCACGGGCTCTGAGCCCTGCACAATCTTCAAAGACAGCGAGGCCGTGCTGGGGAGGGTGGCAAAGGTGCGGCGGCACAGTTCAATGAAGCGGTTCATGGAATCGCTCTCACGCTGGATGTGCTCGATCTCCGCTGCGCCGCGCACCGAGCCGCGGATGATTGCAAACAGCGTGGCTGTGATCATCGAAAGGATAGTGATGCCGATGACGACCTCGATCAGGGTGAAGGCGGAGCGCCGTCTATGGCTGGGCGGGCTTGTAAACATAGACGTTGAGGGTGTCCTCCTGCGGCACGCCGTCGAATGACGAGGTGGCATGGATGGTGAGGTTGTACATGTCGCTCAGAATGCCGCCGCTGGTGGTCTTCAACGACAACGCCTCCGTGGTGCTGGTGTAAGAGATGCCGTAGGTCGTGTCCATGTAGGTGGTGCTCATCTTGGCCAGCGGCTTGTTGCGGAGTTCTTCAAAGAAGTTGCGCATGCCGATGCGGATGATCTGGTCGCGCTTCAGCAGGTTGGCCGTCTCCAGCGCCTGGTTCAGCGCCTTCGCCAGCCCGAGCACCGCGATGGCGAAAATCGTCAGCGCCAGCACTAGCTCGAAGAGGATGTAGCCGCGCCGAAAGAGGCGCTTGCGGGGATGGGAGTTCGGTTTCATCGCAGATCGACGTTTTCCTTCACGATGTCTGCGGTGAGCGCTCCGAACTCGACGTCAAATGTCGAGGAAGGGCCTTCGACATGGATTTTCAGCGGCTGGCAGACGCCGCTCGGCTGGAACACCCAGAGCTTCACCAGCTCGCCCTCGATCGGGGTGGGCTCGACATCGTACCAATGCTGAATCTGGTACTTCACCTCCTTCGGCAGCGCATATTTCTCCGACCAGTGTTCGTCGAATTTGGGCGCGGGCGGGGCCAGCGGCAGTTCAGTGGTCTTGTTGGAACCGGCACCACTGTCGAGGTCGGTTTTTTCACCTTGATCGACCGTGCTCTCCACAGCGGGTGCGGTTTCTCCCGCCACAAGAAATTCGTTCAGTTCCGAGAGCTGAAGGTACG
Organism: Verrucomicrobiota bacterium; assembly: GCA_025360015.1. Lineage (GTDB taxonomy): Bacteria > Verrucomicrobiota > Verrucomicrobiia > Verrucomicrobiales > Verrucomicrobiaceae > Prosthecobacter. The sequence continues at coordinate 150,945 of JANYCZ010000042.1, read as the reverse complement.
GGTTGAAGTAGCGTGAGGCCGTGAATCCCGTGGCATGAAACGCGACCTGATACGGGCGCTTCTCCTGCATCGCGCGCATGCGTGCTTCGCGCGCCAGCTTGAGCAGCGCCGTCACGGGCTCACGTGCCAGCCGTTCATCCTGGAAACCTTTTAGCATCGGCACCGTCGCTGCCGCCAGGATGGCGACGATGGTCAAGGCGATGACGATCTCAATCAGCGTAAACGCCCTGGCGGCCCCATGCCGAATGAAGGAGCCATGGCGGGTGGTGAGGTCATCACTCTCGTCATGGCATGTCTTCGTGCTTCGGCATGCAGCTTTCATGGGCTATTTTGCCGCTGTCTTCTTCCAGTTTCCGAGGTCATCATCCGTGCCGTCCTGGCCGTCAGGTCCGGCAGTCCAGAGATCATAGGGCTTCTTGGACTTCTGAGCGGGGAAACGGTACTTGTAAGGCAGGCCCCAGGGATCTTTCGGCAGCTCTTCCATGAAGGCGCGGTAGTTTTCAGGGATCGGTTCCAGCGTGGGTTTTTCCACGAGGGCCATCAAGCCCTGCTCGGTCGTCGGCATGCGCAGGGCGCGGGATTCATAGGACTGCAGCGCAAGCCCGATGGCCTGCAAGTCGCTGTCCACGCGGGTGTCCTTGGCGGAGTCGATCTGGCCTTTGAGCAGGTAAATCGAGCCGGAGGCCAGGATGGCGATAATGGTCAGAGTGATCACGATTTCGATGAGCGTGAAGGCGGCGGCTGGGCGTGGCTTGGAGTGCGGTGTGCGGATTTTCATGACGAAACGAGTGAACAGGATTTATGAGGTTATGAACAGGAGGAAATGAAGTTGGTTTCACCAGTTTAGCCGCCACCCCGGATGCCGGTGACGCTTTGGGCGATGGCGGCGACGATGGAGTAGGCCACGGTGCCCACCATGACGGCCATGACGATGAGGATGATGGGCGTGATCATCGACGTCATGCGTTTGATACGTTTGTCGAGCTCCTTATCATAACGAGTGGCGCACTTTTCCATCGATTTGCCGAGCTGGCCGGTCTGCTCGCCCACGGCAATCATGTCCGCCAGCAGCAGCGGAAAGCTGCCGACCTTGCGCAGGGTGGTGGAGAGGGGGGAGCCTTCGGAGACCTGGGTGGTGACCTTGGCCAGCAGCGATTGGATGAAGACGTTCGCAGAAATCTTGGACACAAGGCGGATGCTGTTTAGGAGCGGCACGCCGTTGGTGATGAGGTTGCCCAGCGAATGCGCGAACTGCGCGTAGAAGCGCATGCTCATGATGGCACCGAAGAGCGGGAGCTTGAGCTTGGTCTCATCCCACCACATGCGGCCGGCCGGGCTGGAGATGTAGCCGCGAAAAGTCAGCACGCCCGCCGTGACGGCTGCGCCTATGGCCCACCACCACTCGCCCATGAATTGATTGAAGCTGATGAGAAGCTGTGTGGCCGCCGGAAGTTTCTGACCGTTCTTGCCCATCAAGTCCATGATCTGCGGCACCATGAAGGTCATGAACACCACCATGAGCACAATACACGCGCCGATCAGGAAGGCCGGGTAGATCATGGCCTGCGTCACCTTGGCCTGCAGGTCGGCCATCACCGCGAGATTGTTCGCGAGGCGCCGGAGAATGCTGGGCAGGGAGCCGCTAACCTCGCCTGCTGCGGCAAGATTGCAGTAAAGATCATCAAAGCTTGGCGAGGCCTTCCTGAGAGCCTTGGCGACCGAGGAACCTTCGCGCAGTTCGTTGCGCATCGTGGTGGCAATGATGCGCAGGGCTCCCGACTCCTGCCGCTCCTGCATCACTCGAAACGCCTGGTCGATCTGCAGGCCGCCATCTAGCAGGTCCGCGACTTCTTCAGTGAACAGAATGAGCTGGGCGCGCTTCAGCTTCACCGGTCCGCCAGCCGTTGCTGCGATTTTCGCTTTCGCCGCATCGGACTTCTCTTCCTGTGTCACCTTCACCGGCGTCAGCGCCTGCGCTTCGATCTTCCGAAACGCCTCCGCGCGCGAAGTGACCGTGACGGATCCTGTGACGGTCTGGCCGGTGGTGGTGAGGGCGGTGTAGGTGAAGGCGGGCATTGGGATCAGCGCTGGCGAAGAATTTTGCGGATCAGGTTGGGATCGCGGCGGCTGTCGATGATGGCGGCTATTTGGACGGTGTTGCCGTCGATCCGGGAATAGACACCGTGCGGGAAACGCGTGGAGGCGTAGAAGTGGAAGCCGAAACGCTGACGATGCACACCACCAAATCCACCGAGAGTTTGAAGTTCTGCCTGCATTTTGTCGAGAAAATACCAACCGGCTCCCGGCTCGTCCTCCTCGTAAAAGTGGAAGCTGTCGCGCAGGTCTTGTTTGGCATCATCTTCGAGGGTGACATTCATGCCAGCTCTTTTCGCAAGTCCTCGAAGGCCTGGCCCAGATCATGCCAGACTGCTTTGCCACTCTTGATTTTTTCGAGACGCTTACGCAGAATTTCTTCATGCCATGCCGGTGGCTCGATCTCCTCCTGATGGTCTTTGACCACCTCTTTCCAGAGAAACTGGAAGGCCTGCCATTTTTGATCAGCCGTGAGCTGTTCGAGCATCAATGCTACTGGCGGATTGTCGTCGAGGATCATGGGGTGAGGATACTGAATCAGACGTGGGTTTGCAACCTCACTCGGTCGCCGCTGTCACCGTCATGACTTCCTCCAAAGTGGTCACGCCTTGTGAAGCCTTGCGGAAGCCATACTGGCGCATGGGCACCATGCCGTCTTTGAGCGCCTGGACTTTGAGTTCCATGGTGTTGGCGCGGTTGTTGATCTTTTCCTGCAGGGCCTCGGTCATGAGACAGATTTCCATGATCGCCAGGCGTCCAGTAAAGCCGGTGTTGCGGCAGGAACGGCAGCCGACGGGCTTGAAGAGCTGGCTCTTCCATTCCATCGGGAACCCCGTGGTGCGCAGATGGCTGTCTTCATAGTGCGTCGGCTGCTTGCACAGTCCGCACAGGGTGCGCACGAGGCGCTGGGCCTGGAAAGCACGCACGGAGGACGAAATCATGAACGGCTCGATGCCCATGTCGATCAGACGCGAGATGCCACCGACCGCGTCGTTGGTGTGGAGCGTGGAAAAGACCAAGTGGCCGGTCAAAGCGCCACGGATGGCGATCTCGACCGTTTCCTGGTCGCGCATTTCCCCGACCATGATAACGTTGGGGTCGCCACGCAGAATGCTGCGCAAGCCGGCGGCGAAGGTGAGATCGATTTCAGGCTTCACCGCGATCTGGATGATGCCGTCGAGCTTGTTTTCCACCGGGTCTTCGATGGTGACGATGCGGCGCTCCTTGGTGTTGAGCTCCTTGAGGAAGGTGTAGAGAGTGGACGACTTGCCGGAACCGGTGGGGCCGGTGACGAGGATGATGCCGTTGGGTGCCGCGAGCAGTTTGCGAATCGTTGCCTCGGTGGCTGGATCAAGCCCAAGCGCCATCAGGTCGAATTTTTTGCGGGTGAGGAGGCGGAGCGCGACGGATTCGCCATTCACGCTCGGAATGGTGGCCACGCGCACGTCGATGGGTTCACCATCGAGTTCGAGATTGATACGACCATCCTGCGGCATGCGGCGCTCCGCGATGTCGAGGTGAGCCATGATCTTGAGGCGGGAAATGAGCGAGGCCTGGAGCAGGCGCATGTTGGGCGGCACGGGGACTTCGAGCAGCTTGCCGTCCACCCGATAACGGATGCGCAGATCGCGCTCCAGCGGCTCCATGTGAATGTCCGTGGCGCGTTCCTTGAGAGCCTCACGGAAGATTTGATTCACGAAGTTCAGCACCGTGGCTTCTTCATCCGCCTCATCCAGCACGGTGGTTTCCTGCTTCATGTCATCGTGCTCATCGCCGCTTTCGCGGCCTTCGAGCAGTTCTTCGAAGTTTTCCGCGCCCACGCCGTAGCCCTGGTGCAGGGCTTCCAGGATGCGGTGGCGCGGCGCGATCTGCCAGTGGACGCGTTTGCGCAGCTCCTGGCCCACGGCCTGGCGGGCGCTGAGATCGAACGGATTGTAGGTCAGGATCGTCGCTTCGCCGCTGGCGACCTGCAGCGGGCAGATGCGATGGCGCAGGGCCAGCTTGGCGGGGAAGTTGTTGCGCAGGCCTTCCACAGCCTCGCCGATGCCTTCCTCGGCATAGGGCATGCCCAGACCGGTCGCGAGCTGGGCAAAGAAGCGGTCTTCATCCACCATGGTGCTGTCCACCACGGCATCCATGAGCGGCTGGCGGTTGTCGGAGGCAAGTTCGAGGGCGTGGCGCAGCCGCGTGGGTTCCTCGCATCCGGCGCTGGCGGCGGTGCGTACGAGAACGTCGATCAAAGAAGGGGTGGGCATGTGGGGCGATAGAACGCATCAAGGAGGACAAAGTTTCTCACTGTCTGCAAGCGGATCATCCAATGAAGAAAAACGGTGGAGCGGAGGGAATCGTGTGCTACATGCGCTGCCTCTATGCATTCGCACCTCTCCATCCTCCGCTGTTCCGTAAAGGCGCTTGCCTTTGCCGGGCTCGCTCTCGCTCTCAGCAACTGCGCCGCCGTTAAAACAGGCGGCCATTCCTCCCTCAGTTATGACCCGGCGACCAAACCCGTGAAAAACCCTTCGAATGTGCGTGTCAAGCTCAGCACCGGAGCCCAGCGCGTTTATGTGATGGAAGGCAACGAAGTGCTCCTCGCGACCCCATGCTCTGTCGGCACCGCCAGCACCCCGACTCCCAAAGGCAATTTCACCATCTACAGCAAGGTGGCCAACCGCCGCCGTGCCAGCAGCCCAGGAGCCGGGTATCCGATGACCTTCTGGATGGAGTTCCAGTCCGCCTATGGCATGCACTGGGGCTGGGTGAAGCCTTATCCCTGCACCCACGGCTGCGTCCGTCTGCCGATCAAGTCCGCGCAGAAGATTTTCAGCATGGTCCGGACCGGTACGCCGCTCAACATCGCCGTCTCCCAGCCTGAAGACGCCACCATTGGCAAAACTCTGCCAGTGCTTGACGATAGCAAGCTCGCCGACCCGCCTGATTCGTATATGAACAGCAACAAGGTCTTTGAAGATGCCGCCAAAGGCAAAATGTACTACTGAGTTAGCTTAATTCCATCTCATGTCTGCACCTGCTCCAGCCGCCCGTCGGGTCAATGTTCGTACCCCTGAGGTGATGGAGCGCGTGCAGGCCGAGGTGGAGACTCATTACCGCAGCCGCATTGTCGAGCAAATCCGCGCCAAAGGCAGCGTGATTCAGATCGGTGCCACCACCGTGCGTCTGGCCCGAGATTTCGGCTTCTGCTATGGCGTTGAACGCGCCATCGACCTTGCCTACGCGGCACGAAAAGTCTTTGCTGACCGCCGCGTTTTTCTGCTGGGTGAAATCATCCACAATCAGGAAGTGAACCGCCAGCTCACCGAAATGGGGGTGGTCAGCATTCCCAATGCGGAGCATGAAGCGATGGTCGCCACGATGACACCGGACGACGTGGTCATCGTCCCAGCCTTCGGCGCTGAAACCAGGCTCATGAAATTGATCGCCGCCCGCGGCTGCATGGTGGTCGATACGACCTGCGGCGATGTGATGAGCGTCTGGAAGCGCGTCCGGCAGTATGCCAAGACTGCTTTTACCTCCATCATTCACGGCAAAGCCAGCCACGAAGAAACCCGCGCCACCTCCTCCCGCGCCATGGGCGACGACGGCATGGGCAACTACCTAGTGGTGCTCACCTTGGCCGATGTCGATTACGTCTGCGACTACATCCGCAATGGCGGAGACAAAGAAGCCTTTTTGAAACGTTTCCCGCCCGGAGCCCATTCCGATGGCTTTGACCCCGATCAGCACCTCACGCGCATCGGCGTGGCCAATCAGACGACCATGCTCAAGTCGGAAACGGAAGAAGTTCAGCGTCGCCTGCGCCAGGCCGTGCTGGACCGCCACGGCCCTGAAGCAGGCATTACCAATTTCCAAGTTTTCGACACCATCTGCGGCGCCACGCAGGAACGCCAGGACTCCCTTTTTGGCCTGCTGCAGCAGCCATTGGACGTGCTCCTCGTCGTCGGCGGCTACAACAGCTCCAACACGACGCATCTCGTCGAAATTGGCGAGCAGCAGCTCCCGACCTTTTTCATCCGCACCGCCGACTGCCTCAAATCTCTGGAGCAGATTGTCCATTTCGATCTCCACCTCAAAGCCGAGAAGGAAAGCTACTCCACCAAGCTGGCTGGCGACGGCCCGGTGACCGTCGGCATCACCGCCGGCGCTTCCTGTCCCAACAATCTCATCGAAGACACCGTGCTACGCGTGTTTGGCCTGCGGGGCGTCGATGAGGCTGCTGTACGCGCTGCTTTGAACTGACATGCAAGAGACGCCAACCATTGAAACCCGCGAAGAGGTGATGTTCTTTGACACCGACTGCGGTGGCGTGGTTCACAACATCGCCTACCTCCGCATGATCGAGACGGCGCGTACGCGCCTTGCGGGCCTGATGGGCATGAAGCTGCGCGACATGGCGCAGTCCCAGCTCTTCCCTGTCGTGGTGCGCACCGAGATCGACTACAAAAAGCCGGCCAGACTGGGAGACGAACTCATCATCCATGGCAGGCTCGAAACCGTCGAACGTGTACGTTTCTGGTGCTCGTTTGAAATGCGCCGCGCCGAAGACAATGCCCTCCTCATCACCTGCCGCCAGTCATTGGCGCTGGTGCAGATGCCAGAAGGCAGGCCCGCACGTCTTCCAGAAGACTGGAAGACGAAATACGCGCATCTGACGAAAACAAAGCCGGACGCGGTTTAGCCGCGCCCGCTGACTCCGGCAGGCTTCTTCGCCTTCTTTTCGGCCTTCGGCTTCGCTTCACGCGGCGGGAATTCCCAGCTCATGATGCGCTTCTCACCTGGAGTGCAGACAAGAAAGGTGCTGAAGGGGCGTCCGCGTTTGGAGATCATGCCGGTGATCAGCGAGGTCTTGCCATCGGCGAAGAACTCACGTGCGTTTTCGGGCGTGATGTCCTTCTGACACAGCTTCTTTGGAAGACGTGCGTTGCACTTGGAGGACTCGGCGGCGTTGATCTTGCACTGGTAAGCGTCCGCGGTTTCGTAGATCTTTTCACCCTTGCGGCCTTTCTTGGCGCACACCGGGCAGTCTGCGATCACCGCGCATTCATCCCAGTTGATACTGTCTGGATCACTTCCGTCGCCAAAGACGAAGGCGACTTTCATGTCGTCCTTGATCTGCATTGCGGCGCTGAAGTCCTTGCCCTTTTTGCTGCGGAAGCCGTCGAGCGGGCCGAGGAAGCGTTTTTCGATCAGGGTGCGGATCTCATCTTCGCTGAGCGGGCGGCTGGCCACGGTCTTGAAGACGCGCACTTTGCACTTCGGATTTTTGCAGCCGTAGAATTCTTCCGTCTGCTTGTAGCCTTCCTTGCTGCCACACACACCGCAGGTGGCGGGGAAATCGGGGAAGACCTTGTCCTTGGCCGCTTTGGAATAGGCCTTGGTTTTTTCCACGACCTGCTTGGTGAGGTGGCGGATGTCGCGCATGAAACTGGCGCGATCCAGTTCCCGATGCTCCATCTGGCGCAGCTTGTATTCCCACTGACCGGTCATTTCGGGCGAGCTGAGCTCATCAATGCCAATGGCGCTGATCTGCTCAATGAGTGCGAGGCCTTTGGCGGTGACGTGGAAGTCTCGCTGCACACGCTCGATGTACCGGTCCATGATCAGACCTTCGATGATCGCAGCACGTGTCGCAGGCGTGCCCAGACCGCGTTCACTCATGGCTTCGGCGAATTCCTCGTCCTCCACGCGTTTGCCGGCACCTTCCATCATGGAAAGAATGGTGGCTTCCGTGAAGCGCGGTGGCGGCTTGGTCTGGTGCTCATTGACCTCGACATCTAGGGTGCTGGCTTTATCGCCGGGGTTCGCGGCCACGAGCAGTTTGGCGGCGTCTTCACCACCTTCAGCGGCTTCTTCAGCCGCTTTTTTGCCATAGACGGAGAGCCAGCCGGGCTCCTTGAGCACCTTGCCGTTACTCTGGAAGGCATCCTGGCCCACTCGCGTGATGCGCGTGGTCACTTCAAACTCAGCCGCCGGGAAGAACACCGCCACGAAACGGCGTGCCACCATGTCGAACAGCTTCTGCTCGGCCTCGGGCAGCTCTTTCGGGGGAATCTGACCGGTTGGGATGATGGCAAAGTGGTCGCTGACCTTGGTGCTGTCGAAGATGCGCTTGTTGAGCCGAACCCACTTTTTATCCAGCGCGGTGGCGGCGTGCGTGCCGAGTTCATGCGGCAGGGCGTCCTGCTTGCGGCTGTCGTGGCTGGCAAAGGTTTGCAGCGTCTCGGTCACCGTGCTGAGGTAATCTTCCGGCAGGTGGCGTGAATCCGTACGAGGATAGGTCAGCACCTTGAACTTTTCATAGAGCGCCTGCGCGATTTGCAGGGTGCGCCGTGCAGAGAAGCCGAAGCGGTTGCTCGCTTCGCGCTGGAGGCTGGTCAGATCGTAGAGCAGGGGTGGGGCCTGACGGGTGGGCTTGGTGACCTGCTCGACGATGCCGGGCTTGCCTTTGCAGCGGTCGGCAATCGCCTGCGCGGTGCCTTGCTCCCAGAGACGCTCGGCCTTCTTATGCTCGTCGGTCTCGTCTTTCTTGAAGCTTTCGTTGATCCAGCGGCCGGAATACTGGCCCGCAGAGACTTCAAACAGCGCGATGGCTTCAAAATACGTGCGTGGCACGAAGGCGGCGATGTCGAGCTCACGATGAGCCAGCACCGACAGCGTCGGCGTCTGCACCCGGCCCACCGGGGTGAGGCGGAAGCCGCCATGGCGTGAATTCAGCGCGGTGAGCGCACGGGTGCCGTTGATGCCCACCAGCCAGTCGCTTTCGCTGCGGCACTTCGCCGCGTCTGCCAGCGGCAGCATCTGCTCGTTGGTCCGCAAGTGCTTGTAGGCATCGAGAATCGAGCCTTGGGTCATGGACTGCATCCACAGGCGCTGCACGGGCTTCTTGCAGCCGCTGGCATCCATAATGTAGCGAAAAATCAGCTCACCCTCACGCCCGGCATCGCAGGCATTGATCACGCTGTCCACATCCTTGCGTTTGAGCAGCTTGGTCAGCAGTTTGTAGCGGTCCGCGCTTTGCTCGATGGGATTAAGCTCAAACTGCTCCGGCATGATCGGCAGGCTGGTGAAGCCCCAGCCGACCTTTTTACCGTCCACCATCGGCATGCCGAGCTCCAGCAGATGGCCCACGGCGGAGGAGATCACGTGCGTTTCATTTTCGTACCAGTCCTTTTCTTTGGCGAAGGGCTTCATGCCAGGGGCTTTGGCAAGTGCGCGGGCAAGATCGGCGGCGACACTGGGCTTTTCGGCAATGATCAGGGTTTTGGGCATGTGCGTATGAACAGGTGGTGACGGAAAAAAGGGCCTACTTAGGGCATGCTTTCACCCCGGATGTCAAGGTGCTCGCACTTTAGACCGCAAATGGGTTACGCCGTTCAGCCACTCTCAGACTGCCGCTCCTGGGCGAAAAACGGGGCGGGCACCTGCTCCCGCCTCAACGTATTCGCTCCCATCCCGCTTACCGAACGCCTGGATTTGCGCCCGTTGCAGCGGCCATATGCGCGAGAGAGGCTGAGCGATGCTCCGATGCGAGATCGATCATCCCCAGCCGCTCATACAGGTCGGCCAGTTTGACGTGGGAGGAGTTCTTGTCACGGGCATTGGGCAGGGAGCGTTCAATGTCACGCACGGCCTCTTTGAACTGTCCCATTTTGGCATGCACATGGCCGCGGGTGTCCAGGAAGAACGGGTTTTCCGGCTCCTGCTGAATCAATTCATTGATGATCGCGAGAGCTTTTTCCAAGTCCGCACGATCTGTGGAAACCGACGCGATGGCCATAGCCAGATTGTTGCCGATGACCTTGAATCCAGGATTGAGCGAGCTGGCGAGTTCGAAATGTGACTTCGCGGCTTCGCGGTTGCCCTGCTTCCAATCCTGCACCCCCAGGTAGTAATGGAGAAAGGAGGTGGAGATGCCGCCGTTGCCCAGGATCTTTTCCACATAGCGTTGGCGGTCTGCGGGAGTGCTGGTGAGTTCTTCACAGTCACTGAGGAAGGCCATGATGAGGTCCTGGCTTTCCGGGCTGGCCTGGATGCCCTGCTCCAGCAGGTGCAGCACTTCCATGCGATCGGGGGAGGCCTGCTCTTTGAGGTGTCTGCTCCAGGAAAGATAGATGCCGCCGATGACTTGGCGCTCTTCCTTGGTGGGATTGCCATTGACGGTGCTCAGCATCCATTGGACGGCTGCTCCAAACTTGCGCTGCAAGCTGAGGCTGGCTGCGATGGAAAAACGTACCTCGTTGCCATTGGCTGTGACTGTTTCCTGCATGAGGCGCAGGGCTGTTTCCGCCTGGAGTGCAAATTTAACCGCCTCTTCCTCATGGCCGGAAAACTGCAGAGCGGTGGCTTTCATTAGCAGGAGATCAGCCCGCTTGTGGGTCTCCATCTTGTTGAGATAAGACAGAGCGATTTTCCAATCCCGCCCGGCAGCGGCAAAGCGTGCGGCCAGTTCCAGCGCGTCCTGGCTGGACGGATCGCTGAGCAGGGCGTTGTCGATGTGCTGCCGGGCCGCCTGGATGTCGCAAGTTTTCTGAGCGAGGAGAATCGTGGCCTGGATGACATGGGCGGGAGCATGACCGGGGCGGTCGATGGGGGCCATGCGGGACAGCAGACGCAAGGCTTCGATCTCCCGGCCCATGCCACGGAGCGCCTTGGCTTCGATCAGGATGGCTTTGGAATTCTGCACCCCATCCTGCATCAGCCGCATGGCTGCGATGCGAGCTTCCACAAAATGGCCTTTGTCGAGCTGGCTTTGCGCTTCTCTCTCCAGCTGCTCCAAAGACTCGCTGCTGACATCGTCACGCGAGTTGATGAACATGAAAGCGAGCAGGATCAGGGCAAAGAACGCAGGCAGTCCCAGCACTCCGTCCAGGGGTTTACGCTGGTCCAGCATCGCGGCGATGCGGTAGCGTGTTTCATGCATGAAGTCTTCGATCATTCACTTTCCTTTCCAGCAACAGGGCTGTGGTTTGAAATGGCTTCGGCCAGGCAGGTGCGCGCACTAGCGAGCAGTTCGGTGAGTGCGTTCCGTGAGCGGGTGTCATTGTCCGGCTCAAGGGTCATGAGCTGGAGCACGTAGGTGGTGGTGGTCACCGGTTTCGGACTGGACCAGCGTGACAGCAGACGCTCGGTCATTCGCTCCAGGGGCTCTTCAGAGATGAAGGGCTGGGCTGTGCCGTGCTCGTCCAGCACACTCAGCCAGAGATGCGCGCGGGTCATCTCGGTGGGCTGGTTCATTTCCAGAAAGCGCACGGTGTTTGGAGCGTCTCCGGGCAGCGCGGCGTCCACCTGCTGCTGAAACTGCCAGCCCTGGCCGGTGTAGCAGAGCCGTGTGTCATGGAAGCCTTGGAAAGGGAAATTGACCGCGACATAGGCCTCCTGGCCACCTTTGTGGTAGAGCCACACCTGGTTGCGCACTCCCACTTTGCCGATCATGGAATCTTCCACGGGCTTGTCGCCTTCGCGCACCCAGCCAGACAAGGTTGCGGGCATCTGAATCTGTCCGAGGTCGGAAGGGCTCCCAACGGCGAGCGGGGTGGCGGCAGGGCGGCTGAGGGATAAGACGGTCGGGCCGACGAGGAGTGCCGCGCCAATGACTGCCACGCACAAGCTCAGGCGGCTGAAAAGGCTGGACGCTACGACGGGGACCGGCGGGGTGGCCCAGGTGTCGCGGCTTTCGTGTTCATACGACCGGTTGAAAAGGAAATGCAGGCCGTGGTCTGCGCTCCAGATCAGCAGCAGATCCAGCAGGAAGAAGACAATGCCCACGGCATCATGCACCCAGCCGTGATCGAGCTCCCAGCCCCAGAAGTGGGAACTGCCGATCACCAGACAGATGCGCAGAACATTGGATGCCACGGAAAGCAGGCCTGCGGTGACAAGCAGCGTTGCCGCATGCAGCAATGATCTTCTATTGAGGATGCTGAGGATCAATGCCACGCAGATGGCCACAAGCAGGGTGTTCGTGCCACTGCAGGCATCATCAACAAAGAAGCGTTTCGCTGGTGTGGCGACGATCGTTCCCTGCACGACATGCAGCACCTGCATGGCATCCAGCCAGCCCTGGCTGAGCCGGGCGGCGAGTCCCGCCAGCACCTGGTGGAGATGTTGGTCCAGCATCATCGGCGGGGGAATGAAAAACAGGGAGAGGGCCGGAAGCGACCATGCCGGAGCTTCATGCTCCGCTGGTTTTCCCTTGGCCACCGCCAGGGCTGCCGAAGTCATGAAACACGCCAGACCTGCGAGGAAGGGCGAAATCAGCAGAAACGAAACGAGTGCCAGCAACAGATGGCCGATGGCGAGCCATCTGAATGCCGACGAATTTTGAGGAGCCGCTGCGGCCCGGACCATCCCGTCCCGGGCTGCCAGCCACAGCCAGGTAATCAGAGGAAGCGGTAAAAAATGACAGGCTGGATGGCGAACCCAAATCTCTTGAAGTGCAAAACACAGGCAGACGACGGAGGAGGCTGACAGCCACCACACGGATCTGCTTTTCGCTGAAGTTCGGGAGTTCAAGAGAGCGGGCGGTGAAAGGGTGGAAGAGATCAGGCGAGCACTGCTGGGGCATTCTTCGTGCGGCGCTTGAAGGCCAACCCCGCCATGCCCAGAATTCCACCAAAGCCGAGAATGAGGGCTGGAGGTTCAGGAACCGGCGCGATCGGCGCTGGTGTGGCGCTGTAGGTGTAGGTGACGTGCAGATTGCCACTGGTGCTGCCGGTGATGCTCGTCAGCCAGGAAGTGGTGGTGCTGCCGGAACCTGTGGCCGTGGGGGTGGCTCCAAACGTGTTTGTCAGGTAAATCGGAACGCTCCCGGTGCCCTTGAACGCATTGAAACTGTTGTCTCCGGTGGTGTATTGGTCCGTCTGCGTGAAGGGGTTCATGGTGATGTTGCTCATGGTATAAGACTGGCCGTGGGTGAGAGTCTTGTTGCCAGTGGCATTCACTGTTTTGCCACTGAGTGCATCCGCCACCAGTGCCGAGTCATTCTCACCAACCGAGGGCACATAGCCTTGCACTGAATTGGTAAAGGCGATCTTGCTCAGGGTGACTGTGCCAGTGTTCTCATTGGTCACGGTGGCGTTCGTGATGGTGGAGTTGATGGTCCAGTTGAGCGTCACTCCCGTCAGCGTACCGAGAGCGGTATTGAACTGATTGAAGTAATACTGTTGGCCGCCGTTGAAGGTGCCAAAGTCGAGGGTTTGTGTGATCACATCAGCCCGAGCGGTGAGAGCTGTTGTAAGGAGGATTGTAAGTAGAGCAGGGATTATTTTCATAACAGCCATACAATCGGCAAAAAAGAAGAACGAACAAATCCTGAATGGTAAGTGAATCCTTATGGATTGGGCCCCTTTTGCTTCATGGTTTTGGCGAGCTCAATGGGTGGATGAAGCTAGCTCAACATTGCTCTTTTCTCCCAGTGAAAAGGCACTTTGAACAGGCGCTGTTTCCAGGTGATCATCGGCCCCTTTTCTGATGGGGGTATGCGATGCCTCAAGAGGGTCGCCGCCACGGCTGTTCTTTACTTGTCTGTAAAGAATAGAGCCACATTTAAGGATATTCCATCTTTATGGAAAAGATCGCCATTCGGGCTCCACTCCACTCCACTCCACTCCACTCCACTCCACTCCACTCCACTCCACTCCACTCCACTCCACTCCACTCCACTCCACTCCACTCTTGGGTCCTCCATGCTGCAAAGAGCGTCTTTGGAGTGCGTCGGCGGGAGCTGTCGCTTTCGCGGGCTCGTGGCGTGGACGAGTTCCACAGCCTGCGGAAAGGGTGGCTCTTTCGATCTCGCTGCGCGACCGCAATTCGCCTCGCAATAAAGCCTGCGAAGGCCGAGACAGTGGCTCAGATCCAAATCCGCACAGCTTCCAGAATGTTCGACACGCCAAGTTTGCCCAGCGCATTGCGCTTGTGGCTTGAGATCGTTTTCATGCTGAGTCCCAGCCTGGTTGCCACCTGGCTGGGCCGTAATCCTGAAACAAGCATGTCGAGCACCTCCTCCTCTCTGATCGAGAGAGCATACTGGGCGGCATCATCATCTTCGTCGAACCCGCCGGAGGGTGTCATGGATCTGGCCAGGACAGAGGCGAGTTCACTCGACATGTAAGGCACTCCTTCCAGCGCTGCATGCAGCGCACGCTTTAATTCTTCAACGGACTCATTGCAGCCAAGGCACACGGTGGCACCTGCCTGCATTGCCGTTCGTGTGGTCACCGGCGCAGGCGGGCCGCAAATGAGCATGAGATGTTTTCCTCCGGTGAGCGCGATCACGGATTTCAATGCCTCAAGTCCGTGGTCCATGTCGCGAGGATGAAATTCCATCATCAGCAGACTCACCAAACCGAGATTTGCCACCTGCTTGACTTCTTCCACATTGGAAGCTTCGGTCGTTTTGCACTCCGGCAGAATTTTCTTCAACAGTAATTTCCAGCTCGAACGGGTGAACTCGCTCGGATGAAACAGCACGCAATTAGGCATGTTCATAAAATCGTGATGGTTTCCTGGGTTGGTAAAAGAGACATGATGGGAAGTAAGTGGCTAAAACAGTTTCGCATGGAGCATGGTGGGCCGCGTCACTGTTGACGCTCTGAATCAGAGCAGCCGCATATTATCGCAGACTGTGTCGTTGGATCATTAAAGGCCGTTCTTGAAATGGCCTAAACAGAGGCTTAAGGCACGACACGCCAAGGAATTACACAGGGTCCTCCATGGAAATTGGCGAGGTTAGAGTACTTAGAGCCGGTGCAGCACTTCACCCCTTGGGTATAAGGGCTAAAATGAGTGCAGGGCAATCCCTCAGGCATCGTCCCTTTTTGTTTAAATTTTCGCTTAGAACGAGTTCTACTGCCGACTAAATAAATAAAACTTAATTTAGACGCATTATAAGACTTTCCATATAAATTTATATTGTCATAGCGGCCAGATCGGCTGTTTTGACTGCATATATCAAAAGTGCTTATCAGCTCTCAACTCCCAAAAACAATGACTCCTTCTCCAAAAAAAATCATGCTCGTTGATGATCACGCCATGTTCGCAGAGACATTGGGTCAATACCTGCGGCTGATGTTTAAAGATTTTGAAATTGTGGTGGTGACCAGTGCGGAAAAGGCACGTGAGCAGTCATCTAAGCATAGCTTTGATGTCGTTCTCATTGATCTGGAGATGGCGGACTGTTCCGGGCTCACACTTCTGGCGGATTTTGCCGCCGCCATGCCTTCCCCTGCCTGCATCGTTGTCAGCATGCACATCCAGGCGCTGTGGATTGAACGTGCATTGAAGGCCGGGGCCTGCGGCTACGTGGCCAAGGACTCGCCTCCAGGTGAAATCGTCACCGCCATCAATTATGCACTCCGCGGGAAAAAATACCTCTCGCGCAGCGTGGCGCAGTCCTTTGCAGAGAATGCCGTGCGCCTGCCTGCGGGCGGAAAAGAACTGCATAAGGTGCTGAGCAGCCGTGAGTTTGAAATTTTCCTGCAGCTCGCGCATGGCAAAAGTCTGAAGGCCATTTCATTGGATTTGAGCCTGTCCGCCAAGACGGTCTCCGTGCACAAACACAACATCTGGAAGAAGACGGGCATTGATTCGGGGGCCAAAATTGCCCGTTACTGTGTGGAGCATGGTCTGCTGGCTGGAGGCAGCCAGCTTTTCCAGGCTGCTTGATCCTGCACTCAAAAGCACCAAACCCAGGTTCGAGGAACCTGGGTTTTTTGTGTCGGCGAACTGGCGAAGCAGTTTCCGGGTGTGGGAACAACGCAGCTCGCCAAACACTCTCAGGCTGCGAAAAGAGCCTGCGTGTGGTGGGATGGTGTGGCGACAGCCCGCCCGCCCGTCCGGGAGCGGGTGGAAACGCCCATGACTTGGTGCCTCTCCCAGAGCCGGGGGGGTGGCAAAGCAGTCTCCAAGTGTTTGGCAAACGCAGTTCGCCAAACACGGGCACAAAAAAGCCGTGTGCTCATTTGGAAATGCGCACACGGCCTGCTGCTCGTCCTGGAGTTCTTTTAACTCACGTCGTGAGGTGGAGTCAGCGCCCGTGAGACGGGCCGGAGAGGTGCGGATTCCTCGTTTTCTCCCGCCTTGTAGTAGGAGCGGTGGTAATAATAATCGTAGCTGCGCGTGCGCTGGGCAAGCCGGTTCAAGACCAGACCCGTCAACGGGATGCCTGTCTGCTGCAGTTTGCGGATCGCCTCCTGAATGAGGTCGGCAGGAGTGCGATTGCAGCGGACCACCAGGAAGGTACTGTCTGCCAGGCCACCGAGTTCCAGGGTGTCGTTCACCGGGATCAAAGGCGCGGTGTCGATGACGATGCGGTCAAATCCTGCCGCGAAAGCCATTTCCTTGAGCCGTTCCACGCCACAGGTGGAGAGCAGTTCGGCAGGATTGGCCACACGCTTTCCAGCGGGCATGATGGCAAGATGGGCGATGCCGCCGCTGAGGCAGACCTCGGCAAAAGAGGCTTCTTCGAGCAACAGGTCGATCACCCCCTTGCGGCTGCTGGGAATGCCGAAAACCTCCGCCAGTTGTGAGCGCCGCAGATCCATGTCAATGAGCAGCGTGCGGTAGCCCTGGCTGGCCAGGCTGACGGCCAGATGAGTGGAAACAAAGGTCTTCCCTTCATCGGGAATGGCACTGACCACCATGTGGCAGGTCTGAGGGCCTTTGGCCATCCGTGCGATGATGGCACGAAACTCACGGAAGCTTTCCGCGACCGCCTTGTGAGCGATCAGCGCCGGGGTCAGGCCTTGGGAGAAATCATGGCCTCCTTTGGGCTGCTGGTTTTTGGTGTCGGGATGGTGCGGAAGATTGGCGATCATGCCAAGCACCGGCACGCGCAGTTTCTGGCGCGCATCGTCCACGGATCGAATGGAGCGGTCCTGCATGACAATGAGACCGATGATGGCCAGTCCAAGCATGAAGCCGCCTGCCGTGGTGCTGCCGACCACCTTCTTGGCGTTCGGAGAAACGGGTTCTCCTGGCACCATGGCCAGCTGATGCACCCAGATGGGCGGCGTTTCCATGCCTTTGGATACGTCCACCTGCTTGATGCGGGTGAGAACGGATTCATACACCGCCTGGTCGGACTCCATCTCGCGCTTGAGGACGTTGTATTGAACGGCGAGCTGCTCCAGATCCAGCGCTTCGGATTCCTGCTTTTTAAGCTGTTCCTGCAGGCGGCGCTCCAGTTCGCGGGCATGGTCACAGCTTGATTCCAGCAGATGCACGGCATCGGCAAGGACGGTGGTAAGCTGCTCTTCCTGATTGCTGATGACCGCCTGGATGGCCTCATACCTGGGATGCTTGGGTTTATAACGCTCTGCCAGCAGGGCCAGCGCGGATTTTTGATTGCCTATCTGGGAGAGAATGCCCCCCACCTTGGGATGACTGGCGATGGTTGGCAGACTGAGCAGTTCATCGCGCGGCAGTTTTTCCTCTTTGCAGGCCTGGAGCTGGGTTTCAAGTGTCAGCCGTTCTTTAGACTGGTGGTTCAGCTCCGAGCCGAGTTCTTTCAATTTCGAAAGCACGAGGTCTTTGCGTTCGTCGAGCGAGATGGCCTGGTTGGAACGCTTGTAGTCATGCATGGCGATCTCCGATTTCTTCAGCTTTTCCTGCAGGCGCTGACCTTCAGCCACCAGGGCCTGGATGGCGCCCTGCAAGGTTTTGCTTTTCTGGCTTTCCAGTTCTGCCACCAGGCTGAGCACCGCCTGGTTGGACATGGATGCGACCTGTTCAGGATTGGCACCCGTCACGTTGAAATCGATCAGGCGTGTGTCTTTGCGCAGGCTGATGCGGATCATGGAACTCACTGTGGAGATCGCATTTTCACGTGCTTCTTTGGAATTGGCAGGATGCCCTCCTGAAAAGCCGGCCAGCTGGGTCAGATTCAGTTCAGAAACCACGCGCCCGACGACTTCACGGCTCTTGGCGGCCTGAATGAGCGTATTGACGGATTTCTCATCCCCAAGACCTGGGGTGCTCACACTGTTCAAACCCAGCAGGGAATTCTGCTCGGAACCAAATTGTGCGACGCTGACGGCCTCATACACCGGCTTCTGCCGTTTGAAATAGGCGTAGCCCAAGATCAGCCCAAAGAGGGCCAGGGTGATGGGGATCCAGCTATGACGGCGTACTCCATCCACCAGCTGCGCCGGGTTCAAGGAGGACGGTGATGATTCAGCATCTGCTTCCAGACGTTGGGTCATATCATGCGTGGGTTGATGCAGGGAGAGAGGGGCTGTTTGCATAATATTAAAAGAAGCTTTCAGGGACGGTGATGACGTCATCCTCGCGGACATAAAACATCATGGTTTGGTTTCCGGACGCCATGCTGTTGACGTCCACTTTGAAAATTTTCTCGCTGCCATCCACGACGCGCTTTACGAGCACCTTTTTGAGATTGGCGATGCGGGTCGGGCCGCCGGCCAGACCCAGCACCTGCAAAATGGTGAGGTCTTTTTCCGCCTGCAGCTCATGCGAGCCGGGGCGTTGCACCTGACCAAGAATGGTGATGCGCTGCACGGAGAATTGGGAGATGAACAGGTTTACTTCCGGATGCACCAGATAGTCCTTCCGGTAGGCCTCCTCGATCGTTCGCGCAGCCGCCATCTGGCTCAGTCCCTGGATCCTCACGGCACCGATGAGCGGGCAGTGAATGGTGCCGTCCTTGCGCACTCTGCCGCCCGCAGCCAGTTCAGGTTCGTCGAACACGGAAACCTGAACCATGTCGCCCTCGCGAATCTGATAGTCCATAGGAACCACGCTCTTCTGCGAACCTTGAGACATGGAGGAGCCGGAAGAAAATCCCGACGACTGCTGTGCATTGAGTGACGGGTTTAAGCTGGCGCAGTACAGCGCCAGGCAGATGCCACGCAGGCCGACTTTGCCGTGAATGTATGAGGTGTGTTTGTGTGTCATCATAAAGATGGAAAGTGAATAATTTCCTACCATGAGCCCGTGATGCCAGCGCCCAGGAGATCACGCGAAAATGGCTGTGCTCCGGTGCCGGTGGAATTGTTTGAGGTGTGCTGGTAGAAAACCTCCAGGGAGAGGTGGCGCTGCAGCGCATACTTCACCCAAGGCCGCATGAAGCGGACCTGATCTCGGCGTGTGCCTGACACACCGGCGATATAGGAATGGTAGGCGGAGA
Organism: Verrucomicrobiota bacterium; assembly: GCA_025360015.1. Taxonomy (GTDB): domain Bacteria; phylum Verrucomicrobiota; class Verrucomicrobiia; order Verrucomicrobiales; family Verrucomicrobiaceae; genus Prosthecobacter. The sequence continues at coordinate 131,693 of JANYCZ010000042.1, read as the reverse complement.
AGTCATAGCCAAAATCAGCACCGACGGTGACTTTGCTGCCCAGTTGCTGCTGCGCACCCAGAAGCACTCCTTGAGACTGGTAGTATTGTCCGCCAAGCGAAGGGGAGTTTTGCGCCCGTGCATACACATTGGCATAGAAGGTGGTTTTGGGTCCGGCTGCGTACTTGAATGACAGTGTGCCCAGAGGCAGCGTGGCATCACCTGCGGAAGCCGTGTGCAGGATATGAACGCCGCCGGAACCCGAGACCGAGAGTTTTTTGGACGCTTCATACTCCAGACGCACCAGGTAGTCCTGACCGCTCTGGCCGCCGCTCTTGTCCACTTGTTGAAGCATTTCGTTGAATTGAACCCCCAGGCGGAACCTGGGGGAGAAAGAGTAGTCAGCGAACAGACCAAACCGGTAGGTGATGGACGAAATCAGAGCACTGTAGTGGGTTTGCTGAAGCTGGCCATTGAGACCCACGCGGACTTTTTCTGACAGCTCATACATGACCTGCAGCTGCGGGGAGAACTGGACGCGTGCCGCCTGTCCGCCCACGTCGAGATCTCCACCCGTGACCTGATGGAAGAGGCCTGAGAGCTTGAACGTCGTCTTTTGCATCCGGTAATTCACTGACAGACGCAGGAACTGGTTGAGCGAGTTTTGCTGGCTGAATTTGTCGTAGAAGTTGAACTGTGCGTTGTAGTCTGCGAGCACCTGCAGCTTTGCATCCTCGTCTCCATAAGAGTATTGAAAGCCCGGGCTGACGCTCCACATGACATCGCTCTGAACATTGGTGTTTCTCAGGAACACATTGGAGTCGTGACGCCAGGTGCCGGAGGTGAACACGCGCAGCTTCCAATTTTTCAGAAGCTTCATCTGGTAGTTCATGAACTCATCGAGGAAAACATCCTCGGTGTCGTTCTTGTCGAGTGTGTCGAGCACCTTCTCACCTGCGGGAGAGGCAAGTGAGGCCTGGGTGCCAGCGGCTGCGTCACGCAGCGTCTCCTGGCCTTCTGCGACGACTGCATGCAACATCATGCAGCACGTGAACAGTGCGGCCGGAAATCGGAACCGGGTATTTTTTGGGGTGTTCATCGGCTGAATTAGGGGGTGTCGGCTGAAACAACGGGGAGAGTTTTCTGCGGGGTGGAGAGATCGGGATTCGATGAGGTGTTCGTGGGCAGAGTGGTGGGTGTGGTCGAGGGCGTGCCAGACGTGGAGGTCGAGGTCGTGCCGCTGGAAGAGGGCGTGACGATCTGCTGCCTTGACTGCGCCAGAAGATTGCTGGGGCTTGATGACGTGCCGCCGGTGAGATTGGTTACCTTGCCCGAGTTGGTATCCACCAACTCGGCTTCGATTTTACCGCCACGGTTGACAAGCCAGATGACCGAGCCCTGGGGCACCCTGACCTGGCCGCCCACATCGCCACCGCCTGCCGCCGCGCCTTTGCCAATGCTGACTTTGCTCATGCCTTCACTCACCGCCACCACGGTCCGGCCTTCATCATGCTGCACCGTCCATGTAGCGGCGGTGATTTGCTTGGTGGTTTTGTCACCGGGCTGTGTGCTGTCCTCCGCTTGAGGCTTGCCGCCCATGTTATTGACGATCACGCCTTCTTCAGTAATGACGGTTACTTTAATAGGTGGATGCGCTTCATTGCCACCGCCTGCGCTTTGAGGACCTTGTGGAGCCTGGTCGATATGAAACAAAGCTTTCCCAGCGAGAATGGTGTACATCACGCTGCCGCCGCCATCGGAATGGGCGTCCGCCCCGTCAAACCGAACTTTCGTATCTGGATAGACGATGACGTGAAGTGTCGGCAGTGGCTTTAAGGAAGCACCTGATTGGGCACCGCTGGTGATGACCGTGCCAGAGCGGACGGTGTCGCCTTTATGTACCTGCATTTCGCCGAGGCCGATGGTGGAAACCATCACCACGCCTTTGACTGCGGCAAAGCGTGCTGAGACGTTGGTGGCCGGTTGTGCACTCAGAGGAGTGGCGGTGAGCAATGCCAGGAGAGCGCACAAGGAAAGGTGACGGAGACGCAGTTGCAGCTTTGCTCCCGCCTTGGCTTTATTTGCCATGAAAACTCGATTGTTTAGAATCATCAGGAATTATAAGCCACCGTATTCTCCATAGAGACGCTTACGTGGCTTAAATCTGCTTAAGGCATTGCTTATTGACAGCGACCCATAAAGAAAATCTTTATTGGTGATAATTCGAATAATTCCAATAACACTAATGCTGGAAGCAGGGCACAGCTCCGCCATCAGCCTCTGCATGGCTGCGAACAGCGCTGCAAAGTATTGCACAGGGCGGAAGCGCGCCCCTTCGGCTCCGTTCAGGAAGACAGCGATTGCTGTGTCCTCATTCCCGGGGGCGTTGATCTTCCTTTACTGCATGGCTCCGCCATCAGTCACGTTGCAAAACCGGGCAACGTTCCGGTAGGCTCCCATCCACTCCGTTCAGGCTTGCAGCAGTTGCTGCGTCCTCATTCCCTGGGGCTCTGCGTCGTGCGTCTCCACGGCAGTCGATGCTGCTGCGAAACGTTCCCATTCACCTTCGACGAATTGTTGAAAACGATCGCGGAAAATCTTGGTGCTGAAGCGTTCTGCGTTGGCTCTGCAGGTGTCGGCGTCCCATTTTCTTGTGTCGAATTCCGCAATGGCGGCCTGCAAAGACTCAATACTTTGCTCACCGAAAAACATTCCGGTTTTGTTTTCAACGACAGTTTCAAGCGCGCCGCCGCGACCATAAGCAATGACGGGAGTGCCGCAGGCCTGGGCTTCGAGGAGGATGATGCCGAAATCTTCTTCGCCACCGAAGACGAATCCGCGGGCTTTTTCCAGGTGCTGTTTCAGCACGGCCTGGGGCTGCCAGCCGAGCACTTCCACGTTAGGGCCAGCAAGACGGCGGAGTTTTGGAAGTTCAGGGCCATCGCCGATGACGACGAGCTTGCGGTCGGGCATGCCGTTGAAGGCTTCGATAATGAGATCCATGCGCTTGTAGGGAACCAGGCGGGAGGCTGTGACGAAATAATTTTCCTTTTCGTAGCAGGTGTCGAAACGATCAATGCTGACGGGGGGATAGACCACGGTGGCGTCACGGCGGTACACTTTTTCGATGCGGCGGGCAATGAAGCGGGAATTGGCCATGAAGGCGTCCACGCCTGCGGCGGTGCGGCTATCCCACATGCGGATGAAATGAAGCATGCTGCGCACGAACCAGCTCAGGATTCCGCGATCCATCTTGGATTCCTTCAAGTACTGGTTTTGCAAATCCCAGGCATAACGAATGGGGGAGTGGCAGTAGCAGAGATGAAGCTGGCGCGGGCCGGTGATGATGCCTTTGGCAAAGGCGTAGCTGCTGGTGATGACCATGTCATAGCTGCTGAAGTCAAACTGCTCGATGGCCAGGGGCATGAGCGGGAAACAATGACGGTAGTACTTTTTGCCGCCAGGCAGGTTTTGCACGAAGGAGGTTTTGACGGGCCTGCCCTTGAGGAATTTACGGTTCTCTTCATTGAGGGCGTCGATGAGACTGAAGACATCGGCCTCCGGGTAAACTTCGAGCATCTGCTCGAGCACGCGTTCCGCGCCTCCGTAAACAGGGAGCCAGTCGTGGACGATGGCGATACGGCGTTTGGATTTCAGGCTGGACATGGCGGTGATTTTTGGGATGAAATGATGGTGAGAGATTCCTGGGGCTCTTGCTGGCTGGCGATCTGATGAATGACGGATTCGATTTTTTCCTGCACTGCACTCAGCGCGTAAATGTCTTGGGCGGTTTGCTGCGCCTCTCGGGCGATGCTGGCAGCAAACTCGGAGTCGTTTTGCAAACGCAGGAGGGCGTCCGTGAGTTCTTTGACGTTGCCGGGATTTACCAGCAGGCCGGTGTGTTCATGCGAAATAATCTCTGCAGCACCGCCGGCGCGTGAGGCGATGACCGGCTTGGCGGCGAGCATGCCTTCCACGATGACGCGGCCGAAGGGCTCGGGATACACGGAGGCGTGCACCACGACATCGGCCATGTCGAAATAGGGCATCGTGGTTGATTGGAAACCGGCGAAGTGGATGCGGCCCGCAAGCTCTTCGGCCTGGGTATGCAACTGCTGCGCGTACTTGCGGTCTTCATCGGTGAAGAGGGCGTCGCCGAGAAGCACTGCATGGGCGGTTGGCACGGCTTTGAGTGCTTCGAGAAGAATATGCTGGCCTTTCCAATGGGCGAGACGTCCGGCCATGAGCACGGTCCATGCATCGGAGGGAATGCCGAGGCTGGTGCGCAGCGATTTTGTTTCTTCGGGAGACGAGCGTTCGATTGGAATGCGGAAGCCATTGGGGATGACGACGCAGAGTTCGGCGCGGCCACCGCAGGCGATAAAGGCATCCTTGGTGGCCTCGGAATTGGCGATCACACTTTGAGCGCAGTAGTTCGCGCAGAGCACCAGTGCCTGCTGGTTGAGAACGCTGAAGTGGCCATCCGCAATGATGTCGTGGAGATGGAAGATCAACGGACGCCCAGCCAGGCGTGCGGCAGGGCCGCCGATGACGAGGGCTTTGGCGGTGTTCGCATACACCACGTCGAATGAGCGGGCGGCCTGCACGGTTTGCAGCATGAGCTGGAGGATGCCTGGGATGGAGCGCAGCACGCGCTTGAGGCCTGCCTGCTTGTCCACGGTGGAAGCTTCTTCGCCGAGTTTGAGGATGGTCGTTTTGACGCCGACGTTTTCGAGGGCGGTGCGGAATTCACCGTCTTGGAAGAGAATAACTTCGCTGTCGGCGGCGCGTGCGGCGGCGATGTCGAGCAGCATGAGCTCCGCGCCGCCGAGGCGGCCGGTTTGATCGAGGAAGAGCACCTGAGGCTCGGTGCCAGCGGACTTCCTGTGGATGTTCAGCAATTGCAGCACCATGCCGCCAGCGATGCCAAACACACAGCCAAAGAGACCTGCCCACACATCCGCCATGTCCATGGCGCGGCCAGGGATGGCCGACTGCAGCAGCTCCAGCGTGATGTTCAGCAGGGTGATGAATCCTGTCATCAAAAGCAGATGGCGGAAGGCTTTTTCAAATGAGCCGAACGCCAGCCAGACCGTGGTGCCGAGAATGGCGAACGAGCCGAAATTGAGCCAGAAGTCCATGATGTCGATGAATTCAGACCAGCGGAAGGGCAGGAAGGTGAAGCGGCGGTCCCCGAGGGTGGGCTTCAGAGCCAGCCAGAGTCCGGCGGCGAGCAGGAGCAGCAGTGCGATGCGGGCGTTGCGTTTCATGTTCATTAAGAGCGCCAGCCGGCGGCGCGGTAAACTTCACACACTTGGTTGGCGATCTTGTCCCAGGTGAAGCTGCGCATGACGTGCTCACGGCAGGCTTCACGTGAGGGCAGGGGCAGGGTGCCATCCAGCCAGCGGCGCAAGCCATCGGCGATGTGGTCCACACTGGTGCCTTTCAAAACGAGGTCTTCGCCGAGGCCTTCGACCGTGTCTGGCAGACCACCTACGGGTGTCACCAGCACAGGTGTGCCGCAGGCGAGAGATTCGAGGGAGATCAAGCCGAAGCCTTCCAAGGCCGAGCTTGGCACAATGGAAAGATCCGCCGCTGCGTACACCGTTGGCAGAGTGGCATCCGGAATGAAGCCGAGGAATTCGATGTTCTTCGACAATCCCGCGCGCATGACCTGCTGCTCCAGCTCCGCACGCAGGGGGCCCTGGCCGCCGATCATGAGCTTGGCATCCGGATGCTGCAGCGTCACTTGTCCGAAGGCTTCGATCAGCGCTTCCAGACCCATGCGCCGTGCGAGTCTGCGAACGCAGACGAGGATTTTTTGTTTCTGCGGCCAGACAAGGCGCTGGCGTGCTTCGGCGACATCCATGGGATGGAAGGTGTCTGTTTCCACGCCGCCGGGAATGACGTGGACTCGGTCTGCCGGCGCGCCGTAGCCCTGGCAGAGCTGGTCGCGAAAGGCTTTGGAGAGAACGATGAAGCGATCTGCGCGGTGATACACGGCGCGCTCCAGCATGCGCTTGAACATGACGGTGTGGGCTCTGCCGCCTTCGCGCTGCGATTCGCTGGCCCAGGGTCCATGGAAGTGCACCACATGGCCGTCCCAGCGGCGGCCGAGCAGTGCGGGCAGTGCGTAGAGTGCGAAGTGAGAGGCGAGAAGTCTGCCGCGCCGTGGCACGACGGCCTCACGCACGGCTTTCCAGCGCTGCATGAGCGATTTGTTCGCCGGACCGAGGCAGGCGGCTTTTTCGGAGTCGCCAAAGCCATAGGCCGTGACGCGCACGCCCTGGCGTAGGAGGGCGTTGTTCAGGCCGCTGAAGTAGCGGTCCACCCCGCCCGCGGAGGCTTTCAAATTCATGCCGAGTTGTGCAATCATGATGGTTTTGCGACGTCGCTGATTTTTCGTGCCGGATTGCCGGCCCAGATTTCGAAGGGAGGAATATTTTTCGTCAGCACCGAACCTGCGCCGAGGGTCGATTTTTGTCCGATGGTCAGGGGCGTATTGGGCCGGGCCACGACGATGCTGTGCGCGCCGATGGTGACGTCATCCTCCAGCGTGATGAAGTGCGGGGAGCCGATCCAGGTTTCCGCAGCCAGGGTGACGTGATGGTAGATGCGGCAGCGTTTGCCGATGCGCACCTGCGGGTGCATGACGATGCCCATGGCGTAGTGCTCCAGGATGACGCCTTCACCCACCTGCGCCTCTGCTGGCAGCAGGCACTTGTGCAGGGCGAAGTTGAGCGTCTTCACGATGCGCGCGGGGAGTTTCCAACCACGATGCAGCAGATCGCGGCTCCACTTCCAGAGCAGTTCAGGACTGTGCAAACGCATGGCTTGATGGGAACGGCTGATGTTTTTCCGCACGACCGGCCTGCGGGTTCTTGGCCGCAGCGGTGAAGGTCTCGATCATCTTTTGCGCCACGGCAGGAACCGAGATGTCACGCTCGACCCAATGACGGCCATTTTCCGCGAGCTGACGACGAAGCTTTGGCCCGCTGATGAGCTGGCGCAGCACAACGGCCATGGCGGCGGGATCGCGCTGGGTGAAGATGAGGCCGCCTTCACTCTGGCGGATGAGGTGCGGGATCTCGCCGGAGTCGGAACCGATGACGGCTGCGCCGCAGGCCATGGCTTCGGGGATGACGCGGCCGAATTGTTCTTCCCAATTTGCCTGCGTTTCAGAAGGCAGCACCAGCATGTCCATGGAGGCGAGCCAGCGCGGCGTTTCATCATGCGGGACGTAACCGGCGAAGGAGATGCGCTCACGCACGCCTTGAGCTGTGAGGAGTTGTTCGAACTCCGCCTGGAAATCGCCGGTGCCGACGAGCACCATGCGCCAGTCGAGATCGCGCACCTGGCCGAGAGCTGCTGCAAGAGTGCGCAGGCCTTTGGGTTCGATCAAACGGCCCACGTAACCGATGACGGGGGCATTGGTTTGAGGGAAGCGGTCCGGCGGCGTTGCTTTGAGGCGCGGATGGTAGCGCTCCGGGTCCAACGGCAGCGCACAGACGGTCTGCCTGCCACGGTAGCCTTTGGCCTGCAAAACTTCTGCCACGCGATCGGTGATCGGCAGGGCGAAGCTGGAGGAGCGATAGACCATGGACTCCATCCACGAGAAGGGGATGGGATATTTTTTGTTGATGTTCTGGCAGGAGTAGAAGCCGAAGGGCACCTTGATCGAGCGGTTGTTGGCGTGGCAGACCTGGGCGGTGGCCAGTGCATAGGGCTCGTGGTTCATGTAGATCACGTCCGGCTTCAATTCGCGCAGAAAGCGCTGCCAGCGCATGCGGTACACGTGGAGGATGATGCTGCCGTTTTTCCAGACGGCGCAGCGGATCACGGAATCTTCCAGGCCCTTGCAGGGCTCCTGCCGCAGGGCGTTGCCAAACTCGTCGTGCCAGCGGTCTGGCACCACGAGGGTGATCTTCCAACCCGTCTCACGCTGGACGCGGGCATACACCTCTTGATTGAGAGCGGTGGCGGAGGAGTGACTGACAATGAGAATGTGCATGGCGGTGAGATCAGTTGGAGCTGTTGAGATGGGCGAGGTAGGCGTCTTCCGTCATCTGTGCAATGCGGTCCCAGGTGTAGTTCTGCTCCACGTTTTTACGGGCGTTGGCACCCATGGTCTTGAGGTGCTGGGGGTCAGCGCAAAGGCGGCGCAGGACGGTGGCGACCTGCTCGGCGTCGTGCTCGATGAAGTCACCGTTTTCACCGGGGGTGATGAAGTCCTCCGTGCCGTTGATGCGGGTGGCGACCACGGGCAGGCCGCAGGCGGCGGCCTCGATGGTGGCGAGGCTGAAGGCTTCGTACCAGCTGGGGAAGAGGAAGAAGTCTGCTGCGCCGAGGGCCTCAGGGATGTCCTTGCGAAAGCCGCCGAAGACGATGTGATCGGCAGCGCCTGACTCACGCGCCATCTGGGTGAAGCGTGCACGATCTGGATCATCACCGGCGATGAACAGGGTCAGCGGGACATCCTTGAGATGGGCCATGGCCTTGATGGCGAAGTCGAGACCTTTGCGCGCCCACTCGCCGCCAGCAAAGATGGCCATGATGCGATCCTGCGGGACGTTGTGAGTCGCGCGCCAGGCGTTGCGTGCTTCGGCGCTGAGCGGTTTGAAACGCAGGGTGTCCGCCGCATTGGGGACGATGCGCACCTGGGCCGGGCCGATGTTGTAGTGTTTGGTCAGCTCTGCGGCGACGCCGCGAGACACGGGCAGGAACATGGGGGCCTTGTGCCCGACGCGATGCTGATACAGGCGCTTCTCCGCAGCGCAGGTGGCGTTCAAATACAGCCAGCGGGTGAGGCGGCGCGCGGGGGAGACCTTTTCCGAGCGGCCAAGGCGATCAAGAATCTGCTTCTTGGCAGGCTGGATGTTTTGAATGGTGACCACATTGCCGCGCTGGGTGTTGCAGCCGATGGTGTGGACGATTTCAAACTGGCCTGGACGCACGCGGCGGTTCACTTCGAGGTAGTAGCTGCCGAAGTCGATGACCTCCGCCCAGTTGACGCCGGGCACGCGATGCCAGTCGATATTGGAGAGATCGAGGTCCTCCGCTTTGCGGGCGTAGAGATGCACCTCGTGTTTTTTCGCGAGGCGTTCGGCGACTTCGTTGACCGCGCGCGCGCTGCCGTCGCGGCGGTTGCAGTTGATCATGGCGTAGGCGATTTTCATGGGGGTCTGATTTGGGGTGTTCATTTTCAGCCAAGAGCTGTCTGGGGCTGATCCCAGGGCATGGCGTGCGTGGTAGGAAGTGCTGTCGGCTGGGATTTTATGGCTGGCTTGGTCATGCGATTGAGCGAGACGCCGAGGAAGACCCAGAAGAGGGAGAAGCCGCCAAAGATATTGCCCACAGCGAGGAAGACGAGACAGCCCACCAGCACGACGCGGCCGGTGTGAAGAAAGGGATCCCTGCCGCCCTGGCGGATGCGGCTGCTCAGCTCTCCCCAGATCTGCGCCATGGCGCCGAAGAAGGCGAGACCACCGATCCAGCCGAACTGGCTGAAGACTTCGATGTAGCCGCTGTCGCAGAAGCCTTCCTGAGTTGCGCCGCCCGCGCCACCGATGCGGCCCGCGCCAAAACCGGAGCTGCCGAGGCCGGTGCCGACCGGATGCTGCAGCACCCAGGGGAGGCCGGTGGTGAAGATGCTCATGCGGCCTTTGAAGGAGCCGTCATTCTGCATGTCCTTCATGGTGTCGTAGCGCTTGGTGATGCGCTCTGAGCCGGGCATGTACTGCATGCCGACGCTGGCACCCACGCCCATGAGCACGGCGAGGACGATGACGCGGCCGATGCCCTTGCCTTTGGAAAGAGCGGGCTGGAGCATGGCCACCAAACCCACGATGATGAACATGGTGCGTGTAAGAGTCAGCACCACCACGGAGAGGAGCAGCATGACGGTGGCCCAACTGCCAATGATGCGCCAGCGTGAGTTCAGGATCATCGGGATGGCGGCCCAAGCGAGGAAGCTGGCGCAGGGGCCGCGCTCATGCATGGTGGAGAAGACGGACATCTCGGTGGGGCGGAGCTGGCCGAGATAGCCGACGAACTTCACCTCGGTGACCCAGAAGGCGTCCCACTCGGGGATGGTGTAGTATTGATACCAGCCGTAGGCCGCGACGATGAGGGCGGCGTAGCCGCAGGATCTCATCCAGCGATCTGCGACGCGGGGGGTGATCTGCGCGGTGGCGGCGTAGAGGAAGGCACCGAAGCCGGCCATCCATTCACCGAGGGAGTAGAAGGCGCCGACACCCGAATTGACAAAGCCGATGATGAGCCCGTGGCCGAGCGCCACCATGATGAGGGTGGCGACATTGCGGCTGTTGGGGGTGAGGAGATGGAAACGCGACAGCGCGGGGATGAGCAACACGGCGCTGACGATCAGCGGCGTGAGGCTGATGGTGGAGAGGGGATTGAACGCGCCATTGATGTAGAAGTCCACCAGACGGCGGATGCCACGGTTCAACGAGAACACGAAGAACACATAGTCCATCAGGTAGGTGGAGCGCTGCACGGCCAGCACGAAGGCAGGCAGCACGATCAGGAAGGCAATGAAGTATTCCATGCTATTGCAGCAGAGGTTCAGCGACGGGGCACAGAGGCTCGCCGGCTGGTTTCGCGGGCGTGGAGGCCTGTATGGGATTGCGGCCGGTCCAGGCCATCACAGGGCCAAACCAGGACGAGGGCAGATACTCAAAGCGTTCGATGTTGCGGGTGCCGATCTCTTTGGCGGGATTCCCGCCGACGACGGCGAAGGGGCGCACATCCTTCACCACGACGGCACCGGCGGCGACCACTGCGCCGCGACCGATGGTGACGCCTTTGAGCACCATGGCGTCGGTAGCGACCCAGGCGTAATCTTCCACGACGATGGGTGCGAAGATGTGCTCATAGGTGGGGGAGGTGATGTCATGCGAACCGGTGATGAGGCGCACGCCGTCATTGATGACGACGCATTTGCCGATGCTGATCTGCGCATGCGACTGCATGGTGGTGATGCCGATGCAGCAGCCTTCGCCGATGGTGAGGTGCGAGGCCTGGCCCTGCACGGTGAGCTTTGAAATCACGGTGGAAGTGGCGATGCGCGCGCCCTTCATGCGCCAGCGCATGGACTGCCAGCAGTAGCCGAGGAGGCTGGGGAGCGTCCACACGCGCTTGAGCCAGTTCTTCACCCAGGCGGGACTGAAGAGGGGGGCTCTGAGCCGGTTTTGAAAAAGATAGGCGATCATGGGGATGTGGAAAAAGTGGACTTTCGGCAGACACCCTGAGCACACCTGTCTAAGGGGCGGGGGCGGCTGTCTGATGAGACAATAAGCTCCCTGTTGTCTGAGTGCGGCTAAGGCATGCCTTAAAGGCGGCTAGGCGTCCGGTAAGGGTGGCGGCAAAACGCTGGCGTGGCTGGGAGCGTGGACGGAGGATGAAATCCACCGCACGGGCGAGGCCGGGGCAGACGTGACTGCCGATGAGCGCCTGCCACAGAGGAATAGTCCAGCGCACGAGGCCGGTGCCGTGCTTGAGAGCGACGAAGGTTTCATTGTAGGCGATGTCGCTGGTGCCTTCGAAATTGAAGATGCCGCGATGCACGGTGTCACCATCATGACGCGGAGCCACATTGTGAATGATGTGCACGGTGGGATCGAAGATCATCTTGAGGTTTTGCGCTTTGGCTTGCAGGCCGAGTGCGAGCTCCCAGTTGACCTGAGCGCCTCTGCCACGCAGGCCGCTTTCAAAGCCGCAGGAGCGCAGGAAGTCGCCCTGAAAAAGGCAGTTGGAACCACGAAGGACCTGCACGGCGCGAGCCGTGCCGCCGCCACGGTGATGACCGCCGGTGACGCGGCCAAACCAATGCACATTGCCGACGTCTTCCTCCAGAGGTTCGGTTTTGCGCATCTCGGGGTAGTCCTGGAGCATGTCGCGCGCGCCTGCGGCCACGACGTCTGAGCGTGACTGCCCATGGGCCAGCATGTTGCTGAGCCAGTGTGGTGGGATTTCCACATCATCATCCAGCAGGGCGATCCACTGGGCGTGGCATTCTTTGAGGCAGGAGTTCATGGAGCCGACGACACCCACGCCGCGTGCCTCCACGGCGCGCACTGGCAGCGTGACCTCGTATTCCTGGATCACCGCGTGAGTCACTTCATCGTCCGCGCGCACGCCTACCAGGATCTGGTCTGCCTGCTTGTCCTGCTGCTTCAGCGCCTCAAGGCAGCGGCGCAGGTGATCGGGGCGCTTCAGCGTGGGGATGATGATGTCGATGGTTTCAGACTGAGTATGCATGCGTGCGCGGGTGACTGGTGAGCGGGAGGCCAGCACCTCTGCAAGAATGGTGCTGAGGTGCTGGGTGACCTGAGTGAGCTCAAAGTGCTGCTCTGCGAGTGAGCGTGAGAGGAGCGGTGAGCCGGATTTGGTGTGGGCCGTGTGCTTGAGCGCGGCGGCGAGGGTCTCGGCGCGGTCATCCGTGAGATGCACATCGCGGGAGCAGAGGTAGTCGGCGTTGCCATTGGTGTGGCCGACGATGACGGGGAGTCCGCAGGCCTGGGCCTCGGACACGGAGGAGCCGAAGTTTTCTTCATCGCTGGGCTGGATGAGAACATCGTGCTGATGCAGCAGCGCGGGGACTTGCTGACGTGGCATGCCTTTGATCCAGCGCAGGCGATCAGGGAAGGGGAAGGCTTCGATGAGCTTTTCATAGCCTGGCACAAAGCCGAGGCCGCCGACGATGGTGGCTTTGACTTGAAGGCCCTGGCGAATGGCGTGCTCAATGCCGCAGAGAAAGAGATCGAGGCGCTTGCGCGGAATGATGCGGCCGAGCCAGAGCACGCGCAGCTCGTTGCTCGGGGGTGCAGGTTCTTCCGCCGGGCGGAACATGTTTAGATCAATGGGGTAGGGCAGTGCTGAGATCTGAGCCGGTGGCACGCCATAGACTGCATGCAGCGTCTGCTTTGACTGGGTGCTGCCGACGATGATGTGGTCTGAATGTTTCAGAGGGGGGAGGCCGAGAGGGGAGAGGCGGAGCTTTGCGAGGGTGAACCACTGCAGCGCGCGCCTGCTGCCGGCTAGTTTGCGAATCTCGGTGAAGCGTGAAACGATGGAGCGGGCATCCGTGCCGGGCGGACCCTGGGCGAAGCTGACCATGGGCAGGTTTTTGACACGGCCTGGGGCGTAATCGCCGAGCCAGAGGCAGAGATCATAGCGGCGGGTGGCGTGCTCCTGCCGCATCTTTTTCAAGAGCAGGCGCTCGTAGGTGGCGCAGTCCACACGGCAGGCGAGGAAGCCGAGGAAGGGCACCTTTTGAACCTTGGCGCGAAAGCGATCCGGGCCGACGTTGTCCGTGCTGATGAAACGGAAACGCTCATGCTCACCGACGCCGGGCCGGGGATCGACGAACGAGGGCTTCGAAAAGAAGTCCACTTCATGACCCTCTGTGAGGAGGGAGCGCAGGAGCAGTGCATTGGCTGAAGCCACGCTGCCCTCCTGTGCAGAGACATATCCGCTGACGGCGATTTTCATGCGTGTTGAGTGTTGGACACGGGGGTGATCCAGTAGGGGGTCCAGTCGGGCTGCATGCCCAGTTTGCGACGGAGTGCGGAGAGGAGCTTGCCGCCGTAGAAGGAGATGAGGCAGCGATGCCGCAGCAGCGTGCGGAAGCGCACGCGGGAGTCGCGGGTGTATTGATGAAACACGCCCACGAGTCCGTTCACATCATCGAGCAGGCCGTTCGCGCTGATGCTCACCTGGCGGTCCAAGGCCATGTTGCCGTAATGGCATATCATGGCATTGTGTGCTGGCTGGAAGTTCATCTCTCCGGCGAACTCTGACGTGCGCATGACCATGTTCATGGCGATCTGGTCGCCATTGAAGCTCGTGGCGCGGATGGACTGGCTCCAGATGGCGCGGCAAAACTCCACGAAGCGTCCCGCGCGCCCGGCGATGACCCCGGCGCAGAAGATTTCCATGGGGCAGATGATGTCCATCAGGTCGGGGAAGTTCGAGCGCACGTTTTCGAGGTTCCAGGCCGAGCTGCCGTAGGTGACGCCTTCGGAGGCGCAGGCCAGCGGCTTTTCATCGAGCAGGCCGTCGAGCACATCATGGATGGAGCGCTGGAAGGCGACGTCACGCACATCGCACATGAGGATGCGTGCATCGGGATCAAGGTGCTCCTCGGCGAAGTCCGCGACATCCTTGAAGCGGTCTTCGTTGACACCACGGCCGCTGCGGGCGGTGATGATCTGGATGCCCTCGGCACGCAACCGGCCGAGCGCCTGCTCCGTCATGTGCTCATAGCAGAGCAGGATGACCTGACCGGTGAATCCGGCCTGTAATGCCGAGCGGTGCCAGCAGCACACGTCAGCCCAGTCGTGGTGGTCGATGGCTCCGATGAGGAAGTCCGAGTTTTTGGCGTTCGTTTTCATGAGGAAACTTTTTCGGAACTTCAGCAGGCCTGGGTCATCCAGTGCTGATAGACTTCTGTGTCGAAGGTGATGGGGTTGAAGACCTCGAGCCCGCTGCCGGGGAAGAAAGTCATCTCGCCGAAGTAGACTCCGGCGCGTGTCTGGTAGAGATCCACGCGCACGAAGTTTTGTTTTTCGGACAGGCGCTTGGCGATGGCGATCATCATTTTCAGATCCTTTGGCGCCTCGGACGTGTGCTCATAGGAATGATACTGGAGGCTGACTGGCAGCCGCTCCCAGGTGGGGGAATAGAGGCAGCGGCGGTGGTCGATGTAGCGCCCGGTGTCATGCTGGATGAAGGCGACCTTGCCCTTGAAGCAAAAGAACTTGAAGTCCTCGGGGACGAGGCCGTCGCTGGGCAGAAACTCCTCTGCGATGATGCCGGGCTTCAGATGCCGGTAGCTCGGCTCACGCGAGCCCCAGAAGTAGTCCACGGTGAGCCACTGGCGCATCTGGTTTTTTTCATCTTCGGTGAGGCGGCGTGGGGATTCGATGAGGATGGTCATGCCGGAGCCGTGGGTGCCTTTCACGACGCAGCGTGGCAGCTCGGCATTGAAGAAGGCATCGTCCGCCGAGGTGGCGTAGTGCAGAGTGCGAGCCACGTGGCACTCGACATCCTGCTTGTGCAGCGTATTGGCCACGGACTCCTTGGCGAGGTGCTTGTCCACCCATGGGGCGAAGGAGACGCTGCGGGGCAGCATGACCTTGCGGGCGAAGAGCCATTCATTCAGCGTGCGGGGACGCTTCAGACTGGGGCGAAATCCATAGGTGCGCATGAAGACGCGGAAGGAGAGGAGGTAGCTGGCCCAAGGAGTGTCGGGCAGGATCTTGGCGAGTGTCTTGCCCACGCCTCCGTGGGCAAAAAAACGGACGAACGGCAGGTTGGATATCATGGTTGGTTGGTTGGTGGTTGGTCTGACAGGCAAGCCGAGGGGGTCACGCAGGCGGCGACGCGGGTGAGGTCTTCCAATAGACCTTGCTGTCGTCGGCAGGTCTGAAGCGCTGCTTCAGGCGATGGGCGACGCCGGTGAGGAGGCAGTTGTAGCGCAGCAGCACGCGCATGCGTTCGGCGGTGCTCTCGGTGTATTGATGGAGGACGGAGACGGGCTTTTCGTCGACCTTGAGAGCGATGCCGCTGAGCATGGAGAACTTGGGTTCACCCAGCGTGGACGCTCCCTGCTTGTGGCGCAGCCAGGTGGCGCGTGCGTGGAAGATGCGACCGTCCTGCACGGTGAGGAAGCGGGTTTGATTCATGAACTCGGGCTCACGCAGCGCGATGTTCATGGCCACCTGGTCGCCGTTGAAACTGGGGGCTGATTTGGCGAGATCCCAGATGCGCTCAGAGAGGCGCTTCAGCGCGCCTGCGGTGCCGACGATGACGCCGGAGCAGTAGACCTCCTCGTAGAGCATGCGGGCTTCATGCGTGGGGAAGACTTTGCGCAGCGTGGCGAGGTTCCATTCGGAGTCGTGGTAGCGCCAGCCTTCGGAGCTGACGACGAGTTCTTTTTTCTTGGAGACATCCAGAAGGTCGGCCAGCGTGGTGGGGTCTTCCTGGAACACCACGTCGCGCACATCGGTGGCGACGACGCATGTTTCTGGCGGGATGGATTCAAGAATGGCGGCGAAGTCTTTGAAGCGTCCGCGGTTGACGGAGATCTCCATCTTGGCTTCGACGATTTCGACGCCGTGGTGGCGCATCTGAGCCTTCACGTATTCCGCCACGTCCTCATACGTGACGAGAATCACGCGGCCGGTGAAGGAAGTTTTGCGCAGGGATTTGATCCATGGCGCGACCACGGGCCATTCGTGATGATTGATGGCTCCGATTACAACAGGGGGAGTGTTTTGAGGAGACATGGTGATTACTTGGTGTTAGGGCGGTCAAAGAAGATCCAGCGGAAGCAGTCGGAAGGGCGTTCGGAGTAGCCGACCGCTTTCATCATTTCTCGGATCTCGTCAGCGGCGTGTTCATGCGTGCGTTCCAGCGTGTTGTGCATCTCAATGGCCACCGATTTGATGACGCCGTTTTTCAGGCTTTCCCGGGCGCCTGCGATGACCTTTTCCTCGAAGCCTTCCACATCGACCTTGATGGCAGAGACTTCGATGATGCCCTTGGACTGGATGAGCCAGTCCAGCGTCACCACCGGCACGCTGCGGCGCTCGCGGAAACGGTCGAGGCGGCTCGGGCGCTGGCACAGTGAGGACGCGCCGCTGTTGGTGGACGGCTGAATCACGAACTCTGCCTTGCCGGCAAAATCTCCAATTGCGAAGGGAGCGAGCGAGCAGACGCTGGCCAGATTCAACTGAACATTGCGCATGATCACCGGCCACAGCGCAGAGTTGGGCTCCACACAGACCACCCTGGCCGCCTTCAGCGTCACCGCCGCAAACATGGAAAAGTAGCCCTCATTTGCCCCCACATCGAGAAAGGTCCCGGTGGAGTCCAGGGTGGACCGCAGCCAGTTCTCAAGCTGCTCTTCGTACTTGCCCTGGTCCAGCGCGTCAGCCAGCGGGCTAATCGGGTCCAGCCAGAGGCGCACGCCGTTGTCCTTCAGTTCTGTTTCAATCCTGCGGGTGCGCATGACCCACTTGACGCATGCGCCGATTTCCTTGGGGTGGGTATTGAGGCACCACCGGCGGAGGCCGGGGCGGACGTTTCTAGTGGTGGTTTTCATATGGGGGTTCGCTTAGGCGGCGTTTGGGTAGCGGGGATAATCCTGTTTGATCTGCTGCCAGCGTCGCAGGCTGGCCCAGTGAAGAGGTTTGCGTGCACGCCACAGGGCGGGGAGGTCGGTGGCCAGGTTTTGCAGGCCTTCGGAAAGCAACGGGAACCAGTTCCCCTCCGTCCACCCCTTGGCCTGCCGCAGGTAGCGGGCACCGAGAAGCAGACGTGGAAGAAGGGTGCAACACAGCAGCGGCAGCGGTTCATGCAGCACGGCCTGATACCAGCCATTGCGTGCGTTCAGCTTGGCGCGCTGGCTGCTGTTGCGTGCGTTCGGGCTTGGGTTGTGGCAGATGCAGGTGTCTGGCAGATAGACCACTGAGAACCCCAGATCCCACTGCCGTTTGCAGAATTCATTCTCCTCGTGGGCCATTTGCAGCAGCTCCTGGAAGCCGCCCAGCTTGTGGTACACATCCGCCCGCACCAGTGCCGCGCAGGTCATGAAACCGCAGGTGAAGCAAGGATGCTCCACAGGCGCAGGCTGCATGTAGGGGGCCAGTTTGCCATCTTCGGTGGACTGCGGGTAGGCGATAGAGCCGACGGTGGTGTCGGTTTTTAAAATATTCAGGCCGCCCTCGATGCCGTTGCGCTCCAGCACGAGTGAGTCGTCATCGAGGAACAGATAAACAGAGCCCGTGGCCTGTGCTGCCAGCATGTTGCGGCCGGTGGTGGGGAAGACCTGCTTCTCGGAAGAGATGATGTTCAGGCGGTTGCGGACGCCTGAAGGCACTGACTCGAAGCAGTTGTCCCGCCAGGGATGCTTCGGTGCGTTTTTGAGCAGAAGCACCTCGTGGAGGAGATCGCCGAGCTTAGCGAGACTTTCGAGGCAGCGGGTGACTTCGTCGAGACGGTCACCGCAGATGATAAGAGCGGATATTTCACTTGCCATGGTGGATGTGGATGAGGTTGAAATTGAATCAGGTCACGGCGAGGCCGACGGGAGAGGCTGCGGGCTCCAGCCTTTGAGGCTTCGCAGCTTTGCGGGCGTTCATCTGCGCATAGACGGCGAGCCATTGATCAAACACGTTGGATGGAGCACAGATCGCCTCGACAAGCTGTCTGGCCGCCTGGGTCATGCGGAGCTTGGCCTCGGGATTTTCCATGAGGTAACGCACGCCAGCGGTGAGTTCCGCGTTGCTGCTGCCGACGATGCAATGCTCGCCGTGGCGGACGGGGATGCCGTCGATGCCATGCTTGTTGGTGACGACGGGGACACCGAGGGCGAAGGCTTCGAGCACCTTCACCTTGATGCCCGAGGCATGCTCCGGTGCATACACCATGCAGTCGAGTTCGCGGAAGTAGGGAATGATGTCGGGCACGTTTTCCACTACGCGCGCATTCACATCCACGGCTCTGGCATCGTCTCCGAGGATGCGGTTGGCACCACGGCCGACGATGAAGAGTTTGGCATTGCTCACGGCCTGCTTGATCTCGGGCCATAGCTTGAACAAGTGTCGCGCGGCGGCGCGGGTGGGGGCCCAGCCATAGCTGCCGATCATGCCAATGTGGGGCGCACGATTCCCCATGGCGGACGGGCCTGAGTAAGGATAACCGGCCAGGTCCAGACCGAACTGTACGGGGCGGATGAGCGCGGTGGGATTGATGAGGGACACTTCATCCGCGAGCGCGGGAGTCACAGCGGCCATGTATTTGAAGGTCTTGAGCATCTCGCGCTCGCGATGCAGATTCCACTTCACCCGCAGACCGTGGGACTTCTCCGACTTCATGTCAGTGTTGAGCAGGTAGTGAAGATTGAGAATGGTGCGGTCCAGGTATTTGAGGCCGGGCCAGCAGGCTGAATGTGTTTCGAGATGCAGCACGGCATCCGGATCCCGCATGGCTTCATCAAGCGCGGACATGAACGCGGCATCATAGAGAAACGCGCCCTGCCAGAACAGGCTGCGTGTGGTGCGCAGGAAGTTCTTGGGCACCGTCTTGGCGCAGAACAGGCGCAGCTTGCAGTTCGGAGCGTTGAACATCTCGCGCAGCGCGGTGGCGTCGTCCTCATCAAAGTACTCGATGAAGGCCTCGACATCGACGCCACGTTGGACGGCCTCCGAAAGGAGGAGGTGGGAGAGACGTGCGGCGGCCCCTAGAAAAGGCAGCGGCGGTTCGGGGAAGACGTATTTCAACTTCATGAATCAGTTTTGGGAGAGGATTTTTGAATAGACGCGCGCGGTGAGGCGCGCGGTTTCGTCCCAGCTAAAAGTCGCGGAGCGCAGCACGGCGCGTTGCTTCAGCTCATCGCGGTAGGACTCGTCACAGGCGATGCGCTTGAGCAGTCCGGACAACTGCTGCGTGCTGTCCAGAGTGAAGGTCTCGCCGCCGGGGCCGAGAACTTCGGGAAGGCTGGTGGCGTCTGCTGCGATCACCGGGCAGCCCATCGCGAATGCTTCACAGATTTGAAGACCGAAGCCTTCGTAAAGACTGGGATAGACGAATGCCAAAGCGCCGGCATACAGGCCTGGCAGCCAGGCGTCGTCCACGCGGCCCAGCAGCAGGCAGCGGGATTCCAGATTCATCTCCTTGATCTGTGCGCGCAAAGCAGTGCCGTGTGAGGCGGCGCCGCCCGCCATCACCAGCCGGGTGCTGTCCAGATTGGCTTCGGCGAAGGCCTTCAGCATGAAGGGAACGTTTTTGCGCGGCTCAAATCCGCCGACGTAGAAGAAGTAGGGCGCGGCGTTCAACTGCTCTTGAATTTCTGATGGCAGCGGAGTGAACGAGGGGCTGAAGAGTGGATCAGCGGCATTGGGAATGACTTGCACGCGGCCGCGCAGATGCGGGCGCTGCTCCACGATGCGGTCGTGGCTGTACTGGCTCACGGTGATGACCTGATGCGCCACTTTTTCCGTCAGCCAGTGGTCCATCTTGTTTGGCAGTGCTCGGATCTGGCGCAGATCTGAGAAGCGCATTTTGCGTTCGTGCATCTCGATGGCATCGTGAATGGTCACGACGGTGGGGCAGGGGGAATTGAGAGGGAGGCCGAAGTGATGCGGCGTGTGGAACAGGTCGATCTTCTCACGCTTCAGCAGCTTGGGCAGATCCATGGAAAGCCAGCGCCAGTAGCGCGGGGTCTCGGTGTGGATGATTCGGACGCCAGTGGCCAGCTTTGAGGTGAGCTGCGGGTTGATGGCGTAGGGCGTGAAGAGAGTGATCTCGTGGCCTTCGCGATCGAGCGCGTTGATGAGATTGAGACCGTAGCGGGTCCAGCCACGGATTTCGGGTGAGCCGAAGAGAGAAGCGTTGAAGCCAATGCGCATGATGAAACCGGGGGGAGTGAATATTTCCGACCGAGTGGGTCAGATGTTGGCGCGTCCGCGCCAGCCATTGAAAAGGAGGAACGAATCCAGAAGCATGTTGCCCATGGAACCGGCCCACATGAGTCCGATGGCACCGCTGACGGTGGAGAGATCCAGGACGCAGGCGGCCAAGGCCTGGGAGCCAAAGACGGCGAAAGGGCGCAGCCATGAGTGGCGCACCCAGCCCTTTGCCTGAATTGGGATGGTGGTCACCGTGGCGAAGAACGAGAACGCCTGGAAGCCGAGATAGAGCACCAGTTCGTATTCCAGAGCCGCATAGCCGGGGCCCAGGAGGAAAAGAAGCTGCTGCCGCAGCAGCCAGCCACAGACGACAATGCCGATGCCCATGACCACCGAAAGCAGACTGCTGCCCGCCCACATGCGCTTCAGACGCTTCATGTCCTGCTCCGTGGACATGCGGGGGAGCATGATGCCGGAGGCGATGGCCAATGGAATTTGCAGGATCAATGCCACGCGGCAGATGGCTCCGAGATCCGCGACTTTGTCGATGCCGCCCATCCAGCCCACGATGAACAAGGCGACCTGCGCTTCGAAGAGATGTGTGATGTTGGCAGGCAGGCCGACGATGAAATGTTTTTTCAGACGCTGGGTGGCAGCAGGGTCGGCCTGCTGCCCGAAGGCCGCGTGCTCACGCGCCTTGGGCAGCATCCAGCCACACACTGTGGGCAGCGGAGCGAGCACGGTGATGATCATCACCGTGACGGCGTCCGCAAAACCCGCGAAAATAAGAATGACGATGCAGAGCAGCCGCAGGACCGAGCTGAGGATGTTCTCCCACTGAGGAATGTTGTAGCGGCGTGCCAGGCTCAGCGGCGTGGAGATCATCTGCGTGCTGATGCTCACCATGAGCGAGACGATGGCGGAGCCGACCAGCAGGGCGATGCTCAGCGGCGGGCAGCCACTGCGCAGCAGCAGGTGAATGAACACCGGCAGGCCCACAAGCGAGCCGAAGAACAGCAGTGCGGCACGGAAGCGGCGGGCCGAGGCCAGCACAGCTCCCAGCTTGAGAGGATCACGCGCCACTTCACCCGCCAGAGGCATGAGGCCGGTGCCAATGCCGGTGACGGTAAAGATGACCAAGGCACCGACGAGATTGTTGGCCAGCGAGTACCAGGCGTACTCCGTTTTGGCAAGGGAGCGCACCACCAGAAACGCGGTGACCATCTGCACCACACGACCGAGGATGCTCAGCGAGGCGTAGGAGGCGATGGTGCCCACCATGCGACGGACCTTCTGCATGCACACGCCTCTCAGCAAAGGCAGGCGTGAGGCATGGGTGATTTCAGGAGAGGCTTCCATGATTAGAATTGCGGCACGGCGATCTGCCATGCCTTGAGGTGACAGCCGACCATGTGTGAGGTGGTGAAATTCAGCAGTTGATGCCGGAGGCCCGCGAGGCCGAGGCGGTGGCGCTGGTCCGGGAACATCAACAGCCGCAGCAGAGCGTGAGCCAACTGCTGCGGCTGTTGATCAGCCCACACACCTGTGACACCCTGCTCCACAAGTTCTCGGCTTGCTGGAGCGGTGCCACAAATGACTGGTTTGCCGTAGGACCAGGCCTCCACGTACACGATCCCGAAGGATTCGTTCGCTGAAGGCAGGCAGAAGACGTCGCACGCTGCGTAAGCGTCCGCCTTTTCCTGTTCCGATGGGCAGCCGAGATCGCGAACGCTCTCGGAAGAAATTTTGATGAGCCTGTCTGCATCCGCGTCGCCGGGTCCGGCGAGCAGCAGCACGGCGTCCGGGCATTGCCGCATCACGAACGGCCAGGCTTCAAGCAGGGCGGGGTAGCCTTTGCCGGCATCACGGCGTCCGACAAACAGCACTGACGGGCGCATGCCGATTTCGAGTTTGGAACGCAGGCGTGTGCCATTGCCGTTCGCGGGGCACATGGGTGGCAGGCTGCAACGGATCAACTTGTCTGCTGCGACGCCGCGCGAGATGAGATGTTCGCGTTCATGGTCGGACTGGCAGAAAACGCCCTGTGCTTCTTGATAAAGCCGCACGTCAAAGGATTCATCATCACTGTTTGCGGGCCAGACGGTGAAGGGCACCTCCATCTCGCGTGACTCATGCCAGAGCGGATGGCGGGTGATGTCCCTGCCCGTGCCGACGAAGTGCAGCCTGTCCACGGAGTTGATGGCCGATCTCCAGGATTGCTGGGGATGCATGGCACGGCTGAGACTGCCCGCGAAACGCATGAGCGGGCCGCTCGGGGTGCGGTGGCCGGCCGGGCGGTCTTGTTGGAGTCCGCTGCGGCTGTCAGGTTGATTCATCTGCAGGTGCTGCACGCTGATGGGCTGGCCATTGATGCGGCAGAAACTTTGCAAACCGGCGGCGAGCTCGCGCTGATAGGCGGCGAGACCACCGATGGCGGCGGGATGAATGCAGGATGCGATGGCGACTTTCATGTCGTGCCGAATTTTAATCACGCGGGCAGGGGCATCGCGCTGCGGTGCCGCTGCATCTGGCCGAGGTGCATGCGCAGAGGCTCCCAGTGGAACATGGCGTCTCCAGGACGCAGAAAGCGGTCCCGCAAAAGATCGTGGCGCACAAAGAAAGCATCGGTGCCGGAGAGTTCGCAGCCGACCAGTGAATAACCGCCTGTCTCGGCGGCGGTGCTGAGGGTGCCGAGTGTGGCTCCAAACAAGGTGGAGCCATCCCATACGGCCTTGGCATCATAAGGTGCAGCCCAGTCGAGGTCGGCGGGCAGCATGCCGTTGTAGGAGACGCAGAACACACGCGGACGGAACGCGAGCAGTTCGGTGAAGATGTGGTGCGTGTTGTAGTCGAGGCCGATGCTGATGAGATCCAGCTCTTCGGCGAAGCCACGACTTGCAAGAAGGGTGCGGGCGTTGTCACGGTTCACCAGCTTGCGGGAGATTTTGAGTTTGCCTTCGCGCAGCAGGATTTGCAGGTTCGCGGAGAGGCTTTCGTCTTTGACGAGTCCGGCATCGAGCCAGAGGCCGCGCCAGCCTTTCAGCAGCAGCAGGTTGCTGTTGTTCTGCGCCGGTGAGGTGCCGATCTCGACGAAGCGTTTGAAGCCTTCGCCGATGCGGCGGAAGATTTCTGCGAGGATGCCATCCTGGCCGTCATGAGAAAAGAACTTTTGACGGGAGGGCTGCAGGGACTGCGGCTGCTGGTACTTGGCGTTCTGCATGAGCTGCAGTTCGACCAGTTCACCGAGCAGACTGGCGGAGCGTGCGGTGGACGCTCCGGAGATGTCGATGTTGGCCTTTACCTGGCCAATTTTGGAGAGGACTTGGTTCATGGAATCAAGGGCTCTGGGGTGACCGAACTTCTCAGGGGAAGCTCGGAATCTATTCCACCGCGAGAGATTGGAAAACCGCAGAGATCGACGCCCGCCAATGACTGCGGCGGGAGGACGTAACAGGCGCTGCTGGCTGGCGCGGTGTGTGGAAGGCGCGCTGGGTTTGCCTCCCGGAGGTTTGGGAGTAACCCAGGGTCGCCTCGCTTAGGCTCGGCTGACCCTGGGCTGTAATCCGCAGCCCCGTTGGGGCTGAGAGGCGGCAGGATGCGGGTGCGACCATACCACTGGCTGGCACCCTGCGGGCTATGCAACCGCTTCTTGGGGAAGCGGCTTGCCGATGCTGTAAACCTTGAAACCGATTTGACGGAGCTTGGCGTGGTCGAGGAGGCTGCGGCCGTCGAAGATCCAGGCGGGTTTCACCATGGACTGATAGATGGCTTCGAAATCGAGCTGGCGGAATTCATCCCACTCGGTGAGCACGAGCAGCGCGTGCGCACCCTCAGCAGCTTGTGCTGCGCTGGTGGCGAACTCGACATTCGGATGAGTGCTTTCGATCTCGAGGTCTTTGCACATCTGGGCGGAGCCGACCTTGGGATCGAAGATGGAGAGCTTGGCGCGCTCCTCGATGAGATCCTTGCAGACGTAGATGGCGGCGGATTCGCGGGTGTCGTTGGTGTCCTTTTTGAAGGCGAAACCGAGCACGCCGATGCGCTTGCCAGTGACAGTATTGAACAGAGTGCGCAGCACACGCTCGGCGAAGCGATGCTTCTGCCAGTCGTTCATGATGATGACCTGATCCCAGTAGGCGGCGACTTCCGGCAGGCCGAAGTGGCCGCAGAGATAGACGAGATTGAGCACGTCTTTCTGGAAGCAGGAGCCACCGAAGCCGACGGAGGACTTGAGGAACTTGGGTCCGATGCGGGAGTCGGTGCCGATGGCGCGCGCCACTTCATCCACATCTGCACCGGTCTTTTCGCAAAGAGCGGAGATGCTGTTGATGGAGGAGATGCGTTGAGCGAGGAAGGCGTTGGCGACGAGCTTGGACAGCTCCGAGGACCACAGATTGGTCTTGAGGATGCGCTCGCGCGGAACCCAGTTGGCATAGACGCTGACCAGCGTCTCAATGGCTGCCAGGCCGCCTTCCGTCTGCTCGCCGCCGATGAGGATGCGGTCAGGGCTGGTGAGGTCAACGACGGCGGTGCCTTCGGCGAGGAATTCCGGATTGGAGAGCACCTGGTGCTTCAGGCCTTTTTCGCTGGAGGCGAGGATGGTCTGAATGGCCTGGGCGGTGCGCACCGGGATGGTGCTCTTTTCGACGATGATCTTCGGTGTGTCGGCCACTTCTGCGATGGTGCGGGCCACGGCTTCGACGAAGCGAAGATCCGCCGCCTTGTGTGCGCCGACGCCGAAGGTCTTGGTGGGCGTGTTCACGCTCACAAAGATGATGTCTGCGGCGTGGATGCTGGCTTTGACCTCGGTGGAGAAGAAGAGGTTCTTCCCACGTGAGCCTTGCACCAATTCATCAAGCCCAGGCTCATAGACGGGGAGTTCGCTGGAGTTCCAAGCGGCGATGCGCTCGGCGTTGAGATCCACCACTTCAACGCGGATGTGGGGACATTTGGCGGCGATCATCGCCATTGTAGGGCCGCCGACATAGCCGGCACCGATGCAACAAATTCTCATAAGGGATTTAGAGGGGGGCAATTAGTTAAGGGTCAGTTTCTTCAGCGGGGCCTTCATCGGCCGGGGCTGTTTGGCCGCAGGGCCTGCGAGCAACTGGGCGAAATAAGCAATGGTGCGGTCGAGTCCGTCAGACAACGGAATTGTGGGCTCCCAGCCGAGGCGTTTTTTGGCCAGGGAGATGTCCGGCTGGCGCTGCTTGGGATCGTCCGCAGGCAGGGGGCGGAAGACGATCTTGGATTTGCCGCCGACTTTTGCGAGCACCTGCTCAGCGAGCGCCAGCATGGTGAATTCACCCGGGTTGCCAAGATTGACAGGACCGGTGAAGTCGTCCGTGTCCATGAACTTGATGAAGCCGCTGATCAAATCATCCACATAGCAGAAGCTGCGCGTCTGCTGGCCGTCGCCATAGATGGTGATGTCGTTGCCTTTGAGAGCCTGGACGATGAAGTTGGAAACGACGCGGCCGTCATCCGGCAGCATGCGTGGGCCGTAGGTGTTGAAGATGCGCACCACGCGGATGTCCACGCCGTTCTGGCGGTGGTAGTCGAAGAAGAGCGTTTCAGCGACGCGCTTGCCTTCGTCATAGCAGGAACGTGGGCCGATGGTGTTCACGTGGCCCCAGTAGCTTTCGGGCTGGGGATGCACTTCAGGATCGCCGTAGATTTCCGAGGTGGAGGCCTGGAAGACCCGGGCCTGGAGGCGGCGTGCCAGGCCGAGAACATTGATGGCACCCATCACCGAAGTCTTGATGGTCTTGATGGCATTGTATTGATAGTGTGGAGGGGAGGCAGGGCAGGCGAGATTGTAGATCTGATCGACCTCGACGTTGATTGGCTGGGTGATGTCATGACGCATGAACTCAAAGTTCGGGTGATTCATGAGGTGGGCGATGTTCTGCTTGCGCCCCGTGAAGAGGTTGTCCGCGCAGATGATTTCGTTTTCCTGCTCCAGCAGGCGTTCGCAGAGGTGGGAGCCGAGGAAGCCTGCTCCGCCAGTGATAAGGATGCGTTTTTTCATGGATTAGTTCGAGTATTTAGGTGTTTAGGAAGGGAAATTGAAGAGGAAAGGCGTTCGGCGGCAGGAATGGCGGAATGTGGATGGTCGGGGCTTGAGATACCAGAGACAAAAGACAACTTCATAATCAAGGCGGGTGAGCTGTAACGAACTCCGAGCCAATTTAGACAAGCTGCCGCCCTTGGTTGAGTCAGAGCGCTCCGTGGCGTGTTTCTGAACTTCCATAAGCATCCGATACTGTTAGAAGAACTCCACTCACTCACGGTTCAGATGTCGGTAAGGTTTGTCTTAGTTTAGTTAAGCTCTCCGAACCTTGACCGCCAGACCTGCCCAGCGACACACTGTAGCCTCATGATGCTTACCAACCTTCTTCGCAGCATTGCCCTTCTTTGTGTGATGGTTTGCATCTGCGTGCTGCCGGGGGCCAATGCGAAGCTGCCATGGTCCACGCACCCGCTACTGCCATGGCTGGCAGGTGGGGCTTTCGTCTGCTGGCTGGCTGCGCGGATCGTGGAAAGGAAAGCCATGCGTCCGCATGAAGTGGCGGTGTGGTGGATGAGTGCTTTGATCTGTGCGTACGGATGGCTGATGACCTGCTTCCCGAGTGCGATGGTGGAAGGCGGCAGCGGAGCGATCCTCGAACTGGATAAAAACCCTTGGCTTGCCTTTGGGACGATAGATCAAGGCATCTCGACGCAGGCGATGATTTCCATTTCATCCGCGCTGGCACTGCTGGTGGTGACGCTGGATTTTGCGTCTGAACGCACGAGCCGGTGCCTGCTGGCGCTGGCGGTGACGGTGGCAGGTTTTGTCACCGCAATTGCGGGACTGTGGATGCAAACTCCGGCGGATCTCAAGGAGCTCTGGCAGGTGAAAAATGTGCCGGACTCCGTGTTTGGATTGTTTTGGTACCATGGCAACACGGCTGCTTTCTTAAATCTGGCCTGGCCGATGGGCGTGTGGCTGTGCCTGCTGCTGCTGCACCAGGGACGGCGTACTTTCCTGCAGCAGATGGCGCTGGCCTTCCTGGTGGTGGCGGTGATGCTGCAGATCGTGGCTGTCTTCGCAAATGTGTCGAAGATGGGGCATCTGCTGTTGATTTTGGAGATGCTCTTATTAACAGGCGCAGCCGTGGTGATGTGGAAGCCGCGTCTGGCAACGCTGCCGTTTAGCAAAAAGCGGCTGGTGTTGTTTTTATTTATTGGGATCGGTCTGCTGGTACTGGGTGCCTGGCTGAGTGGTGCGGGGGCTGGTGTGGGGCGGTGGAACATTTTTGCGACGCGTCATTTTGATGATCCTGCGAGGCGGCATGCGGCGCTGATGGCACTGCAGATTGGCTGGGAACACGGCTGGACTGGCACGGGGCCAGGAACGTTTGAGTGGGTGTCGCCGCATTATTCTGCACTCGACCCCGTGCTGCATGAGGGGCGGTGGCGGCATGCGCACAATGATTATGCTGAATTTTTCGCTGAGTGGGGCTGGCCGGGGGCGCTCATCTTCACGCTGCTGTTGGTGCTGCCGGGACGGCGCATGGTGGGAGCTGTGCGACAGGCTTTTGCCAATGATTCTCGTCTAGGAATGTCTTTCCACCGCAGGACGGGGCTGATCTGCTTCTCCGTGGCGATTGTTTCAGTGCTGCTCCATGCAGCGGTGGATTTCCCGCTGCAGATCGATGCGAGCCGGTATCTTTTCGCTGCCATGCTGGGAATGGTGCTTGCGATGAGCAGTTCATCTGCGCGGAGTGCCTCGAAGCGGGATGTGAAGCCAGCCTAAATGGGCGGAAGTGGAGGGAGCACTTTCCATTTGTCTGAGGGCGCACTAAAGCAATGCTGATTGGAATGTAAGGCCAGCTATTCTGGAATTTATGGTTGTTGCAAAGGAAGGTTCGGTCATGCAAGACGCCCTTAGCCAAAGAGTTCGTGGATGGACACCGTTTTTCGTGCTGGTGGATGCCCTATCCGTCGCCAGTGCCTACTTCGCAGCTTTCATCCTTTCCCAATTGATGCCGCCCGATGCGCACAACCTGGTCTGGGCTCCGCCCGCGAAGGACGGGGTGCTGCTGGCGCTGGGCATCATCGGGCTGCTGCTGCACACGCTCATCTGGTCGCGTGAAGGGCACTACATGTTTCAACTGCTGAACGGGCGCAAGCTGCGCATCTGCGCGGCGCAGGTGCTGTTTCTGGCGCTGACGGTGTTCGTCTATCTGGGGCTGTGGCGGAACTACGATGTGTCACGCAAGCAGTTGGTGATGTTTGTGATCACGCTCGGGCCGTGTCTGATGATCGGGAAAATCCTGTTTATGAAGGTGCTGCAGGTGCTCGGCGCACGGATTCAGCCGCGTCTGCGCATTCTGGCGGTGTGTGATGAGGCGGGTGAGGCCTCCACCCGGGAGTGGTTTTCCAACAAGACGATGCTCGGCATCAACCTTTACGAGGTGCTCGCCATTGAGACGGACGCCAGCCAGGAGACTTTCCTGGAGCATCAGCTTGAAGAGTCGCTCAAGCGTGGCCGGCCGAATCTGCTGATCTGGCGCCTGCCCACAGATGCTGCACGCACGGAAAGAATCCGGGTTCTTGCGGAATCGTATGGCACGCATCTGGCGGTGGATCTGCAGCCGATCGTGGGAGACATGGGCTCGGTGCAGCTCACGGAGTACTCGCAGATGAAGCTCGTCAGTCTGCACAAGCATCCGCTGGTCAGCCCTTCGCACCGCTTCCTGAAGCGTCTGCTGGATATTTCCATCAGCCTGCCGGTGGTGGTGCTGGTGCTGCCGTTCCTGTGCGCCGGTGTGTGGTTTGTGCATCGCTTCTTCTCACGCGGCCCGCTCTTCTTCAAGCAATCGCGCTCCGGGGCCGACGGCCAGATGTTCAAGATTTACAAATTCCGCACCATGACGGTGAATCACGGCAAGGAGAGCGTGCAGGCGCGTGCCAATGACTCGCGTATCTTCACGGGCGGCGGGCTGATGCGGAAGCTCAGCATTGATGAGATGCCGCAGTTCCTGAATGTGCTGTTTGGTGATATGTCCGTGGTCGGGCCACGGCCGCACATGGCGGAACATGATGTGTTGTTTGCCATGGAATGCAGCCAGTATGCGCTGCGCCACACCGTGAAGCCAGGTGTGACCGGCCTTGCCCAGGTCCGCGGTCATCGTGGACCGGTGGATGATGCGAGCGAGATCAAGCATCGCGTGACTTCCGACATCGAGTACTGCCAGAACTGGTCGTTTTACCTGGATCTGGAGATCATCGCGCGGACCTTCCTGCATGTGTTTTCTTTCCACGCCAAGTCTTGCTAAGAATTGGAGTTGGAAAGTGGCGGAAGGCGGTGAATGAATCCGCGTTCGATTTCTTCACATGCCTTCCGCCTCTGACTTCTTCGGCTCACTGATTTTCGGAGCCATCGGCATGGGAGCTTTGCTCTATGGGAAATCGGTGGGGTCGGTGGTCAAAATGGGGCTGGGGGCCGCCATCCTTGCCTGCTCTTATCTTATCACGGAGAGCTGGCTGCTGTGGACCAGCGGGGTGGTGCTGACACTGGTGCTGATGCGGTGGAAGGAGTAGGCGTTACGAAAGCTTCAATCCGAGATAGGCTTTGGCGTTGGGGTAGCAGATGTTTTTGACCATGCTGCCGACGAGTGTGTCGTCATTGGGGAGGAGTCCGGCTTCGATGTCTGCGCCCAGAAGGTTGCAGAGGGTGCGGCGGAAGTATTCGTGGCGGGGGAAGCTCATGAAGCTGCGGCTGTCGGTGAGCATGCCGATGAAGCGGCTGAGGAGGCCGAGATTGCTGAGGGCATTGATCTGCCACTCCATGCCTTCCTTTTGGTCGACGAACCACCAGGCGGAGCCGAACTGTACTTTACCGGGGGTGGTGCCGTCGGCGAAATTACCGGCCATGGTGCCGAAGACGTAGTTGGCGTTGGGGTTGACGTTGTAGAGGACGGTCTTGGGCAAGGCGTTCTCGGTGTCGAGGCGGTCGAGGAAGCGGGAGAGTGTCTCTGCCTGCGGCCAGTCGCCGATGCTGTCGCAGCCGACGTCTGCGCCGATCTCACGGGCAAGGCGGCTGTTGTTGTTGCGCACGGGGCCGAGGTGGAGCTGCATGGTCCAGCCGCGTGCGGCATTGAGGCGGCCGACGTGCACCATGATGTTGCTGGCGAACTGGTCCTGCTCTTGCGCGCTGGCGGCGGTGCCACTGCGGGCTTTTTGGAAGATGCGCTCGGCTTCGGCATCGCTCACAAAGCTGGCGTGGCAGTAGTTGAGGCCGTGGTCGCTCAAGCGACCGCCGATGCTGTGGAAGAAGTCGTGGCGCTGTTTGAGGGCATCGAGAAGGGAGCCGTAGCTTTTGACTTCGATGCCACTGGCGGCGCTGAGTTTGTCGCACCAGGCGTTCCAGGCTTCGGGGAGGTGGACGGTGAGGGCCTTGTCCGGGCGGAAGGTGGGATAGACGCCGACTTCAAAGCCGTCGGCAGCGCATTTTTGATGATGGGCGAGGTCGTCGATGGGATCGTCGGTGGTGCAGAGGGCTTTCACCTTCTGAGTGCGCAGGATGCCACGGGCGCTCATCTCGGGTTGGGCGAGAGCGGCCTCGGTCTGCTCCCAGATGGCGGGGGCGGTCTTTTCATCCAGCAGGGTGTCGATGCCGAAGTAGCGCTTCAGTTCCAGGTGGGTCCAGTGGTAGAGTGGATTGCGCAGGGTGTGGGGCACGGTCTTGGCCCAGGCGAGGAATTTGTCGCGGGGGCTGGCCTTGCCGGTGATGAACTCTTCGGGCACGCCGTTGCAGCGCATGGCGCGCCATTTGTAGTGGTCGCCTTCGAGCCAGATCTCGAAGATGTTTTTGAACTGGCGGTCCTGCGCGATGTCCTTGGGCGGCAGGTGATTGTGGTAGTCTAGGATCGGCTCGTCCTTGGCAAAGGTGTGGTAGAGGCGGCTGGCGGCCTTGGTGGAGAGCAGAAAATCGTCGTGGATGAAGGACATTGCTGTTTGTCGGTTGGTGGTGACCTGCCTAAACTGGCAGGATGATGAAAACACGCAACTGGTTCGCACTGCTGCCGCTGCTCTCTTTGTGCGCCTGCAGTACGGTGCAGTTTTACACGCAGGCCGTCAGCGGGCAGTCGGAAATCTGGCGCAAATCCCGGCCCAATGCCGCGGCACTAGGAGATCCCAGCGTGGCGGAAAAGGTGAAACAGCGGCTGCGCTTGATTGAAGAGCTGCGCGCCTTTGCCGCCAGCGATCTGCACCTGCCGACGAAGAGTTTTGGCAAGTACTGCGACCTCAAGCGGCCCTATGTGGTGTGGGTGGTGTATGCAGCGCCTGAATTTTCCACGGAAAGCAAGAAGTGGTGGTACCCGCTGGTCGGCAGTCTGAAGTATCGCGGCTTCTTTAATGAGAAGGATGCGACAGTGGAAGCGGCACGACTCAAGAAGAAAGGATTCGATGTGTTTATAGGCGGGGTGGAGGCCTACTCGACCCTGGGCTATCTGGCGGACCCGGTGCTGAACACCTTCCTGCACCGCGCGGATCCCGAACTGGCCGAACTCATCTTTCATGAACTGACGCATGCCAAGGTGTTCATTCCCGGCGACACGGATTTCAACGAGGCCTTTGCCACCGCGAACGCCCAGGACGGGGTGCGACGCTGGCTGCGCGCAAGGGGTAATCTGAGCGTCCTGAGCGAGTATGAAGCGCATTTGAAGAAGAACCGCCAAGTCATCCAGCTGATGCTGGACACGCGTGAGAAGCTGCGAGGTGTCTATGCGGGGACCCATCCCAGCGTGGAGACGGAGCGGCTCGACAAGCAGCGGGTGTTTGACGGCATGCTGAAGCAGGCGCGGGTCATCAGCCCGCGTGCGCCGACGCACATTCATCATCTGCCGCAATCTTGGAACAACGCGCGGCTTAACACGGTGGCCACGTATTACACGATGGTGCCCGGATTTGAACGGCTGCTGAAAGAAAAAGGGGGCGATCTGGAAGCGTTTCATCACGAAGTTGCTTCGATGCGAAAGCTGACCAATGAGCAGCGGATGAAAATTCTCGGCACCCCACCCAACCATGACTGACCACCGCAAGCTGCACGCTTTGTTATTTTTGTTGCTCGGGTTTTGCAGCCTGACGGTGGCCCAGGACACCTCGAAGTGGACGGAGCCCTTTCCGCCGCATCGGATCGCGGGGAATTTGTATTATGTGGGATCGTGTGATCTGGCCTCCTACTTGATTACGACGCCGGAGGGGCATGTGCTCATCAACAGCAGCCTGGAGGAATCGGTGCCGCTGATCCGCGCCAGCGTGGGGAAACTGGGATTCAAATTTACGGACATCCGCATCCTGCTCATCAGCCACGCGCACTCGGACCACTGTGCGGGCAGTGCAGAGATCGTGAAGCTTACAGGGGCAAAGTATTATGTGATGGAGCAGGATGCTGACGCGGTGGAAAGCGGTGGCGCGAAAAAGCCGCGAGTCGGCAAGGGAGACTACACGCAGTTTCCGGCTGCCAAGGTGGATCGACGCCTGAAGGATGGCGAGGAGGTCAAACTCGGTGGGGCCGTGCTGGTGGCACATCTGACGCCCGGACATACGCCGGGCTGCACGACGTGGACGATGCAGGTGGAAGACAACGGCAAGCCGCTGAATGCGGTGATCATTGGCAGTCCGAATGTGAATCCTGGCTACGTGCTGGTGGGCAACAAGAACTACCCGTCCATCGCGACGGACTACGAGAAGACTTTCCGTGTGCTGAAGGCGCTGCCAGTGGATCTGTTTCTCGGAGCGCATGGTGTTTACTATGGCATGGAGGCGAAGCATGCGCGGCTGGGCACTAGCGAGGTGAATCCTTTCGTCGATCCTGAAGGTTATCAGCATTACGTGGCGGACCGTGAGGCTGCTTTCCTGGCGGAGTGGGAGAAGCAGAAGAAGGCGCAGTGAGCGGCTGCCGCAAGGTGGCGTGGAATGCTTGCGTATCCGTAGATGCAGCCGCATTATCGGGTGCTTTCTGTCGTCCCAACCATGACACGCTCCTTTGCCTTTTTCGTTCTCGCCGGTACGGTCTGTGCCGCGCCGCTGCCGCCGGTGACTCCTTTTTTGGAACAGCACTGCATGGAGTGCCATGATGGCGACGTGAAAAAAGGCGGGCTGGATCTCACTGCGCTGGCTTTCAAGCCGGAGGACCGGCAGAACTTTGACCGCTGGGTGAAGGTCTATGATCGGGTGGCCAAAGGAGAGATGCCACCTGCGAAGAAGCCCCAGCCCGAGGCTTCGGCATTGAAGACTTTCCAGGCGGCGCTCAAGGCACCGCTGCGTGCCTATGAAGTGGCGCAGCAGGCGATGAACGGACGTACGGTGCTGCGCCGGCTGAACCGCACGGAGTATGAAAACACGGTGCATGATCTGCTGGGCATCTCGCTGCCGCTGAAGCACATCCTGCCGGAAGACACGCCGCTGCATGGGTTTGACACCGTGGCGGAGGGGCTGCGCTTTTCACAGCTTCAAATCGAGAAGTATCTGGAGGCTGCGGACGCCGCGCTGGACGCGGCGATTGTGCTGAGCAAGCGGCCGGTGGGGATCAACCAGCGCTACAGCTACAAAAACGAACAGGGGATTCGCAAAAATCTCGACACACCACCGGGCACCTTGTCCGACAAGACGAATCCGAAGAGCGGGCATCGCGTGATGTTTCGCGAGAACGACAAGGAGGTCATCATGTTCACCACGGGCGACTACCTGGTGGGGCTGAAGCAGTGCCGCCTGCCGGGGCCGGGCAACTACCGCATCAAGCTCTCCGGCAATGCTTTCCAAAGCGAAGGCGAGCCGCTGACGCTCATGGTTTACAGCAGCAACTACAAGCAGAAGCGGCTGCTGAGCTACTGCGAGCTGCCAGCGGACAAACCGCGTGAGTATGAGTTTTTCACGCGATTGGATGGCAGCGAGCACCTCGTGATCAACTGCGAACGTGTGGGACGTGACAAAAAAGGGGAGAACATTTACAACGTCGGCGCCGCTGAGTTTAAGGGCACGGGTCTCGCCATGCAGTGGATCGAGGTGGAGGGACCGCTGGCTGCTGAATGGCCGCCTGCGAGTTTGAAAAAGGCGCTGGGTGATGTGCCGCTGAAAGAGGTGGACGACAAGAAGCGCAAGCAAATCGGCTATGAACTCGCGCCTGCGGATGTGAAGGAGTCGATTGCGGGCGGTCTGAATGGCTTCGCCACGCGTGCGTTTCGGCGGCCGTTGGAGCAGGACGAAGCGGCTCCTTACATTGCCCTTGCGACGCAGGCGCTTGATGAGGGGCGCAGCTTTGAAGAGGCGATGCGGGTGGGATTGCGTGCCGTGCTGACTTCACCGGCTTTTCTGCTGCTGGAGGAGCATCCTGGAAAGCTCAGCGATCTCGCCCTGGCTTCGCGGCTGGCGTATTTTCTCACGAGTTCGATGCCGGATGAAGAGCTGATGAAGGCGGCCGGCGCGGGGCAACTGAGCAAACCGGCGGTGCTGAAAGCGCAGACCGAGCGCCTGCTCAAGGGGCCGAAGGCAGCGGCCTTCGTGACTAACTTCGTGGGCCAGTGGCTGGAGCTAAGGAACATCGACGCGACCACGCCAGACTCAAAGCTTTACCCTGAATACGACATGCTTTTAAAGCTGGGCATGGTTACGGAAACGGAAGCCTTTTTCACCGAACTGCTGAGCAAAAATTTGCCGGTGGCCAATCTCATCCACAGTGACTTTGCCATGGTGAACAACCGCCTGGCTGAGCACTACGAATTGCCGGGCATTGTGGGTGAGGAGTTCCGCCGGGTGTCATTGCCAAAGGACAGCCCGCGTGGCGGGGTGCTCACGCAGGCCAGTGTACTCAAGGTCACGGCGAATGGTACGGTGACCTCGCCTGT
Source organism: Verrucomicrobiota bacterium (assembly GCA_025360015.1). Classification (GTDB taxonomy): domain Bacteria; phylum Verrucomicrobiota; class Verrucomicrobiia; order Verrucomicrobiales; family Verrucomicrobiaceae; genus Prosthecobacter. The sequence goes on along the minus strand of JANYCZ010000042.1, from coordinate 96,379 downwards.
GATTCGTGGTGCCTGGGTGATGAAGCATGTGCTGGGCCAGCCGCCCGCACCACCGCCTGCCAGCGTGGAAGCCATCGAGCCCGACACGCGTGGCACCACCACCATCCGCGAGCAACTTGCAAAGCACCGCGACAGTGAGACCTGCGCCACCTGCCATCGTCAGATTGATCCGCCAGGTTTTGCGCTGGAGAGCTTTGATGTCATTGGCGGTTTTCGTGAAAGCTATCGCTCAAACGAGAAAGGCGCGAACACCAAGCGTAAGCTCCATGGGCAGAACGTCTGGCAGTACAAGGAAGGCCTGCCGGTGGATGCCAGCGGCGAACTGGCTGATGGCCGCAAGTTCCAGGGCATCCGTGAATTCAAAACGCTGCTGCTCACTCAGCAGGACCAAGTCATGCGCGCGCTCGCTGGCAATCTGGTCATCTATGGCACGGGTGCGGGTGTGCAGTTTGCGGATCGCGATGCGATTGATGCCATCAGCAAACAGGCCGAGGCCGATGGTTCGGGTCTGCGTACGTTGGTGCATGCGGTAGTGCAGTCTCCGCTGTTTTTGAGCAAATAATCGTCATGCTACTCAAGCAACCAGTCTTCAAATCGCAGTCCGGGAACCTTGGCAAAGTCCACGGAGTTTTGTGTGAGAAGAAGGGCGTGGTGGGTGATGGCGATGCAGGCAATCTTGAGGTCCATGGTGCCGATGCGGATGCCTTGCTTGCAAAAGGAATGGAAAAGAGCCGCTGCATCCTCATCCAAAGGCAAAACCGTCCACCCTGCGTAGGCTTCGATGAGGTGATAAAATTCCGTGTAGGCGTCGATTTACCGCAACGGGTCGGGTGTGGCATGGATTTCCTTCAACCAGCCTTCGACGCGCTCTTGAACATTCACAACGGTGGTGGTGACTTCCTCACGGGCGGCATTCAGGCGCCTGGTCAGTCGTTCGGCAGAGGGTCCATCGCGACTCAATGCAGACAGGTGGTAAGTATCCAGCACCACCACGGGCCTCGATCTCCCTTTCGTAGGTTTGGCTGCGGCGATACTCTTCGCCTGCTTTGGTTGCCGCCTCATGCAGCTTGGAATTATTGGCCCAGCCAACGGTTGCCTGCCAATCCTTCTTCACGGGTGATAACAGCCTGGGCTGCGGCTCAAGGAGCCGGGCCTTCAAGGCTGCCAGTTCTTGCTCTACGGTTTCAAGCCGCTGTTTAATCGTTGCGCTCATGGTTTCTTAATTTATCTCACCAGTTCCGGCCTTTTCAGCTCACATCCATCATCCCATGATCACTCGCCCTGCCATTTCCCGCCGCGCCTTTCTGCACGGTTCCGGTGTCTCGCTGGCCCTGCCGTTTTTGGAGGCTATGATGCCACGGCTGTCCAGTGCGGCGGCTGCCACGCCGCCGAAGCGGATGGTGTTTGCCTGTGCTTCTTTGGGTATTTACGGGCCTTCATTGTTTCCCAAGGAAACGGGGCGTGGCTATGCGCTGACGCCGTATCTGGAGGCGCTCAAAGATCATCGGGATGACTTTACCGTGCTCTCGGGCGTGAGTCATCCGGATCAGGCTGGGGCGGATGGGCATACTTCCGAGATGACATGGCTTACTTCGGCGCGTGGGCCGGGGCTGGGTGGGTTTCGCAACACGGTGTCGATTGATCAGTTCGTGGCGGAGAAGATCGGCTATGAGACGCGGTATCCTTCGCTGGTGCTGAGTTCGGCGGGGCAGAGCAGCCAGAGTTATACGCGCAGCGGTGTGATGGTGCAGGCGCAGTCAAAGCCCTCGCAAGTCTTCGCCAAACTCTTCCTCGACGGTACTCCCGGCGAGATCCATAACCAGATGCGCAAGCTCAAGGAAGGGCGCAGCATCATGGACACGGTGCAGGCTGAGGCGAAGCGGTTTGAGCGGCGCGTGGGGGCGGCGGACAAGGAGAAGCTGGAGGAATACTACACCTCCGTGCGCGAGATGGAGGAGCGCATGCTCAAGTCTGAGGCGTGGGTGCAGAAGCCCAAGCCGAAGGTGGATGCGAAGCCACCGACGGATGTGGAGAATGAAGCCGATCTGATTGCGCGCATGAAGCTGCTGTTTGATCTGATTCCACTGGCGCTGCAAACGGACAGCACGCGGGCAATCACCGTGCTGGTGCAGGGCAGGGGAGATGTGCCATTGATCAATGGAGTGACGATGGCGCATCACAATCTGTCGCATCACGGCCAGGATCCGATGAAGATCGAACAGCTTCAGCGGATCGAGCGTGCTGAGTTTGAGGCGTTGAATGGGCTGCTGACTTCGCTGAAGACGAAGAAGGAGGCCAATGGCAGCTTGCTGGATAACACGATGTTGTTGTTCGGCAGCAACCTCGGCAACGCCAACAACCATGACTGGCACAACCTGCCGCTCGTCTTTGCGGGTGGTGGATTCAAGCATGGGCAACACCTGGCGTTTGATGCGAAGAACAATCAGCCGATGTGCAATCTCTTTGTGCAGATGCTGCAGCGCATGGGGATTGAGGCGGATGAGTTTGGTTCGAGCTCGGCGACGGGTTTGCCCGGACTGGTGGTGTGAAAGTTGACCCGTTGCGCCGCAACGGGTCGGGGAGAAGACTCCAGTTGCGGCGCAACTGGAGTACTTTGCTTCGCGAACAGCCTACTCTTCGACCGCGTCAAACACATCTGGCACGGGCGCATGCTGGGCGACCCAGGTCAGCGCTTCTTCCTTGGTCTTGAGTGCGCCTTCGAGCTGGAGGGTTTGGAGGGTGGTGAGGAGTTTGCCGAGGGCTTTGCCGGCGTGCCAGCCTTGGGCGATCAAATCGGCTCCGGTGATGATGCGTGGGGGCAGCATGGGCTCGCTGGCGAGTTCTTCGCGCTTGGCGAGGAGAAACTCGTAGTTGTCCAGCCAGCCGTTGGAGCCAAGGCAATCGACGCGATGCAGGGCGAGTTCGTCATCGAAGGAGGGACGGGCCATGAAGCGGCGCAGCTTGGCGGTGCGCATCTTTTTCACGTCCTTGAAGACCATGTGATTTTCCACAGCAACGACGGTGGGCTCGATCATCTCGTTGGAGAACTTCATGCGGCGCATGATCTCGCCGGTTTTTTCGGCGCCGAGTTTGTCGTGGCCGTTGAAGCGGATGCGGCCGGTGTCGGCGTCGCGCGTTTGCGTGGCGGGTTTGGAGATGTCGTGGAGGAGCACGCTCATCACCAGCGGCAGGGAGACTTCGGCGGGCAGCAGGCTGAGCATGAGGCGGGTGTGGATGAAGACATCGCCTTCGGGGTGGAACTGAGGGGGCTGTTCGCAACCTTGCAGGACGAGGATTTCAGGGAGGAACTGTTCCATGAGGCCGCTGTTGACGAGGAGGTCGAAGCCGCGCACGCGGTTTGGGTGCAGCATGGTTTTGACGAATTCCTCGCGGATGCGCTCGATGCTGACGCTCTTGATTTTGTGGGCGAGGCCGCAGATGGATTCCCAAGTGGCGTGCTCGATGTCGAAGCCGAGCACGGTGGCGAAGCGCACGGCGCGGAGCATGCGCAGGTGGTCTTCTTCAAAGCGGTCTTTGGCCACGCCGATGGCGCGTAGGAGGCCCATGCGCAGATCCACCTGGCCGTCCACGTAGTCGATCACCTGCTCGGTAAGCGGATCGAAGAACAGGCCATTGATGGTGAAGTCGCGGCGCTGGGCATCGAGTTCGGGTGTGGAGTAGGTGACGCTGTCCGGGCGGCGGCCATCACTGTAGCTGCCGTCGCTGCGAAAGGTGGCGACTTCGATGTGGTGGTGGTCCATGCGGACGATGACGACGCCGAAGTGTGCGCCCACGGTTTGTGCGCCAGGGAAGAGTTTCACGACCTGCTCGGGCGTGGCGCTGGTAGCGACATCGAAATCTTTGGCCTCGCGGCCGAGGAGCATGTCGCGGACGCAGCCGCCGGCGAGGAGGGCGGTGTGGCCGGCGTGCGTGAGTTTTTGGATGACTTTGATGGCGGTGCTGCGCATTGGGGGGAGGTTCGGCGTGGGGGAAGGAGAGTTCAACCTGAACGGAGTTTGATGTTGTTTGGTGAGCGATGGGGAACGTGGCGTTGCGCTTTGGGAATTTGTTTGCGGTGGGTGTGGCGAAAGCGGCGCTGAAGCGCCCCACTCCGGGGACGCTGGCGCGAGTTTAGGCAATCCAGTTTCCGCTGTTCAAACGGGCAACTCGCATTAGAATCGCCGCCCCTATTATGGACCCTCTAATCGAACTGCTGCACAACAACTCCAAGCGCTCCCATCAAGAGATGGCCGCAGCTTTGGGCGTCACGGAATCCGAAGTTGTTTCACGGATCGCCGCCGCAGAGGCCGATGGTACGATTTTGGGTTACAGCGCCGTGGTGGACCGTCTCAAGGCGGGGCAGCGTGGTGTGACAGCGTTGATCGAGGTGCGTATCGCACCCGAGCGCGATGGCGGCTTTGACCGGCTGGCACGCCGTATTTCGAAATTTGACCAGGTGCGTGAGTGCTTCCTGATGAGCGGCGGGTATGACCTGGCCGTGATCGTGGAGGGCAAGGACCTGCTCGATGTGGCAACTTTTGTGGCCGAAAAACTCAGCACCCTCGGCGGTGTGCTGTCCACGGCGACGCGCTTTCAGTTGAAGGCGTACAAAGAGGGCGGGTTTCTCGCGAATTCCGGCGGCGATGAAGAACGCCTGCCGGTGAGTCCATGAGCTGAGAGGAACCTGAGGTCATGGAATACGACAACAAAATTTCAAACATCATTCGCGATCTGCCGCGCTCCGGCATTCGCGATTTCTTCGAACTCGTCATCGGTCGCACCGATGTCATTTCACTCGGCGTCGGCGAGCCCGACAAACCAACGCCGTGGCCGATCCGCGAGGCGGTGATCCGCTCGCTGGAGAAAGGTCAAACGAGTTATACTTCGAATCTTGGTCTCGAATCGCTGCGCGTTGGAATCAGCGAGTATGTGACCAAGCACTTCCGCACTACCTACGATCCGAAGACGGAGATCCTGGTGACCGTCGGCGTGTCCGAGGGGCTCGACATCGCTTTTCGTGCGGTGTTGAATCCAGGAGACGAAGTCATTTATCATGAGCCGTGCTATGTGAGCTACTCACCGAGCATCAAGATGGCCTATGGAGTGCCGGTGGTGGTGCAGACGCGTGAAGAGAATGAATTTGCGCTGATGGCGGAGGATGTGGAGAAGGCCATCACGCCGAGGACGAAGGTCATCGCGCTGAACTTTCCCACGAATCCGACCGGTGGTGTCATGCCGCATGAAGAGCTAGCGAAGATCGCTGCACTGGCGGTGAAGCATGACCTGCTGGTATTCACCGACGAGATCTACAGCGAGCTGCTGTATGATGGGCGTCAGCACAAGAGCATCGTCGAGTTTCCCGGCATGCGTGAGCGCACGATATTGCTGCACGGCTTCAGCAAGGCCTTTGCGATGACCGGCTGGCGTCTTGGCTATGCCTGCGCTCCGGCACCGCTGCGCGAGGCGATGATGAAGATTCATCAATACTGCATGCTTTGCGCTCCGATCATGAGCCAGATGGCCGGCATCGAAGCCCTGAAGATGGGCTCATTAGCCTACGAGGACATGCGTCAAAGCTATGAGCAGCGCCGCAACCTCATCGTCAGCCGGCTCAATGGGATGGGCCTGCACTGCTTTAATCCGGGCGGTGCGTTCTACGTCTTCCCTGAGATCCGCAGCACGGGGCTGACGAGCAAGGAATTTGCCATTCAGCTGCTGGAGAAGAAGAGCGTCGCGGTCGTTCCTGGCAGCGCCTTCAGCAGTGCGGGTGAAGGATTTGTACGCTGCTGCTATGCGACTGCTCCCGAACTCATCGCAAAGGCGATGGATTTGATGGAGGAGTTTGTGAACGAGGTGCGCGGGAAGAAGTAAGAGCGTAGCGAAACGGCGTCATGAAACGACTGTGGCAACTGTTCGATGCATTGGATGGCATCGAACTGGTTGTCTGCGGCGGCCTTGCAGCAGTGATGCTTGTTGGAGGGCCGATTTGGCTCATCGCGGACTTTGTGGCCAGACAACGTTACCTCCTGGCGGGAATTCTCGGTCTGCTGTGGTGCGTTTGCATCGCCGTGGGCGTGCGTGATCTCCGGCGCACGAGGTTCGGCTGGTTGACGGGAATCCTCGTTGTCGGATGGCTCATCACGACGATGTGGCTCGGCATCGGTTAGTCTTACATGCGTTGCCGTCTGACGATTTTCTTCGGCGGTTGCGTGCGGGCGCTTTCGTCGATCTGCACTTCGTCAGGGGTCATGTTCACGCTCAGTTGGGAAGGGTTGGTTTCTTTCCGCTTGCGGTGGGCGTCTTGGATGACGGCCTCCGGGATTTCTACGCGCAGGGAGTGCCAGCCTTGATGGGCGAGGCGGGTGTCTTCGGTGCGGTCATAGGCGTCGAAGGCTTTGAGCGCGGGGAGGTACATGGCGATCTTGCCGAGGTTCAGATTGACCATGCTGGAGTCGCATTTGCCCACGAGGGGGCAGACGACGACGGCGCAGCCGAGCTCGATGGCGCGGCCAGAGGCACAGCGGGTGACGCGCTCGCTGCCGTAGATGGTCTCCGTGGCACTGGGGACGAGGAGGAGGTCGATGTTGAGGCCGCGGAGACGAGAACTGAGCTCCGGCACTTCGATGTCCAGGCAGATGATCACAGCCACACGCAGGCCGGACATCTCAAAGACGTAGAGTTCTTTTCCCGCTCTGAACTCGTGCTCCCAAGGGGTCAGGAACATTTTGTCCTGATGCAGCACACGGCCATCGCTGAAGATGATGGCGCGATTGTGCAGGTGTCCGTTGGCCGGATCCCTCCATGGGGCGGTGCCGACGATGGCGTGCTTGCCCTTGCGGCAGAGACGCTGCTTGAGCCGGGGCATGAGATCCACCCAGACGACCTTGGCGATGTCTTCCATGTCGGCGTCTTTGTTGGGCATCAGCGGCTCCAGCGCGGCCCAGAGAAACTCGGGCAGCAGGACGATATCCACGCCGCCGGCCCAGGCGGTCTCGACGCGGTGCATGACTTCCTCGGCGAAGGCATCGACGGTTTTTCCGGCGTCGCCGACGTCGAACGTCCAGGCTTCGACTTTGACATTGGGCCGGGGGGCTGAGTTTTTGCTTGGGGCGGTGTCTGGCATAGGGGTGCTTTAATGGGGCCAGCAGCTTGAAATTTGCAAGCGGTCCCATCGCGGTGCTGATTTTCTCACGCCAGCCGGAAGAGCTTGCGGGAGTTCTCGAAGAGGATCTTGCGCTCGACGGTTTTGCTGGGAGCGAGTTTGCGGATGGCGGCGAGGGTTTGCGCGCCCTGGCAGCCGGGGCCGCGGCCGAGGTGGTCGGCGCAGTCGCTGCCGTAGAGGATCTTGTCCTGATGGCGTTCGAAGAACTGCGTGGTGTGCTCTTCGTCGCGCGTGAGTGCCAGCAGGCCGCTGCCGGCGGACATGTCGGCAAACATGTTGGGGTAGTCGGCGAGGTAGCGGTCGGTGATGCCGCCGGGGGTGATCTTGCCCTTGGGGTAGTTCACGGTTTGATCGTGCTGTTTGTCGATGTTGCCCCAGAAGGCCTGGGCGTGGCCGATGAAATTCGTCTTGGGGAACTTCTCCAGCATGGTGTGAAAGCGCTCATAGCCGAGGTTGTACGTCAGATGCTGGAAGTGCAGGAGGATGGGCACATTGTAGGCGGAGGCCAGGGCGTAGAGCTTCTGGCTCTCGGGGGAATCGCACTCCACCATGAATTTCTGCTCGCCGATCATGCAGGCGCCTTGCTTGAGCCATTTTTCGATCTCGGCGGGAGCGGTGTCGAGGTCGGTGACTTCATTCGCGGCCCAGAGGTAGGCAGAGGGGTGCGCCTTGGCGAAATCCCGTGCAGCTTCCGTGGTGGCGCATTGGGCGGCGAGGCCGTTGGACTTGCCGTGGTGGGTAGACGGGCGGTCCATGTAAGTGCCGGCGGGGAGAATGATCGTGGTGGTGACCCCCATCGCCTTCTGATGCGCCAGCAGATGCTCATCCGCCCGCAGGTGGTAGTTCATGTGCTGATGGATGTCGATGACCGGCTCAGCGGCGGATGGCGTTTGAGCCAGGGTACGCGAGGCGATGGTGACGAGTCCTGCAGACAGAAAAGTGCGGCGTGATGGCATGAAACCATTACGCCGCAGGGAAGACGATGTTGCTCACTGCGCTGGCAGCAGCGCCAATCAGCTCAGTTTTTGCAGGCCTTGCGTATCCGCCAGGATGGCACCGGTGTAGATCATGCCCGTTTGCACGGTGCCGTTCAGATTTGCGGCGATGAGATCCGCATTGGTAAAGTCAGCGTTGGTCAGATTGGCACCTTCCAGATTTGCACCGGAAAGATCGGCACCACGGACGTTCGCGTTGCTCAGATTGGCATGGCGCAGGGAAACGCCTGCGAGATCCGCGCCACTGAGGTCGGTGCCGCTGAGATTGGCGTTGTCCAGATTCGCGCCGCTGAAGTCACCGCCCGAAAGATTGGTGCCTGCCAGGTTGGCTTTGGTGAAGGTGGTGCCGACGAACTGTCCTTTGGACATGTTGAGATCGTTCAGCACGGCGCTGGCGAGATTCATGCCGGTTTCATCGATCTTGCGACCGCTCTTGCCTCCGCTTTCAAGCCATTGAGTGTGCGCAAGGAGTTCTTCGGTGGTGATGCTGGCCATGGTGGGCAAATGAAAACCCGATTTACGGTGCCGTAAATCGGGTTTTCAAACTTGTTTAGGGGATCGGCTGATCCCCTGAAACCGGTAGGTGGCGGCGGGATCAGCCGTTGACGGCGGCCACGATCTTCTGCGCCGCGTCGGTCAAATCGCTGGCGCTCGTGATCTTCAGGCCGCTGGCGGCGAGGGTGGCCTTGCCGGCTTCGACATTGTTGCCTTCGAGGCGGACGACGAGCGGGATGCCCAGGGAGACTTCCTGCGCTGCGGCGATGATGCCGGTGGCGATGATGTTGCAGTCCATGATGCCGCCAAAGATGTTCACCAAGATGCCCTTCACATTGGGGTCGCCGAGAATGATTTTGAAGGCTGCGGTGACCTGCTCCTTGGTGGCACCGCCGCCGACGTCGAGGAAGTTGGCAGGTTCGCCACCGTGGAATTTGATGATGTCCATGGTGGACATGGCGAGGCCCGCACCGTTCACCAAGCAGGCGATGTTGCCATCGAGTCCGATGTAGCTGAGGCCGAATGCGCTGGCGGCGACTTCACGCGGATCTTCTTCGGTGGTGTCGCGCATGGCGACAACGTCCTTCTGGCGGTAGAGGGCGTTGTCGTCGAAGTTGAACTTGGCATCCAGCGCCACGACCTTGCCATCGTCGGTGATGGCGAGAGGATTGATTTCCACGAGTGAGCAGTCGCTCTTGATGTAGAGATTCCACAGGGCGGTGAAGAGCTTCACAGCCTGGTTTGTGAGAGCCCCGGTCAGTCCGAGGGATGCTGCCACCTTGCGGCACTGGAAGGGCTGGAGGCCGAGGGCGGGATTCACGAATTCTTTGGTGATCTTTTCCGGAGTCTTCTCGGCGACTTCTTCGATGTTCATGCCGCCTTCGGTGGAGGCGATGACGGCGTGGCTGCTGCTGACGCGGTCAAACAGGATGGCGAAGTAGTATTCCTTGGTAATGTTCACGGCCTTGGCGATGAGCACCTTGCTCACCAGTTTGCCTTCGGGGCCGGTCTGGTGGGTGACGAGCGTCTGGCCGAGCATCTTGCCTGCGATGTCTTCTGCTTCTTCCGGGGTGTTCACGAGGTGAACACCACCTTTGAAACCGTTTTTGAAAGTGCCTTTGCCACGACCACCTGCATGCACCTGGGCTTTCACCACGAGCCCGGCCTGGCCGATCTCGCGTGCGGCGGCTCCCGCTTCTGCCGCCGTGCTGGCGACGATTCCTTTGGGGCTGGCGACACCGAATTTGTCGAACAGTTGCTTGGCTTGATACTCGTGGATGTTCATGGAAGAGAAATGGGGGGAGCCCGATAGTAGAAGTGAGGCCCCAAGCGTCAAGGCGCATTCCCGGCGGAAGGTGAGAATGCCGCGCTTGCCCCGCTGGAAAGGCTGCGGCATAACGCTCAGATGCGAATTGATGTAGTGACGCTGTTTCCCGAACTGGTCTCGGTGCCGATGGGCCTGAGCATGATGGGACGTGCGCAGGAGAAGAAGATTTTGGATCTGCGGGTGCATGATCTGCGTGAGCAGGGGATGGGCAAGCACCGCCATGTGGATGACACACCCTATGGCGGCGGGCAGGGGATGGTGATCCGTCCGGAGCCGGTGTTTGAAACACTGGACCGCCTGGACACGCCGGAGGCGCGCATCATTTACATGTCACCTGCGGGGAAACGGTTCGATCAGGCCACGGCGCGGCGGCTGTCTGCTGAGCCGCATTTGATCTTCCTCTCGGGTCATTACGAAGGCATCGACCACCGCATCATTGAGCACTGGGTGGATGAGGAAATCAGTCTGGGCGACTACGTGCTGACCAATGGAGCCATCGCCGCCGTGGTGGTGATGGATGCCATCGTGCGCCTGCTGCCCGGGGTGCTGGGAGATGAAATGAGCGCCGTGGAAGAGAGCTTTGGTGCCAGCGGCCTGCTGGAGGCCCCGCAGTACACCAAGCCGGCGGAATATCGCGGACTGAAGGTGCCGGACATGCTGCTGAGCGGGAATCACGCGAAGATCGCCGCCTGGCGGGAGCAGCAGGCGTTGGAGCGTACGCGGGCGAATCGCCCGGATTTAATCGCCTGAGATGAACAGAGGCGTGACATTTCGTTTGACGATCCGCCGGGCCGCACGCTAAATAAGCACTCCGCTGGCTGACCACCTGCGGAACAAATTCAATGATGGTGAGGTGGCTGAGTGGTCGAAAGCACATCTTTGCTAAAGATGCGTAGCCTTAACAGCTACCGAGGGTTCGAATCCCTCCCTCACCGCCATTCTTCCCCGACCGTGGGAGATGAAGGGTGCTCTTTGTGGTTTGAAGAGTGGAGGGCGATTGGCCGTTTACTCCCCGGCTTCGGTTGTTCGAAGAGGGTTCCTTTGAGGCGGTCCAAATCAAATGACGGGGTGCTGCACATATGAACAGCGGCGCAATTGCCTGTTGCATCGTGCGTCAAGATACCACACTCTGCCACCATATGAAAATCAATACCAGCATCACGATTGACCCGAAGATTGCCAAGCTCGCGAAGAAGTACGCGGCGCTGGATGGCCGCAGCTTTGCCAACTACGTCGAACGTGCCGTCGCCAGACAGGTGGAGCAGGATCAGTTCAACGAGAGCAGCCCGAAGGCCAAGCCTGCGAAGAAGAAGTGAGGTGGGTGGTGGAGCTAAGGGGATTCGAACCCCTGACCTTCTCATTGCGAACGAGACGCTCTACCAACTGAGCTATAGCCCCAACGTGTTATGGATCAGTGAATTATGGCGATTTTTAGAACTCGCCAAATTTCCCTTGGATACCGCCCTTGTATACTGCAACGTGCGGGCATATGGGAGCCGCCCACGCACAGAAGGGGTCGTTTGAGAAAGTAGGTGAGTGCCTTTATCGGTATTCATCGAACGGCATTTATTATGCTGTGATGCGGCATTCCGGCAAGCTGATTCGTCGCAGCCTGGAAACCTCCGACAAAGTCCATGCCAAGCGCAAGCTGGCTGAGTTCAAGCGCGATGTGGGTCGCACCGCACCTGGTGCTGGGCGGGTGACATTGTCATCCCTCTGTGATCGCTATCTGACTACCTGCAGCAATCAGGCGGCCAAGACCGTCCGTAGAAAACAGGACATCGTGCAGAAAATCAAAGATGACTGGCCGGGTGGGGCTGAGGTGGCTGCTGCCAAAGTGAAACCCTCCGAGGTGGCCGCATGGCTGTCGAGCTACACCTTTGGTTGGGCCTCTCAGCATTTGTATCTGGAATGCCTGCGGGCCATTTTTGACCTCGCGGTGGCGGACAAGGTGATCATCGAGAACCCGGCGCGTGCGGACACCATCAAGCGCAAGAAGAAGGAGCGGCCTATCAGGCTCACTCCGACCTTTGAGGAGTTTGAACGAATCGTGGTGGACATTCGAAACCAGCAGTTCAACGCAGAAGCCAAGAAGAGTGCCGACTTTGTGCAGTACCTTGGGCTGGCAGGGCAAGGACAGGCCGAAGCAGGTGCGCTGCTCTGGCGGGATATTGATTGGAAGGGGGAGGGTGTGACTTCTTTCCGTCACAAGACCAGATCCCGGTTTTTCTTTCCTCTTTACCCGCAGCTGCGCCCGTTGCTTGAACGGCTGAAGTCAGAGTGTGAAGGGAAGCAGGATCAGGCGGTTTTTGGGATCAAAGATGCCAAGAAGGCTCTGGCGGCAGCATGCACACGGCTCGGACTGCCGGCCTACAGCCAGCGGGCTTTACGCAGGATGTTTGTAACGCGGGCGATTCAAAGAGGGGTGGATGCTAAGACCATCGCAGAATGGCAAGGACACCAGGATGGTGGCAAGTTGATCTTCGACACCTACAGCCACCTGTTTGCAGCGCATTCCAACAAGATGGCGGAGAAGATGACAGCAGAGGCTGGCAAGTAGGTGACGTGACGTGTACGGCGCACCTTTTAGGCTATTGCCGGTGCAGGACTGTTCTGCGATTGGACTTCGTCTGCACTGGAGGCTTTCATTTCAAGAAAAGCCTTGAATTCGGAAGTCCCAAGCACCTTTAGAGCGGGAAGGCCCAGTGCAGTGATCTCACTGAATCGTTCCTTCTCCTGCGGTGCCAAGTCGTCAGGATAGACGAGAATGACCTCCTTATCAGGATTGCAGGTGGCCGCATTTTGCAGCGAGCCGAGCATTGCGTATTCCAGCTTTCTTTCTTTGGGGAATCGAGTCTTTGCCTGCACCACAACGCCCAACTTAGGCAATGCGTAGTCATAGCCCGTGTCAGACGCCGTGGCTTGCCCCGCAAATCTCGTGATGATGAGCGAATGGAGGCTGTCTTCAAAGATGGACGATACCCGCTGGGCCTCCGGTAGGGATCTGTCGCGCTCGACCAAGGCTAGGATGTAGCTGGAGAAATTACCCCCGTATTGCGCATCAGCGCGTTTGGTCGCGAATTCAAAAAGTGATGTGTCTGTGAAATTAACGGATTTCACCTTTCGGACCGAAGGAGTGGTGCTTGTCATACGAACAACATTTCACTTGTATGATAGATGTCAAGTTCGTATGACAAAAAGTAAATCACGCAAAAAACCAATTGCAGCGCACTGGAATGGTCATACACTTCAAGTAATGTATGACAGACTGTAAATGTATGACAAGAAAGAAAAATCCCGCCGAAAAGCAGGTGGCCTCGCGACTGACTCTGAAAATTGGTGAAGCCGCAAGCCTTCTAGGCGTTTCGACCTCCACCGTCCGTCGTCTCATTTCTCGCGGCTTCCTCAGGCCGCTGCGGCAATTACGACACCTCCTAATTCCTGTTGAGCAGCTGACCGCCCTTGTCGCGGCTGAGTCCACGCGATCAGACAATTCAGATCGAGATGTGACCGTGACTCCGAGTGGGAAAAACCCAAAGCAACCCAATTGCTGAATCCCGACTGTTAGCTCCAACGCCGGTGAGGCGCATGCATTCAAGCTAAAGCACACCTGCTGCCATCAACTTTATGAACTCACACTACATCAAAACCGAAGAAGTACAACACGATGATGTCGCCCCCCCTCCGGAAGACGCATCGCACCATCAGTTCCGCGATCATGAGCCATCAATTTACAAGACCCCTCAGCAGGTTGCGGAGGAGGCACTTGGCAAGATCGAGTGGTTCGATGACATCACAGGGTTCTTGGACTGCCCTGGGAAAGCAAAACACACGACGCCCGACTGCTTTCAAGACTGCCGAATCCGCCTCGACGGGACGCCGACCGTGTTTTGCCATCATCAACACTGTGCAGATCAAATCAAGGAAGCGAACTATCTCCTGAGGGCGGCATTCAATGCCAATCTGGTCCGATTGCCACCATCAAGTAAAGCACCCGCTATGCTTGTGAGGCCCTCATCAGGTGAAATGGAAGAGCTAAGTAGAAAAGCAGCGCAGGCATTGCCCAATATCCTTCAAAATCACGCATGGCCATTGTCAGAAATTTGGCAAGAATCTCCAGAAAAGCTGGACGATATTACTGGATTGGAGTGGAGGTACTATCTGGTTCTTTACGAGCTGGATGACGTGGTTTGGATAGGTGATACGTATGAATCAGGCTCAAAAGTTCATGCGGGTTGTTGGAGGACAGTCGGCGAGCGATTGAGCCATTCTTCGAATAAAGCTCCAGGACCATTCATATGCACTTCGACTTTCAGACCGGGCACATACGAGCGAAAGAAGGAGTATGTCATCGAACGCAAGTTTCTGGTCGTGGAATTTGATCGCATCGACGAGACGGTGGAAGAAAAACTTGCGACAAAGGAGCCGCTAAGTGCTGAAGACATCATTAGGAACAAAACCAAAAGCGCCGCTGTTTTTCGTTGGCTGAAAGATGCGGTGGGCCTTCGACTCAGGGCCATCGTAGATTCTGGAAATAAATCGCTGCATGCACACTTTGCGATGCCACCAGCAGATGTACTTGCGGAGCTTGAGGTTATCCTGCCAGCTTTAAAATGTGACCCTGCCACTTTTCGTCCCACGCAACCCGTGCGAATGCCAGGTTTTAGTGCTACTGATGGGTCCGGAAGGCAGCAGCGATTGCTATATTTGGATCGGGCCACAAGCGAGCACCCACCATGCAGACTACCCAGCACAATGTTGCCGGTGATAAATACTGAATACACTCATGCCAGAAAACCAATGGAGACCGCACATGTTGCGGATCCTCACGGTGGTAGATCCTCAACTTCTTTTACTCCAGAGAGGGGAACTCAAGAATCAGGACCCTCGAATTCGTCACCAAAAGCACCACCACCAACTACAGCTTCTACCTCTTCGTCAAATTCGTCCCCACCGCCCCCGCAAACTGCAGACTCTACCGCATCGTCAAATTCGTCACCACCGCCCCCGCCGAACGCAGACTCTACCGCATCGTCAAATTCGTCACCAAAAGCACCACCACCACCAACTACAGCTTCTACCTCTTCGTCAAATTCGTCAAATTCGTCTTTCGCTACCACTGGCTGGCCTAATCCGCTGCCACCGGCTGCTTTCCATGGCATTGCTGGTAAAATTGTGCGTATGATCGAGCCGCACACAGAGGCCGATCCAGCAGCGCTACTGATCCATCTGCTTGTCGCCGTAGGCAGTATTATTGGGCGCAATGTGTTCATCACTGCAGATGGCGCACGTCATCACTTGAACTTGTTTACTGCCATTGTGGGGGAGACCTCAAAAGGAAGGAAGGGAACCTCATGGAATCAGATCGCTCGTCTTGTAAGCCGCGTTGATGAGGTTTGGAAAAATGAGAGAGTCACGACGGGATTGTCCAGTGGGGAAGGTGTAATCTGGGCAGTCCGCGATGCCATCGTCGAACGGAAGCCCGCTAAGGGGACGCAGGCAAGGATTGGTGACATTGAGGAGGTCATTAAAGACCCTGGCATTGAAGACAAACGACTGTTCGTCGTTGAAGGCGAACTTGCAAATATGCTGAAGGTGATGGCTCGTGAAGGAAATACCTTGTCGCCGGTCATACGCCAGGCCTGGGATGGAAATGATCTGAACACCCTGGTGAAAAACAGCCCCGCCAAGAGCACTGCTCCTCACATCAGCATAGTTGGCCATATTACGAAGGAAGAGCTTTTAATACAGTTGCGAGCCGTCGAAGCTGCGAATGGCTTCGCGAACCGTTTTCTATGGACAGCTACGAAGAGAAGCAAACTTTTGCCGGAGGGCGGAGCCATTGATGAGGTGAACTTTAATGCCATCATAATGCAGCTTTTCAGCATCATCGAATCTGCAAAATTCTGCGGCGAGGTGAAGCGGTCAGAGCCGGCACGAGCGCTATGGCGACAGGTTTACCCGCTCTTGTCAGAAGGTAAACCAGGCATGGTTGGCGCTATCACAGGTAGAGCAGAGGCCCAGGTCATGCGCCTCAGTGCCATCTATGCCGTGCTCGACCAGTCCAAGCTTATCGAACCTGTACACCATGCCGCAGCTATGGCAATATGGCAATATTCCGAGGAAACCGTTCGGTGGATTTTTGGTGACAGAACTGGTGACAAGGACGCCGACAAGATCCTGGCTGCCCTCAGAAGAGCTGGACCTAAGGGGTTAAGTCGCACCGACATTTGTAAGA
Organism: Verrucomicrobiota bacterium; assembly: GCA_025360015.1. Taxonomy (GTDB): domain Bacteria; phylum Verrucomicrobiota; class Verrucomicrobiia; order Verrucomicrobiales; family Verrucomicrobiaceae; genus Prosthecobacter. The sequence goes on along the minus strand of JANYCZ010000042.1, from coordinate 80,162 downwards.
ACGTTTTTAGCAACAACAAATCCGCGTTCGACTTGGACGAAGCCCTCCAAAAATTGGTGGTGTTAGATTTCGCTGTGGCTGGGCGAGCGCCAACGGAAACAAGAACTGAAGAGCATTGGTTCTTAAAGAACGAAGTACGAATCTGACGAGTCAAAGAAAGTGTTCCCGCATCTAAGGCGAACGAAGTACGAATTCAACGAACGCTCCCAGCGCCAAAAGGCCGGAGATCCAAGCCATTCAATCTTACAGGCAGCCTGCAACCACCCCCGTGAAACCCAAAGCAAATCCCAAGCACCACATCATCATGAAAATCAAAACAACTTCCAAGTCACCACCACCGCAACAACCCTCATCACTGTTCATACCCAGCCCACGCTTCGTGCTCGTCCCATTCTTCGGTCACCATCTGCGTGCCGTGCTCGAAGGTGAGGAGACATGGTATTTACGTGAAGATGTTCTTCGGCTGCTCTCCCTGAATGAGGCACCATACTGGAATCAAAGACTGTTTCCCAACCAACGGCGAACAGCGCTTGTGCCAGATGGCGATGGAGGCGCTAGCAAACACCAGCTGATAAACGAAGCCGGTTTTTATAAAATGCTGTGCCTCAGCGAGAATGACTTTGGCCTGACATTCAATATGGAGGGCGGATCGCTCATCTTTGACATGCCCGGACCGGATGAAGATTTCGATGCGGACCAGCGCGAGTTCTTTCGCAAGATCCTACGCGAGCTGCATGCAGGTTGGCGGCAGTTCGAGGTGGCAGACAGCAACGTTGACGAATGGGGAGTGCCACGCCGTGGAAGTGCGAAAACCTGGCTGCTGAATTAGAAATTTTACGCCATCTTCAAAGGACCGCTGAGCTCTCCTCGTCCACCTGGTCGGATGTGAGGGCTCAGCTAATCTTCTCACGCTTGTTCCGCTCAAATTATAGCCGTAATCGACGCAATGGTGTTTCCGGTACCTCATGTGGCTAAAAATCCGATGACGTTAGTCAGCCCCTGGCACTAGGAGAAAAACCCAAATAAATTCAAATCGAGTCGGGGATACTGTAAATCATGAAAACCCGCCTTCACGCGATCTCGCGCCAATGGAGACCATCAGGGCCTTGGCATTTGCATCCTTCCAGTGGTCTTACGCCACCGCCTTCTTCTGCTTTGCCCAACGCTTCCTCTGAGCGGCAGCGATCTTCTCACGGGCTTCAGGTGACATGGTGCGCTTCTTCTTGCGCCCATCCGGCTTGGCTGTGGGTGTCTTGGTGCTGCCCTTTTCAGAGCCAGCCATGAGTGAGGCCAGTTCAGCCTCCAGTGCTTCGAGTTGTTCTGCGACCTTGAGAGCGCGTTTCAGTTGGGAGACGGAGGGGAAGGATGTGGTGGGCATTGAGTGTGTGGCAGGTTGTTTCGATACTTAAAGCTGCCGGGTGTGCTTGGCAATGGCAACGAGGGCGGTTGTCCTGGCTGTGACTCCGCTGCCTTCTGATCAGCAACAAGCGCGGCCTCACAGCCGGGGCTGGTGCTCACCCCTACAAGGCGTCATTCTGTGCATACGCTTTGGGCGGATGCTCCTGCTAGTCTCCAGATCAAAAGGCCCGGCACTGCAATCCGCCAACAGATAAAAAATATTCGGCATGGTTTTCATAAAGCCGCCGGTTTTTTCCGCCATAGCCATCCCGGGAAATTGTCTGGCATTTTTCAAATGAAGCGGTGAAAATCCAAATGATCAGGTTTTTGGGGCTGGAGTCGTCTTGGCATCGACTCGGAAGGATGCCCTGGGGAACTTCAACTCACATGGTGGCATCAAAGACCTCGTTGATGGGTCATGGCACAAGTTCATAGCGCTTGCCTTTGCAAACCGGGCAGATAAGCGGTTTCATGTCTGGTCCAAGAAGGGGACCAAGAATTCTACCGGCCCCATAGCATTCGCTACATGGAACGCGATGCAACTCACGTTGACCGTAGGAGGGAGGGCGTTGAGACAAGGATTTCGTGCTTGACGTAAATATTCCAGAAACCACGACCAAAGCGAAGCAAAGCGCAGTAATCTGCTTAAAACTATCGCGTGGGTTTTCAGCCCCGATGTTAAATTCTATCGGTGAATTTTCCTGAGGTAATGCGCGTGGACCGTTGAAGGCCAGTGAAGCTTGCCCGTTGAGTGCATGAACTTTGAGCATCCAAAGCGTACCAATGGTGATTGTGATTCCCCAAAAAAACGACCTGCCAGCAAAAGTGTTGTGTGCGGAGTGCAGTCCCGCCGAAAGGCAAACGGATGCAACCATGTAGCCTAAGATGCCCCAGTTTGTTTTGGCCCTCTGCATGCTACGCACGTTATTCCATACAAAGGCTGCGCTGATGGCACTCCACGTACCGTGGAGCGGGACCAGTAGGAACCACCGCAATACATTACCCGAAAAATCCGTCATGCCCGACCACGGAGAATAGCATACGAATGCTTCGCCTACGCCAAAACCGAATCCTGATGCGATTGCGACGGCTAGCACTAAACTTCGCATGCTCTGATCTTTGCTCGTAGCCTTGTAAGCTAGATAAGCGGCAGGAGCGACTTTCGTCAACTCCTCCAGGAGTGCTACTCCCAAAAATGTGCCCATGAAAATTTCCCCTTCATCTGTCGTGTCTGTATTGAAGGCAGAATTTCGACCCAAAGTTATGATTTTAAGAATAAACCTGGATACAGCGATCAAGATGCCAGGCTTTCCTCCTGCGTGAACTTCAGTTTTAAGAAACCAAGGGACCAACGTATCAATGATTGGAATAAACAATATTGCTGTAAACAGGAATACTAAGATGAAGCCGGTCGCCATTTCCCCGGTCGTCTCTTTTGGAAAAGACGACCTGTGAAACAGAAATGCAACGGAAAGGGTGGAAAATCCGATTCCGCCTGCTGCCACCAGCAGAAATGCTACATACCCGAGACCAGTGAACTGCCGATCTGGTAGCACCAGAAGCATGAACCAACCAAAGCCAACCATGCAGGTTGCCAATGGGGCGAATGCTGGCAGCTTCGATTTTAGATTTTCAGCGGTATTCATCGGCAACTTCGAGGACATGGGTGGAAACTGATTCAGGAGGCGACTGGAGACGCGAATCTGGCAATAGGGCTGCAAGTGCAGCAGGTGTGTCCTAATACGGACATCTCACGATGAGATTTCAAGCCCTAGTTTTGGGCTTGAGCCAAAATGATGCAGAACGATTTGCTGAAGCTCTCGCCGCTGTTTTTACAGAAGCGAGGGTCCAGGCGGGTTTGTCCCAGAAGAAGCTCGCCGTGAAGACTGGCGTCGGCCGGACGGGAATAGTGACCTTCGAAGGAGGCGGCAGGAACATTTCAATGCTCCTCTGTAAAATGCTGGCCGATGGAATTGGTCGCCCCTTGGCCGTGTTAATCGAGGAGGCGGAGACAAGAGCTAAAAAGAAGGGCAAGTGAGCATCCTTCACTCGTAGGCAGTGTTGAAAGGGATGGTTGAATGCCGCAACAGGCTCCGACGGGCCTTCACCCATCGGAGCCCTTAGATCAGCTCTGTTCACGCGGCTAGGCCGACGTACGTATCGAGCAGGCCATGCAGCGCTTCCGTCCGTTTTGGTAGCTCCGCGAGGTTGCCGTCTTTCAACGACTCGGTGAAGGCGTTGAACAAGCTCCACACGTTCCGCCCTTCAAACGCATCATGACGTGGCTCGCGCCATTCAGTCAGCACAGGCGGAATCAGCCGGTTGGAGCAGACCCCAACATCCGTGGCCCGGATGACCAAATCGTGCGCATTGATGTCGGTGATCTCGGCCTCTTTATAGGCAGCGATGCGTTTGTCCTGATGATGCCATTTGGCGACCAGAAGGCCAATGGATCTGCTGACCAATTGCGGGAGGTCGCGAACGATGAACCGTGTGTGCTTCCGGGCGAATTTGATCTCCCCTGAAAACGAGAGATTATCACAGACGAAGACACTGGCACCCGCGACAATGCCAGCAGGAAACGTCTTGTCATGGCTGTTGCGGAGACCCAGCACCCAGCAGTAATCCACATTGGATTTCTGGGCGTGGACTTCCATGAGCCCGAAGTAGCGCTGGCCTTCGTGGGACAGCGAGTGTGCCTGCGTGCCAAGACGGAGGTTGGTGGCAGCCAGCGTCTTTTGGACGGTGTTGATCAACTGGTGGTGCGGGATCGGGCACCAGCTGTCGGTTGAACGTGGTGTGTGGACTGAGCGTACGTCATTGAGGTCCACCGCTTGAGCGCCGCAGTGAAGGATGAGGTTGGGACTGCGACGAGGCGGGATGACGACGACGGGTTCGGGATCGAGATGGGCAATCATGATGATGGTTTCCTTGTTTGAATGTTGACCAAAACAAGGTGGGCCGGTGCATCGCGGAGATGCAGCCGGCCCGTGCCTTGAGTGGGGGATGTTGTGAGGGAACTAAATGCGTACGCTTTGCAGTGAACGCAGTGTCAGGCGAACGCTTTGGACTTCTTTTTCACTGGTCTTTTGCTCACGGAGGGCCTGACGGATGCTGTCGCCCAGTTTCGTGAGGCTGTTGATGCCCTCCCTGAAGCCCGTCTTCATCGCCTCGATTTGAACGAGGGCGGCTTCGAGAGAAGGTTTGGATTCCGGTTTGTCCGTATTGGCTGGAGCCGAGGTGCTGGAGCCGTTGGCTGGGGTTGGGTGTTGAATGCCGTTGGTGTTTGTTTGCATGGGTGTTGTTGTGGTGGGTTGTTCCGCTGGTGGCGGAGGAGTTGCTGGGGCTGTTTCTTTGGATGTGGGTGGTGTCGATGTGGTCGTTGGCGACACCTCAAGGCGGACAGGCATGACAATCAGCTGCTTGCCGCCGCAGGTGAACCGCAGTGGGGAACTGGGATCAATGAGGCTGATGGTGTGGAGGCCGAAGCTGAGGGCTTTCTGAACGTAGTTGCGATCTACGAAGATCGTCATTTCAGGGCCTTTGCCTTTAACGTCCGGCACTGGCACGCGCAGCCAGGGTTCCTCCGGCTTGTCCTTGCCCATGAGCATGAGCTGTCCGTCCTGCCAGTCCAAGCCGAGTGTGTGGTAACGATCATCATGACAAGGCATCCGCTGGATCAGCTTGATGAGAGTGTCCAGTTTCGCCGGGTCAAGAGTAATGACGGTTTGTGTAGTAGCAGGATCAGGAACCGGCGCTCGCCAGTCGGGATAGTTCCCTTCGATTGTTTTAGCGATATACCGCCAGCGTCGAGTGCTGAGCTGAAGATACTGTTCACCGATACGCATCTGCCATTCGCCGTCATTGTTGAACTCCTTCCATTCCAGGAACTTGTGCGTCGGAATGATGACGGACTCCTTGAGAGGAAGTGTGAACGAATTCGCGCTGAAGAGGTGTTTGCCATCAGTGCCGACAATGTAGTTGGCCTTCGGGTCCTTGGCGTCGATGAACGCGCCATTGAGCACGTAACGGGTTTCATCCGTGCTGGCGCAGTCCATCGCTTCCATGATCGAGTCCCGCAGCCCCGAGGGCAGGGGAATGGCTTCGTTTTTCATCTTGGGAACGAGTGGGAACTCAGTGGGTGAGATGAAAGGCACCTTTGATTCTCCCATGGTTTCACCAAGTGGGAACCGGATGATGCTGGCTTCCGATGTGGACTCCACTTCAACGGACTCTCCCTTGCCGCAACTTTTGACCATTTGGGTGAGCTGATCATAGGGCAAAAGCACTGTGGAGGGAGGGCCTTCGGTGGGATGTTCAAAGCGGACGGTGACCCAGTGGTCAAGGTCAGTGCTGGTCAAAGCAATCCAGCCGTCAGCAGTGCGTTCAACTTTGATGGTGCCGAGAACTGTCAGGGTGGCTCGTGTGTTGATGATTTTGCCGAGGCCGGTGAGAGCGGGCTTCAGTTCTGCGATGGGAAGTGTGATGGGTTTCATAGTGTTGGTGGTGGGGTAAAGGCAAAAGCCCATGCACCAGAGGAGGCACATGGGCTTTGCCGTGATTGGGTTGGCTAGGCGGACACCGGCACCTCAGCTTTGTATTTGAGCTGGGCGGTGGTGCATTCTTCCGCACGAATGTCTTCACGCGGTCCAAGGAAAACCGGCTGGTAGATGCTGCCGGATTCCTTGAAGGCATACAGATAGCGGCACTCCACCACGGTTCCCGGTGCAGGAACATCGTGATTGGGTGGAATGGTGACGTTACCAGCAGGGCGTATTTTGTCGCCCTCGAACAGGATCAATGAAACGCTCCTTTGATCGTTGACCTTGGTCACGACAAACGACGCGGTTTCGTAGAACTTGTACTTGAGCTGGCTGCCGCCGCTGTTGGGACGACCGGTGGTGTATGGTGCGTCCTTGTCTTTGAACACCACGCCTTCTTTCCCTTCGTTTTTGAACTGCTGGAACCAGCCAGCCGATTGAGGGGGAAAGAACACACGAACCTCCCGGATGTGGGGATGGTCGAAGGCGTTTAGCATGTCGCGCAGCCGCAGGTAGCGGACTGAGAATGCCAGGTGGCGCATGTCCTCAGGTCCGATGGTGAGCAGGTCGAAGGCATGGAAGGTGTCTCCGACTGCTTCGCCATCGAGCAGGAAGCTGCGCGGGTATTTGGCGACATTACGGACAATTGCCTCAGGAACTGCGGTGGGGAATCCCAGACGGTTGATGCCGGTGATTTGGTCGCCGTCTTTCCTGATGAGCAGGCGACGGCCATCGAACTTCTCCTGCATCCAGTAGTCATGGTTGAACAGGAGTTGGTTGAGCTGCTGTTCGTTGATGGGATTGAGGAGCTGGCAGTGGATGCCTCTATGCTGGCCAGGGGAGTCTGGTGGCGTGGTGGTGCCTGCGTCGGTTCCAGGCGTATAGCCTTTGGCTGTCTTTTCTTTGATGAGCTTGTCGTAGATGCCCTTGGCGATCTGGTACTCGACTGGTGCTGAAGTTTTGCTGCCGGTGGTGAGAGTGGAGCCGCGACGACCATACGCAAAGTGGACCATGAAGCCTTGATCCTTGGGCTGGATGCTGGCCTGATACACTTTGTCAGATGGCCCCTGACAAAAATAGAGGGTGGTGGAATCCATGGGTGGTGTCCTTTCTAAAATGAAGGAGCCGGACAATCGCGAGATCGTCCGGCTCCAGTTGAGGTTGTGGTTAACTGATCTTGCTGGCCTCACTTCATAAGGCAGGTGCTCAGCTTCGCGATGATGGCGCAGACGACGTAAACAAGCGTGCCGAGCAGATCGAGGATGGTGGTAAGAAGGGTCTGGAACATAAGGGTAGGATGATTTGGATGTTGTGGTTGAGGGTGGGTCAGTGCCATTTACGGCACTCGTTTTGGAATTCGCAGCTCGCGCAGTGCATGCCCGGTGAAGGCACGAACTGCTCTCGCTGGAGTCCTGTGAGGTAGGCCTCTATTTGCCGGAACAGCCGGGTCTCCTGCTGTTGGCTCATTGGTGGCAAAGTGGTGATGACCACCTTGGGGTTCTTGAGTTTGACCAGGTGGTGGAGCTGGATGCTTGCCTCTTGATCGCCGGTGTTGTGGCGGTAGAGGATGGAGTACGAGGTGGTTTGGATCTCGTGGCTGTGGGCGATTTTGTCCGTATTGGGCGTGGTGGCCGCAGTTTTGTAATCAATGATCTGGCGTTGTTGCACCAGATCGAGGACGCCAATGAGCTTGGGCAGACCGTGCTGATGCAGGTCTGCTTCAACCGGCACCTCGACAGCATCGGGCTTCACCTCTGCGGGAACATGGGATTCACGCAGGTAGGTGTCCACCAGACGCCAGCCCGTGGTTTTTTCATCGTCTTCCTCTCCCGGCTCCCATTTGACGGAGCCTTCGGAGGTGTCTGCCCAGGCTGCTGTGTATGCATCATGAGCCTGCTTGAGCGTCAGCGGCTTTTGCAGCCACCGCGCTTTATTCCATCCCTTCAAAACGGTGTGAACCGAGTTGCCGAGATGGAGCGAAGGAGTCTTGGGCTTGGACAGCTTTAGAACGTAACGAAAGAACCACTTTAGCCTGCATTGCAGGAACAGTGACAACCGGGAGGCTGACACCGTTCTCTGCAAGGCTTTCATGATTTCCTCCGCGCTCTGCTCCTTGACGGGTGGTGGAGCTTCAGCGGTGGTGTTCATGCTGCTTGGCGGTTAGTGGGTTGTTGCTGCCAGCGTGATTGGCGAGGTGCTGGCTTACCGGCTTTCACAAGCAGATCTTCGATGAGCTGTGACGCCTGCATCTTGTTGAGCTGCTTGACTCCGATGCCGAAGAGCTGCTGGGACAGATCTTCCGCTACCTGTTTGGTGATGCTGGGGTTTTCATTGACGATGCGAAGGATGAATCCCTTCTGACCGTCAGTGCAGTTCCATGCATCCGTGCTGGCAGCACGAGGCGGTGATTGCCCGTTGGAACCATTGGTATGGGAGCGACCACTGCCATTGAGCTGGTAGGTGCGACCACTGTTCTGGGACTTCCCACTGCCGTTGGCATCGGGGACGTAGCCGGGATGCTGGATTTCCTGATCGACGCTTTGCTGCAGAAGGGCGTAAAGCTTCTGCACTTCGGCTTCGACCTGAGTGATGTCGCTGAGTTCGATTTCGACAGATGCAGAAAAGCTGTGGCTGCTGTATTGGGGCAGACCGAGCTTCTTGCTGTAATTGGCGCTGAGTTTGATGGCCATAATGGTGTGTGTGGGTGGTGGGTTGCGATGCGGACACGAAAAAGCCAGACCGTGATTGGTCTGACTGCTGTGTGTTTCGTGGTGTGTTGCTTTGCCGCCCTATGCCGCCGCTTTGGGCGTGACATACGGCGGTGGTTCTTCTGCCACGCTGAGGGTGGTGGCTTGTTCCCAGCCGGGTGAACCCTTGAGGGATTCACGCAGCAAGTCGTCAGCGAGACGTGTCATGGGGACGCCTCGGCGACGAGCTTCGTGATAGAGCAGGCTCACCGTGAAACGTGTGAGCGCTGGAGTGTAGTGGGTGGGGCGGGCCATGGTGGTGAGGATGGTTCAGTCCACCAACGAAAAGCCCGGTCTGAAATGAATCAGACCGGGCTTGGTTGGCGAGGGTTTACTGGTCGTGCAGGAATGACGTATTCAGGGTGATAGCGAAGACATCAGTTCATCAGTTGTTTATGACACAGATCAGGCTGCCATTGCAGGAGAGGGAAGGGGGCTGCCTGCTAAAAAATGCCATAAGCACGCTGATGGAGCGGTGGCACTGCAACAGGGGGAGGTCATTGCGAATGAAAATGGACGGAATTGCGGTTTTACGGTTTAGCCCCCATCACCCTGAAAAACTGCACATTCGTTCCATCTGGTGGGATGTCGATGTCGAGAGTGCCGGTGGGTGCGACCAAGGTGGGCGTGAAGCCGGTCAAAGGAGTCCATGTGGTGAGATTGAGCGACCGCTGCAAGTTGACGTTGATGTGAAAGTGGCCGGTGGTGGCGTCCCGGGTCAGCACCGGACTGCCTAGCGCAAGGGTTTGCATGTCGCTGGCTTGATAGAGGCCGTTGGTGCGTAATTGGGTGAGTCTCGTACTGTCGTTGCTCATGGCATCGAAACCGAAGGCGGCGAGGTTGAGCTCTGTGGCATTGCTGATGCCGTCGCCGTCATCATCGGCTGCAGCGACGAAGGCGCGGCCGGTGAGCGCGATGTCATAGGAGCTGGCGGTGCTGGTGTCATTGTTCGCGATATGTAGGACTGCGCTCTTCGCACCAGAGGCGGTTGGGGCAAAGCGAAGGGTGAACGCGGTGCTGCCACTCGGTCCAGTCACGGGTGGGGTGGGAGCGCTGGTCACGCTGAAGTCGGACGCGTTCGTTCCGTCAATGGTGATGCCAAGCCCGGTGAGATTCGCGTTGCCGGTGTTTTTGATGGTGAACGTCTTGCTGACACTTGATCCCATTAGTGCGCTGCCAAAGACCACACTCGACGATCCATCGACGAGGCTGGTGCCTGCGGGTTGTTCCACCACCATCTGCGGTGCCTGCGTCAGAGCGGTGAGAGCCACATCGAAAGGAGTCCGTTCGGTGTCGTTGCTCGCAATGCTCAGATGGCCGGATCTGGTGCCTGCGGCTGAGGCGCTGGTCGTCAGGGTCACCTTCAGCGTGGTGCTGCCACCTGCGGCCAGCGTGCTGGCAGGCGCGGTGCTGAGGCTGAAGTCTCCGCCTCCGCTGGTGATGCTGGCCACGATGCCGGTGAGGTCCGCAGTGCCGGTGTTACGCAGAATGAAACTGCGCTCGACTTGAGTCGCGGCTGGATTAGCCCCGAAATCCACGCTCGCCGCACCATCCACCAGACTGGTGCCCGCAGGTTGTTCGACGGTGATTTCTGGCACAGGCGTCAACGTGATACTGGCCGAGCCCTCATAAAGTGACTGACCACCTCCACTGGAGCCGCCGGCCTGCGGCGGCTGACCGCGTGCGCGGATGAAGAATGGCTGGCTGACCGGCAGCGCCAGTCCAGTGAGGCTCCAGGCACTGCTGCTGCCCACGCGTGAACCACTGCCGAGCAGCGTCCAGGTGCTTGCATCCATGGACTTCTCGAATGTCGCACGTCCCACGTCCGCGCTGCTGCCGCTGCGTGACCAGAGGAGGGTGCGGCCGGTGGCGCTGGCGGTCACGCTTTGCGTGGCAGGGGCATTGGCAAGGCGTGCGATTTTGGTGCGGGCCGTGCCGCTGACATTGCTGAAACCGCCACCGATCCATACCGCGCCGTCTGTCTGTAAAGCGAGCGCAGACACGCGCGCATCGGCATCCTGGTTGAACGATCCGTCCACCGTGCCGTCGGCATTGAGCCGGGCCAGGCGCACGCGGCTGATGGAACCAAGCGCGGTGAAGTCTCCTGCCAGCAGGATCTTCCCGTCAGCCGTCAGAGCGAAGGCATCCACCTCTGCACTGGCGGCGGGATTGAAGCCAGCATCCAGCGTACCATCGGTATTGAGCCGGCCCACTGAACTGCAACTGGTGCCAGCCAACGTGGTGAAGGCACCGCCCACCAGCAGCTTCCCATCCGGTTGCACTGTGATGGCATTCACATCGTTGCCAGCACCTGGATTGAACGCGGCATCCAAGGTGCCGTCCGCATTGAGCCGGGCGAGGTGGCTGCGTGCGTTGCCGCTCACATGACTGAACTTGCCACCCACGAGAATCTTTCCGTCTGGCTGCACTGCCAAGGCCCACGTCACATCGTCGGCACCGGGATTGAAGGCGGCATCTGCCGTGCCATCCGCATTGAGCCGGGCGATCCTGCTCCGTGCCAGGCCGCCAATATTTGTGAAGGCACCGCCCACCAGGATTTTGCCATCGCCTTGCTGCATCACCGCAAAGACTTCTCCATCCGCGTTGGGATTGAAAGTGGCATCCAGAGTGCCATCGGCATTCAGTCGGGCCAGTCGGTTGCGGGTTTGACCAGTGCACGCAGTGAAGTCGCCACCCACCAGAATTTTGCCATCGGCCTGCATGGCGATGGCGTGGACCACCGTCCCATCAAGGCTCGGATTAAAGGTGGTGTCCAGGGAACCATCTGCGTTCAAGCTTGCGAGGAGGCTGCGCGGCTGCCCACCGAAGGTGTTGAAGGCTCCTCCCGCGATCAGTTTGCCATCCGGTTGCAGGGCGATTGCGTTCACATTGCCATCGGCAGTGGGGGCGAAGATCTGGTCCAGATCCCCATTCATCGCGGCAGCCTGAGTCACATTCACCGTATAAGTCTGAGAGTTCCCATCCTCTGCCGTCACAGTCAGGGCGATGGCGTTGCCGCCTGGTGCCAGCGCCTTCACCCCTGTGCCCGTGACCACCGCCGCCGCATTCGTAGTGGTGGCACTCACCGTGGTACTTGATGTCGTGGTATGCACCGTGGCCAGGTAGTTCGTCGTGCCACTGTTGAAGGATGGACTCAGTGTCACGCCGGACAGGCTCAGTGCAGCCAGACTCGCATCATTGGAGCGGACGTGCACTTCCACCGTGTAAGTCTGCTGATTCACACCATCCGCCGCCGTCACCGTCACATTCACGGTATTGTCACCCATGGCGAGTGTCTGGCTGCCCGTGCCAGCAACCACTGCCCCGGAACCGAGCGCAACAGCCGCCACCGTGGTGCCAGTGGTCGCGAATGGCACCGTGCCGCTGTAGCTCGTTGTGCCTGGAGAGAATGCAGGACTCAATGTCACCCCCGAGAGGCTGAGGGATGCGAGCAGTGCATTGTTCGTGCCGTTCACATTCACATTGTAGGACGTGGGCTGCGACCACGCCCCGGTGCTGAAGGCATCATCCGCACGCACACGCAGGAGCGTGCTGCCATTGAATGAGGAACCGAGGTCCTGATACGCATTCCACACCAGCGTGTGGGCGGAGCCGCCCGGCAGGGCTGAGGCAGTGCTCGTGCCAGTGTAGGCGGATCCATCGAGATTGTTCAGCGTGGCGTTCTTCCACTGCTGCGTCGCCGTATCGTAGTACTGCGCATAGACCTTGGCCGCATTACCCTCGCCATCCCACAACCTAGTGTTGAGCACCGGCAGTCCCGAGAGTGTGCTCGAAGAAGGGAATAGCTGCGCCAGCGCAGGTGTTTCGCGCAGTTGGGATGCAGGTGTGGATTGCGTGTTCGGGTGGCTGCTGGCGTCGTGGGGGTGAGTGCTGGATTTCCATTCCTGATAGTTGGTCCAGCTATCCTTGTCAGGATCTCCCAATGCACCGTCATCCCCTGTGGCGTTATTGGGATTCAATCCAAATGCCAGTTCCCACATGTCCGGCAGTCCGTCATGATCTGCATCCGCAGTGACAGTCTTCTGCCGGATCAGATTGCCATTGCCGTCGTAGAGGTAGGACAGAGCAATCCCTGTCGAATAGACCACTCCAACGAGGCGGTCATTGCCGTCAAATGCCATATACTGGCGCGTTTCGCCCTTGATGCGACTGGTGTCGTCCAGAGTTGCCCCATTGGAAAATCCCGACTGGGGATCGGTACCAGCAATGTATTCCTCCAAATTGGACAAGCCATCGAGGTCCGCGTCATCGCCGGCATCATTCACACGAGCATTGAGTCCGTGGGCGATTTCCCATCCATCAGGCATGCCATCGCCGTCCGAGTCGTTTTTCAGCGCATTCGTGCCGTAAGTGAAGACGGAGTCATAGTCACTGATGCCATCACCGTCGGAGTCCGTGAGCAGAGGGTTCAGACCCATCTGATATTTCTGAAGATAAGAAAGCCCGTCTCCTGGCGGGTGAGCATTCGCGCTGCTGGGACTCAAGCCGTAAAAGGACTCCCAGTAATCTGGGATGCCGTCGTTTCCGGAATCCGTGGTGCGTGTCAGGCCGTTTGAATCGAGCTCCACAGCGTCAGGTATCCCGTTGTTGTTGCTGTCCGAATCGAGGTAGTCCGGCAGGCCGTCGTTGTCTGAGTCCTTGGGCACATCGGTATTTGCGCCCCACTCGATGATGTCGGTGATGTTATCACTATCTTGATCCGTGGCGGCGTTCACCAGCAAGGATGCTGCAGGATTGGTCGTGACCGCTGCGCTTTGGGACAGCTCCACCCTGATCCGTCCCAAACCTCCATTTCCGCCGATCCATGAATTCCCCTGGTACTGCGATCCGCCACCCGCGCCACCGCTTCCCTGAATCAAATTGCTTCCGATTTCTGCAAACACTGCGTGTGTTTTAATCGCGCCACCACTGCCACCGCCGCCGCCGGCCACACCCAATGATCCGCCAGCACCATTGGCGGAAAGAGTGCCCGTCACGCGCAGCCTGCCTGCATTGAGAGTGATATTGCCGCCACCGCGCCCACCGGGATCTGAATTACCGCTGTTGCCGCCACCGCTGCCCATGAGAACTGTCGAGAGCTGGGCATCACCGTAGATCCCACCGCCCCCTCCCCCTGAATTGGTGAAATTGCCGCCGCTCGTTCCGTTGGTCCCAAAGCCCCCGCCGCCGCCGCCTCGGGTATCGTAAGTCCCAGTTCCGTTGTTATAGATTTTGGGGCCTGTTCCGCCGGCTCCTGGCCCCGCTTGATTTCCAAGCCCGTCCACTGCGATGGAAGAGCCGGCCGCCACGGAAAGCAGTCCCTGCACCTTCAGAGTGACATTGCCTCCTTGGGTGCCATTCCATGCAGTAGCCGTCAGGGTGGCATTGTTTGACAGGGTCAAGCTACGGAACTGGGGCACGGCATTGGGATCAGCAGGATCATAATTCGCCGGGTCGGAGGGCGAGCGGACCGCCTGATACAACTGCTCGACGGTCATGTAACCGGTCAGCGTGTAGGCTCCATGCCGCCCATCGCCGTGGAGAGTGGTGGCGGAGCTGGTTAGAGAACCTACCAAGGTCTTAAAGTCCGCCGAAGTCAGGCTGATGTCATAGATGGATACGTCATCAATGCACCCGTTGAAATAACCGCTCAATTGATTGCCGATGCGCCTGCCAATCCGAAACGGCCGGTTCCCGTTGCGGATGCTTCGTCCGCCCATGGCAGCGGTCCCGGAGAGGGCACCATTGACGTAGATCTGAATTTGATGACTTGCCTGATTAACCACCCCCGCCAGCATAGACCACTGCCCGGCAGGCAGGGCGGTGGTGCTGACTGCCTGCACCAAAACTCCGGCACCACCATCGTCCAGACAGACTGCGAAGGAGGCTTTCCCATCATCCCGCACCATCATTTCCAGATCCATTTCCGAGCTGTAGCCGGCTGATGCTTTCTCCACGACGGGCTGCTCTGTGGCGGTGGATGAAGGTTTGACCCATGCGATGTACGTCTGCTGTCCCTGCATGGCAAAAGTACTGGTCACTTCGACGGCTGACGTGGCACCATTAAATTGCAAAGCGCTGCTGGCGGCCAGATTGCGATCCGCTGTGGCCGTCACGTTTTGGGCGGTGCCGTTGTAGCCGTTCCCGCTGCTGTCGGCAACCGATCCACCGCTGAACGGCCAGGATGAACGTAAATTCCCGATGACCAAAGGGTCAGCCAAAGCAGCCATGTCCACCGTGGACAGCGCCCGTCCGTACACCCGGACATCGTCGATGACGCCATTGAAAGAAGCGATGGCCTGATTTCCGATCCGTCTGCCGATTCGCAGGGGATAGTTTTGATTGCGAACATTGCGCCCGCCCATGGAACTCGTCGCGACGAGAGTGCCGTTGAGGTAGAGAAGGACTTGGTTGTTGGCCTGGTCGATGACCCCTGCCACATGGATCCATTGTCCGGCAGTCAACGGCGTGCTTGAAATGGGAGACGAAATGGAGCCTGCGGCACCATTGTCAGTGTTCACTTCCAGCACCAGTTTTCCCGTACTGTTGATGTAGAGTTCGTACTCCAATTCACCGCCGTAGCCAGAAACAGCTTTTTCAAAGATGGGCTGAATTACGCTGACTGAAGCGGGCTTGATCCATGCGGCAAAGGTCTGCTGGGTTTGCAACGCCAGCGTTTTGGTGATTTCTACAGACGATGAAGACCCGTCAAACAACAAGGCACCGGTGCTCGAACCGCTGCGGTCCGGAGCGGCGGACACGTTCGTTGGTGTGCCGTTGTAGCCGTTCCCGGTTGTGTCCGCGACTGAGCCTTGATTGAAAGTCCAGTATGCTGTGAGATTGGAGGTGGTGTCGGCGGCTGGTAGCGATGCGGCTAGGAATAGCCATGAACAACAATAGGCGGCGAGTGAGGATGGTTTATTTGCCGTCTTCATAAAATACCATTTCCCAGAGAGTCGGCATGAGGCGGCTAACAAGTTTATTGGTGCCCTGTTGAACCATTGCCGGACACACCCGCGACGTTTACTTGAGTCAATAAAAGATCCGGGCAGCATATGGAATGAAGTTATAAATGTGTGTGGAGCCCGTTATGTCCTTATATTCTTACCAGCCAAAAAAACCGAGGACGCTTTTAACAGCGCTGCTGACTGCGTTGGTGATGTTCTGAATGGTCTTTGAAATTGTTGAGGTGAATGACGATCCGCTTGAACCACCCCCTGAAATTGTAGCGGGGGTTGAGTTTGCAGTTTTGGTGGAAACGACGCTGGTGATGGTTGGAGCGGCTCTACTTGTGCTTTGATAGCTATTGAGACTGAGTACCGACGAGGCATTCGAAACGGTTTGATTGGAAATCGAACTTCCTCCTGATGATGATTGCGAATAAATAACCCCTCCCGTAGAGCTGGCTATACTGGATGCTGCTGCCTTCAAAGGAGCTACTATAGCTGATCCATAAATCGTATCTCGCCCTGCTAGTTTATTGACAAACGACACTGGATTTGATTTCTCTGTGATTTCACCAATCCGTCGTGTGACTTGACCAATATTATTGGCAACCTTATATATGTCTCCTATAGTATCAAAGGCAGA
Organism: Verrucomicrobiota bacterium; assembly: GCA_025360015.1. Lineage (GTDB taxonomy): Bacteria > Verrucomicrobiota > Verrucomicrobiia > Verrucomicrobiales > Verrucomicrobiaceae > Prosthecobacter. The sequence goes on along the minus strand of JANYCZ010000042.1, from coordinate 63,886 downwards.
AGCGGTAGCCGCACCGATCCTGATGACGGCACCGGCATTCTGATAGTCAAATGCCTCAGCCAGGCCAGCGGTCTGTTTGGCAAAGCCAGACGCAACCCCCACAAAATTTCCTTCGAATAAACTTTGCGTGGTGTCAAGAGCGTCAGCAAAGCCTTGCAAAATATTTGCGGTGGTATTCCAGTAAATGGCGTCCATTTGATACGAGTAAGCCTGCTGTTGCGCTTGCTGAATTTTAGCTATTTGCGCCATACTCATTCGCTTGCCAGTTGCATCAATAAAACACATTGGATTTCCACCGGTGTACCCATAAGCGTCGGGTCTCCACCCTGGCCCAATCTTCTTCACAGGATCCGTACTCAAAAACACTCCCGCCTCCGCCGAGTAATACCTGGCTCGCATGAAATACAGATTCGGCAGCTCCTCCATGACGCCCTGGGAACCCACAAACCGATACGGATTGGCAGCCGTGCCGCTGCTCCCTGCGAGGCGACCATAAGCAAAGTAGGCGTACTGGTTCACATTGGCTCCAGCGCCATCCGTGGTGCGAACGATGTTTCCCTGGGCATCAGCGTGGTAGCAGGTGATGGTATTAGTGCTGGCGTCCTCCTTGTAACAGAGATCAGGGCCGTGGATGTAGCGGGCGGTGATGGTGCCGCTGGCGTCGGTGTCGCAGAGAATCCGCTCCATGCCGCCGGTGAGGTCAAGTACGTAGCGTGTCTCGGTGCTGTCCAGGGTGCGGGAGATGCGACGACCGAGGGCGTCGTAGCGATTTTGAATACTGGTGCTCTGGCCGCTGGCGGTGGAGTTCACGGTGAGGACGCGATTGTCCTCATCATAGCTGAAGCCGTAGCTGCGGGCGGGGCTGGTGGCCTGGGTCATGTTGCCGCTGGGGTCGAACTGGTAGGTGAAGTCGCCGCTGTGGGTGGGATCGGCGGCGTCCACTTTGTCGATGAGGCGGCCTGCGGGGGTGAAGCGGGAGGTCTGGTCATACGGTGTCGGAGGAGTGGGCGGCAGGATGCCTTTGCTGGTGGTGGCGGTGGGATTGCTATTCGCATCGTACGCATATTTCAAAGCGATGAGGCTGCTGCCGCCCTGAGCAAGCTGACTGGTGGCCACGCGGCCTGGGGTGTCATAGCTGAGGGTCTGGGCGAGTCCGTTGGGATAAGTGCGGCTGGTGAGGCGGCTGGCATTGTCGTAGCCAAAGGTGGTGATACGACCGGACCAATCGGTGAGCGAAGTAAGGCGGCCCAGGGGATCGTAGCCACGGGTAAGCACCTTGCCGCCGGGATAGGTGAGAGTCTTCACGCGGCCGGGATTGTCATAGGTGTAGCCGACGACCTGACCGAAGGCATCCGTGCTGGTGGAGACGCGGTCCAGCGCATCATACGTCACCGTGGTGGTGGTGCCGACTCCGCCAACGGTGCGAGTGATCGAGAGCGGATTGCTGTTGTCATCGTAGGCAAAGCTGTGACTGCGCCCGGTGGTGAATGAGACGCCGCTGACCCGGCCGCCGTGGTCGTAGCTGAGAGTTCGTGTAACGCCATTGGGATCTGTCTGCGACTGCAGGCGCAGCAGGGCATCGTAAGTGTAGCTCCAGGTTTTGCTGTCCTGGTTCTTCTCGGTGAGGCGCTCATTGCGCGGACCGTAGGTCATGAGGTAGTGGCCGTGCAGAGCGTCCTCGATGTCGAGGATGTTGCCCACGCCGTCGTAGTTGTAGAGCCAGACGAAGCCCGTGGCATCGGTCCACTTCACCAGGCGGCCACGCCCATCGTAGTCGTTTGACTGCGTGAAGCCGCGAGGCGTGGCGGTGGTCTTGAGACGGCCTGCATCATCAAAGGTGACGTGCGTGCTGTTGCCGAGTGGGTCGGTGTTGTCGGTGACGCGGTTCAGGGCGTCATAGGTCTTGATCCAGCGCTGGCTGGTCTTGTCCACCAGCGCGGTTTCATTGCCATTGGCATCATACTCATGCGTGACGAAGTTTCCCAGCGGATCGGTCTCTTTCTGCAGGCGGCCTGCATCATCGTAGGTGAAGGAGGTCGTCTTGCTGTCGGGATCGGTGGTGGAGTTCAGCTTGCCGAGAGGGCTCCAATCCTGACCCCACACTTTGCCTGCGCGATCCGTCCGCTGCGTGAGCTGATTGGCCGCATCATAAACATACTGAGTCGGCTGGCTCTTCGCATCGGTCTCGCTGACAAGGTTGCCTCCTGCGTCAAAGGTTTTGGTGATGATGCGGTTCAGCGCGTCCTGCACGCGCACGGCCTGCCCGTTGAGATTGTAGCCAAAGGTGGTCACCTCGCCGAGTGCGTTGGTTTGCGTCAGCGGCCACCCCAGCTCGCTGCGTGTGTAGGTGGTGCTGCTGGCCTGGGGCGTGCCGGTGGCGGCGGTGCTGGAAAGCAGAAAGCCGGTGGTGGCATCGTAGCTGGAACTGGCGGTGTGGTTGTTCGCGTCCTTCGCGCTGATCACCAGCCCGCGCAGATCATACTGGTAGGTGACGAGCGTGCCGAGGTCGTCTGCATGAGAAATCAGACTGCCGCTGGTGGCATCGTAAGCGTAGCGGTTTGACCAGCCCGTGGGAGCCTCCGCCGTGGCAGGGCGGCTGTCCTGGGTGGGCTTGTTCCAGGCGGTGCCGTTGGCCAGGACGTGGTTGTACTGCCACTGCCAGACTTTGCCGAGCGCATCCGTCTTGCTGAGCATGTTGGCACGGCTGTCATAGCTGAAGAGAGTGATGGCACCGCGTGCATCGGTGCTTTTCGCCACGTTGCCAAAGGCGTCGTACTCAAAGGCATTGGTGTTGCCCAGCGGGTCTTTCTTCTGCGTGGTGCGGCCCTTGCGGTCCACGGTCTCGATCCACTTCTTGCCGTTGGCGTCTGTCGTGGTGACCTGGCGGTTCGCGGGAATGTTGTAGTCAAAGGCGGTGCTGCGGTTGAGTGCGTCCCATTGGCTCGTCTTGCGGCCATACTTGTCGTACGCGATCTGGTCCGAGTTGAGGCCACGCGGGTCGACGATGCGCTCCAGCAGGCCGCTGGTGGCATTGTAGAAGAACTGCCATTGCGTGTTCAGCGCAGGGGTGGATGCGTAAGCCGCAGGGCTGGTGATCGTCTTCGTGGCGAGTCGGTTGCTCGGATCATAGGTGAAGTTCACACTCCAGCCCAGACCGGCCACGCTGGTGAGCAGCCCCTGGGCGTTGTAAGCGAAGGTCCAGTCCGTGCCCGCAGTGTCGGTGACTTTGTTGATGCGGCCCAGCGTGGTGTCCCAGGTGACGCTGAGCTTGTTGCCGTTCATATCCTGGATTTCCTTCAAGCGGCCACGCAGAATGCTGGTGCCGAGACCTGAATTGGAAAACGGATGGTAAAAGCGGTAAATAAGGCGGTCCGGCGTGACCCACTCGCAGACGCTCTGGCTGGGGATGCGGAACTCACCTCGATACTCGCCATGGCGCGGGACATACAGATTGTTCACGGCATCAAAGTCCCACACTTCGAGGCTGCCATCCCAGAGCATCAGGCCGACGGAATCGAGACCGCCGGTGGGCGAGAAATACTGCGAAGGAACCACGCGCACATCAAAGGTGTTCCGCCAGCCGCCGCCGAGCACGGAGCTCGCGAAGGGATCGAACGAGCCGAGCGTCTGGCTGTTGAATGCACTGCCGCTGCTGTACCCGATGCGAAATTCAAACGGAACGCCCGCCGTGGGCCTCGAGATGGTGGTTTGCTGCCAGGAATATGCGCCGGATAGAGGCGTTAGTGCATTTTGCCCGCCGTTCTTTTTGGAGTCAAACAGTGACTGCTCACCGCCCGTGTTGGCCTCTTCAAAGGTGATCGTGCCAGACTGCGTGAGTGGATCTGTGCCTGCGGCGGGCGTAGTGGCAAAGTTTTTGAGGTTGTCCGAAGCGGTTGTGGAATAAGCCAGCTTATAATAGCCACGTAAAGCCGGCAGCGTCGCCGGTTGCTGGTCCACGAACATGAGCGAACCGATCAACTCCTGGCTGAGCGCTGCCTGATATATCGCCGCCTCCTGCACTTCGCCGTAGAGAAACCGCGAACCATTCCAGCCACCGATGGAGATGCCGTCCGTGTTTGCCGAGCTGCCCACATCCTGCGCGACAGAAAACACCTGCCGACCATCGAGATAGCCGGTGAAATTGCTGCCGGAGCGCGCGACGGCGACATGATACCAACGGTCCAGGTACGGCCGCTGCACCAGCGTGCCGGTGAAAGTGGAAGTGCCACGCGCGGAGAACTCGACATTGCCCGTGGTGGCATTGAACTGCACCAGATACGCAAACGGACTGCTCTCATCCCCCGTGCGGCGGTTCACGAGAATCGTCATGTTCTGCGTGATGTTGGTACCCGATGGCACGGAGATTTTAAACCAGCACGAAACGGTAAGCGCATTCGGCGCTGGCGTGCGGGCAAGTGGATTGTAGCTAAGATCACCACTGGAGTCACCGGCACTGGCGAGGGCATTGCCAGGAAAAATGCCTGCCTTAATACTTGAGGGCAACGCGAGGATGGTCGCGGTCATCAAGGCATATCGTCGTAGGAGGATGGTCGTCGTTGCTTTCATATTTCACCTTGCTTGGCATCAGCCGAGTGAAGCAGATTGGTGACAAAGTCGGGGCGGACAAGGACAATCATTGCGGTGTGGCACGTGGTTTTTCGAAGGATTTTGAGGTTTTATTTCCATGAGTTCCCTCCAACTCGACGTTGCTTGTGTCGGAGTTGATTTGAAATCAACACTTTGAGTCAGGTGTTTTGGTGAGAGTCATTTGGCGCACCTCAGGGATAGGATTCCTCTCCCCGGATGTGAATGTGCCTTCCGATGGATTCACCGTCGAGTTCTCGACTGCCCCCCATGGTACGCCTGCGTCACCCTTGGGCAAAGCGATACGTCTGCCAATACGAGCCATCAAAGACCTGGGTGAAGCCACCCTAGCCCGTTGGCGAGCCGAAGTTGCCCGAGCACCCTTTACCAGCATCCGTGATTTCTGTGAACGTGTGCGCCCTGAAGGCACGGAAGCGTTGAACCTCATCCGTGCCGGGGCCTTTGATTCACTTGGGGGAGGTCGAACGGAGCAGTTTTGGCGCTGTATGCACTGTTCTCGGGATGTGAACGCCGGATCCGACTGGCTTTTCCGGGATGCCCGAGAGGACGACATTCGAGCCACTTTCCGCGAGGAACCGAAGCTGCTGCAGATGCTTCAAGATGAGTTGGAACTCTTCGGCTACACCGTCAGCGGCCATCCGTTGGACCTGCACCCCCAGGTCGCGTGGCATACCTACTGTCCAATTGCCGAATTGCACCGCTACCCCAATCAGCGTGTCACCGTCTGCGGCCTCATCATCGTCAGCCGTTCCCACTTGCAGCAGAACGGTCAGCCCATGAAGTTCATCTCCCTCTGCGACCGCGCTGGCATCGTGGAGTGCGAAATCTTTGCCGCCGCCTACCGTTTGTACGGTTTGAACACCATCCGTTACCCTGTTGTGCAGATCACCGGCGAGGTGAAGCCGTTTGATAATGGCGCGGGCTACACGCTGGACGTGCTTCGGGTGGAGAAGGCGAGGAACGTGAACAATGAAGGGAGAAATGAATGAAAAAATCCATTGCCATCAACGTATCGTCCCTGGGGGAGATGGTTCGTTTTGAAGATTAACGTCCCCGTGAGGAAAATGCCAGCTTAAATAAAGCAAACATTTTGATGGCAATGCGTGCCCATGCTTACATAAACTGAATAGCGATGCCTCATCGACCTAAATTCTGAACCACCTTTGTGCCAGTTTGAAACACACTTTCATCGACCTTTTTTGCGGATGCGGCGGTTTTAGCCTTGGCATGGAACGAGCCCAATTTCAGTGCCTCGCTGCCATCGACTTCAATCCCGAGGCTGTGGAGGTTTTCAAAGCAAACTTTGCCCACGTTCCTCATGCGCTGGAAAGAGACCTCACGCAGTTCACGCCGCAGGACTTAGAAAAACTCATCCGCATCCGGCATGTGGATGTCATCGTCGGCGGTCCGCCATGTCAGGGGTTCTCACAAGCTCGCCAACGTGATGGAGCCAACCACGGCCCACGTATAATTGATGATCCGCGTCGCCATCTGTATCAGCGCTTCCTTTCCTTCGTGGAGCACTTCAAACCGAAGGTCTTCGTCATGGAGAACGTACTCGGTATTCGCAGTGCCAGCGGAGGCGACTATTTCACCCGCGTGCAAGCTGAAGGACGCAAGCTCGGCTATCGCGTTACTCCGCGTGAGGAAGATGCCACGAAACTTGGCGTACCACAGAATCGTAAGCGCCAACTTTTCATCGGCATCCGGCTGGATGTGCCCGGCTATCTCGCTAATGAGCTGCTGCCAGCGCCTCGTGCCAAGCCTTGGGTCGGGGTCACTCTCGGAGATGCCATCATGGATCTCCCCATCGTCAGAGCGGGCGGCGGTGCTCAGGAGATGGACTACGACATGGAGCGCCGCTCCGATCATGTTGGCACCAATCACCATCATTTCATCTATAAGGTGCTTCAGGTCAAAAAGGCGGCGAGGCTCACTGCGCACGACTCACGTCCGCACAGTGAGCGAGATCTGCGTGATTTTGCCCTGCTGAACGAAGGCGAGAACTGCAAGAACGCAATGCTAAAGCGCGGCTTGAAATTCGAGTTTCCCTACGACAAGACCAGTTTCAAAGACCGCTACACGCGTCAGAGCCGCTTCCGTCCGTGCAGCACCATCGTGGCGCACATGAGCAAGGACGGCCTAATGTTCATCCACCCTACTCAGAACCGCAGTCTTACTCCGCGAGAGGCTGCCCGCGTGCAGACTTTTCCAGACTGGTTCCACTTCCCCGTCACTCGCACGCACCAGTTCCGAGTCATCGGTAATGCCGTTCCTCCTCTGGTTGGCGAGGCCGTGGGCCACGCGGTGCAAAACCTGCTGCACAGCGCCGCAAGCATTGAAGACGGCAGCACTTCCAACACCATCGCCTTTAAGTCAGCAGTGCAATACCTCACGCTGCCGTCCAGTATAGAGGAAGCGTTGGTTTGGCTTTCAACGCTTGCCATTCAGACGCGCCATCAGCTTCGAAAGTTGGATGACCAGACCTTCCTGCGTGGTTGGCATGCCCTGCTTTATCTCTATCCAGACCTTCATCCCGATAATGCCTGTGATCACGGTGAATCCACACAGATAAGCAAAAGCCACATCTTGGGTCAGCTCGATCTTAGTGAACGCTATCTTCGTACAGGCTGGCCTGTGGCTCTTGAGCTGATTGGGCATGACGCTTGGCGCAGGTATGCGGCTAGCAGCATCAGCGAAGACGACTTCTATTGTTCTGAGGCTCAGCGTGCAGGGTTTGTAGCAAAGGAAAAATCGGAAAACCGCCGCCGCCAAGCATGAAGGCTGCCGAGCTGCTCGCCTTGCCATATGACCACCTCCCACCGGAGGCTGAGTCTACCTTTGAGGGGCATCGTGCCTTTGGTTATGATCTAGCCACTGCGCTTGCCGATCTCGTGGATAATTCGATCACGGCTCAGGCGAAACGTGTTTGGTTGGATTTTGAATGGGATGGCCCCACCTCCACTATTACCGTCACCGATGACGGTGAAGGTATGGTCGAGGCAGAACTGCTAGCTGCCATGCGTCTTAGTTCACGCAATCCGCGTGAAGACCGCGCCGCCCATGATCTAGGCAGATTTGGTCTTGGCCTTAAAACCGCCTCGCTCTCGCAATGCCGACGTTTCACAGTTCGGACCTGTCAGCTGCGTGGTAAAGCTGTTACTCGCTGTTGGGATTTGTCCGTCATCGAGGCTGCGAAGGACTGGCGGCTGCTCCGCTCAGGCGATGCAGATGCCGAGGTCTGCTTCAAACGGCTAGCCTCTTTAACACGCGGGACGGCAGTCCTTTGGCAGGTTCTTGATCGTACCTGTGCCAGTACTCGAACAGACAGTGAACAGGATCATCAGCACTTCTTGCTGCGCATTGATGAGGTGCGAACTCACCTTTCACTTGTCTTCCATCGCTTGATTGGAGGGCGCTCGGGCATCAAGCTCTTTGTCAATGATAGGCCCATTGAACCATGGGATCCTTATTTGGAAGATGCAGCTGCTACACATCTGCTCGCGCCTACTACGTTACCTTTTGGTCGTGCCAAGGTTCACGTTCATCCGTATGTGTTGCCGCATCTTTCGAAGTTGCCGAAAAAGCGTGTTGAGGAAGCTGCCGGACCACGCGGGTGGAATGGGCATCAGGGTTACTATATCTACCGGAACCAACGACTCCTAGTGGCGGGCGACTGGCTGGGGTTTTGGCCGCGTCAGGATCTTTACCGCCTAGCACGAATCCGAGTCGACCTACCAAACACGATTGACGACCACTGGCAAATTGATGTGACCAAATCACGGGCTGTTCCACCTCCGGCATTACGAGGTGAGTTGAAGAGAATCGGTGAGAAAACTCGTTCCGAAGCACGCCGCATCTATACTCATCGTGGTGCGAAACTCACGCCAAGGGCCGATGAGGCGCGCACTCTTCTCTGGGAACCGCGCGCCAAGCACGACAAAACCTTCTACCGCCTCAATGGCGGGCACCCTCTACTGAAACACGTTTTGGGAACCACGACGGATAAACCCGCTCTTAAAGCTCTGCTCAGACTTATCGAGGAAACTATTCCGCTCCATCACATCATCGTCGAAAACAGCGAGAAGCCAGACAATCAGCCACAGCCTTTCGAAGGCTCGGAAGCCAAAGCTCTTGAGGTCATGGAAGAGGTCTTCAAGGCGCTCTGCGAAAGTGGCTATTCGGAAAGCGAGGCAATGGATCGACTTGGTGCTCACTCGCCCTTTGATCTGTTTCCTGCGCTTCTTCAAACCTTCAGAGAGAAAATCAAAGTATGAACACACCGAATGAAGCACATGAGATGGCAAGGCAATGGGCTACTGATCTTCTGCGGAAATTGCCAAGCCGAACGGAAGAAGTGATTCGTGGTAAAGCACGGCTTGCAATTCAATTCGTCGAGCAAGCAATGGGGGTCGGCACCGTTGATGAGGAACAGTTGGTGGCGGAATTACTTCACGCATTCTCCATTACGGTGGATAGCGGCACGGCGCTAGATGATTTTCGCGATCACAAGGCATGGCTCCCAGACAAAAAGGCGAGTATTCCTTGGAGGTTTTGGAGTCGTTACATGACTTACTTGGAGCGCGATTTTGGAATGGTTCCTGATGTCGTGAACAATCTGCATTCACTGACCGATATGATTCTGGAGCGGATCGAGGACCCTCAGCGGCCCGCCCCGTGGGACAGGCGGGGAATGGTTGTTGGCAGCGTTCAGTCTGGCAAGACGGCCAATTATACTGGTTTGGTGTGCAAGGCTGTCGATGCGGGTTACAAGGTTGTTATCATTCTGGCCGGAGTTCACAGCAATCTGCGCAGTCAAACGCAACTCCGCATCGACGAGGGTGTCCTTGGGTTTGACACCAAAAAGAGCCGGAAACTAAACCAAGATAGCCAATTGATCGGCGTTGGACGAATTCGTCCAGGCGAAAAGTTGATTATCAATTCACTCACGAGCAGCGACGAGCTGGGTGATTTTAGGAAGACAATTGCCAACAACGTTGGGGTGATGATTGGAGGCGATCCGGTTGTGCTTGTGGTGAAGAAAAACTCAAGTGTGCTCAAAAACCTACTGGGCTGGGTGACGCATGTTGCCGGAGTTGACGATCCGACTACAGGAAAGAGAACAATTCGCGATGTACCGTTGCTTTTGATCGACGACGAGGCCGACAATGCTTCTATCAATACAAAAGCTCGCCGAGGTCAGGATGATGACACGAATAATGTTCCGGCGATAAATGGCCGTATTCGTGAATTGCTCTCAGCTTTCGACAAGTCTGCGTACGTTGGCTACACTGCGACACCGTTTGCTAATATTTTCATAAACCCTTCTGCACAGAATCAAAGGCATGGGGACGACATTTTTCCCAGAAGTTTCATCGTCAACGTCAAGGCGCCGTCCAATTATGTTGGGCCCGTGAAGGTGTTTGGCTTGGATGGAGACAGTGACGCAGGTATCGAAGCGAGTCCGCCGCTGCCGATCATCCGGATACTTCGCTCAGCGTCAGATTTGGGCGCGGAAACGGCTGACGACTACGCTTTGCCTGAGTGTTTCCCGCTCAAGCACAAAATTACTCATGTGCCAATGCGGCTGCCACGTTCGCTCGAGCGAGCAATCATGTGTTTCGTCATCACATGTGCGGCTAGACGTGCGCGAGGCCAAGGAGCCAAGCACAGCTCAATGCTGATTCATGTCACACGATTCGTGCCAGTGCAGGAAGTCACAACCAGACTCGTTCAAGATGTGCTGATTTCCTTGCAACGAAGACTGAGAGAGGGTGATGGCAAGAGAACTCCCACTATCCGCGATGAACTTCGTGACATTTGGGAACAGGATTACGTTGTCACGTCGGAAAAACTGGGAGCAGAGGCCGGTCCAAACCTCACGTGGGTGGAGGTTGACTCAGAACTTCATGCCGCCGCCGCAAAGATCGAAGTGATGACGGTCAATGGCATGGCAAAAGAGGCGTTGGATTACAAGGACCATGAGGAGAATGGCCGGAGCGTCATAGCAGTAGGAGGGAATAAGCTTTCGCGCGGACTTACTCTTGAAGGGCTTTCTGTGAGCTACTTCCTCCGAACTTCTAAGATGTACGACACGCTAATGCAGATGGGGCGCTGGTTTGGATACCGCCCAGGCTATCTTGACCTCTGTCGTCTTTTTACCACCGGCGAGTTAGTTCGCTGGTATCGACACATTGCTCTTGCTGAGACTGAATTGCGTCGCGAGTTCGATTACATGGTCAAATCGGGGCTCACTCCAGAGAGGTACGGTCTTCGGGTTCGAACACATCCAGACGGCATGATCGTAACTGCACTAAACAAAATGTGTCACTCGGAGAAGCTTGACCTTTCGTGGGAAGGTGTGCTCGTTCAAACCGCCCACTTGCCTAAGTTTGATGGCCCCATTAAAGCAAATCTCAAAACAACAGAGGATTTCCTGACTAGTTTGCCAACCGCTGAAGGTAAGAATCTAGATCACCGGATTTGGCGTAGAGTTCCCGCTGCGATTGTTGCGCGCTATGTTGGACGTCTGAAGTTCCCCTTGGAGTCATCGCGTGCCAGCGGACCCCAACTAGCAACATTCATTGAGAAGCAGCAATCAATCTCAGAACTGACCGATTGGACCGTGGTTCTTGTCTCCAATACCCAGGCTCCTGAAGGGCTACGCAAAGAACTCGCCGGGCATCATATCGGACTTATTCGTCGATCGCCTGAAAGCCAAACTGCTGAAGATTGGACGCTCACCAAGTCCAACATCCTTAGTCCTGAGGATGAATCTATTGATCTTCGTTCCATTCAGATGACTGCCGAGATTGCGGCCGAACTCGCATTCAAGCGGACGCTAATGCCAGATAATGAATTCTTACAAGAGCGTATTGGCTCAACCCTTCGAGATGTCGCAATTGATCTTACCCGAAAGAGAATTCAAGAAGACCCGCAACGTTGGCGTGGAAATCCAACCACAGACCGACCCAACGGACGTATCGTCCGGGAGTTGCGCCCCAAGTCCCATGGTCTTTTGCTGATCTATCCTTTGGCACAGCAAGCAACGGTGCCGGCAGACAACAAAAGCGGGCGGCCTGCCGAGCCTACTGGAATGAATCCCCAAGGACCGCCGATCATAGGTGTAGCATTGAGTTTTCCAACTAGCGACACGGCGATTGGAGTCGAGTACCGAGTCAATAAAGTGTGGGACTCCAAGACTGAGGATGATGAATATGCTGACAACGATTGAAGCTCAGTGGAAGGAGCTTGAAGCTGAACCGACATTTGTTGGCTGGCGCCTCCTGCTCGCACGCCCGAAAATGGGATTCCCGCTCCAGGCGGCATTCGAAGGAACCTCACGTAGGAGAGCCGTTCTTTTGCGTGTCCCTGCTGAGGTGATTCCAATCCGCAAAAAATGGCCCGCCTGCCGTGGCCTCTTCGTCTTCACAGAAAAGATTTCGGGGCACGCTCATTGCGGCGTTAGTTTGAAGGATGAAAGGTTTGCCGACGTCTTCACCGCGCTCGCGGAGGATTTGGCGCGTCGAGTGGCGGAGACCAATTCAGCGACCGAAGCGGTGAGTGTATTCTTTGGGCAGCTCGGGCGCTGGCAGAAGTTCCTGGCAGCCGCAACAGAAGGGCTAAGCCCAGAGGCTCAGCGTGGATTATGGGGGGAGTTGCATTGTTTGCGTGAATGCTTGTTGTCGGCCTTGGGAATCGCGATGGCCGTCGAAGGATGGAAAGGTGGAGCGAAGGCGCATCAGGATTTCCAATTCCTCTCCGGAGCGCTGGAAGTCAAAACCACCACTGCGAAACAACCACAAGCCATCCGCATCACCAGTGAACGCCAACTAGATGATTCTGCGTGGGTACATTTGTTTCTGTATGTTCTTGTTTTAGAGGCGCGAGAGGGTGGTACAGCTACGTTGCCCGCTATGGTTGACGCCTTACGGTGTCAATTTGGAAGCGACCAAAACGTACTCGATGTTTTCGAGGATGCGTTGCTGGCCTCAGGTTACTTGGATGCTCATGCGGGACTCTACGCCGGACATGGCTATTTCGTGCGTGCGGCACATTGGTTCCGAGTGAAAAATATGTTTCCACGGTTGGTGGAGTCGGAGCTGCCCTCGGGGGTAGGTGATGTAAATTACGCCTTGAGTCTTGCTGCGTGCGAAGCCTATACGGTGACGAAGGAGCAGGTGCTTGCGGTGCTATCACCTCAACCTGCGGTCTGAGTTCAAAGAGTAATCATAATTAATGACCCTTATCCCATGTCTGATTCTGACGATCTTAAAACACCCTTGGAACAGTTTGCCTATGATCTTCATCAGGAGGTACTAGCGAAGTGCAATGATGACTTAGAGCCGCAGTTGCGCGAGGAAGCCTTCACGGAAGTCGTGCTCGAACTACTCACCGAACACAACGAGACAGACAGTGCAGACATCTGCTACTTCAGTGCAAAAAACGTTGGTCGTACACCTGCCGCAAAACTAAATGCGTGGTCGCTGTCTGGCGATGGAGCAGCACTCGATGTTTTTGTTACATATTATGCGGGGGAGGGGAAAACCGAGGCTGTAACGAAAGCGGAAATGGAGGCTTATTATAAGCTGGCTCGTGGATTTTTGCGGCGGTCTCTCGATGGCTTTCATACCCAAGTGGAGGAAGCGAATCCAATCTTCGATGCCATGAGACGCATTCATGAGGCTCGCGGGAGCTTGACGACAATACGACTGTTTTTCCTGACTGATGGTGTCGTCAAGTCCACTGAAATTGATCAAGAACAAATCGTTGGCTATGAATTGCGCTATGTCTTCTGGGATCTAACCAAGTTGAGCCGACTGCGCGTTGGGGAGCGTCTGGTGATTGAGCTAGACTTCGTGCGTGATTATGGCGGTGCTGTGCCTGCATTATTGACGGCAGATGCCACGGGGGAATATAAAACTTTTCTTGCGTTCCTATCGGCTTTTACTCTGGCACGAATCTACGGCGGGTATGGCCAGCGGCTGTTGGAGCGGAATGTTCGGGCCTTCCTTGGAAAAGGGAAATCCGTCAACAAAGGCATTCAAAAAACCCTCCGCGATGAACCTCATCGCTTTCTCGCCTACAACAACGGCCTCTGTTGCACCGCCGCAGAAGTGAATATGGAGCCTGGTAAAGATGGCCATGTGAGAATGAAAAGTGTACGTGACTTTCAAATCGTGAATGGCGGTCAGACCACAGCCAGCATCTACCATGCCCTCAAAATAGGAAAGGTGGATGTATCGCGGGTCATGGTACAGATGAAGTTGACGGTCCTTACTAATCCGGAAGGGGTGGCTGAGATCGTTCCGCTCATCTCTCAGTATGCAAACAGCCAGAATAAGGTCAGCGGGGCTGACCTTGGTGCGAATGGGGCTTACCACCATCAACTGCAGCAACTCTCACGAAGCATGTGGGCACCGCCGAGGAGCGGCTTGGAGCGTGGAACGCAGTGGTACTACGAGCGTGCGCGCGGCTCTTACTTAGATGATAAGCTCCGACAGTCTCCATCACAAACGGCTTCTGCCAAGACACGACAGTGGATGGCGGAGCGTCCCGTAGAACAAAAATTCACCAAGACAGATCTGGCGAAATTTGAACACGCCTGGGAATGCCTGCCGCATCTTGTCTGTAAAGGTAACGAGAAGAACTTCAAAGAATTTGCTGAGCGTCAGGAAGAACTTGGTGCTCCGATGGTCAACGAGCAGTATTTTCAGAACCTCATAGGTAAGGCCATTCTGTGGAAAGCTTGTGAAAGACTTTATTCCTCACTTGAATTGATCGGATTGCGATCTTCGAGTGTTCCGTATGCAATTTCTTGGCTGGTGGCACGGTCAAATACGCGGATTGACCTCAAGCGTATTTGGCAGGATCAGCGTCCCCCTCCCGGCCTCTATGAGGCCATGTCAGTGGTTCTTATGGCGGCGGACAAACACATCCGACTATCTCCATATCATCCAATTAAACCTGAGGCGGCGAAGAAAGAGGAGTGCTGGAAGGAATTTCGGGGAAAGACGATTCCACTGGCTCGGACTTGGGAGTCTGAATGGAGTGACAAACCAATCATTACGCCCAGACAGGAAAGCGACCTGTTCCCACAGGAATGGGAAAGACTGCGACAGTCTTTTCTCAATGACTCCAGGACAATTCACGGGCTGGAATCTTATACTGGACGCACCTGGGTTACAAAATGCCGCCGTGATACAGTGGCATCCTTTGCCGCGATGACTTGGGATGAGCTGACGCTTGTGCCTGAGGTGGGCAGGAAAAAAGCTCGGATTCTCCTCGAAATGTTTGCTTCTGCGTTGAAGTAATTCTTGCGCGCAATACTGCGGGAACAGCTTGGAGTTCTCGATTGCCCGAAGATGGAATGTACGTCACGAAGTGGCGGGTCTTACTGGCTCAGGTGTGGGGCACCCGGGAGTCGGGCAAAAATTGAGAATGAATCAGTCCAACTTTTCGACGCGACATGGAGGCCTACTTCGTACCGGGGCTAATATTGAGGAAATCTCTTCTGAACTGAGCTTTGTTAGTTGGATTGCCAAGAATGACTGCCATCGCCTATTTTGCCATTGTTAATTAGCTGCGATCATAGAGGTTTGTGTCGCATCTTTTTTGAGAACTGCCGATCCACGACTTTGCCTTGCGTGTTACCGAGCGTATCATTCTTGTTCAAGAGGCGCTTAATTGCTTCTGCCGTCTCCGGAAGAACATGAATATTCAGCCTAACACGTCCTTCACTTGGTCTTCCGACTGGCATAAGACGTTGGTTTAATCCAGCAGCACAAGAGCCAATTCAACGCCAAGCGCTGTTTCGAAAAACGCCTTTTTCAGGGACTCATTATCTCTGCCGTCGAACACCTGTGCATTGGGCGGGGAAACCAATGCGCAGCCAAATTTGTTATCAAGGCCAGCACAGAGCCCATTGGACGACTCCAATCGCCACCGAACAAGTGCCAGAGCCTCATTTCGCGCCCGCGTATTTGGTTTAGTCCCTACACATGCAGTTGCAATCCTTTCTCCGAGGAGTTCGACTTGTGTCTTCATTGAAGAATCAGTAGCGTCCCAATTGTTGGCGTCAACAATATGCGGCAAAAATCCTTTTTGCAAACATGGAGTTTGGGAGATCCAATTTGTTGCCATCGGCTCACAGCTAAAGAAAAAGCCCGCAGAACGAGCTTTTTCCTCACCTTCACCAAGCGGCACATTAACCGGTGTTACTCGTGAACTCGTCTATGCTGGATGCTACGTATCCAGCCTGTTCGAACTCGCGAACGATGGCCCTGTAGCGGGGATCCGGTGTGTCGATGTGGTCCTTGAATACCCAACCGTCGCCAGTGGGCAATGGCATGATTGAAACCCCACTTTCATCGACCAAGCAGGCGGGGAACTGCATGAAGCCGAAGCAGCTTTCGCAGCCGGATGTATCCGCAGCGACCAGGATGACGGCCCGAACGGGAACAAGACGCACTGAGCCGGCTTCGGCATTGTGGTGATTGACCTGTCCATCACGGAACCTGATGCGCCCGAGAAGACGCTCATCCGCGACATAGTAGCCACCGCCGAGACGTCTGGCGAAGGCTCTGCGTTCGGGCGTATCGAACGACACGTTTAGAACAGATGTTGGCGAGAATCCAAGGGTTTTGGCCTTGAACTCTAGAGCCTTGAGGAATTGCTCAAGCTCACTGGCTGTGACTGTAGCTGGTGCCTTGAACTCGTAGTAGTAGCTCAGTCCCATGCCCCGCCTCCTTTCTTGACAAGGTCCCACATCCAGGAACCTGCGCCTATGGCATACACCTTCGCTTGGCCACCATCTGGCAGGTCGATTTGCTGGCCTGCCCAGATCTCCTCTTCGTCCCCGGAAGAGCCGATGAAGGCATCCTGAGAGGGATCGTATCGGAGCTGGTCATCAAGCCGTGCGGCGAGCTTCGTCGCCTGCTGGATCTCGAAGCAGGGCATTGCCCAACCGTTCCAGCGTTTATCGGCGGTCCAGCCATCGAACTCAACGTCCTCGAAACATTCGAAGCTGAACCGTGCCCTCCGATAAATTGGTGTGGCTTCGTCCATTGTCACGACGGAAAACCGTGCGACATCGTCAGCGGGGATGGTCAGCTCAAAGCCTCCACCCAGCGGATATGCCTGCAGGTTTCCGTCTGCGTCATGATGGTCGACAACCAGCGTTCCTGCCGGATGCCGGGTGTCGTCCCTCAGAATCAATTCTCCAGGTTTGAATTTCATGTTCTATTATCCTCTTATTTTGCACGCGGCTGGAGAGCTTGCATCCACGATTGTTTAATTGATCAACAGTTCTCCGAACGAAGAGAGGTTGTGCTCCAAATTTCTATAACGCGAATGCCAAGTCGATTGCAGGCAGATGGACGGCCCTAGCGATTGAGGGGTTGCAAGTAGGGTGGCATGTTCAAGTTTCAACCCAATTCAATGTCTGACCTCCGATCCAACTGGCTCAACAAGTTGCGCAAGCTGAACCCAAATCGCTCAAGGGTGAAAGGCGCAGCTCCGCACAAGCCATGCCTGCTGCTTTCGCTGTTGGACATGGTCCTGGATGGTGAATTGATAGGCAACGAGCTGAGGCGAACGCCGGGGCTGAATGTGCGGTTTATCGAATCATCACGCATAACGGTGAATCTGTGGTGGAGGCGGCACACATCGAACCCTGGGCCAAGACAAGGAACGATGACATTCACAACGGCTTAACGCCATGCACACATTAACGCCATGCACACCTTCGCCGCTGTCGCCAAAGCCCTGAACCCTTAAAAATCATCCATGAATCACCCGCTCCTCACAGCCCTTTTCCTCCTCGCGCTGTCTATCACTTCAGCCCACTCCGAACCCGGCACTGATGCAGCACAAGGCATCGTGTCGCTCTACAATGGCAAGGATCTGACAGGATGGACCACCACGCAGCCCGGCAATCACGATTGGAGTGTCGTGGATGGAGTCATTGACTGCAATCCCCCAGGGCGAGGGCAAGGGTGACCGGGAGTTGTGGACGACGAAGGAATACGCAGACTTTGAGCTGTGGGTGGACTGGCGGATCAAGGAGAGCCCGTACGTGAATACGAAAGCACGGATTATTCTGCCAGATGGCCCTTACCAGAAGGACGATTCAGGCAACGTCATGACTGTAGCAGCTTCCAACACCGACTCAGGAGTCTTCCTGCGCGGTCAGCACAAGTCCCAGGTGAACATCTGGTGCTGGCCGGTCGGGTCTGGCGAGGTGTGGGGCTACCGGACCGATCCAGCCTTTGACGCCAAGGTTCATGCCGGGGTGACTCCCAAGGTGAAGGCGGACAAACCGATTGGAGAGTGGAACACGTTCCACATCACCTTGAAGGGCGACCGCCTGACAGTCACGCTCAACGACAGGCTGATCATTGACGACGCCCCCAGCTACCTGGCATCCCACGCCAAGGACCATTGGCCCTGCAGCTGCATCCAGAACGGAAGGACGGCGAATGGGGTGCCTCTCTGGTGCAGTTTCGCAACATACGTATCAAGCAGCTTATGGAAGGGGAGTAGCGTGGGTGCCTTCGTCTGCGTTGAGTTCTGCGGGAGCAGAGCATGGATGAAGGTGCTGCAAATGCACCGTGACCGGATCGGTAAACGCGCAATTCCCTTGTATACTCGCTTGTATACTGACGGCCATTAATTGGGCCAAATTGTGACCAAGTGGGACGCGCTCCTTTTCGCTTCGATACATACAAAATCCATTCATTTACAATGATTTGGCTGCATGTGGACAACTGGGGTGAAGTGGGCAAAAAACGCCCAAAACTCATTGCGAACGAGACGCTCTACCAACTGAGCTATAGCCCCAAAACTGGATGCGCTGGCAAAGCCAGACTCCCCCAGCGGCTTCATTATGTACTATTGCAGGGGTGGGGCAAGCTGATTCCGCGAGACTGGCGGGGGCTGCGGTGAGGTCTGAGGTTTCGGAGAATGGGGCTGCCGGACGGTGGGTTCCAATGGTGCGAGAGGGGTTTTACTTCATGGTATGGAAACGGAGACATCCGGGGAGCGCTTGCGTGCGATTCTGAAGAGTACGGTGCGTGGTTACGTCCAAACATCAGACCAGGGATGGTTCGTGAGACGAAGAGTTCACGTGGCCGTGGTCGCTTTGAACATCTCTTCCAACCCCTCCTGCCTCCTCATGAAACGCTCTTTTCTTCTCCTTTGTGCGGCGCTGCTTGCCGCGTCGGCTCCGCTGGCTCCGGCGCAGCAGTCAGATGACTCGGTGCCGGTTGATTTTTTCTACGATGCCCTCAGTCCCTACGGGGACTGGATCTACACGCCGAACTACGGGTATGTGTGGCAGCCTCTCGCGGCGCAGCAGCCAGGGTGGGCACCGTATGCAGACGGAAGCTGGGTTTACACGGATGCGGGCTGGACCTGGACTTCGAATGAGGACTTTGGCTGGCTGACCTATCACTATGGCCGCTGGATTCGCATGCAGCAGAGCTGGATGTGGGTGCCCGGGAACCAATGGGCTCCGGCCTGGGTTTCATGGCGGCAGACGCAGGGCCAGATCGGCTGGGCGCCCCTACCGCCCGAGGCCGCCTGGACGCCTAATATCGGCTTTGGGGGCTGGACGGACAGCTACTACGATGTGGGGCCTGCTTATTACAATTTTGTGCCCATCGCCGCGTTTGCCAGCAGCGGTTCGCTGCGACCCTTCATCCTGGATCGCAGCCGGAACTTCAGTTTCTACGATCAGTCCGCGAATATCACCCACACCAGCTATCAGCCGAATGTGATGAACCACATCTTTGTGGGCGGCCCGGATCCGCAGCGCATCGATGGCTTCGGCGGCAACCAAGTCCGGCGGCTGACCCTGCGGCGTGATGAGGAGGGGTTCCGCCGTGACTGGCTGGAGCGCCGCCCTGGCGGCGGGCCGCCTCGCGGCATGGGCAGTGTTTCCCGCATCGAGCAGGGCAATCTCATCGTCACCGCGCCCTCGATCCGCAGAGATCCCTCCCGTGCGCTGCCCTCCCGGGTGCGTGAGCCGATGCACCAGCCGGAAATCGACCGTGGCTGGCGCGGCGCGGGCGATCCTCAGAGCGCCGACCGGATGCGCCAGCAGCAGCGCGATGAACTGGCGCGTACGCGCCCGCCCAATCTGCCGGAGAAAAATGTGCAGCCCGCGACCAGCACGCTGCCACCGCCTGCCTTTGGCCGGGTGCTGGAGCCGCATGAGCGTGGCGGCAGCGCACTCCCGCAGCATACCGATCCCCGCCATGTCACCGAAGAAGTGCGCCCGACAGCGCCGCTGCCCACGAACACAACTCCCGGCCTTCCGGGCCGAAGGAACGAAGAGCAACCTCCTGGCATTCCCGTCGGAAAGACCGAAGAGCTGGGCAGCGGTGGTGGAATCGCCCCACAGCCGGGAATGCCACATCGTGAACATCATAACGAAGGCCAACAGTCCGGCATGAGACCCGGTGAAAACCATGTACCCCCTGCAGGTGGGCTGCCGCACATGAGTCCAGGCTTTCCGCAGGCTCCCCAAGGCATCGCGCCTCAGCCTGCGGTGCCGTCCCAGAACATTCCCAATACGCCGCCAGCCATGCACCCTGGATTTCCCGGTCATCAAGGGCAGCAGCCCGGCCGTTCGCCAGCTGAGCATGCGCCTGGGCAGCAGCCCTCAGCTCCTTTGGCACAACCCCACGTGAATCCGGCTCCCATGCCGCCGCCGCATTTTCAGCCTCCACCCATGCACCCCATGCCGCCGCAGGGTGGCAATGCCCCGCACATCCAGCCTGTCGCACCACCGCGCATCGCCCCCGTAGAGCCGCCTCGCACTGCGCCGCCGAATGCACAGAACCCGGGCGGAAAAGGTGAAAGACGTTGAGCAAGTTGATCTGAAAAAACCCATCCAGGTTTCGCGGGAAGCACGAATTCATTTACAACCGCACCTCTTATGAAAACGAAACTCAAACAGCAATACAACGAAGGTAAAGTGGGCTGGGTACTTCTGTGGCTTCTGGGCATTCCACTGCCAGTCCTGCTCATCTTTTATCTTCTTGGCGGAGGTCGCTAAGCCGCCGCTTGCAGCAACGGCTTGCTGACACTCCATACCTCCAAGTGCGCTAGACATTCGTGTTCAGCGCACTTTTTGCATGGTCGTTCCGGTGTAGAAGTGGTGTGGCGACAGCTCGCACGTTTGTGTGAGTGGGGACGCCTCATGACTCGGTGCCTCTCAGAAGCCGGGCGGTTTGTCGAAGGGCTGTCTCGGCGAGGAACCAACGCAATGCGCCAAACACAGCCAGCATACGAGCAGAGCCTTCTGCGGCTACTTGGTCGGCTTGGGCTTGAAGACGTTGATCCCGGCGATTTGCAGCAGGGTGTTGTTGGTGATGTAGAAAATGTCGGGGTCGTCTTTGATCTGGCCGAAGTAGAAGGCGGTGTTGGCGTTGGGCTGCGTGGGCGAGAAGAGGATCTCGATTTCATGCACGGGGCCATCGAGGCGGCCAGGCTCGCCGAGGACGATCTGGATGGCGAGGAAGGGAGTTTTCAGGGCTTGGAGCGCATCACTACGGTCGGCAGCCCAGTCCTGCACGGTGAAGCGTGAAAGGTTGGCGGCGAGCTGGTCAGCTTTCACGCGGTCGAGTTCGGCGGTGACATCATGACCGCCTTTTGAGGCTTTCCATTCAGCGGTGACGGGGTTGTAGTCCAGCACGGTGTTTGTGTAGGCACCGGGGGACATGGTGATCCTGCGCAAGGCGAAGGTGGTGAAGCGCAGGGCTCCGAGGCCTTTCCATTTGATGCCGTCCGTGGGCAGGGAGGGAAGCAGGGAGGCGTCGATGCGGTAGACGAAGGGCTCGCCGTCATATTTGGCAAAGAACTGGGTGCTTTCCGGATTATGGCCAAACATGAGCTTCACCGGCTTTTCACGCTGCGGGGTCCAGGTGAGGGTCTGGAAGGGATCGTCCAGGCCATAGGGGGTCAGGTCTGCGGCGGAGTCTGCGGCGAACTGGAGGATTTCAAACGTGTTGAGAGCATTCAGGCAGCGTCCGACGCGCTCGCCATTGGCGGGGTCCCATTTGCCATGGCGCTGCAGGTACCAGGAGCCACCTTCGTTGCGGAGGTTGATCTCGGGATGCGTCTTACTGGTAATGGTGATGAATTCGAGCCGCTCGCCATCGACCTGGGCGAGCAGGTGGTCGCGCAGGGCATTGGGGCTGACCCAGAGGGTGAGGAGATTTTTGGCGACGACTGTGAAGGCGGGCTTGCGATAGGCCGTAGTGGCGGTGGTGACGGCCTGTTTGTCATCCGCAGGTTTTTTGATGCTGAACTCGTAGGACTTGCCGCGCGTTTTGGACTCGATGCTGACTTTGATTTCATCGGCATGGGCGGTCTGCGCATCTTCCTTGGTGGTGGCGGCGACATCCTTGGCCTCGGTGATTTCGATGTTGAGAATGGCGGAGAGCAGCTCGGTGATGCGTTCCTTGCTGCCGCGTGTTTTGAGCGGCTTTTCGAGCAGCCATGGCGCGTGCTCGTTTTCACGGGCGAGGACGATCTGACCGGAGGGCTGGTTCAAAGTGATGCTGGTGATGACCTCCGCCGGCAGGCGCAGCAGCTTGGGGTCGCGCCAGGAGGCGGCAGGAATCTGCAAGACAGGGGGGGCTTCACTCTTGGCAAGATACCAGGCGGTTTCACCGTGGGCGGCGTCCGGGATGCCAATGTAAAGGCTGTTTTCGACGGCCGCAGGCGCGCCGAACCAGCATTCGTAGGCTAGGGAGTCACCGGCGAGAAGGCGCACTTTGAAGCGTGGCTTCTCGAGCCCGGTTTTCTGCCATTCATCGCCATCGAATTCTTCGCGATGGATGCGCTCGATCCAATCGACGCCATGAAGGGTGAGGATGAGCGCGGCGACTTTCTGCGGATCGGCCAGATCGTCATACGGCTTCTCGATGCGCCAGGCTGTGCCATCACGCACGAGGGTGAGCGGCACGTTTTCAGCGGTCAGCACTTCGATGCGGGTGACTTTTTCTTTCTCGAAGCGTGGGGGGCCGCGCCTGATTTCGCGCAATTCCTGGGCGGAGGGAAAGTAACGCTCGATGCCAAGAATGATCGCGCCCATGGCGGCGACGAGCAGGAACAGGAGGAGGGTGGTGCGTGCGCTCATGCGTCAAAGTCGGTTCTCATGCGGCCCGGCGGCTGGCCCAGACCATGAAGCCGAAGGCCAGAACGATGCCCGGCAGGGTGATGGAGGTGACCCAGAAGATCAGTTCATGCTGCCTGCTGGTAAGCTGGATGCGGTAGGCGTGTTTGGATTTGGCGGGGATGCCGATGAAGCTTTCGCGGTTCATCAGCCAGTTCAGGCCGGTGGCCACGAAGTCGCGGCTGACGGCGAGCATGGTCTGCTTGTCGAGCAGGGTGGAGTTGGAAACCACCACCATGCGTGCGCTGTCGGCACGCTGGCTTTCATCATTTACGGCGCCGCGTTCGATGCTGGCGGCCACGTAGATGGGCGGCACGGTGTCTTCTTCATCGACAATGGGCAGTTCCTCCAGGAACTGCTTCTCACCCCAGTAGCGGGGCGCGGCAATGATGAGCGGCTGAATGTTGATGGACTGCTCTTTGAGCGAGGTGTTTTCCTCCAGGAGATCCAGAGACTCCGTCTGCCCGGCCAGGGTGATGGCGGAGGAGACGAGGTGGCGGGTGAAGGGCACATCCTTCATGAACTCGCCCAGTACGGAGAATTCCTTCTTGGGGCCGGTGCTGGTGCTTTCCGCCATCAGTACGCGGTCACCGCGGGGATGCACGCCATTGGCGGTGAGAAAGGCATTGAGGCGGGTGGTCTCACCGCCGGGATCCAGCATGACGAAAATGCCCGCCCGCTTGGTCTGCCAGTAACCGTTGAG
The DNA here is from genome assembly GCA_025360015.1 of Verrucomicrobiota bacterium. GTDB lineage: Bacteria > Verrucomicrobiota > Verrucomicrobiia > Verrucomicrobiales > Verrucomicrobiaceae > Prosthecobacter. Next base: position 40,394 of record JANYCZ010000042.1, on the reverse strand, counting down.
CATGGAGACTTCGCGCTCGGAAAGATCGTAGCGCGCGCCGAGGATGAGGAGTCCGTCGGTGTCCGTGGGGATGTGGCTGATTTCGGAGAGATTCACCTGCACGACTTCGAAGTTCTGCTGCCTGCCGAGATCAATGGCAGCGTTGTAGGCGTCACTCTGCGCCTCGTCTGAGCGGCTGCCTTTGCCCACGACGTAGTAGAAGCGCCGCACGCGGCCTTCCACCACGGAGATGAGCGCGGAGGAGATGGCGTCTTCCCCGCGAAACTCGATGATCTGCTTGTTGGTGCTGGTGCCCTTTTCCCGGACGACGAGCTCCTCTTCGGTGATGAAACGCTTGTTGGCACCGCAGCGGATGAGCACGCCATTTTGCGCCAAGGAGAGGCCGGTGTCCGCCTTGAGCTGTTCGGCGCGCTCAATGTCACGCACGGGGTCGATGGAGCGAACCTTGATGCGCTGCCTGCCATGCAGGTGGTATTCCTCCAGCAGGGACTGCACCTCACCGTAGACCTTGGAATCCCGGCCAAAGACGATGTAAATCTGCACATCGCGCGAGAGGCTGTCGAGGTACTTCAGCGTGGCGGGGCTGAGGGTGTAGTCCTGGCTGGGGCTGAGATCCCAGCGCCAGTAATGGTAGTAGTTGAGGCGGTTCACACCGGCAAAGAGCGCCAGCGCCAGGAGGACCTGCAGCGCGACGTTCAGGCCGATGCCGTAACGCTTTGGCATCGGTTTGGCCTTAGCGCTGGCAGGCGGGGTGTTCTGTGCGGAATCCGTCATGGGGGTGGATCAGTCGGCTCAGGGGCGCCAGCGGCGGAACTCGACCACGTGATGAGTGAAGGAGAGGAAGAGCAGCGACATGGTGAGGTAGTAGATGATGGGGCGGCTGTCGATGAGGCCGGCGGTGAAGATGCGGATGTGCTCCGTTGCGGCGAAGTAATTGACGATGTCCACGATGGTGTCGGAAATCTTGCGGCCCACGACCATGATGAAAATGCCCATCAGGAAATGCAGCAGGCTCAGGGTGAAGGAGATGATGGCAGCCACGATCTGATTGGCCGTCAGCGATGAGGCAAAGCAGCCCACGGCCAGATTGAACATGCCCATCACCACCAGGATGAGATAGGCGCCACCCATGGCTCCCGCAGGCAGCTCGACCTGCCCGGCGGTGATCCAGTGGGCAAACTTGAAATTGATCAGGCTGGGCAGCCACAGCACGCAGTACACGATGACGGCGGCGAGATACTTGGAGCCGACGACCTGCCAGGCGCGCACTGGTGCGGTGAAGAGCGTCTCCAGCGTGCCCATCTTTTTTTCCTCAGCGAAGAGGCGCATGGTCAGCAACGGGAAGATGAAGAAGTAGGACAGCCAGAACCACATGGCGTGGAAGGTCCAGCTCACGATGGAGCCTTCGCTGGGCGCGTTTTCCAGCACGGCGAGAGCGGCGCGGAAGGCGAAGCCATTGAGCACCATGACCAGCGCCAGCACCACATAGGCCACGGGGGAGACAAAGAAGGAGTGCAGTTCTTTCTTGAGCAGAATCCAGAATATCCTCATAGCACGTGAGTGGGAATGTCGGTGGGGGTGCCGGCGTTCATGGAGAGCTCGACGAAGACATCCTCCAGAGTGGGAAGCTGGCGGTGCATCTCGCGGATGCGCCATTTTTCTTTCATGGCGAGTTCCATCACTTCATCGCGCACGTCGTGATCGGGCTCGACCCGCAGGGTGAAACGCCGCCAGGGATGGACGAGCAGCTCTTCTTCCGTCGCTTTCCGCACGGCAGCAATGGCGGAGAGTTTTTCCGCCAGATTGCCGGTGCCTTCGAGCTCCAAATGCAGCAGCGTGGTGGAGCGGAGCTGCCGCGTGAGGTTCGCCGGTGTGTCATTGGCGCGGATGCGCCCCTGATGGATCATGACCACGCGGTCGCAGGTCTGCTCCACTTCATGCAGGATGTGGGTGGAAAGCAGTACGGTGTGCTTGGACTTCAGGCTGCGCAGCAGATCGCGCACATGGCGGATCTGTACGGGGTCGAGGCCGTTGGTGGGCTCGTCGAGGATGAGGAGCTTGGGCTTGTGCACGAGGGCATCCGCCAGGGCCACGCGCTGGCGGTAGCCTTTGGAGAGATTGCCAATGAGGCGCTTGCGCATGTCGGTGACGCCGGTGAGCTCCATCACCTCGCCAATGCGGCGGCGCATGGCCATGCCGGAGAGGCCTTTCAGCTCCGCGCGGAAGCGGAGGTACTCCTTGACCTTCATGTCCGTGTAGAGCGGGGCCATTTCTGGCATATATCCCACGGACTGCCGCACCTGGATCGACTGCTGGAAAACGTCAAAACCCGCCACATTGACCCGCCCCGAAGTGGCCGGCATGTAGCCGCTGAGGATGCGCATCGTGGTGGATTTCCCTGCTCCGTTTGGCCCCAGAAAACCCACGATCTCCCCCGGCTCCACACGGAAGGAGATGTTGTTCACCGCAGTGCGTCCGGCGTACTGCTTGGTGAGTTCCTGAACATCAATCATGACTGGAGAGAGGGAGCGACGGGGTTAGAAAGTAAATTTAAGCCTATGCGTGCCTGAATGACAATTCGCAATGAGGCATTCGCAAAAATGATGAGCCTGCATCCCGGAGGTCAGTCGTTGTAGGCCGCTTCGCCATGCTCCGCGAGGTCGAGCCCCTGATTTTCGTCCTCCTGGGAGACGCGCAGCCCCATCGTGAGATCGATGACCTTCAAGATCACGAAGCTGGCAATGCCCGAGAGCAGGATCGTCCACAGGGCGGCCAGGCTCTGCGTCATGAGTTGTTGGCCGATGTTGAAGTCCCCCAGGCCGCCGGCGAAGCTGGTGGAGCCGAAAACCGCGACGAGGATGGTGCCCACAAAGCCGCCCATGCCATGCACGCCGAAGACGTCCAGTGAATCGTCGTAGCCAAATTTGTGCTTCAGCTTGGAGCAGGCCAGCCAGCATAGCAGCGCTGAGAGGCTGCCGATGCAGAGCGCGCCGACCGGGCCCACCTTGCCGGCGGCAGGAGTGATGGCCGCCAGCCCGGCGATGGAACCCGTGGCGATGCCCAGCGCGCTCGGCTTGCCATTGCGAATCCATTCGATGAGCATCCACACCACTGAGGCTGCGCAGGCGGAAAGATGGGTGACCACCAGAGTCATCGCCGCCGCGCCATTCGCGGCGAGATGGCTGCCCGCATTGAAGCCAAACCAGCCCACCCATAGCATGCCTGCGCCCACGATGGTCAGCGGCAGATTGTGCGGCATGAGCTGCGCGCTGGGGAATTCTTTGCGGGGGCCGACCATCACGCAGGCCACCAGGGCGGCCACCCCGGCGGTGATGTGCACCACGATGCCACCCGCGAGATCGATCACGCCCGTGAGGCCGAAAAAGGCTCCGGCCTTGTGCCACACGCCGTAGCAGCAGGGCGCATAGACAACGAGACTCCAGATGATGCTGAAGACGAGGATGGCCTTGAACTTCATGCGCTCTGCGAAGGCACCGATGAACAGGCCGGGCGTGATGAGGAAAAACATCATCTGATAGGCGAAGTGCAGCATCTCCGGGATCGTTGGGCAGTCACTCCGCACGGTATCCGGCGTCACGCCTTTGAGGAACACCTTGTCAAAACCGCCGATGAACGGGCCGCCATCCGAAAAGCACAGCGAATAACCGCAGACCAGCCACACCAGGCTCATGACGGCAGTCAGCGCAAAGCACTGCATCAGGATGGAGAGCACGTTTTTGGCCCGCACCAGACCGGCGTAAAACAGCGCCAGCCCTGGAATCATCATGAACAGCACCAGTGCTGTGGAGACCAGGAGCCAGGCCGTGTCCCCGCTGTTGAGCGTGGAAGGGGCGGTCGCGGCATGGGCGGAGGTCGTGGCGAGTGCGAGCGCGGCCATCACGGAAAAGCTCCGCAAGGCTCCGCTCCCGCTGCGTTTCAGCAAGGGATGGGTCATGGTTGGTTGGTTGGTTGGTGGCTGATTTGGTTGGCCGCCGCCGATGCTAGTCAGTCCCTTGAGGGTGACAACCTTTAATGCAATTTAGGCACGAAAACTGCTGCAAATGAAGCGCGCGCAAAGGGTTTTGGGTGAGCTGCTGCATGCCCGGAAGCTGCGCCAAAGACGCGTGAAGACCACTGTTGGAGGGCAAGCCGGCCCCTACTTGCCCGCCTCCCGGGTGCCGCTTCCCTTCGGCATCTTCATGAGGCTGTCTCCCAGTTCAGCGCGGATGGTTTCGGCGTGCTTTTGCAGCAGGGCCACTTCGGCGGGATTTTGCGTGGCCACGTTTTTGGATTCGCTGAGGTCCCCGTAGAGATCGTAGAGTTCAGGCTCGGTGATCTTTACCTCTTTATAATTGACAGGTTTGCCGCCCGTAGCCTTGGGAATGTCGGCGGGCAGGCTGCGGTAGGTGTGGGGGAGCTGGAGCTTCCAGCTGCCGTCGCCGCTGCTGATGGCCTGGAGCTGATTTTGCTCGTAGTAGAAGGCGTAGAAGTCGTGCGGGTTTTTGGCGTCGGGCACGCCGGAGATGATGGGCCAGCAGTTGAGGCCGTCGATGGGATGATCGGGCAGTTTCGCCTCGATGATGTGGGCGATGGTGGGCAGGAGATCGATGGTCATAAGCATGGTGTCCGTGGTGGTGCCAGCGGGTATTTTGCCCGGCCATTTCATGATGCCGGTGACGCGAGTGCCGCCTTCCCAGCAGGTGCCTTTGCCCTCGCGGAGCGGGCCTGCGCTGCCGGCGTTGTCACCATAGCTGAGCCAGGGGCCGTTGTCGGAGGTGAAGATGATCCAGGTGTTGTCTTCCAGGCCGTTTTTCTTCAGCGTGTCCATGACCTGGCCCACGGACCAGTCCACCTCCATCATGACATCTCCAAACAGGCCCTTGCCGGATTTGCCCTTGAACTTGTCACTCACAAACAGGGGCACATGCACCATGCTGTGCGCGAGGTAGAGGAAGAAGGGCTTGGCCTTGTTCTTCTCGATGAACTGCACGCCGCGCGTGGTGTAGTCCGTGGTGAGGTGGGTCTGCTCCTCCGGTGTGATCTCTGCATCCACGACGTGGTCGTCCTCGATCATGGGCAGATTGGGAAACGCATTCTTTTTCACCTGCGGATGGTAGGGCCACATGTCGTTCGAATAGGGGATGCCGTAATACTGGTCGAAGCCGTGCTTGGTGGGAAGAAACTGGGGCAGGGAACCGAGGTGCCATTTGCCTACGGCGGCGGTGGCGTAGTTTTTTTGTTTCACCAACTCCGCCAAGGTCATTTCATCCGCATTGATACCGTGCTTCGCATTCGGCCCGAGGGCACCGTGAATGCCGAGGCGGTTCGGGTAGCAGCCGGTCAGCAGGGCGGTGCGGGAGGCGCTGCACACGGGCTGGGCGACGTGGAAATTGGTGAATTTGCGTCCCTCGGCCGCCAGCTTGTCAATGTTCGGCGTCTGATAGCCCTGCGCCCCGAAGCAGCCCACATCGGCATAACCCATATCATCCATGAAAATAATGACGATGTTTGGTGGGTTGATGGCTGAAAACGCCGCCTGTGCCGAGAGTAGAAGAGCGAGGAGTAGGGGGCGCATGGTGTGAGGTGGTCAAAAGTGAATGAGACGTAGCAAATTAGCCCTCGTTAAAACGCCTGAGAAAACTGCGGAATTCCAAGCAATTTTTCTGCTTGCTGAATCTTGGCATGCCCGTATGATCCGCGTCCTTCCCGGACAGAATTAGCGTTTTCACGGCGAGAGTGGGGTCCTCCCCGCTCTTTTTTGTCTGGTGAAATCACGAATTTTATATGATCAGCGAACTCAAAGCCCTTTTCGACTATTACGAGAAAGAGAAAGGTATCGACCGTGCAAAAATGGTCGAGGCCCTGTCACAGGCATTGCTCGCCGCCTCCAAGAAAAGCATCGGCCCCGCACGCGAACTCCGCATCGACATTGATCCTGACAAAGGAACGATCAAGGCCTTTGCCAAGCTGATCGCGGTGGAGACCGTGACCAACCGCTGGGAGGAGCTCCCGCTCGCCACGGCCAAGCGCTTCAAGAAGAGCGCCGAACTTGGCGATGAGATCGAAGTCGAAGTCACGCCCAACAACATGGGCCGCATCGCCGCGCAGACCGCGAAGCAGACGATGCTGCAGCGCCTCCGCATGGCGGAGAAGGAAAACCTCTATGAGGAATTCAAGGACCGTACTGGAGACGTCGTCAGCGGCGTGGTGCGTCGTTTTGAGAAGTCCGATGTGATCGTCGATCTCGGCAAATTCGAAGGCGTCATGACCTCCAAGGAACGTGTGTCCACCGAGGACTACACCCCCGGCGACCGCATGCGTTTCTACGTCAAGGCGGTGGAAAAGGACAGCGGCCGCGGCCCGGAAATCATCCTGTCCCGCGCGCATCCGAATTTTGTGCGCCGTCTGTTTGAATTTGAAGTCAGCGAAATCGGGGATCGCACCGTGGAGATCGCGAGTATTGCCCGTGAAGCCGGTTATCGTACGAAGGTGGCCGTGCACAGCGCCGATGAAAAGGTGGACCCTGTGGGCGCCTGCGTGGGCCTGCGTGGCGCACGGGTGAAGAACATCGTCCGTGAGCTGAACAACGAGAAAGTGGACATCATCCGCTGGAAATCTGATCCTGCTGAGTTCGTGCGTGAAGCGCTGAAGCCGATCAAGGTCATCTCCATCTCCGTGAATACCGAGAAGAAAGAGGCTCGTCTCACCGTTACTGATGAAGACCTCTCGAAGGCCATCGGTCGTCGCGGCCAGAATGCGCGTCTGACTTCACGCCTCGTGGGCATGGATCTCGTCATCGAGAAGGATGAACACGCCGCCGAGGTCTTCGAAGGCCAGATGGGCAGCGCGGTGCATCATCTCGTGGATGCCCTTGGCATCACGGCGGATGTGGCCCGCCAGCTCACCCAAGGTGGCATGGGCGACCTCAAAACGCTGGCAACCGGAGTCGATGTCGCTGACATCGCCGAGGTTCTCGGTGGAGACGCCGCCCTGGCCCAGCAGATTTTCGACAAAGCCGCAGCACATGCTTCCGCTCCTGCAAAGGAGTAGCCCCTGTGCCGCCATGACAACGATTTCAAACCAACCCCCAACTTCCGACCAGCCAGCCTCCCCCGCCGCTCGCCCGATCTCAATCTCTCATGCCCAGCAAACCCTCATCCGCCAAAAAGAGCAAGTCCCCCACCGACGAGGTCGTTGAGGCGGCTGTGCCTGCCGACAGCGCCAAGCCCAAAAAAGAAGTCAAAGGTGAGGTTCTGTCGTTGATTGAGGGAAAGAAGCCCCGGAGCAGAGGACCGGCTAAAGACCACTCGCTGCCGCCATTGGGAGCCAAGAACAAGCCCGCTCCGCCGCCGGAGCCCGAGGCACCCCCAGCACCCGCGAAGCCGACGCTGGACGAGCGCAAAGCCGCCGCGCTGAACCTCTTCGAGGATGATGACAAGCCCAAGGTGCGCCGCCGTCCGGTGGATGAAAACGCCCAGGCGAACGCGCTGCCGCCGATCTCCCTGCTCAATGACCCCACGCCGCCGAGGCCGGTCGTGCCGATCGTGCACGCCGCGCCTGCAGAGGTGACGGTGCCGGATTTTGAGATCAGTGAAAGCGGTGAAAAAATCATCCACCTGAAGCCCCCGATCGTGGTGAAGGATCTGGCGGACAAGATGGGCCTGAAGCCCTTCAAGATCATTTCCGAACTCATCGCCTTCAAAGTCTTCGCCAGCGCGGACAAGGCCATCGACATCGAGATCGCCGAGAAAATCTGCGAGAAGCACGGCTTCAAACTCGAGCGCGACAAGCGCGAAAAAGGCGGCGGCGTTCACAAGGTCGAGGAAGTCATCGTCGAGCCTGTCGCCCAGGTTGTCGAAGAAGTGGCGGAGGAGAAACTGGAACTCCGCGCCCCGATCATCACCTTCATGGGGCACGTTGACCATGGCAAGACCTCCCTGCTGGATGCCCTGCGCAAGACGCAGGTCACCGCTGGAGAAGCGGGTGGCATCACCCAGCACATCGGTGCCTACTGCATCTGGCATAACGGCAAGCCCATCACCTTCATCGACACCCCCGGCCACGCCGCCTTCTCGGCCATGCGTGCGCGTGGTGCCAACGTCACCGACATCGTCGTTCTCGTCATCGCTGCGGATGACGGCATCATGCCGCAGACCAAGGAAGCGCTCAGCCACGCCAAGGCCGCTGGAGTGCAGCTCATGGTGGCGCTGAACAAGTGCGACCTGCCCGGCGCGAACATCTTGCGCGTGAAAAGCCAGCTGCAGGACATCGGCCTCGCGCCAGTGGACTGGGGTGGTGAGATCGAAGTCATGGAAGTCTCGGCCAAGACCGGCCTCGGACTCGACAACCTGCTCGAAACCATGTCGCTCCAGGCTGAAGTGCTGGAGCTGAAGGCAGACCCCAAGGCCTCGCCGCGTGCGACGGTCATCGAATCCTCCATGGTCGCCGGCAAAGGCCCCGTGGCCACCGTCATCATCGGCCAGGGCTCGCTCAAAGTCGGCCAGCCCTTCATCTGCGGCCCGCTCTGGGGCAAGGTGAAAGCCCTGATCAACGACCGTGGCGAATCTATCAAGGAAGTCCTGCCCGGCATGCCTTGCGAAGTCATCGGCTTCAGCGACATGCCGCACGTGGGAGACGAAGTCGTCGTCATGAACAGCGAGCGCGACGTCAAGAAACTCAGCGAAGAGCGTCTGGAGGAGATCCGCCACAAGAAGCTCAACGTCCCGCGTCGCTCAACCCTGGAGCACCTCTTTGCCAGCATCGAGGACAGCAACAAGAAGGCCCTCAAAATTGTCCTCAAGTGCGACGTGCAGGGCTCCGTGGAGGCCGTGGCCAAGTGCCTCAACGACATCCAGAGCGACAAGTGCAACCTCGACATCCTGCATCAGGAAGTCGGCGCCATCAACGAATCCGACGTGCTCCTGGCCAGCGCCTCGGACGCCATCATCATCGGCTTCAACGTCAAGGTGGAGAACAAGGCCCTCACCGTTTCGAAACGCGAGACGGTGCAGGTGAAGCTCTACTCCATCATTTACGAACTGATCGATCAGGTGAAGGAAGCCATGGCTGGCCTGCTGGATCCGCTCACCCGCGAGAAGGTCATTGGCCATGCCCGCGTGAAGCAGGTCTTCAAGGTGAACAAGGGTTCCGTCGGTGGTTCCGTCGTTACGGATGGTGTCATGAACCGCAAGCAGCGCGCACGCGTGCTGCGTGACGGCCAGGCCGTCTATGACGGTGGCTTTGAAACGCTGCGCCGCTTCCAGGACGAAGTCAACGAAGTCCGCAACGGAATGGAGTGCGGCATCAAGCTCTCCGGCTTCAGCGACTACGTGGAAAACGACGTCATCGAGTGCTACGAATTCGAAAAAATCGCCCAAACTCTCTGATCTAGTTTGCCGATCAGGTTTCAGGCCGCAGGGGTGTCACTCACGCTGCTGACTGGAACCTGAAACCTGACCTGCCCCTTTAAACTGCCCTATGTCCCTCCGAGTCGATAAAGTACGCGAACTCATTCGCCGTGAGCTCGCCACCATCCTCGAAAAGGATTTCCGCAACGAGGGCTGTCTCGTGACCATTCACGACGTCAGCCCCACGCCCGACATGCGGCAGTGCTTTGTGTATGTGGGTGTCATCGGCAAGCCGCACCAGCAGGACGCGGCCCTTGCCAAGCTCGTCAAGGCTCGCGGGTTCATCCAGCGGGACCTCTACAAGCGCGTCAAACTGCGCAGCAGCCCCCAGCTCTTCTTCCGCCTCGACAAATCCGTGGAGCGGGGTGTGCCGCTGCTCAACATCATCGACAATCTGCCAGCGCCGCTGCCGGATCTGCCGGTGGAAGGTGAAGAGGCGAAGGATGGCGAGGCGCCGGCCAAGGCTGCTGAGTAGTCAGGGTAGGGGGGAGCCGCCAGACCGTGGCTTGTTCCGACTGAATTCTGCGTGCCGTAGGTCACGCCGCGCTATAACCAGAGAGTGCATCACGCCGTGGTATCTTTTTTGAGTAGAAAAAGATCTCCAGCATGAACACTGATCATACGGTTATTCGTCCCTCCGCCGTTAATGGGTACATGAAACGTACTCCACTTCATCATCTGCTTCAGCTTGCCGTGATCTTCATGTGCTCAAACAGCGGTGACGAGAGCCGTGCGGAGACGCCTCCCAAGGAGCCCGCCGTGACCGGCAAGAGCCAGGAGAGCACTGAGGCCTTGGCCAAAAAGATATCAGCTAGCCGCGCCAACAGTAATGGCAGTGGTGCCGGTGCTTTGCTTGAAATGCACCAGTTGATGAAACAGTGGTCGCCCGTGGGCCTGGCCAAGGAGAAAGTCATTGAATTGTTGGGAAAGCCTTCTTCCATTAACGACCAAGGCATGATCTATCGTTTTGATCATGGCGACGGCGGCTGGCAGTGGGAATTCGATCTTGAGAAGGGTCTGGTTTCGAAAGTGCGCCCCGTGAGTTTGGAATGACAGCGTTGTGGAGCGACCCGCAGCAACGGCTTGCCTTGCCCCTTGCGGTCAAAAGTTCGAGGCCGCGTTTGTTTCGATGGCTTTGTGCAATGGAGAACGCTCCCTTGCATGTCCTGTTATGGAAATTATCTTGCGTGGGTGCGCTGGGTGACGGCAATACTCTCCGTCTCCAACGCCCGAACTCTCGTCCTGCAGGTACTGGAGGTAGTCAATGAACGCCGAGAGAGGTGGAGGTGTCATCACTTGTATGACAAACAAACCCACTCTGACTCCCAAAGAGAAGGAAATTCAAACTCTCTTTACCCGCGGCAAAGCGCCCGACATCATTGCCATCCGCATGGGCATGAAGATCTCCAAGGTTCTGATGGTGATCGCGATGATGCCTAAGCCGCCGCTGTAAATGGGAGACTTGCTCGGAATCTTTCTGCCTGCCGCTCCAAATTCTGCAATGCACGCCTTTAAACTGAGTGCCATTCATGCAGGCATGACCTCTTTTGATTCCCTGCGCACGCTTCTTCAACGCCGTCTCGATCTCATCGCCGACCATGCCTTTCGGGATCGAGATGCAGCGGCGCATCTGGAGGCGCTGAAGCAGGTCTCGGAAGAGCTCGCAGCCGAGCATGTCAAACTGCGCGCTCAGCTGCCGCCACGGCTGAATCATTTCCTCACCCAGTCCAGTTTCTCGAAGGCCTTGGAATATCTCGATAGCTCGGAGGCTTGAGCGCGTTGAAGGCGGTTCAACCATGAACCGATTCTTTGCTCTCACGAGTTTGCTGTGCCTCGCCTTCGCCGTCACGTCCAGTGCTGGCGACAAACCCAACATCATCTTCATCCTCTGCGATGATCTGGGCTACGGCGATGTGAAATGCCTCAATCCCGAAGGCAAGATCGCCACGCCCGGCTTCGACCGCCTTGCCAAGGAAGGCATGATTTTCACCGATGCACATTCGGGCTCCAGCGTTTGTTCCCCGACCCGCTATGGTGTGATGACGGGCCGCTACGCCTGGCGCACCAAGCTGCAAAGCGGCGTGCTCGGCGGCCTCAGCCCGCGCTTGATCGAGCAGGAGCGTCTGACGGTGGCGGGCATGCTCAAGGCGCAGGGCTACTCGACGCATTGTGTGGGAAAATGGCACATGGGCATGGACTGGGTGCGCACCGGAGCCATCGAGGAACTGAACATCGAAAAGGCCGAGCAGGTGAACAACGTGGACTACACCAAGCCCATCACCAACGGCCCAACCAGCATCGGCTTTGACACCTACTTCGGCATCAGCGCCTCGCTGGACATGGTGCCCTACTGCTTCATCGAAAACGATCACGTCGTGGCCAACCCCACGGACAAGATCAAGCTCGTCATGAACAAAGGCGGCCCCGTGAGCTACACCCGCGAAGGCCCGGGCTCCCCTGGCTTCCGTGGCGAAGACGTGCTGCCCACCTTCACGCGTGAAGCGAAGAAGGTCATCGAAGCGAAAGCGAAACAAGGCGCGCCATTCTTTCTGTACCTGCCGCTGAACTCTCCCCACACCCCCATCCTGCCCAGCGAGAAGTGGCAGGGTAAAAGCGGGATCAGTCTCTACGCCGACTTCGTCATGGAGACGGACGATGCCCTCGGCCAGATCATGCGTGCCACGGAAGAGGCTGGCATCGCCAAGGACACACTCATCATCGTCACGAGCGACAACGGCTGCTCACCCAGCGCGGACTATCCCAAGCTGCTCGCCGCAGGGCACAACCCGAGCTACAACATGCGTGGCCACAAGGCGGACATCTTTGATGGGGGGCACCGAGTGCCATTCATCGTGCGCTGGCCCGCGAAGGTGAAGGGCGGCCAGACCTCCGCGCAGATCGTGTGTCTCACGGATTTCATGGCCACGGCTGCCGATGCTGTGGGGGTGAAGCTGCCTGAGAACGCGGCCGAAGACAGCTTCAGCTTCATGCCCGCGCTGCTAGCTGAATCCGGCAAGCCGGTGCGCGAGAGTGTGATTCATCATTCCATCAACGGTTCCTTCGCTCTGCGTGAAGGCGACTGGAAGCTGGAACTCTGCGCTGGCTCCGGCGGCTGGAGCGATCCACGCCCGGGCAGCCCCGGCGAGAAAGGTCTGCCCGACACGCAGCTTTACAATCTGAAGACGGACATTGCCGAGAAGGACAATGTGCAGGGAACGAACCCTGAGATCGTGACGAAGATGAATGCTGAGCTGGAGCAGATCATTGGCAGGGGGCGTAGCACCCCCGGTGCCGCGCAGCCGAACGCTGTACCGGTTGTCATTCGCAAACCCACGCCTGCCATGCCGCCGAAAGGGAAGGGGAAAGGCAAAGGGAAAAAGGTGGAGTAAACCAGCGCTTTTCTGGAGTGCCTGCTTTAGGAGGCTCTGGGTAGCGCGGCGCCCTCTTTACGCATTTCACCCCCGTTCCCTTCAGCGCGGCGTGGGCCGCACTCTCCGAGTGCGGCCCGTGCGGACTCCGCGCAGCCAAGCCACTCCACAGCCCCGCGAGATCCATCCTCCCTGCGGCGCGACGCGCCCAGCCCCACGCATTTGCCTTGCCCTTGAACTCCATTTACGATTCAATACTCCCATGCCCGCCACCGCTTCACCGCCTGATCTCCGCCGCTGGCTGAACCGCGCCACGTTCGGCGTCACTCCCGCGCTCCTGTCCGAAGTGCAGCGCACAGGCTGGGAGGCCTGGGTGACCACCCAGCTTACGCCCGATGAGAAAGCAGACACCGACTGCCTGAAGCGACTGAAAAATGTGCGCCTGCACATTGAGTATGAAACGCAGCCCATGGCCACCGCTGCTGCCACAGGCACCAAGCCCATGATGGCAGCCACGGCTGCAAAGAAGGTGAATGAAAACCGCCCGCTGCGCCTGCTCGATCAGCCGCTGGAGCAGACGTTTTCATTGAACGGCAAAGAGGATGTGGACTACGCGGAAAAGAACCGCGCCATGGAGGAGGTGATGATGTCCGCACTTGTGCGCAGCGTGCACAGCCAGTGGCAGGTGCGCGAGATGCTCGTGGAGTTCTGGCACAATCACTTCAGCGTGAACGCGGACAAAGACGAGACGGTGATGCTCGCCCTGCCGTCGTATGATCGCGATGTCATCCGCGCAAACGCGCTGGGAAATTTCCGCACGCTGCTGCAGGGCGTCGCCCAAAGCGCGGCGATGATCTACTACCTCGACGGCGTGGAAAGCCGTGCCAGCCCGGCGAATGAAAACTTCGCGCGTGAGCTCTTCGAGCTGCACACCCTCGGCGCGCGGAATTACCTCAATCACCTCCACACGAAATGGCGCGATGTCCCCGGTGCGCTCGAAGGCAAACCCGCAGGCTACATCGACCAGGATGTGTATGAAGCGGCGCGCGCTTTCACTGGCTGGACAGTTGAAAACGGCTCCGAGGATGACGACGGCGTGAAGCGGCCCAACACCGGCAGATTCATGGTGCGCGAGGCCTGGCATGATCCCTATCAGAAGCGCGTGCTCGCCACGGAGTTTGATTCGCAGCGCCCTGCGCTGGAGGACGGCATGCGCGTGATCGACCTCGTGGCGCGGCATCCCGCCACGGCGCGATTCCTGGCCGAAAAGCTCTGCCGCCGCTTTGTGAGTGATGCACCGCCGGAAACACTTGTCGCGCAGGCCGCCGCAGAGTTCACCGCTGCGTTTGATGCGCCGGATCAAATCGCCCGCGTCATGAAAGTGATCTTGCTCAGTGAGGAGTATCGCAGCGCGCCCGCCACGAAGTTCAAGCGGCCGCTGGAGTTCCTCGCCAGCTACCTGCGCGCCACGGGGGCGGACTTCGCCCCACGCATGGATGTGGTTTATCAGCTCGATGAAATGGGCCAGCGTCTCTTCCGCTGGCCCACACCGACGGGACATCCAGACGCCAGCGGCTACTGGCAGAGCGGCACCTTCCTGCTGCGGCGCTGGAATCTGCCGCTCAATTTGCGTGATGACAGTTGGAAGGGCGTCGCCTCCTTCCATTTCCTCACGCTCACACCTGCGGACTGCACCACCGCCGGGCAGGTGCTGTCATTCTGGAGCCAGCGCATGCTCGGCCAGGACGTGGCGGAAAAAAGCCGCGCCGTGCTGCTGCAACTGCTCACGGAGGACGATGATGCGAAGGCGGATTCCGAATTCAGCGGTGATGACAAAGACCGCGACATCCGCATCGCCTCATGTGTGGCGCTGCTCGCCGCGTCCCCCGAATTTCAGTATCGTTGATCCACGCCCATTTTATGAACACGTCCACCTCATCTCTCACCCGTCGTTCGCTGCTGCGTCGCGCCTTCGGTGCTTCATGTCTCACGCTCGGCGGCGGCGGCATTCAGCGACTGGCTTTCTCAGAGGACAGCGCGGCGGCAAACGGCCGGGATCTCCTTGTGACGATCTTCCTGCGAGGCGGCTGCGATGGACTTGGCGTGCTCGCCCCGGTGGATGATCCACATTACCGAGCCGCGCGGAAGACGGATCTGCGGATCGTGGAAAAAGGCGAGCGCCCGGGCCTTGCGATCAAGAACGGTTATGCGGGGCATGACTGGCGGTTGCACGCTGACGCTGCGCCATTGCAGGAACTCTATGCGCATGGTGACCTCGCCATGATCCACGCCTGCGGCTTGAAGAACGGCACGCGCAGCCACTTCGATGCGCAGGACATGATGGAGCGCGGCATCAATGAGCAAAAAAATCTCGGCCTAGGCAGCGGCTGGCTGACCCGCTTGCTCGATTCACTGCCCGGCACGGGACTGCTGCCTGGACTGAGCGCCGATGGGGCCATGCCCGCCTCATTGCTTGGCAGTTCAAGGGCAGCGGCCATCGCGACTTTGCAGGATTTTAGCTACTATGGCGACGACCGGCAGATGAAGGCCCTGCGCCTCATGCACGCTCAGAGTGGCGAACTCGGCGCGGGTGGCAACCGCATGCTGACTCTGCTGGAGGAGGTGACCGCGAAGCTACCGAAAAATTCGGAAGGTGGCATTGCCGACTATGTGCCTGCGAAAGGGGTGGACTATCCTGATCATGATTTTTCCAACTCGCTCAAGACCGTGGCGCAGCTAGCTAAGATGGAGATCGGGCTGCAAGTCGCCGCCATCAATTACGGCGACTGGGACACGCACACTGGGCAGGACTACCGGCTGAATGATCTGGTGGCCAATCTGGCCAAGCCACTGCATGCCTTTTATGCAGATATTGCCGGGCAGCGGCAACGCACCACCATCGTCATCATGAGTGAATTTGGCCGCCGCTTGAAGACGAATGAAAGCGGCGGTACCGATCATGGTCATGGCAATCTCATGTGGGTGCTCGGTGGTGGCATCAAGGGTGGGCGCTGCCATGGCAAGTGGCCAGGGCTGGAGAACGACCAGCTCGATGAACATGCCGACCTTGCCATCACCACGGACTATCGCCAAGTATTGAGCGAGGTGCTGCTGGCGCGGATGCGTGGCGCAGAGGTGGAGAAAATTTTCCCAGACTTCAAGCCGGGGCTGCCGCTTGGGCTGGTGTAGTCCACCGGCTGGCAGGCCCTGCTGAAATCCCGTAACTTTGTTCGTGCGTTCGCAAACGTTCCCGCTAACCTCGCGACTCGCTTCCCAAACCAAGCAATCACCATGAGCCATACCTCACCCAAACTTCACAATGCAATGTGGCCCGGACTCGTCGGCAAAGGCGACGGCGAAGGCCAGGAACCGCCGATCAGTCTCGAAAAGATGCTCGATCTCACTGCCGCAGCGAATGTGAACGGCCAGAAGTTTGAAGGCATCGACTACTTCCTTTTCCTGCCTCACACCAATCCAGAGGCCAGCGACGACGAGATCAAGAAGATCGCTGATCTCATCGCCAGCAAAGGCTTCAGCGTGGGCTCTCTCGTGGCTCCTGTGTGGCCCGGCACCGTCGGTGATTCCGCCATGGGCGACGACGCGCAGCAGGAGAAATTCCTCAGCGCTGTGAAGATGGCCTGCCGCATCGCCAAGATTTTCAACAATCACGGCGTGCGTAAATACGGCGTCATCCGCATCGACTCTGCCGAGTTCGGTGTTTCTAAATGGCGTGAGAATTCGAAGGCCGGCACCGCGCGCATCGTGGACACCTTCAAGAAGGCGGCGCAGATCGCCGCAGACAGTGGTGAGCGCCTCGCCGCCGAAGGCGAAATCTGCTGGGCTGGCATGCACTCCTGGAAAGACATGCTCGACGTCCTCGAAGGCGTGGGCATGCCAAACGCACTCGGCTTCCAGGCTGACCTCGCCCATACCTACCTCTACACCCTCGGGTATAATGCTCCTGAGCATGCGCTTCTTAAAGAAGGCTACAGCGACGCCGAGTTCTGGGCCGCCTACGAGAAGATGACCGACGCTCTGCGTCCTTGGACCATCGACTTCCACGTCGCGCAAAACGACGGGACCGTCCACGGTGCCGGCGCACACGACAAGACCGGCAAGCACTGCCGCGCTGACGATCCGAATGGCAAGCTCGACATCACCAAAGCCTCCGGCTACTGGCTCAAAGACGCCGCTGCCCGTGGCATCCAGCACATCTGCTGGGATGGCTGCATGTTCCCAAATGCCGTGCTCGAAACGCCGGACACCTGGAACAACATCCTCGCCGCGATGATCAAAGTCCGCGACGCCCACGGCTGGTAATAGCGCGGTTGTCAGGTCCATCTTCAGCGCCGCAGAGTTGTAAAACTCTGCGGCGTTTTCATTCCGCCCGCTTTGCATGCATCGTCTTCTTGTCTTGTTCCTCACGCTCGTCTCCTGTGCGCACATGCCTGCCCCCGTGACGCTGCCCCCTGAGATCACCGCCGTGCTGCCGTCAAACTGCCGCCAGGTGCTCTACGTGACCGCACCAGATCAACAGACATCGGCAGCCGAACTCAGAATGCTCGAACGCACCCCGGCGAATGCCTGGCACTCGGCCAGTGTGGTCATTCCCATACGCATCGGCCGCAATGGCCTGGCCTGGGGCCATGGCGAGGTTGCTCTGGCTGCACCGCCTGGCTGGCGCATCAAACAAGAGGGGGACGGCTGCGCTCCCGCTGGCGTTTTTCGCATCACCCAGGCCTTTGGCTCCGAGCCTCGGCCAGCCTCGATCAAACTGCCCTACCTCCACTGTACCTCACATCATTGGGGCATCGATGATGTACGCTCAAAGCACTACAATCAGATCGTGGATGACCGCGAAGTGGCCTCTGATTGGACGGGGCCGGAAACGATGATGCCCAGCGTCGGCTGCTACAAGCTGGGCGCCGTCGTTGCACACAATCCACACAACGAACCTGGCCTCGGTTCCTGTATCTTCATGCATCTCTGGCAGGGCAGCGATGTCTCCACCGCAGGCTGCACCGCGATGTCTGAGGCGAATCTGCGCCAGGTCCTCGCGTGGCTGGATTCTGCGGCAGAGCCATGTCTCGTTCAGCTTGTGCAGCAGCCTTGAGGGGCATCTCAACGCCGCTCAATCACATCGCTGCTTTTAAAACGCACCTTGGGCAGTGAAGCATAGCGGTCATCGGCATGTCGATACCCCGCAGGGCAGAGCACCGCCGTGGTAAAACCCTGCGCTTCGAGACCAAGTACTTCATCATACTTCTCGGTCACAAAACCCTCCATCGGGCAGGTGTCGATGCCAAGCAATGCGGCGGCGGCCATGAACTGACCCAGGGCGATGTAGGCCTGCATCTTCGCCCACTCGGGAGTCATGTATCCCTGCTGCAGCGTGCCCGTAAGCATGTTGCGAAAGCCGGCCAGCGCATCCGGCGTGCCACCGCGCACTTCGGCGATGCGCATCAGGTTGGCGTCGATCTCGACCTCGGACATCGTGCGCCGCGTGGCCATCACGACCAGATGCGAGCAGTCCACCACCTGGCGCTGACGCCATGAATGCCCGATCAACTCCTCGCGAAGTTCCTTGTCCTGAATGATGAGAAACTTCCATGGCTGCAGACCATAGCTCGAAGGCGTGAGAATGAGAGACTCCTCCAGCGCCGCCCAGGTGTCTTCAGGGATCTTCTTCGTCGAGTCGAAGACCTTGGTGGCATAGCGCCAGTTCAGGGCGGTGAGAAGTTCAGCGGTTGTCATGGAGTGGCGGACTATGAAGTGACAAGTTTAACGTTCAAAGTTTAAAGTTGGATCGAGGTGAGATGGCGAACGCAGGAACGAAATGCTCATCTCACTTCGCCAGCTAAGGCGCATGTCTTGTTCTGGATGGCGCGTCCAGAAACCGGTTAAAACCGCTACTACAATACGTGCTCTCTGGACTGCGAAGCGCCAGCATCACTCGAGCTCCGGAGGCACGTTGCCGTAGGTCCAGGGTTTGCCTGCTGGGCCGAAAGGCAGGGCTTTGGGCGGCTCGGGCTTGGGTTCTGCTGCCATTTGGTTGGCGAGTTCGATGCCTTTTTTCGCCATCTGTGTTCCAGCGGTGATTTCGAGATTTGAGTAGGCGGTGAGGCGGGTTTCGTAACCACCGCCATGCGGGCCGAAGGCCTCCTCCGTGGGCACGTAGCCGACGATGCCGTTGGAAAGTTCACAGGGGAAGGTGTAGGCATGCGGGCTGCCTTTTTTGATGTCGAGGCCGTATTGAACGAAGTATTCAGCGGGATCGGAAACGAAACATACGGGGCCGACTTTGATGCACTGCACCTCGCAATCGACCACCGGAGTCATCTTGTTGAGGTGATCCAGCATCAGGATTTCCTTCGCAAACACAAAGTCGGTGGGATCTCCCGGCGCTTTGGTCTTGCGGGCGATTTCGAGACTCCGTTGCACATGCTGCGCCGAAGGTGGGCGGCGTTTGATCTTCAAGACTTCCTGCCGTGTTTCGACAGGCGCTGCGGTGAACCGGGGCATGGACAGCAAAACGCGGACGGCCTCGGCCCCGATGCGGCCGCCCACCAGCTTGCTCCATTCCTCGGGTTTCGGGGTTTGATACGGGCTGAGGTTGTCCACCTGCGTGATGTCGCCGCAGGCCCCCTGCATGAAGACCACCGGTGCATGCGTGTCCATGCCGCCTTGGATGGTTTTTTCGAGGTAGTGAATCCAGTTCGCCGAAATGCCCCCCGGGCCTGCCGTGGCATGGCAGGCGTAGTTCACCACCACGCCCACAAGCTGCCCCTGCATGTCCCATGCACCGATGACGCCAACCTGCGGATCAATGGGCCCTGCGTAATCAATGATGTCAGGATTGCCAGCGCGCGGGTGGCTCCAGCTCTGGCCGTTCTTCATGTGCAGACGGCGGTTGAAGGCCACCTTGTCCTCATGGCCAAAACCACAGCCCAGTTGCACCGGAACTTTGCTTTGATTTGCCGCCACGACTCCGGCCACAATCTCATGCGTCAGCCGCAGCAGGTAGCCGGGGTCGGCGCAGGAGGAGTCCTCATAGGCGAGCTTTTTTACCAGATCAGAGGCCGTGTCATACTCGCCCGGCATCACCATGCCGACGGGGCCGGAACTGTGCGAATGCGAGGCGCAGATCAGCACAGCATCTCCGGTTATACCGGTGGCTTTTTCAATCTGTGCCCGAGCATCCAGCACGACCTGCCGCGGCACGATGAGGGAATCGAGACCGATCGTCACGGCGGTCTTTTTTCCATCATCAAACAACGCCACTCGCACCTTGCAGGCGTCGTGAAAGGTCCGGTGGAAGCTTTTGCCGTACCCGCCCGGCTGCTCCATGCCGATGTCCGGCGTGATGTCCCGCTCCGCGAATCCCGCTTTGATGCTGCTGGTGGGGGCAGGGGGCAGAGCTTGCAGCGGCAGGGTGGACAGGCTGGCAAGGAGGATAAGAAAGCGAAGGGGCATGGGTTGAGTACGCACTGGCCGGGACCATTCGATGATAAAAAACTTACAATACATCTTGGTGCGGATAATGCATAATACCTGTGCTCCGAACTAGATTAGACCCGTTCGATTCCTACTATTCGTGCATGCCGCCTACTACATCGCCAAGGGCCAGAAGACACTCGGCCCGTGTTCAAAGGACGATCTGCGCAATTTTCTCGCCTACGGTTCCATCCGCGACAGTGACCTCGTAAAGCGCGATGACGAGGAGCAGTGGCGTCCCGTCTCCACCCTCCTGGAACTGCATGCCGAGGGGCAGGTCGTCGCCGACGGCCTCACCGTCCTTCCCACCCGCCGTCGCGTGGCGCGCTACCGTGACTACAACCGCGTCCCCCACAAACAACGCGGGGGCGTGGTGCTGCGGCGCATGATCATGGGCTTTTTCTTTCTCCCGCCGCTGTTGTGGTGGGCGGCGGTGGCCTTGTATTCAGACCATATTTTCCGCCAGAAGAAGGATGCGAACGGCTACCTCGTGGTCTGGGGCCGCTGGGTGGAGGTGCTGGTGACAATCATGATCATCGTCAACGCGCTTGCCTGGTGGATGGGCATTTCCTATGCCTCCTGGATTTTGGGGCCCGGGCTCGTCGAACTCAAGAAGAGCATGGGCGAAGCGGTGGATGTGGTCAAAGGACTGCTCAACGACATGTCCGCGAAGTAACAAACGAATCGCCCGACAGAATACTCTGCCGGGCGATTTGGATGGATACGATTCGCTAAAGCGAAACTGATTTAGATCTTCGCCGCGCTGTAATCCCAGCCCTGGCGGTAGGCCGCGCGGGTGATGAGCTTGTTGGCTTCCGCGTTGTCGGACTCCTGCTTGGAGGCGTCCCAGTTGATGACCTTGCCTGGGTTGGCGATGGCGAGATTGCCGAGGAGACAGAACTTCGTCAGCGGCACGGAGTAGTCGAAATTGCTGCCGCAGATCTTGTCCTGCTCGATGGCGCGGATGAGTTCGAGCTGTGGTTCGCCTTCGGCGAGCGCAGCTTCGAGCTTCAATTCAGGGGGCTTGCCACCGAGGAATTCGGACATCTTGGCGTTCGGGATGAGGCGTGGGCTGCCGCAGTAGTCGTCGGTGTTGAGGATCACACCGGCATCGCCACGGAGGAGGAAGCCGCCTTTGATCTTGTCCCAGTCGCGCTCGGCATCCAGTTCAGGCGGACGCTCAGGCTTCAGGCTGCCCTCATACCAGTGGAGTTTGATCTCGCCGTACTTCTCCGTCTTGAAGTAGAAGACCACGTGGGAGGACTTCGGCCAGCTCACGTCCGTGAGTTCCTGGCACTCGGCTTCCATCTTGTAGGGCTCGCCCAGGCCGCAGGCCCAGAAGGGACCGTCCAGCAAATGGCAGCCCATGTCGCCCATGGCACCTGCGCCGTATTCGCGGTGGCCGCGCCAGGCGAAGGGGTGCAGACCATCGGTGAAGGGCACGGAAGGGCAGGCGGCCAGCCAGTTTTCCCAGTTGAAGAGATCCTCAGCGGTCTCGATCATGACGTCCTTGCCGTCCGGACCTTTTTTCTTCTCTTTGATCTTCGGCATCGTGCCCGTCACGTACTTCTTCTTGGCCTCATCGCCCTGTGGCCAGATGGGGCGGTTGGTCCAGACGTGAATTTCTTTGACGTTGCCCACGATGCCTTCGCTGACCCACTGTTTCAGGAAGCGGATGCCCTTGCCGGTGTGGCCCTGGTTGCCCATGTTGGTCTTCACGCCCTTTTTCTTGGCGGCTTCGTGGAGCTGATTGGCCTCCCAGATGCGGTTCACCAGCGGCTTCTGCACGCACACGTGCTTGCCGCGCTTGATCGCTTCCATTGCTGCGGGGTAGTGTGCGTGGTCCGGGGTGGACACGGTGACCATGTCGATCTTGTCGCCCATCGTTTCGAACATCTCGCGGAAGCTCTCGAACATCTTCGCGTCCGGATACTTCTGCTGCGCCTGCTTGAGGCGTTCACGGTCCACGTCGCAGATGGCCACGATGTTCGCCCCCTTGGCCGAGATGCCCACGTCAGAGGCCCCCTTGCCACCTGCGCCACCGATGCCGGCGACATTGAGTTTCTTGACGGCACCTTCCTGGCCAATCAGCAGATTGGGGAGGAAAATGCTGCCGGCGGTAGCGGCGGTGTTGCGGAGGAAGGTACGGCGGTTGGGGAAGAGCGAGGGCTTCATGTGGATGGATTGGGCCGCGAAGATAGCGGATTGGCCAAGAACTACGCAATGGGAATGTCAGCTCGTGGAAAAATCGTGGTACGCAGCGGAGAAACACGTCCGGGCATTGTTCGTGCTGCACCCCTGTCGCAGCAGCCTCTGCCAAGCCCATCCCCGTGCAAACCCACAGAGGCAGAAAAAGTCTGCTGTCCCACTTGCAAGAGCCGCAGTCGTCTCTATTCTCTCCGCCCGCCACTCACTGCCTCATGGTGTAATGGTAACACAGCAGATTCTGAATCTGTTATTCAAGGTTCGAATCCTTGTGAGGCAACCACTCTGAAGAGAAGGTAAGCATGCTGGAAGAGGTTAAAACAAGACTTCTCAAGTTGGGGCGGCGATCATGCCTGAAGTTCGTGCCGGGGACTCTCAGCAAAAAAAATTACAGCAGGACGTTTAGCAGGCAGTCTGGCAAAGTTCGACGACCACCAACGGGAAACGGCACGGGCATCTCAAAGAGACGCACCGTGCCGTTTCGCTAAACAATAGGAGCAATAACTCAGGCCTTGGCCTGCGCTGCTGCAAGGATCGCTGAATCCAGGCGTGCCAGGCGATGAGCGCTGGAGGCGGATTCGATGCCTTCAAGGGCGCGATAGGTCTTGCCGACTTTCTTCACCAGACCGCAGTTGGTCAGCTTGAGAATCTTCTCGTACGAACGGAGGCGCAGCATTTCTTCGCCACCGCTGACCGCATTCTTCAGCTTCAACCCTTCAAAGACTTTGGAAAAGAGGGCTTTAAACTCGAAGGTTTCACCAGTAGAAAGGACGTTCACCAGTTCATCGGTGACGTGATCAACTACCCGGCGGGAGAAAGGCGCTTTTTTCGTGACAACTTTTGTGGTGACCATCTATCCCTGTACCACAAGAATGACGTTCTGTCTCAGAAACCCTTCGCAAATGTCACTTTTCTGCCTCGTAATGCCCCCTTAGGCAGCCAGATGCGCATCTTTGGCAGATCGGCTCAGTTTTTTGAAAGAAATTTCCGCTCTTAGGGCGGTCGATTGGCTCTTCTGCGGCCAGGAGCGCAGCAGCGTCAAAGGCCCGCGCCCACGCGTGTAGCGCGCCCCTTTGCCCGCATTGTGCTGGGCAATGCGCCGCGTGAGGTCATTGGTGATGCCGCAGTAGAGCGTGCCGTCTTTGCAAAGCAGGACATACAGGTGCCACCTTTTTTTGACCGGTTTGGCTTTGGCAGCAGGCTTTTTCTTCTTCTTCGTCGGCACGGCGTATTCTAACCTGAGATGGCTGCACTGGCGAGCAGGCTTCGCCGTGAGCGTGAGTTCCTTCACCTGGCGCGCTGGCTACTTGCGCTTGCGGATCCGCGCAGGAGACATCCACTCGTTGTAGAGCTCAGATTTGCCGTCGTAGCTGCACTCATGCATGTTTTCAAAGGCATCAATCACCCTGCCGGGCAGCCACTCCTTGCTGGCATTTTGGATCTGCACCTTCGCCCCCACCTTGTAGGTCGGGTATTCATAGTCACGCACCTTGGCGGCGGGAACCCAGGCTCGTTTGGTGTAGAGGCTTTTATCGGTGAAGTGCACACGCATCTTGGTCGGCTCGTCGTTTTCGTCCATGGCCACATCCACCACCTCGGCTTTGTCCCACTCCTCGCCGTTCCTGGCTTCCACCAGGTTGCCTATGCCCTCTTTGGCCGGGCGGTCCGTCTTGGCGAGAACCAGTTCGTCATCAAACGAACCCGTGGTGGCATGGAGCGGCTTTCCCTCCGCGACAAAAGCCATATAGCGTTCGGCAAAGACACACAGCTCGGAAAAGCTCACGCTGTTGGAGGCATCGGCATCCATCGCCACATCCCCTGACCAGGCGCGGATCAGCAGATCATTGAAGCGCCACCCGCTGTAGGCAAGATTGCAGGAGCCCGTGGTGCTCAGCGCCCCAAAGGAGATATGCGACTTCGTGCGCGCTTCGATCATATCGACGAACCCGCCCGAGTAGCAGCAGTCGGAGAACAGAATGGCCTGCGATCCATGAAACTTGCTCTCGATCTTGTTCATCAGCCAGTCGATGGGCATCGAACCATTGAAGGTGTAAAACGTGTGTTTTCCCGTCTCGGGGTCGTAGCCGCCGTGGCTGCTGAAGTAGCAGATGAGAGTCTCTTCCTCGGTGCTTTCATCCAGAAACAGCGGGAAGGATTCCGTGATCGTTTCCTTCGTGGCCTCGCCATCCTTGAGGTAGAGGATCTGATCCTCCCGCACCCCGCGCTTGATCAGCAGTTTCACCAGCGGATCATCCAGACGGTCCCACGTGGTAAAGGAGCTGGTCTCGGGTGTTTCGCCCTGAAACATCGCCATGCTGAACACCACCAGCCGCGTGTTCTCAGGGATCCATCGGGCTGCGCGCGGCTCTTTGGCGGCTGCATTTAGAAGCCCGCACGCGAGACATCCAAGAATCATGAGGAACTGGGCTTTCATGCAGCAGAGATGACACACACACAGCGCTGGCTCCAGTCGCACCTTCATTAAATGAGCTGCCACAGTCACGGTGGCTCTCTTGCAAGGCGGCGCTAAACATGGCCACTAGCATCCGTATGCCTCCACCATGGACCGCCGAGACTTCATCAAGACCACCAGTGCCGCCGCTGCAATGACAGGAGCCCCTGCGCTGCTGGCCGCACCCGCAGCGAAACGTCAGCCCGACTTCATCAAAACCGAAAACGCCAAACCCGGCGCGAGTTTCCAGCTCACGCGCATGAAGCCGGACGATGCCAAATCCTTCCGTACCTCGCTCATCGAAGGCTACTGCTCGCGGCAGTCAGTCAAAGCTGGCGAAAAACTCGACATCTTCGTCAGCACCCGGCCGGTGGCGAAGTTCACCATCGACCTCTTCCGCATGGGCTACTACAACGGCGCAGGCTCGCGACTGATGACCACCCTCGGCCCCTTCGAAGGCAAGGAGCAGCCTGTGCCCGAGATGGGCGACAAGCGACTGCGCGAGTGCCAGTGGGAAGCCACCACTACCCTCACCATTCCCGCCGACTGGCCCAGCGGCGTGTATCTCGGCAGACTTTCCACGATTTCAGAAGCCGCTGACCAGCCCTACTGGCAGAGCTACATTGTCTTCATCGTCACCGACGATCGCCCGGCCGACATCCTCTTTCAGTGCAGCGACAACACCTGGCAGGCTTACAATCGCTGGCCAGTCAATGAGTCGCTCTACACCGATCCACGCGCCGCGCATGCACCCGGCGTCAGCGTGAGCTTCGACCGCCCCTATGGCAAGTATGTGCAGATCCTCGACAACCCGCTCAGCATGGGCAGCGGTGAGTTCCTCCTCTGGGAATATCCTCTCTGCTACTGGCTGGAAAAAGAAGGCTACGACGTCACCTACTGCTCGAACGTGGACAACCTCGACCCTGCCAATCTCGCTCGCGTCAAAACCATGATCAGCATCGGTCACGACGAGTACTGGGACTTGCGCCAATACGCCAATGTCAAACAGGCCATTGCCGACGGCCTCAGCGTGCTCTGGCTCTCCGCGAACGATGTTTACATGGTCACCCCCTTCACCCCAAACGCGCAAGGCGCCGGCAATCGCCGCCTCACCCGCGAAACCTGCTACGGCGAATTCCGCGAGGAAGAGAAGGAGGCCTATTCCAAAGTCCTCGGCCCCTTTGACAACCCCGGTCCTGACGAGCGCGACATCATCGGTGCGCGCACAGTCGTTCCCTTCAATGGCGGCGGCGACTGGACTTGTGCGAAGCCCGATCACTGGCTCTTCACAGGCACAGGAATGAAGCAGGGCGACAGCATCCCCGGCCTTGTTGGATGGGAATTCCACGGCGAACCCGACACTGCCCGCGCGGGACTTGATGTCGTCGCCGCAGGCAACGTCTGGGTCAGCGGCACCCGCCTCGGCAAATACGCCGCCACCGTTTACGAAGGCCCCAAGAAGAACATCGTCTTCAATGCCACAACCATCTACTGGAGCCAGGGACTCAGCAGCCCCCCAGGCCACATGATCCCCTGGAGCCACTACTCACGCCCGCACGGGCCGGATGCACGGGTGCAGCAGATCACGCAGAATGCACTGAAGCGGGCGATTGGATAGCGGAGCACCTCACTCAAACACAATCAAACTCCGCGCCACCTCACCCCTTTGCAGCGCATCATACGCTTCATTGATGCCTTCCAGTGGGTAGCGTTTCGTCACCAGTTCATCCAGCATCAACCTGCCAGTCTGATGCATGCCAATCAGCAGCAGCAAATCCGTGCGCGGCTGCGTGCTGCCATAGAGGCTGCCGCGCAGTGTCTTCTCCGCATACACGAGCTGGTTCACATTGATGGACGCCCGATCCGCCGCGCTGGTGATGCCCACCATCACACACATGCCGCCTTTCTTCGTCGCATCAAACGCCTGCTCCGCCGTTTTGCCGGAACCGAAGGCCTCGAACGCATAGTCCACGCCCTTGCCATCGGTGAGGTCTTTGATCGCCTGCACCGGATCGCCTGCGTTGATGTCCACGTAATCAGTTGCGCCAAACTGCCGCGCGTCGCCTTCCTTCCGGCTGAATTTGTCCACGGCGATGATCTGCCGTGCCCCGGCCATGCGTGCGCCCTGCACGATGTTCAAACCGATGCCGCCGCAGCCGATCACCGCCACGGTGCTATTGGGTTTCACTTTGGCCGCACGCTCCACCGCGCCTATGCCGGTGATGACGCCGCAGCCGATGAGTGCCGCTTTTTCAAACGAAAACTCTTTCGGGATTTTCACCACCGAGGCCTGCGGCATCGTCGCCAGCGAGGAGAAGGCTGAAACCCCGGCGTAATGCCGGATGCTCTCGCCTGCGGAGTTCTGAAAGCGTGTCGTGCCATCCGGCATCAGGCCGGTGAAGCGCATTGCCGTGCCCATGTCACACAGCGCCGGGCGGCCACTGCTGCAGTACTCGCATTTTCCGCAGGAGCCGCGCCACACCAGGATCACATGATCGCCGACTTCCACCGCAGTGACGCCTTCGCCCACGGCTTCGATCACACCGCTGCCCTCATGGCCGAGAATGATCGGCATGGGCATGGACAGGTCTCCCTTCATCACATGCAGGTCGCTGTGGCACACGCCTGCAGCCTTCATTCGCACCGTCACCTCACCCGCTTGCGGTGGTAGCACTCGCACCTCCTCGATGCGCAGGGGGTGCTTGGCTTCATACAAAACGGCGGCAGGGGCGAGGGTGAACATGGTGGGATGTGAGAGCATTCAAGGTCGCGGGCAAGCGATACGTTGTTGGAGTTGAAGTCAGGCGGAACAGCTTGATTTGGCTTTGCCCCGCTCGAAATTGTCAGACATGCCTGCCGCTTCGAGGTGGGTTGAACTCAGTCAATAACACCCTATGAAACACACACTCTGCCTGGTTGCCGGACTTCTCACACTCTCCCTTCTCCCGGCTTCTGCGGCCGATGTAAAAACCTTTCCTGCCAAAGCCCCCGTCCTCCAATACGTGGTGCCAGAAAAATGGACCACCGAGGTGGACCCTGCGGATGGCAGCGTCTCCATTAATTCCGACGACGAGCGCATTTCAGTGAATTTTGGCGACACCGATGCTGCGGCCACCATGGAGACGTTTAAAATCATGCTCCCGGCCATGGTCAAGGAATTCAAGGACGCCAAGGAAGTGGAAGCACCAAAAGAGCACACCTCTGACGGCCTCACTGGCTTCACCTCCACCTACACCGGCACCGTTGAGGACAGCCCGGTCGTCATCATCATGGTGCTATTCAAGGCCGACAAGACCGACAAGGACCGCTCCATCATTGCGAACTTCATCCTGGAAAATCCATCCACGCTGCCAAAAGAGCAGAACGACAAATTTGAGGCCTTCATGAAGTCGCTGAAAGGCTTCGAGAAGTAACCGGTCCCTGCTGAAGCCCGCCCCCCAACGGCGGGAAATCAGAGGCTGAATGGCTGCCTGCTGCGCCAGCCCATGCGCGCAGGCAGATCATTCAACCCACCACTCCCCGGTTGCAGGCACCGTCTGTCTCGCTGAGATAGCACCTGCATGTTTTCCAACCGCAAGACATTCTCCATCCTCGCTGTACTGGCGTTGTTTGGCGTGACCGCTCTCCGGGCTCAGGCTCCGGCAGCCACGGCACCCGCGCCTGCTGCGGCGGCTGTGCCCGATCTGCCTGCACTGCAGGCGGCCGCGCTCGCCGTCGAGGCAAAACTGCCCACCCCAGCCATCCAGCCGCAGACCTATTTCGATCTCTCACCCGTGCAGCGGGATCGCTGGCGGAAATTTCTCCCGCAGACACTGCTCAAGCTCACCCGCCGCGAACGCGTGGAGATCGTGGTGATTGGAGATGCCATCCTTGATGGCGTGCAGCCCCCGGCAGGCACGGACCCCGTGCTGAAAAGCTTTGCCGGGGTGTTTGCCAGCAAGCTGGCGGCGCAGTTCTACTATACAGGTGGTGTGCGTGTCATACGCCCCGGCGGGAAATTGCGCAGCAAGGACTCCATGGTCATGGGGCCGGAAATTTTGATCCAGCCGGTGCGCACATCCAGCATCACGTCTGCGGCTTCAGCGCTGGCCACGGTGGGCTTTCAGGGCCAGCCGGATGTGGTCCTGCTGGCACAGGGCCTGGAAGATGGCCTGGCGGGCGTGTCTTCGGCCGATGTGGTGGCGGCGTTTCGCAGCCTGCTGGACACCGCGCGTGGCAAACGTCTCGAAGTCATTGTAGCGGGCCCGATCCCGCAGGTGACCGACCCGGAGGAAGCCAGCCTCGCTCTGACACGCGGCCCCGCGAGTGTGCTGCGTGAGGCCTGCGCCAAGGCAAATGTCCTCTTCTCGGATCTCGGGGATCTCTCGCGGCTGATTGAAATTCCTGACGGGGCCAAAGGGGCGGATCAGATCTTCCCTGCACTGGTGCAGGAGTATCAAAGCCTCTTGAATCTTCTTCCTGCCGCTGGCGTGACCACCCCCACGACGGGCATGCATGCCGAGATGGGCCGCATCTTGTTTCAAGATGTGATGCAGGGCGCACCCGCTGTCCCTTGGCAGCTCAGCGCCGCCAAAGCGACGCTGGCAGGCGAGGGACGGCTGACCTTGGAGTTTGACCTCGCCAATACACGCCGCGAGCCCCTGGCTGTGACCGTGCTGCCGCTGGTGCCTGCTGGATTAAAACCCCAGGATACCAATCCGGAAATCAATCTGGCCCCTGGTGCCAGACAGATTATCAAGGTGGACTACAGTATCACAGACACTCGCGCTCTCCCTCTGACCGATGGCGAAATGCGCCTGCCTGTGCTCGTCATCTCCGGCAAGCAGTCGCGCATCGAGGGCATCACGGTGCCGTTGCAGCCTTTCAGCATCACCTGGAACGCACGCGCGGCGTTCAATCAAGAAACGGAGTTTTCGCCTGAACTCGAAGTCGAAAACAGCACCGGTGCCAGTCTCTCCGCCGCATGGGAGGCCAGCTGGGCAGGGAAACCGCAGGAAGGCAAGATCGCGCTGGATGCCAGCGGTTCGGAAGTGCTCAAGCTGGCGCTGCCACTGCCCACGGAAGGCAAGCCCTTGCGCCAGGTGCTGCCGCTGAAGCTCGCCCTAAGCTCCGGCGGCGTGAAGCAGACGTTTGATCGCAACATCGAAATCACCCGCAACATGGGACTCAAGGAAGCCGTGACCCTGAGCGCAGCGGACGGTCAGGACAGCGCCGTGACCCTGCGGGCGGATGCGGACAGCATGAAGCTCTTCCTCACGCTCGATCTCACCGGGGTCAGTCTCGCCGACGATTCTTCCGGCAAAGCGTTCGAGCTGCTGCTAAATCTCGACGCACGCAGTTATGGCGAACGCTTGACCCCGGGAGCCACCGCAGCGCTCCGAATCACCGGCAAGGCGGCGGATGGTGTGGCATTGGTAGATCCCATCGCCCCCTGGGCCTTTGGCAGCGGCTATGCGGCCGTGTTTGAGCCAAAAGAAATCCATGCGGCGCTCAGCAGCTCTGCTGGAGGCGGCCGCAGGCTCACGATCACACTGCCAAAGAGCTACCTCTACCGCCACGAATGGGCTCTTGGCAATGGCAACAGCCAGCTCGGCCTGAACGTCCGCTTCACCGGCGGCGGGCGTGATTACTTCCTCACCCGCAGCAGGCGTCAGGGCGATGATGCGGAAAGCCTGAGTGTACTGGAACTGACCGACAAACCCACGTTGCGCTGGACCGTGCGCGTGGAGTAGAGAAACAAAACATGGCTGAAGAACGAGCGAGCAAAAAACTGTGGGACCGTGCGGCGTGGAAAGACGCCAGCTTTTTCCTGACCTACCTCCGTCCGCATTACAACGTCTTCATCCCGGCGCTCATCGCCCTGGCGATCACTGGCGGCATGACGATTGTCTTCATCAAAGAACTTGCCGCCGTGGCGGGGCGGGGGATTGGCGGCGCTCATGGGCCGGAATGGCTGGCTGAGCTCAATCACAGCGCGTGGTTTCTCGTGGGCATCGTCTCAGTGCAGGCGGTGATTGCATTTTTTCGCATCATGCTTTTTGCCAAGGCTTCCGAGCGCGCTCTGGCCGCCCTGCGGCTTGACACCTTCAGCCGCATCATCCGTCTGCCCATGGCCACGCTGAACCAGCGCCGTGTCGGAGAGCTGGCCTCGCGTCTGGCCAACGATGTCGAAGCCATGCGTGAGACACTCGTGGTCACCATCCCCATGCTCATTCGCCACACCGTCATGCTGACTCTCTGTCTCGTGCTCATCCTGAACATGTCGGTGAAACTCTCGCTTTTCATGGTGGGAACCATCCCCGTGGTCATCGTGATGATCGCCATCTTCGGCGCGCGCATTCGCAAGCTGACCAAGCGCGCGCAGGACAACCTCGCCGCCTCGCAGGTCGTGGTGGACGAAAGCCTGCAAAGCATCGTCAGCGTGAAAGCCTTCCGCAATGAAGCCTACGAGCTGGCCCGCTATGACAAGAACCTCAGCGAATACCTGCGCACCGTGCTGCGCGCGGCCATTCCACGGGCCTCGTTCATCGCCTTCATCATTCTCGCCTTCAGCATCGCGCTGATTCTTGTGACATGGTATGCCATGCGCATGCTGAACAACGGCGGCATCGGCAAGGAGGAGCTGACGCAGTTCGCCGGCCTTAGTGGTATGATCGCCGCCTCCTTCATGCAGTTTCCCGAGCTCATCACCCAGCTCCAGCGCTCACTCGGGGCCACCGAGCGCGTGCGTGAAATCCTGCGGGATCAAATCGAGCCGGATGACACCGCCGGAGCCTCAAAGCTCCACTTCAAAGGCGAGATCGACATGTGCGATGTCAGCTTTGCCTATCCCACCCGGCCGGAAGCTGTGGTGCTACGTGACTTCAATCTCCAGGCCAAGGCCGGCCAGCGCATCGCCCTCGTGGGGCCCAGCGGTTCCGGCAAATCCACCAGCGTCGCGCTGCTCTTCCGTTTCTACGAGCCGACCACCGGCGAGATCCGCATCGACGGTCAGCCCATCCGCGACCTGTCCCTCACCACGCTGCGCCGCAATCTCGCCCTGGTGCCGCAGGAGGTGCTTCTCTTTGGCGGCAGCATCAAAGAAAACATCGCCTACGGCAAGCCCGAGGCGACCGAGGAGGAGATCATCAGCGCTGCCAAGAAAGCCAACGCCCACGACTTCATCGCCGGCCTCACTGAAGGGTATCAGACCCTCGTGGGAGATCGCGGCACCCAGCTCTCCGGCGGCCAGCGCCAGCGCATTGCCATCGCCCGCGCCATCCTGGCGGATCCCGCCATCTTGATTCTCGACGAAGCCACCAGCAGCCTTGATGCCGAAAGCGAACGCCTCGTGCAGGAAGCTCTGGACAAACTGATGGAAAACCGCACCAGCATCATCATCGCCCACCGTCTCAGCACCGTCCGCCGCTGCGATCAGATTCTCGTCATGTCCGCCGGAGCCATTCTCGAACGCGGCACTCACGACGAACTCGTGGCGAAACCCGGCAGTTTGTACGGCTCCCTGGCCAAGTTGCAGTTGGAGTAGCCGAACTCGTCGGCCGCAGGATGCCATCCCAGCGCGGCGTGGTCCGCACTCTCCGAGTGCGGTTCCGGCCATTGTCACTTGTCAGCTCCGGAACACCATCGCCGGTTCCAGCTTGCTCACGCGCCAGATGCCCAGCAGCGCCGCCAGCGTGCAAATCCCCAGCACCACCCCCAGCACCACAAACGGCACAAACTCCGGCATGTAAAACGGCGGCTGCTCATTCTTCAGCGCGCCCATGGCAAAACCAGCCGTGCCGAGCAGCCCAATCCCATAGCCAATAAACCCCACCGTGAACGCCTGCGTGATCAGCATCAGGCACAGTGTGCCGTTGGATGCACCCATCGCCTTCAGCGCGCCCAGGTGTCGCATGTTCTCCAGCACAAAGGAGTAAAACGTCTGGCAGCTCACCGCCATGCCCACCAGCAGGCCGATGACGACCGTGGTGCCAAACGAAATCGGGATGCCGGTGTTTTTCACATACCACCACACCGTCGAGATGTTGAAGTTGTCCGTCTTGCTGTCCCCGCGCTGAGCCCAGAACTCGCCGAAGCTAGCCTCGCGATTCACGAAGGCCTTCAGGCCCGTCTTGCGGTGGATGTCCGCCACTGCCTGATCCAAGCTCACACCTTCACGTGGGGCGCAGATCACTGCCTGCAGCATCTTGCGTTGCGCCGGTACATACTGCAGTGCGCGCTCATAGGTCGTCCAGACATAGGGGCCTCCGGTGAAGGACGTCGCTGCATCAGCGATGCCTACCACGCGCGCTTCCTGGTCATTGATCTCAAACACATCGCCCACCTTCACCTTGTCGCCGCGTTTCCTCGCCAGGCGCGTCACCCCTAGATCATCAATGATCACCGAATGCGGCAGCCGCAGCTTCATTACATCGCCTTCCAGCATCTTCGCCGGCGCTCCGGCCATCGTGTTGGCGTCAATACCGATGAGCTGGATCATCTTGAAGTTCCCGTTCTCCAAGCGCACGCGCTGTATGCCTGAATAAATCGGCGCAGCCCAGGCCACGCTGCTCACGCTGCGCACGCGCGCCACATCGGTGTCCAGCAATGGATTCGTCTCATTCACCTGCTCCACCTTTTCCTCCACCACCCAGATCGGAGCCGGCACATTTTTCAGCGTCGATTTCGTCCAGTTCATCAGCCCGCAAAACACCGCCGTCTGCTGCGCCATCAAAAACGTCGCCACCGCGATCCCCGCGACCAGCATCAGGTACTTCGCGGTATCACCAAACAGCATTTTTAGGGCGAGGCGGAGCATGGGAGTGATTAGCGCCCGCCGCCAAACAAGCCGCCGAGCCCGCTGCTGATTACACTGGTCAGTACGCTTTGAATCTGGCCGCCAGTGGGATTGTTCTCATGGATGTGGCCCTGTGGTGTCAGCTTGTCGATGACTTGCGGCAGGAACTGCGCTAGCAGCGGCAGCACGGTATGCACCTGCATGCCCACTTTGCCCGCCAGCGCCTGCAAGTTCTCCGACCCGACGGCAGCCTGCATCTGGTCCGCACTGATCGGCTCATTCGTTCCCGTTCCGACCCAGGAGGAAAAAGTGGCCCCCAGCCCGGCTTTCTCAAACTGGCTCATCATCCCGCTCAAACCCCCTGCTTCATTGAGCAGGCCGGAGAGCATCGCAGCAGGGTCCATTTTGGCAGAGCCGCCGAGCATGCTGCCCAGCGCGTTTTTGGCGAGTGAATCGAAGAGTCCCATGGTGGGCGCGAGTGTGTGGGAGGGGTTGGCAAAGTCAAGGCCACTCCACCAAGGGAACAAACGGTCCTGGCGCGTAGCCGCAGAAAATCCTACTCGTCCTCGATCAGAGCGCCCCGCCACACCCATCGCCATCATAGACCCTATCCGACCTATCCCCGCAACACTTGACCTCCCACCCCCACCCGCTACACTCTCCACCCCCCAACCTTTTTTACCCCCTCCTACCCCATGAGCCAGACCCACGAATTCCAGGCCGAAGTCAAACAAGTCCTCGATATCGTCATCCACAGCCTCTACACCGACCGCGAGATCTTCATCCGCGAGCTCGTGTCCAATGCTGCTGATGCGATGGAAAAGATGCGCCTCACCCAGCTCACGGAAAACGACGTCTTCGACGCCTCCGCCGCGCTGGAAGTCACCATCACCACCGATGAAGCCGCCCGCACCCTGACCATCGCCGATCACGGCATTGGCATGAACCGCGCGGAACTCGTCGAAAACCTTGGCACCATCGCCCACTCCGGCTCCAAGGCCTTTGCCGCCGCGCTGAAGAACGCCGGCAAGCAAAACGATGCCTCCCTCATCGGTCAGTTCGGCGTCGGTTTCTACTCCGCCTTCATGGTGGCAGACAAGGTCGAGGTCCACACCCACTCCTGGCGCAATGACGGCGAGCACCTCGTCTGGATCAGCGATGGCAGCACCAGCTACACCATCGATGAATCCGCCGATGAAGCCCGTGGCTGCAAAATCGTGCTGCATCTGAAGGAAGACGCTGCGGAGTTTGCCACGAAGCATCGCGTGAAGCAGGTCCTGGAGAAATACTCCAACTTTGTCAGCTTCCCGGTCATGCTCGACACCGAGCGCGTGAACACCGTTGAGGCCCTCTGGCTGAAGTCCAAGGACAGCATCACCGAAGAGCAGTACACCGAGTTCTACCGCTTCGCCGCCCACGCCTTTGATGATCCCAGCTACCGCCTGCACTTCCAGGCCGAGTCGCCCATCGCCATCAATGCGCTGCTCTTCACGCCCACGCAGAACATGGAATCCTACGGCATGGGGCAAATGGAGCCCAATGTCGGCCTCTACTGCAAAAAGGTCCTCATCGATCCAAAACCGAAGAAGCTGCTCCCCGAGTGGATGCGCTTCGTTCGTGGCGTCATCGACAGCGAAGATCTTCCGCTGAACATCTCCCGCGAGTCCATGCAGGACAGCGCCCTCGTCCGCAAACTCGGCGACGTCGTCGCCAAGCGTCTGCTCAAGCACCTCGACAAGGAAGCCGTCGAAGACCCGAAGAAGTACAACGAATTCTACGCCAGCTTCAGCCGCTTCTTCAAAGAAGGCATCGCCACCGATCACACCAATCGCGACGCCATCGCCAAGCTTCTGCGCTTTGAATCCAGCATGACCGAGCCCGGCGAAACCGTCAGCCTGACCGAATACGTGAAGCGCATGAAGGAGGAACAGAAGGAGATCTACTACCAGGTGTCCACCTCCCGCAGCACCATCGAAAGCGGCCCCTACGTTGCCGCCTTCAAGGCCAAGGGCTTTGAAGTGCTCTACATGTTTGAGCACATCGACGAATACGTCATCTCCAGCCTCAGCAAGTTCGAGGATAAGGACCTCAAGTCCGTCAACGCCCCCGACATCGATCTCGGCGAAGACACCAGCGAAGGCGATGCCCTGGCCGAAGGCGAGGCCACCGCCCTTTGCGACTGGATGAAAGAGCACCTCTCCAAGCAGGTCGAAACCGTCCGCACTGGCAAGCGCCTCGTCGGCAGCCCCGCCCTCGTGCTCACCCCGGAAGGCGAAATGAGCCCGCAGATCCGCCAGATGATGAAGGCCATGGGCAAAGAAGGCGACATGCCCGGTTCAAAGGTCATCTTCGAAATCAATCCGCGCCATCAGCTCGTCCGCAATCTCTCCGCCCTGCACATCAAGGATCCCGAAACCGCTGGCCTCATCACCGAGCAGATTCTCGACAACGCCCTCCTCTCCGCCGGTCTGCTAGATGAGCCCCAGCGCATCATCGAGCGCACGCAGAAGCTCATGGAAAAGCTCTCCGCATAAGCGATTCCCGAAAGGAGTTCATCAGTTCTCCGCAAGCGATGCAAGCACGTCGTAGGACGGGTGTGGCGACAGCCCGCCCGTCTGCGAGCGCGTGAAAACGCCCCACCACTCGCGACCATCGAAGCCGCCTCTATGGAAGTTGGCACTCACGCTGCTGCCAAAGCCGACGCAGGCCGCAGCGTGGCGTGGCGTGGCGTGGCGTGGCGTGGCGTGGTCCGCACTCTCCGAGTGCGGTCCGGAATCCGGACGCCCATGGATTGCGCGGAGTAATGATCTCCGCAGCAAACCTCCGCTTGCACCTTCGCGCGCACCCGCCTTCATGCCCGCATGATCGCCTTCCTTCGCGGCCTCCTCGCCGAAGCCCTCCCGCACCGTGCCATCATTGACGTCCACGGTGTCGGCTACCTCGTCCTCATCCCCCTCACCACCTTCGACAAGCTCCCGCACCCCGGCACTGAGGTGCAGCTCCTCACCCACTACCACGTCACCGACCGCGACCACACCCTCTTCGGCTTTTTCACCTCCGACGAGCGCGATCTCTTCCGCCTCCTTATGGACCGCGTCTCCGGCATTGGCCCCAAGATGGCCCTCAGCGTCCTCAGCGGCATGCCCGTGGCAGCGTTCAAGGACGCCGTCATCAGCGGCGACGTGAAATCCCTCTCCCGCATCAAAGGCGTCGGTGGCAAAACCGCCGAACGCATCGTGCTCGAACTGAAAGACAAAGTAGGCGTCGTCGATGCCTGGCAGGCCTCCCGCACCGCCAAAGGCGCGCACGACCCCAAGCAAGAAGCGCAAACCGACGCCGTCCTCGGCCTCATCGCCCTCGGCTACAAGCAGACCGAAGCCATCAAAGCCGTCAACGAACTGGCCAAACAGCCCGGCATGGACACCGCCGACAAACTCATCCGCGAAGCCCTGCGCAGCATGAACTAAAGTAGCCTTGTTCCTGCGGAACAAGGGCAAGGCTCCGCTTCACCTCAGCCCGACCGCAGTCCCACACGCTTGACCTTTGCGGAGCTTCCATATTTCACAGGAACAGAGCAACTTTACTCGTGCCATCAGTGACACCATCCCAGCTAGAGCCTGGGAGCGCGGGCCTCCGAGCCCGCAGCAGGTCGCCCGCGCATGGCGGATGTTCTTCCATACTGTCTGTCGCAAGAACACGTGGGACATAAGTGATGCCATCGGATGGCAGAGCCATCCCTGCCTGTAGCGAGGGGTTGAGCGGAGCGACACCCCTCGTAAACGCGTACACCATCCCCCAGGCACTCGCATCGCGTAGCGATGCCAGCGCGCATGTCCCTGATCTCACGCCTTCGCCTCCGCGCCACTACTTCAAACTCTTGATATACAAAATCAGACTCTCAATCTGCCCATCATTCAAAATCCCCGAATAAATCGGCATCCCCGTATCAAACTTCTCAAACCCCTTCACGACCTTCGCACTCGGATTCGTGATCGACTCCCGCAAGTAAGCCTCATCCGCCTTAAACTTGCCCTTCTGCCCCTTCGCGATCTCCCGCTCACTTCCATACAGCCCCTTCCAGCTTGGCCCCACCTTGCCCACCAGCGTCCCATCCGTGCTGTGGCACGCCATGCAGCCATACATCTGATACAGCCGCTCACCCTCCTCCGCAGTCGCCTTCACCGTGGCCACCGCAGCCGCTTTGCGCGGCGTGAGGTCCACCTTCAGATTCTCATCAAAGCCTTCCTTCTTCGCATCAAAAGTCATCAGCTCCCACGGTGAAAAATACGCCGTGTTCTCTGCCTTCAAACCATCCGCACTCTTCAGCCCCCAGCCGATGCGCATCTGATGCACCCCGCCCTTCATGTCCGGAAAGCCCACCAGCACGCTCATGCCATCCTTGCTCAGGTACGCGCTGCTCGCCGTCATCCATTCCTGCCCGCTGCTGCCATCCAGCTTCAAATGCGGTGAGCCATAGTCAAAGGTGCGTTTGTAGTTCCAGCGCTCAGCATTAAAACTGTCAGGATCAGTCGCCAGCTTCGCATCCAGCTTCGCATTGAAGCGCAGCAGCAGCCCCTTGTCCGTCGGCGTCACTTCCTTGATCAGCACCCGAGGCTTGTCCGTGTAGCGCACTCGCGCCAGCCCGCTGATCTTCTTCACCACCGTCCCCCACACCTGGAAGCCGACCACATAGAGCTGTCCGTCCGCCGGATTCACCACTGCATTCAGCGTGGGGAAGTCGAAGTTCCGATTAAAGCTCACCACCGCCGCCTGCGGCTTTTCAAAATGCGAATTCATCAGCACGCGGAAAAGCTCCGGCCGGTTGTAACCAATGTGGATCAGCTCCCCATTCACCGGTCCCATCTTCGCGTCGATGAGCCACGTCTGCGTCACCCCGCTCGGATTCACCGGATGCGGCAGCCACGTCAGCGGCTCCGTGATCGTCTCCGGATACTTCTCCTTCGGCGCGATCGTCGGCAGATGCCCATAAAAATGATGATCTGAAATAATATGCAGCGGCGTGGACGGCACATAGTTGCCCTGCTGATCGCTCGCCGTCACCAGCCCCGTCTTCGGATTCACCCCGATGAACGGCTGCCGCAACCCATACCCAATCACCTCCATCGACTTCCCATCCGCCGCGATCTTGATCACCGTCCCATTGTGCTTCCCATAAGTCGTCCCTTCCTGGCCGCCTTTGGAAATGTATAGCTCACCCTTCGGTCCCAGCTTCATCGAATTCGGAAACTCCCGCGTCTCCGCCGTCTGCGCGAAGAGATTGCAGAACATCTCATACCGGTCGCACTCCTTGTCACCATTCGTGTCCACCAGCTTCCAGATGCCGTTGCGGTCAAAGACGAGGATGTCGCTGCCACGCACCACGATGCTCATCGGCTCATGCAGCCCGCTCGCAAATCTCTTCCACGTCACCTTCTCCAAATCCCCCTTCAACCCCAAGATCAGCCACACATCCCCATCAAACGTCACCCCCGCCGCATCCCCCTGGTCATTCAAAAACGCCACATCCGCCAGCCTCACATTCCGCTTCCACGGATTCTCAAGGGGCAGGGGAATCTCAGCGATAACATAAGCGTCCGGCTTGGTGGAGAGTATGGCGGTGGTGGTCAGGGTTTGGGGCCAGAGGGGCTGCGCTGGAGCTTTATCTGATTTGGTCTGAACGAATTCTTTAGGCTCATGACGAGTTGAAAGGTGGTGGCCGCCCATTTTACCGCTTCCAAGCATAATCCATTCTTCCTTGTCACTGGCTTTGATGTTCATGACCTGAGGCTGAGCATTACCCGAGGATAAAGACGCGCTGCCTCCGTTCCACTTTCCTACTTCATCATCCAGGCCGCGAATTCTGAGCACTTCCGCACGCTGCTTTTCGGGCATGTCTGCCAAATCCTTAGCATCATAGCCACCGTCGTAACTGACCATCAGCTCTAAATTGTTTTTATGCGGAGGAATTTCAAACAAGCGGTTGATGAAAGGTGCTTTTAGATCTCCTCCACCACTCAAGGTTTCGCGAATCAGGACATGCTCGATTTCATACGTCAGGCGAACTCCGTTGTTGGTCTTTTCGATGCTGATGAATCTTCCTTCACTAGGATTAAGCGGCCCTCTCCCTACCTCCTCCGGACTCGGCGTCGGCTCGCGTGGATCGGTTAGGCTTGGTTTGCGTCCGACCTGCCATCCCGGATAAATCCCATTCGCCAGCCACACCTTGCCAATCGGCTTGGTTAGATACTCCTGCCCGTCCTTCGTCTTTTGCCCCGCCACATGGTAGGACCCCGGCGCCAGCGCATCCGCACTCACCGGCGGCTTCCCAGCCTCACCTTCCCAGATGCAGGCAATCCTCAGCAAATCCGTGTCAAAGCACGCCCACAGATTGTTGCCAAGATTCAGAATAATCCCGCGCGGCGTGAGGTTGTCCTTCGGAAAACCCTCCCCCACCTCCCGCGCATCCAGCACACTGCTAAAAAACGGGAAATCTTTCTCCACAAAATCCCCCCATGGCGAAGGCGCTGCAGGAGCCTCCGCCACCTTGGGCTTCGCAGGCTTGTCGGCGGCAAGCGAGCAGGTGGCAAAAGACAGGAGCGCGAGGAACGAGCAAAACTTCATGGGAAACACAGAACAGGCGTGGCGCATCGAATCTGTCAATCATGGAGTGGTCCGCACTCTCCGAGTGCGGT
>JANYCZ010000037.1 GCA_025360015.1 Verrucomicrobiota bacterium | reverse complement strand
TTCGCCGCTTTGCTGCTCTTGTTTGTCTTGGTGCTTTGGGTAGTTTGCTTGGCCATGTGGGTGGTGTGTTCAGGGGTTTCTTCAACGCTCCCTTCTTATCACCGATCCGCTTCGGTGACTCCGCCCACATGGTAATCTACGACCGCCAATGCCACCGCAGATATGGAACCCCTCTATTGGGGAACAAGTCTAGTGAGCCGGGGACTCCTCCAGACCTGCCGCCGTGATGGGAGCCGCCTTGACCGACTTCGATTGGCGCCGTTCGCGCAAAGACAAAATCACCCCGTAGCCGAGCAGCAGGAACTGGCTGAGCCAGTAGGCGTAAATCTTCGGCCAGATGCCGTCTGTGAAGCCATAGGCATGCAGGCCGACGCCGAGCTGGTTCACGCCGAACCACGAGAAGATCACGATGCAGCCGAGAAGGAGATTGCAGCAGTGCAGGCCGATTTCGCGGATGTAGCCGCCGAGGCGCGCATGCAGAATCACCAGGCACATCAGCACGATCATGAGCGCGCCGTTTTCCTTCGGATCCCAGCCCCAGAACCGCCCCCAGCTATAGTTCGCCCAGATGCCGCCCAGCACCGTGCCCACCAGAGAGAGAAAGAGGCCTGCTGCGATGAAACCATAGGAGACGCGGGTCAGCAGGCGCGCATCTTCTTCGCCCGTTTTAAACACGCCGAAGATGCGCTGGACGAAATAGATCATCGAAATCAAGGCCGCCACCATGCAGGCCGCGTAGCCGAGATTGATCATTGGCACATGGGTGGAGAGCCAGAAGTTCGTGATCAGCACGGCCTGCAGTTGCTGAAACGTGTCGGTGGCTTCGGAGGCTTCAAACTGGATGGACAGGAACATGCACGCCGTGCCGCCGATGGCCGTCACCAGCAGCCCCAAGCCGCGTTTGGTGATCAACTCCGCCACCAGGCCGAGCAAGGCACAGGCGGAGCCGATAAAGAGGATCGTCTCATACAGCGTGGTGATGGGCGGGCGCTGCATGATGATGCAGCGGATCACCACGCCCGTCACCGCCAGCGCAGTGGCGCTGCCCAGCAGCAGCCACGCCGCCAATCGGGCACCTTTTTCCAGACGCGATCCCGGGGAGATCCAGGTCAGGGCCATGGCAATAAAACCCGTGAGGAAAATCCACTGCGCATAGAAGAAATAGTCCGCGTGCATCGACTGGCGTTCCAGCGCGATGAACTGCCCTTCCCCGCGCAGCTTGGCGGCGTCTTGAATTTTACTCAGCAGCGTCTTGGAAGCCGCCTTGAACTTGGCCGCATCTGGCAGCGCCAGGTACACGTCTTCATACAGCGCCAGCCAGTTGAGCTGATCCGCCGTCACATCTTTGTCACTGTTCACCGCGCCGAAGATCATCTCGCCGGGGCCGTTCCAGACATTGCCAGCTCCGGGAGCCGGCGGGAAAATACGATACTGCTGCTCGGGGTTGCCGCTCATCATCGCACCCAGCGCGCCTTTAGCGAAAGCCCTGAACCAGGGAATCTGCATGGGCGGGCCGCCGTTGGCCCGGATGGCGGCAATGAAGGTGTTGAGGCTTTTCGACAGGCGCACCGGCAGGGTGATCCCGGCAGGCAGTCCTTCCGGCTTTTCACCCAGGGGCTCGCGGATGAAATCGAAATGCCCAGTGATCATTTCATAGTCGAGGAAGTTTGCAGCGAGCTGCACGATCATGCGCTGCTCCGGCGTCTGCTTGCGGGATGGGATCTCGCGATACTCGCCCATCTTCTGCATCAGGATCTGCCGCGCAGGCTCGATCTCCGCAAAGCTGTACTGATCGCGCTTGGCTTTCGCGGTGAGTCCGAGCTCGCTGATGGCGGAGGAGTTGTCCACCTTGAAGAGCGGCACCGTCTTGCCGAGGTCAGGGCGAAACCAGCTCATCAGCATCCACTCCACGGCGCTGAGCTTCACCGGTTTGTCGCCTTCTTTGGTGATGGGCTTCTGCGTGGCGGGATCGACCAGCGGCTTGCCATCCATCTCGCCGCTGTCCGTCAGCCAGATGCTGCGGCGGGCACGAAAACGCAGCAGCCGATAGCTGGCGATGTTTTCGAGCGGCTTGATGCGGCCGACCTCCTGCACGGGCAGCGACGCGAAGGTCTCGACGACCTCCTTGTCACGAAACAAATCCAGCGAAGGCAGTTCAGCAGCGGAAACGAAGCCGCTGAGTGTGAACAGCGTGAGAAGGGCAAAACGAAGAGTTTTCATGCAGAGAAATACGTGGGCCGGAGGGCAGTTAGAGCAGCTTCCACATCGCCAGCGCGAAGGCGGCATTGAAGGCGGCGATGAGGCTGAAGGCAAAAATCCAGGGGTTCACCTTGATGAAGCGGGCCAGCATCATGAGGAAGTGCAGCAGCAGGCCTTCCGCCACGATGATGCAGGAGATGAGCGGCCAGTGGTCGGCGGGATTTTCCACGATCATGAAGCCGGAGCTTTTCACGCCGGTGCCCTCCTGCTCGCCTGAGCTGAAGGTGCTCTGAAAAACCGCGTAGCCTTCGCTGCGCACGGGTTCGTTCATGGTGATGACGCGTTTCTCTTCGTGGCCGCCGGTGAGCTTGGTGACCTTGCTGGTGAACCGTCGCGCGCGCTCGGTGCCGGGATGTTTTTCCTCCTCGGTCTGGTCCAGCCGCACGGCGAAGGGCAGCTTGTGGGAGCGATGCACCAGCGAGATGAGGTATTTGTCCGCGCCGACGGTGACCGTCCATGGAGCCGCTGCGAACTCCCACAGGATGCCGGTTTGTTTGTCGTCACCTTTCTTCATCTTCGCGATGGCCACGCAGGCGCTGGCGAGCTGTTCATCCGCCATCGCCGCGCCAGCCTTGTCCAGCATGGGCATCTCCTGGATGAAGTAGCCGTCCACGGCATCCCCGCGGCTGTGGTCAGCATCGCGCTTGGGCTGGGCGTTCTTTTTCCAGCCGGTGATGATGAGATCAAACGGCAGGCTGTCGCTGGTGAAGGTGCGCCCATCACCTGCGGTGGTGACGTCACGGAACTTCGCCTCGTCGATCACCAGCGCCGTGCGTTTGGCGCTGGCATCCGCCGGCAGCTTTTCGATCTCAATCACGCGGTCATGGAAACTGAGGAACTCGTCGTTCGTCTGACCCTCATGCAGGCTCATATTACCCTCTTTG
This sequence comes from Verrucomicrobiota bacterium, assembly GCA_025360015.1. Lineage (GTDB taxonomy): Bacteria > Verrucomicrobiota > Verrucomicrobiia > Verrucomicrobiales > Verrucomicrobiaceae > Prosthecobacter. The sequence goes on along the minus strand of JANYCZ010000037.1, from coordinate 155,727 downwards.
GCGAAGTGATGCGTCACCGCACCGGCGGCGATCATGAACAGGATGGCGAAGTGCGAGATGATGACACCGATGGTCTTCGGCGACTTGCGGATGCGCACGATGCCACCGCACAGCAGGTTCACAAAAAGCAGCGCCATCAGCGTGTAACCGCCCGGAACGATGTAGAGCGGCAGTGTCACATTGCCGATGTCCCAGTACGCATTGAAAGCCAGCGCGCGCCAGCAGGCACCCACGTCAATACGGTTAATAAACGCCGACTCAAAGTAGCGCGCCTGACTGGCGACGAGCCCGTGCTCCGCCTGCTCCAGCGTGCCTAGAAAGGTGAGCACCAGCAGCATGACCAGCACCGAGGTGGCGAGGCCGAAGCTGGCGAAGAAGGCGAAGATTTTCGCGGGAATGGACTGAGGCTGAGAGGACACGAGGAAGAAAGCGGGGCTGAAGCAATAAGGAAATTAGAACGAGGATGATGGAGATGCCGTGGGCTGCATTACTCCTGCTTCGGCACGTTGGGTTTGATGGACTGGCAGAAGGCGTCAAACGCGGCGGCGTTTTCGTCCACCAAGGCCTTGGGTCCGGTGAGCTTGACGAAGATGGTGGCCTGATCGGCGGAATGGATGAGGCCGAGCATGCGGTAGCCGGTCTTGGCCGCTTCGGCACCGAAACCTTTGAAGTCGCCATCGAACGCCACAAACGTCGCATCCCGGTTGAAGAAGGGTTTCTTCGGCAGAGCAGCGATCTCCTCCGCGGTGTAGGGCGTCTGCCCCATCTGCGTGCGCCAGCGGTTCACATTGGCCTCCAGGCCACCCGCAGGGCCGGGCATAAGGGAGATGTAGCACTCCCCTTCTTCCTTCGGGCCAAATCTCAAATCGAGCAAACGCATGCCCATGGGGTCTGGCGTGGTGGATTCCTTCCAGCCTGCAGGAACGGTCCAGGTGAGCAGCTCGCGAAAGCTTGGCCGCTTCGCGGGCTCCTCTTTTGCATCGTCATAGAAGCGTGTGACGCTGGGGATGTCCGCATGCGGCTTCGCGGCATGAGTGGAAATCTCACGCGTCTCGGTGATGGCTTCACGCTCCTGCGGCGGCTTGCAGGAAGTCATGAGAAGACCGCACGCCAGCAGCGCGCAGGATGGTTGGAGGGATGTCATCGACAAGGAACGCATGAGGGGGCAAAAGGATTAGCAGCATCCTTCGTGAATGCCACGAAGATGCGCAGCAGCGCGGAGATTGGAGGACGTCAAACTCGGGGGCGGTTCACGCGCCTTTGTGATCGGTGTGGCAGGCTTTGCAGTTCACCGCAGCCTTGTAAGCGGCGGCTCCAGCAGGGTCTTTCGCCTGCACCTTCTTGACCGAATCGATAAGCGCCTGGCATTTCGTGGTCCAGGCGGCCTTGTCACCCTTCGGCGGTGTGGCGGCAGCCATGCCCTGATAAGCCGTGAGCAGCGTGGCAAGTTCCGCATCCGTCGCGGTCGTGCCCACCTTTTTGCACAGGGCATCGTCCCCTTTGTGATACTGCTTCATCACCGTCTTGATGACGTCACTGCCTGCTGGAGCAGCGGGCTTCACCGGCGCAACAGCAGGTTTCGCATCGACGGCTTTTTTGGGATCTTCCTTCTTCGCAGGCATCGCGGCGGGCGGTGGCGCAGGAGGCGGGGCGGTGAGCTTGGCGATCTCCTCCGCAGTGAGGCCGACGTTGACCTTGAGGCCGGGCACCTGGCCTTCGAGCGCCTTGGCTCCGGCCTGCGTGACGCCGGTTTCCCACACAAACAGCTTCTTCAAATCCTTCGCCGAGGCCAGCTTGGCGATGCCGCCGTCCGTGGTCTTGGTCCCGTAGAGATTGAGGTATTCGAGGTTTTGCAGCCCGCCGAGTTTGGCGATGCCGGCATCCGTGACCTTGGTGTTTTCCAGATGCAGGCGCTCCAGATTGATCATCTTCGCTAGCGTCTCCGCCGAAGCATCCGTGACCTGGCTGCGGGAAAGATCGACCCACAGAATCTGCGTGGCGATGGGAGCCAGCAGCGCGAGTTCCTTGTCACCAAATTTGTCAGCAGCATTGATGACGCCGAGGCGAAGCTGCTCCGTGTCCTGCGCCAGTGGCATGAGCGAGGCATTGAGCGCCTGCATCTTGGCGGAGATTTCCGCGACCTGTTTCTTCTCCGCATCGGTGAGCGGCTTGGCCTTGGGCTTCGTCACCTTGACCACGGCATCAGCTTTCGGCAGACCTTTGGCGAGCAGCACGGCGAGCGCGCTCTCCACATCGGCAGGAGCTTTGACCGAAGCCACGGTGGCGGTCTCGGAAGCGCCGTTCTCGATCCACCATGTCAGCACGGCGATCTCTTCCTTCGTGAGCTGCGGCTCATCGGCGGGCGGCATGTGGTCGTCGTCATCCTTCGGCAGATTGGCGCGGACGAGCAGCAGGCTGTCCTTGGTATTCTTCGGAATGACCGTCGTGGCACCATCGCCGCCGCCTTTCAGCATGGCGGCGTAGTCATGCAATTGAAGCTTGCCCTTCTTCTTCTCCACGCCGTGGCAGGCGATGCACTTCGCGCTCATGATTGAAGCGACGACATCTTTATAAATGACCGCCTTCGCCGCGATGGCGGGGTCCAGTTTAGCACCGGCTGCGGCGGGTGCAGGCGCTGCCGCTGGAGCAGCGGCGGGAGTGGTCGCAGGCTTGGCAGCGGCGGCAGCAGGTGTAGGAGTGGCAGCGGGAGCCGCAGGTTTGGCAGCAGCCGCCGGGGCAGCCGCCACGATGGCAGTAGGCTTGGCATCGTCCTCAGCCGTCCAGCCGGTGTTGATGTGGGCATTCGGCAGCTTCGCTCTCAAGGCGGCCACACCCGCCTTCGTCACGCCGCTCTGCCAGAGGTAGATGGCCTTGAGCTTGCCGAGGGCGGCAAGTTTCACGAGGCCTGCATCGGTCACCTTGGTGTTGTAGAGGTTGATATATTCGAGTTCCGCGAGCCCCTGGAGCTGATCCAGCCCCGCATCGCTGATGGCCGTGCCTTCGAGGTGCAGTTCCTTGAGGTGCTTCATCCCCGCGAGGGCCTTGAGTCCGCCATCCGTCACTTTGCTGCGCGCGATGTCCAGCGAGACAATCTTGTCCGCGATGGGTCCCAGCGGCTCCAGCCCGGCATCGCCGAATTCCTTGGCCACATTCAGCGCGGTGAAGCGGAAGGTCTTCGCATCGGCGGCCACGGGCATCAGCGAAGCGCCGCTGGCGTTCACTTTCTGCATCGCGGCGGCGACGGCGGGATCAGCGGCGGCTTTGTCATCGGCGGCATGCGCGGTGAAGGCGAGTGCCAGGGCGAAGAGGAGGGAGGTGGGTTTCATGAATGAGACAAAATTTCAGCGGGAAAGGAACAAGGCAACAAAAGGCGTGAGTTGGACTAGCCTTTCAGAATTCCATCAACAGTGGCCTGGAGCTCGGCGGGAAATTTCGCCTCATTGACCTTTTGCGTGCCACTGGCCCCCTGCCCTACCCACCATTTAATGAGCGCCATTTCCTCCGGCGTGAGCTGGTCCTTGCCCTCCGGCGGCATGTGTTCGTCATCGCTGTCGGGCAGCATGATGCGCTGAATGCTCAGGCTCTCATCCACCTTCCCCGCCACGAAGTTCTTGCCGTTTTCGCCGCCCTTCATCGCCATCTCATACGTGTCCATGCGCAGGTCGCCCTTCGACTTCTGCTCGCTGTGGCACTTGTTGCACTTGGCGGTGAGGACCGGGAGAATGACGTGCTCAAACACGAGCCTTTCGCCGCTGGCTGGAGGCGGAGTCGGCGGTGGCGGCTCGATGAGCTTGTCCATTGCCACAGGCTTCACCTCAGGCTTCACTTCAGCCGGCACCTCGGGTTTGACCTCCGGCTTGATGTCGGCTGGCGGCGCGTTTTTGTCCACCTTCGGTTTCTCCACAAAACGCAGCAAAAACTTCTCCATCCCCACCATCGGCCCCTTGACCACCGCCGGCGCATGCTCAGTGAGGAATTTATTCCCGTGGCTCATGTTGCCACCGAAGTGCGCCCCGAGACCCATGATGCCAAAGCTGATGAAATACACCGCACGATACGCGTTCAGCAGCTCCATGCTCTCGCGCCCCATCGCGACCAGCCGCACCACCAGCGCGATCAAAACCCCCGCCGTGCCCATCAGCCCCATCGTCTGATGCAGGCTGAAATTGCCCCCCACATAGCCGCCCTCACGCGAGAGCATGATGCCGGCAAACACCGCCAGGATGGCACCCGCCGAGCCGAGCACCAGCATCAGCAGCGACGCCTCGCCAAACTTCCGCTCGCCACGCTGCGTGGAGCAGATCAGCTCAAAGAAACACAGCAGCGAGAGAATACCCACCGGCAGATGCAGCAGGATCGGGTGAAAGCGCCCGATGAAGAGCACAGACTCAGACGCATCCCCCGCAGGCGCATCATACAGCGGCGGGAAAATCAGCAGACCGAGGATGAACACCACGATGAGGAGAATCGTGGTGATCCAGGCGGCGGTAAAAGATTTCGGTTCGTCGGTCTCAGGCGAATACGAAGACATGGGTCGAAGTCGGGGTTGGGAGAAATGATATGGCGCTTCCAGTAACGGCAGCCCAGCGAAATATTCATCATTAACCTCATGCCCGATACTGCAAACTTTGCCCCTCTCCTTTGTCACATCCTGATCGTATCCTGCGCTCCCCCCCCCGCCCTTCCGCATGCCACGCACCGTCCTCCACTGGTTTCGCCGCGACCTCCGCCTCACGGACAACACCGCCCTCCATCACGCCGCCCAGGCCGCCGAGCAGGTCATCCCCGTCTATATCCTCAGCGCTTGGCAGCAGCACCACGGCTGGACCGGGCCAAATCGCCAGCAGTTCCTCTGCGGCTGCCTCGAATCCCTCGCCAAAAACCTCATCACCCTCGGCAGCCGCCTCATCCTCCGCTGCGGCACGGCTGACGCCGAACTCGAACGCCTCATCCGCGAAACCCACGCCGAAGCCGTCTATTTCAATCGCGACTACGATCCCTTCGGCCGCGCCATGGAGCTCCAGGTCCAGGCCCTCTGCACCCGCCTCGGCATCGCCTGCCATTCTTATCAGGACAGCGTCCTGCACGAGCCCGACGCCGTCCTCACCGGCAGCGCCCAGCCCTACCGCGTCTTCACCCCTTACTCCAAGAACTGGATCAACCTCCCCAAGCCCGCGCCTCAAGCCCGCAAACCCACCCTCGGCCCCGCAGCCGATGAAAAAATAGCCAGCCTTCCCCTCCCCACCCTCGCCCACTGGCAGCTCCCACCCTGCACCGCAGACATCCCCATGCCCGGCGAGCGCGCCGCACGCGATCGCCTCAAGCACTTCATCGACTCCGGCATCCTCCACGGCTACGCCCAGCAGCGCAATCTCCCCTCCGGGCAGACCACCTCCCTCCTCAGCCAGGATCTCCGCTTCGGCCTCCTCAGCATCCGCGAAATCTACCAGCGCTGCATGGCCTCCAAAACCGCCGCGCAGACCTCCATCGACACCTACATCAAAGAACTCGCCTGGCGCGAATTCTACATCGCCATCCTCTGGCACTACCCCCACGTCTTCCAGCACGAGTTCGCGCCCGACTGGCAGGGGCTCCCCTGGCCCGGCAGCGAGTCCGACTTCCAGCGCTGGGCTACGGGGACTACCGGCTTCCCCATCGTCGATGCCGGCATGCGCCAGCTCCTTGCCACCGGCCTCATGCACAACCGCCTCCGCATGATCACCGCCATGTTCCTCACCAAGGATCTCCACTGCGACTGGCGCCTCGGCGAAGCCCACTTCATGCAGCACCTCGTCGATGGCGAAAACGCCAGCAACAACGGCGGCTGGCAATGGTCCGCCGGCACCGGCGCCGACGCCGCCCCCTACTTCCGCATCCAAAACCCCTGGCTCCAGAGCCTCCGCTTCGACCCCGACGCCACCTACATCAAACACTGGCTCCCCGAGCTAAAATACGTCCCCGCCGACCTCCTCCACAAGCCCCCCACCCCCGGCCTCCCCCTCGCCAAAGCCTACCCCCTCCCCATGGTCGATCACCACGCGGAGCGCGACCGCTGCCTCGCCATCTTTGCGAAGCACAAGGCGGAGCGGGTGTGAGCGGGTGTTAACGATGCCGCACATCCCCGCACGCAAACCCTTGCCATCGGAATCATTCCCCGCTTTGATAGGTGAAATCCCACCATGGCACGCCGCGCATCCATCATGTTCGTCGTTCCCGCCTTCGTCAGAGCCGCATGAAAGAAGCCACCGCCCGCATCAAGATCAACAAGCTGCTCGAAGCAGCCGGTTGGCGCTTCTTTGCGGATGAGAAAGGTCCGGCCAATATCCAGTTGGAACCCAGCGTCACCCTCAAGACGGGCGATCTCGATGCTCTTGGGCAGAACTTCGAGAAGTCGAAGAAAGGCTTCATCGACTTCCTCCTGCTCAATGAAAAAGGATTCCCCTTCATCGTCCTCGAAGCCAAGGCGGAGGACAAGCACCCGCTCGTCGGCAAGGAGCAGGCACGCTCGTATGCAAAGTCCCAGAAATGTCGCTTCGTCATTCTCTCGAATGGCAGCATGCACTACTTCTGGGACCTGGAGCAGGGCGGTCCGCAGGTCATCACCACCTTTCCCACCCCGACCTCGGTGGCCGGGTATCAAAAGATCGTGCCGATGCCCAAGCGGCTCATCACCGAAGTCGTGGACGACGACTACGTCGTGCTCACGCAGCGCCCCGGTTACAAGGATGATGCGGGCTGGAAAAATGAAGACGAGCGCCAGCGCTACTGCGATCTCCACGGGCTGCGCTTCCTGCGCCCTTATCAAAAGAAAGCCATTCACAAAATCCAGGCAAAGCTGGATGCCGGCAAGACGCGCTTCCTCCTGGAAATGGCCACCGGCACGGGCAAGACACTCACTTCGGCGGCCATCATCAAGCTCTTCCTCAAGACCCGCAATGCCCAGCGTGTGCTCTTTCTGGTGGACCGGCTGGAGCTAGAAGATCAGGCACTGAAGGCCTTCCGCAAAGTCCTCGCCAATGACTTTAAGACCGTCATCTACAAAGAGAGCCGTGAGGAGTGGCGCGGCGCTGAGATCGTCGTCTCCACGGTGCAGTCGCTCCTATTTGACAATAAATTTCAGCGCCTCTTTTCCCCCACCGACTTCGACCTCGTCATCTCAGACGAAGCCCACCGCAGCATTGGCGGCAATGCCCGCGCCGTGTTTGACTACTTCATCGGTTACAAGCTCGGCCTGACCGCCACGCCACGCGACTACCTCAAAAATCTCGACCATGCGGAGTCCCGCCGCAAAGACCCGCGCGAGCATGAGCGCCGTCTCATGCTGGACACCTACCGCACCTTCGGCTGTGACGAAGGCACCCCCACCTACCGCTATTCTTTGCTGGATGGCGTCAAAGAGGGCTTCCTCATCAATCCCACTGTCGTGGACTGCCGCACCCATGTGACCACCCAGCTTCTGTCAGACTCAGGCTTCGTCGTGGATGCCAGGGACGACGAAAGCGAAGATGAGGATGGCGGCGACAAGGAGATCTACCGCATCCGCCAGTTTGAAAAGAAGTTCTTCTCTCCCGCCACCAACCAGCTCTTCTGCAAAACCTTTCTGGAAAATTCCCTGCGCGATCCCGTCAGCGGAGAGATGGGCAAGTCCATCGTCTTTGCTGTCAGCCAGCACCATGCCGCCAAGCTGGCGCAGATCTTCAATGACATGGCGGAGCGCGTCTGGCCTGGCAGATACCAGTCCGACTTCGCCGTGCAGGTGACCTCCCACATCACCAGTGCGCAGCAGTACACCATCAACTTCACCAACAACAACCTCCTCGGCACCGCCAATTTCCTGCCCGAGTACCGCACCAGCAAGGCCCGCATCTGCGTCACCGTGGGCATGATGACCACCGGCTACGACTGCCCGGACATCCTGAATCTCGGCCTCTTCCGCCCCATTTTCTCGCCGACCGATTTCATCCAGATCAAAGGCCGTGGCACCCGCAAGCATGACTTCCGCGAGCAGTTGCTGGATGAAGAGATGAAGGGCAACGTCAAGGCCCCCCAGAAGGCCTCCTTCAAGCTCTTCGACTTCTTTGCCAACTGCGAATACTTCGAGGAAAAATTCGACTACGACGAAGTCATCAAGCCGCCAAGTCCTTCCGCTGGCAGTTCTGTTGATGGGCCAGACGGCGGCGACACCGGCACCGGCGGCACCACGCAGGCCGCAGGCCATGAGCACCTGGGTGAAGATCTCATCTCCACTCTCAAGGAGGAAGCCGTCGGTGCCGATGGCATGAAGGTGGACCGCATGTTCTTCCAGAACTTCGAGGACAAGGTCAAGGACGACCCCGACATCGCCGCCGGAGTCGAGGCCGGGCATTGGGACGTCGTCACCGACTACGTTCACAAGCATCTGCTCGACCAGCCCGCCAGCCAGTTCACGCTGGAAAAGCTGCGCAAGGCTGCAGGCGTGGACCGCCGCCTGTCGCTGCGGGAGATCCTTGAAAAAATCTTCGGGCTGATCCCCGGCTTTAAATCCAAGGACGAACTGCTGGAAGAGGAGTTCGCCAAATTCCTCGCCGATGCCCAGCCCGAGGACCCCGAGGCCATCCCCGCCCTCAAGACCTACTTCAAAGCCTACGTCAGCAGCGAATCCGTGCGCCACATCATCGAAAAGAAGGAGTTCGGCGATCTCGCTGCACATCCCGTTTTCAACATCGCCGAGTTCAAAGCCGTGCCAAAGCAGTTCCGTGATCTCATCCCCGCTTACATCAACGACTACGTCTCCCTGAATCAATTCGCGGCCTAACCTCACCGAGAGGAACGCGGACACTCTTTTCCGCCCCAAGTACGATGGGCACTCCTGCCCGTCGATCAGCGCTCCCGCTATCACCCCTTTCCTCACCACACCCAGGCCCTCGCTATCCCCACACAGCTCCTCCCATTCTCATCAGCACCAAAGGTGCGGCCTATCGCAGCCCAGGGCAAAGCGAGCCTCAGCGAGCGCCGCCCCGGGTTTTGTCCAGCCAATCTGGAAAGCAAACCCAGCGCTCTCTAAACACGCCGTATTCCCCAGCAGCGTTCTCCCGCCACTCCACCTGCCCGTTGCTCAGCGCTATCGACCCCCCTGCGCTCACCAAACCCAAGCCCCTTTAGCCTCCCCGACTTTCCCCACCATGCTCGACACAGACACCAAACGCCGCATCGACACCGCCCGCGACATCCTCGTCGGCAAAGTCCCCGATCCCAAATCCCAGGTCGAACAGATCACCATCGCTCTCATTTACAAGTTCATGGATGACATGGACGCCGAAGCCGTGGATCTCGGCGGCAAGCGCAAGTTTTTCACCGGCGAGTATGCAGGCTACCGCTGGTCCAAGCTCATGGAACTGGGCGGAAACGACAAATACACCAGCTACTCCGAAGGCATCGCCAAGATGACGCAGAACGAAGCTCTGCCAGAGCTGTTCCGCAACATCTTCAAAAACGCCTACCTTCCGTACCGCGACCCCGAGACGCTGAACGCCTTCCTCAAGACCATCAACGAGTTCAGCTACGACCACAGCGAGCGCCTGGGCGATGCCTTCGAGTACCTCCTCAGTGTCCTCGGCTCGCAGGGAGACGCCGGCCAGTTCCGCACCCCACGCCACATCATCGACTTCATGGTGGAAGTGCTGGCCCCCAAGAAAACCGAGACCGTGCTCGATCCCGCCTGCGGCACCGCCGGTTTCCTCATCTCCGCCTACAAGCACATCCTCCGCACCAATACGGACGCCAAAGGCCGCAGCACGCTGACGCCGGACGACAAAGGCGGTCTCGCCAAGAACTTCAAGGGTTACGACATCTCGCCCGACATGGTGCGCCTCTCCCTGGTAAACCTCTACCTCCACGGCTTCACCGATCCCCACATCTACGAATACGACACGCTCACTTCTGAGGAACGCTGGAACGAATACGCCGATGTCATCCTGGCCAATCCGCCCTTCATGTCTCCAAAAGGCGGCATCAAGCCTCATAAGCGCTTCTCCATCCAGGCCAAGCGCAGTGAAGTCCTCTTCGTGGACTACATGGCCGAGCACCTCACCACTCATGGCCGCGCCGCCATCATCGTCCCCGAAGGCATCATCTTTCAGAGCCAAGACGCTTACAAAATCCTGCGGAAGATGCTCGTGGAGAATTCCCTCGTCGCCGTCATCTCCCTCCCCGCTGGCTGTTTCAATCCCTACTCCGGCGTCAAGACCAGCATCCTCATCCTCGACAAATCCCTCGCCAAGACCGCCGATACTATCGCCTTCTTCAAAGTGGAGAATGACGGCTTTGGCCTCGGAGCCCAACGGCGGGAGATTGAGAAAAACGACCTTCCGCAAATCCAGGCTGATCTCACTGCATATTTAAATGTTCTACGCGCCGGTGAGTCGGCTGAATCTTTGGCGATGATGGGCCAGATCGTGCCAAAGGAAAAAATCGCCGAGAATGGCGAATACAATCTCAGTGGAGAGAGGTATCGAGAGGATACAGTTCGCACTACACATTTTCCGTGGCGGAGTGTGGAATCGCTCGTAGAGACTATTGTTCCTCCTGCAAAAATTCAGAAAACCGCATTCGGTCTTTCTGGGCGCTTTCCCATCATTGACCAGTCGCAGGACGCAATCGCAGGCTGGACGGACGATGAATCTTTGTTGGTGCATCCCAGCAAACCGCTGGTGATTTTCGGTGACCACACTTGCGCAATTAAGCTCATTGAAACACCCTTCGCTCAAGGTGCCGATGGCATTAAAATTTTACAAACTATAGATGCGCTCGATCCGCGTTTCCTGTTCCAGGCTCTGCTCGCTAGACCTTTGGAGAGCTCGGGCTATCAACGTCACTATTCAAAACTTAAAGAGCATCAAATCCCACTGCCGCCGCTGGAGGTGCAGAAAGAGATCGTGGCGGAGATCGAGGGCTACCAGAAAGTCATCAACGGTGCCCGTGCCGTCCTCGACCACTACCGCCCCCACATCCCCATCCACCCCGACTGGCCGGAGGTGGATCTGGGAGAAATCTGTGAGATCAAGTCAGGCGGAACACCAAGTCGCTCGAACGAAGAGTATTGGAATGGAGACATTCCATGGGTTACAACGACGTTAATCGACTACGGTTTAATTAATCGAGCAAACGAGTTCATCACTTTAGAAGGTCTGAAAAATTCGGCGGCTTGGATAGTGCCTAAAGGAACCGTGTTGATGGCGATGTATGGCCAAGGCGTAACGCGAGGAAGGGTGGCAATTCTTGGTATAGATGCGGCTGTCAATCAGGCATGTGCCGTCTTCCAATTGAAGGGGGACAATGTGGATAGCAGATACATCTTTAGAATTCTGCAATCCCGCTATGAAGACTTAAGGAAGGTCAGCGAAGACCGCGGCGGGAATCAAAGCAATTTAAGCGCCCAAGTCTTGAAGAACTATTCAATCCCCCTCCCACCCCTCGCCAAGCAGCAAGCCATCGTTGCGGAGATCGAAGCCGAGCAGGCGCTGGTGGCCGCCAACCGCGAACTCATCACCCGCTTCGAGCACAAGATCCAAGCCACCCTCGCCCGCATCTGGGGTGAAGAATCATGATCTTTCGCCATCTAATCCTTCCTATTATGAGCAAGACAAAGCAAAAACCTCAGCGCGGCCCCACGCATTTTTGGGAAATATGGGGGTCTATTACTGCATTCGCCGTCATGACCCTTTTTGGAGCCCTGCCGGCGTATCGGGGCACGCAGTGGGACCCTGAAAAGGCCGGGCAATTCGGTGATTTTGTTGCTGGATATTTTGGGACCGTTTTCTTGGTGGTGAGTGTCGCTGTTTTGTTCGGTTCATACCGGAATCAACGCTTCTCCAATCAGGTGGCAGCCTTTGAGAGCCGTTTTTTTGAACTACTCCGATATCATCGAGACAATACCGTCGAGATTGAGGTGGAAAGCATCAAGGGCCGCCGCGCCTTTGTTTCCTTCATTCGGGAATGGCGTCTGTTATTGCCGCTGGTTGAAAAGTCTGCGGATGAAGTTTCAGTCATGGCGAATGCAGTTCCAGTCAGGTTGTCGGTGAAGGAAAGAGCCATCCTCAGCTATTTAGCGTTTTACCATGGCAGCGGCCCCAATGCACGCCGCACCTTTAGAGAAGCTGCGAGACCCCACTATGAAGCGGAACTGGTTGAGGAGGTTTTGAAGCAGATGTCCGCTGTTTGGGTCGCTTACCCACGGTCTGCGAGCGGAGCGCCAGACTTGCATGCAGAGGAGGAAGGTGGCAAGGATTGCAAATCACTCGCTTACGTCCCATTTGAAGGGCACCATTCACGTCTCGCCCATTACTTTCGGCACCTTTTTCATCTGGTGGAATACGCCGCCAGCCATGCGCCACACGGCACGGCTAAAGAGTATGTGGATCTAGTCCGGGCTCAGTTGACGACACATGAACAGGCTCTTCTTGCCTTGCATGCGGCATCGGTCGAAGGCGCTTGGCGAACTCAAAACTACCTCCAAGCTCGTCACCTGATTGAGGACATCCCAATCGGCTTCTTAAGCGACGAAGAATTCCCTGTGAGGGAAGTGCTTCCAATGATCGGCCCCGCTGACGCTAACCTGTAAGAGCATGGAAGAAGCCGCCGAACTCGCCAACTACCTGCCGCTCTCTTTCAAGACGCCGAAGGAACAGGAATACATCGAATTCCTGTGGGACGCGTTCGACACGAACTACACGCACGGCAAATACCAGTTCGCCTTCCTCGCCTACCACATGCTGACGATGAGCTTCGTCTATTTCAACATCTGGCAGATAAAGCAGAGCGTGCCGGAGGATTTCGAGAAAGGGTTGATCGGCTTTGGCAAGGATGTGGAGAAGGGGCTGCTCGCAGCCACTTCTCCCTTTTCATTCAGCGTGGTGCCGGAGCGAACGATGCTGCGGTTTCTCAAACTCATCGCCTGTGACAACGGCAAGATCGGCACCTACGCCAAGCTGGTCGATGACCGCAACGAAACCGCCCATCCCAACGGCAACATCTTCTTCAGCACCCCCACCGCGCTCGAGATCAAGATTCGGGAAGTCCTCCGCATCGTGGACGAAATCCAGACCCACTCCGCCCCTATCATCCAGCGCTGCTACGAGCGCTTCCTCGAAGAAAGCAAAGATCCCGACGACCGCGAGTACTCCGAAAACGCCGACCAAATCCGCGAAGTCCTCATCCACGCCCACTACCTATCGCAGAAAGACATTGAAATCTGCGCCGCCTTTGACGTCGCCGCCAAGTTCGGTGTCCACACTCAGTTTTCCACCATTGAGGCTCTTCACCAAACCCTTCGCTCTAGGTACACCTAACTGGAGTTAATTTCAAGTATTTTAACTTCCATGAAAATCACCTTTTCCGACTTCCTCCAGACCGTCAGCGAAAACGAGGGAAGAGTGCTGAGGACCGTCAAAGGCAACGCAACCTTCCGCGTGAAAAGGTCGGGTGTAGGGATGCGCTTCATTTTAAACAATGGCAATGAGCGCTCGGGGACACCCGAGGGCATTCAGAAGTACCTGGACGTATTCAACAAGACTGGGATGCTAAGAACCTCAGGCTACCCCCAAATTCTCCGCCATCGGTCCTATGTGCCAGCGGTCATTATGCTTTGGCGGGACCGACAGCAAGCAGACGTACCGCTGATCGAGGAGGAGATGATCGAGACGGACATGGATGCAGAATTCAGCACTCCAGAAGGCAGGCGGATGCTTCGCACACATCTGAGGCGTGAACGCAGCCGTCAATTGGTGGACAAGGCCAAAAGACTCTTCCGCGCCAACAATGACAAACGACTCTTCTGCGAGGTCTGCCTCTTCGACTTCGGCCCCACCTACGGCGAGCCTGATTTCATCGAAGCCCATCACCGCATTCCGCTTCGCGACTGCCAGCCCGGACACAAGACCAAGACTTCAGACCTCGCTATGGTCTGCGCCAACTGCCACCGCATGCTGCACCGTGGCAACCCATGGCCGACGGTGGAAGAACTGAAGCAGCGCCCGGGTGTCCGAGCCTTGGCGCGGCGATAGCCGTTGCTATCGTTTTTTTGAGACGAACACTTTTGTCGCCCCGGCCTTGATTGGCTTCTCGTCCTTTGTCGAATAAGAAATAAAAAGCTTCTTGTAGGGCTTTCGCGGTTTGCCACCGGCGGTTAAAATACCCGCATCCACAAGCGTTTCGGCACGCTTCTCGTCACTCATGGCCTTCAGCCGTATGACGGCTTGCTTCCAGATGGAGCGCAGAGCGCTTTTGGAAAGTTGTTGAGTGTCAGGCATGGCTATCGTTTGGAAGGCGGCTGAAAGTACCCCAAAATACAGGCAGGATCACGAACAGCAATCTGAATGTGGGAGCGGCGGCGAATGCCGGATTCCGGAAAAACTTCCAGTCCTTCCTGAAACACACCCCGCACGGAGTGAAAGTGAGCCGTTCCGGCTTTTTCGAGGCGACCGATCGTCCAGTTCACCACGGCGCAGTCAAGGTCCCGCAGCAGGTGATCCTTGTCATTCGCGTCTGCGGGTTTGTTGGTGGGGAGCGTTGTTTTGGCAGCCTTCATGGAGTCCACAAACAGCGGATATGCCTGGGTGAGCACGTCGGTATATTCGGCGTCCAGCAGGTCAAAACAACTGCCAAGATGAAGGACCGCGCCGAGCACTGCCGGAGTCTTTAACTTGCCCCTTTTCTTCTGCTCTTTGGCCCACTCCAGCGCACGCGCCGGGCCGTGCTCCCAGAAGTAAATCCCCTGACCCAGCCAGTCGTATCGCTTGGGAAAGACTTTTAACTGATGGCCTTTCTGGATCACCTTGTCACGAACCGTGGCGTCGCAACCGTGATAACCGATGACCAGTCGTTGGTAGTCAAATTCTCTCATGCACTGACCATCTTGCCCAGCGGCGCAAGTACGGCAACTGGACTTTGTTGACTCTGGTTTCCAGCGGAATGTGCGGGCCTTGTTTACCGATCAGCAGCAGGCAGCATTGCAGGCTGGGTTTCTCGCGGGGGGATGGGTGTGGCGGAGCGGCAGGATCGAGGACGAGGACGATTGATGAGGTGGCTCAGGCGAGGTCCCAGGTGGGGGCTTGGATGGGGGGCTGGGGCTTGTCGGTGTGGAGGTCGAGGATGCGGTCGCGGGCCAATTCGCCGACTTCATCGGGGGTGAGGTAGGCGTGGGGGATGCAGCCGGGCGCGCGGGAGTCAAGGCCGAGATCGTAGAGGCGGGCGAGTTGCTCAAGGGCTTTGAGGCGGATGGCGAGCTGGGCCGGGGGACTGGATGCTTGATGCTGGATCAGACCCGAGGGGGCGATGGGGACGATTTCGGTGGTGGCGGGGGAGTGGGCTGGGGTTTCTGAGTTGCGGGAGGTGATCGAGTTCGAGGACGAGGAAGATTGGGTGGGGGGGATGGTGAGGGCGATGGTGTCCCAGAGCATGGCGGCGATGCGCTCGCGGAGGACGGCGAAGTCGTCCGGGGAGCGGGGGGCGTTCGCGGCGATCTGCTTCTGCAGCCCGCACCAGTGATAGCTGACCCTCTTGAGATGCACCCCCAGCGTGCGCGCCACCTGGTGCAGCGGCATGGCCTGCCCCACATGCAGCTCAAAACAGCCTCTCCCGGAATCTCAGCCCATGCGCCCGCCGCCGCGCGATGAGCCCCCGCGCCCCTGTAGGCAGGTGGTCGAGACCGCATTCCAGGGCGCCAAGCGCGGCTGGGGCTGTGGGGGGTGTTTTGCGGGACATGGTCTGAGATGGTGGATTGTGGTATGAATGCACCTACTGATTGGGATTCGCGGCGGTACTTTCAAGTGGTTTGTTTGGGGCAAGCAGCCCAAGCCTCCGGCTTGTATGCGCCTCACACCGCAAGCGGGACGCTGGCACCACAGCCAATAACGTTGCATCGTCGCCCCAAGGCAGCCCCGCCCTAATTATGCCGCAACGCCTCCACCGGATTCATCATCGCCGAGTTCAAGGGCAAATGAGTGCGACGGTGGGAAAGTAGGTCTGATAGCGGCCTTTGTCCCGCGTGAGCAGCGCATAGCCAGCGGCTTGGGCATGGGCACCGATGAAGAAGTCCGGGAGGGGCGAGGTTTTACCGCCGCCTTGACGGCGATAGGCCACAAAGGCCTTCGATGCGAGGAAGAGCGCCTCTTGGCCGAGTTCTTCATAACCCAGGCCCAGCGTGCGGATGATCTGATCCACCTCGGCGGCCGAAGTCGCACGGCAGCAAAGCTCGGCGAAGATGATGGGATTCACCACTAAATCGCCGGCATGCTGAATGAGCTGTGAGCTTGACCAGCCAGACCACACGGGGTCGTGGTGGATCACGTCAGAGAGGACGTTGGTATCGACAAGAATGGGCATGGCCTCAGTCCTCGCCACGGGTGAGGTTCATCAGCTCGTCGGTCGTGCCACGGCCCGCCCAGATGCCGGTGAGGCTGGCGAGTGCTGCACGCATGCGTTCACGAGCGGGAGAATCCGCAGGCTCCTCCGTCGCGGCACTGGCGGCTCCTGCAAGGCGGTCAAGCTGCTCTGCCGCCCAGTCCGGCAAGGCTTTGTGGCTGCGAGCGGCAGCGGCAGCAAGTCGGCTCGCGAGATGATCGTCGAGGTTCAGAACAAGGGTGCTCATACCGGAGAGAATAGGCGGAAGACGGCGAAATTCCAGCGGACATTCGTCCTGGCCAGCACCACCTCTAATTATGCCGCAACGCCTCCACCGGATTCATCATCGCCGCACGCCGTGCCGGATAGATCCCAAAGGCGATGCCGGTTAAAACCGAGATCGAGAACGCCAGAATCGGCGACCACATCTTGATCACTGTCGTCACACCGGCAAACTTCGTCACCGCCAGCGGAATGCTCAGACCCAGCACCACGCCCAGGATGCCGCCCACTCCGGCCAGCAGCACCGTCTCGATCAGGAACTGCACCACAATGTCGTTCTGCCGCGCCCCCAGCGCGCGCCTGATCCCGATCTCACGCGTCCGCTCCGTCACGCTCGCCAGCATGATGTTCATGATGCCGATGCCCCCCACCAGCAGCGAGATGGCCGCGATGCTGCCGAGCACGATGCTGAAGATCTGCTTGGTGCGCTCCGCCTGCTTGAGCAGCTCCACGGGAACGATGATGCGCCAGTCTTCCTTCTTGTGATTCGTCTTCATCAGATGCCGGATCGCCTCCGCCCGGCTCTCCACCATGTTCACGTCCTCCACGCGGATCACCGCCTCGTGAAACTCCACCTTCTCCGCCTCAAAGCCCCCCGTGCGAAAGCGGAAAAACACCTCCCCATACTGATCCATCAGCGTCGTGAACGGGATCATCACCTGCGCCTGCGCATCCGCAGACGGACTCCCCCCGCCCGCATCCGCACCCACCGTCTGCCCCTCATCCTCGATGATGCCAATGATCTTGTAGTAAAACCCCTTCACCCGCACCGATTTCCCCACCGGCGACGACAGCTGAAACAGCCGCCCCGCCACCGTCTGGTTAATCACGCACACCGGCAGCATGTCCCGCATCTCCAGGTCATTGAAAAACCGTCCCTGCAGCACGTGGCGGTTGCGCATCTCCGGATAGATCGGCAGCACCCCCATCACGTGCCCGTCCACGCTGCGGTCCAGATTCCAGATGTTCTCCGAAATATACCGGCTCGGCACCACCACGCGGATCCCCGGCACCGTCTGGCGGATCTGCACAATGTCATGCAGCGTGATGCCGTATTCGCTGATCATGCTGCGGGACTCCCCGCTGGACCCCTGCCCGTCCGGCGGCTTGGCGCTGTGCAGGATGATGTTCTGGCTCCCCAGCTTGCGGATCTGCTCCTGCGCCTCATAGCTCGCACCCTCACCGATCGCCAGCATCGCCACCACCGACGCCACCCCAAACACCACCCCGAGCGCCGTCAGAAACGAGCGCAGCTTGTGCAGCCAGATCGTCTTGATGCCCAGCGAAAGCGTGCGCCACAGGTGCTGCGGCGAGGCGATGAGTCGAAGTACAGGATGCGAAGCGAGAAAAGACATTCAGGGAGCTGAGTCATACGCCCCCCACCGCCTAAAATTGCCACGATCTCGCCACCCCGCGAAATCACCGCCCACCACTGCTCCCCCCCTCCTCAGTTCAGCGCCTCACGCGCCGACTGAAACAAGTAATGCCCCCAGCCAAACTGCGCATCCCCGTTCCAATCCGGGTCATAATGCTGGCTCTTGAAAATAAAGCGCTCCGGGTGCGGCATCAGCCCAAACACCCGCCCTGTGTCATCCTGCAGTCCCGCGATTGCATTCGTCGAGCCGTTCACGTTCGTCGCGTAAAGCAGCGCCGCATGCCCGGACTTCACGTAGCTCGCCGCGGCCTCCCCTTCCGTCACCAGACGGCCTTCCGCATGCGCCACCGGCAGTTCGAAATTCTCCGGCAGCTTGCTCAGGTACGGGCTCGTCTTGCCCTTCGTCTTCTTCAGCCCCACCCAGCGGCAGATGAAGCGGCCGCTCGTGTTGTGGATCAGGCTGCCCTTCGGCAAAAGATCGAGCTGCGTCAAAATCTGGAAGCCATTGCAAATCCCCAGCGCATACCCGCCCTTGTCCACGAACGTCTTCAACTGGTCCCCCAGCTTCGATTTCGTGATCAGCTGCGCGATTCGCCCGGACATCACGTAGTCCCCGTAGCTAAAGCCACCGGAAAACACGATCATCTGTGCCCTGTCCAGCGAGCTGGCTTCCAGCAGCGCCACCGGCAGCACCTCCGCTGTGAAGCCCGCCGCCTCCAGCGCACGTGCGGTTTCGGCATCGCAATTGGTTCCGGGAAATTTGAGAAGAAGGGCGTGGGGCATGGGAAAGCTACCCGCATCTAGGCGAAACCGCCGCCGCATGCAACCAGACATCCACATCCCGTGGAGCGCTTTTTTCACCCCCCCAGTCGGATCTGCCCCGCCCCGCCTCAAAAGCTCTTGTTAAACCGGAAGTTGTACAAATCCAGGTGGTAGTTCTTGGAGATCGCCTTGGTGTAGTACACCCCCATCGACAGATCATCCATCAAACTCATCTGCAGCCCGATGCTCATCGTCGCCATGGAGCCGAGATCGATCGGCACCGTCATCTTGTCCGCCCCGCTCGGAGCCCCCGCAAAACCCGCACGCACATACGTGTCGTTGCCGTTGAGGAAGTACTGGTACCCAAACTCCGTGTGCAGGCTGATGCGCGTGCCTGAAGTCACGATGATCGCTTTGCGCACCGTCACCGCCGGCCGCACCCACGCATGCACTTCATTGTAGCCCTGCAGGGCCAAGTTCGTCGCACCCGCCCCGTTTTCCGTGGCGGCACCGGCAGAGAGCTGCGTCACGCCCAGGTCCAGTTGCGGGCGGAAGTAGAAATCCTCATGGATGAATTCATGCGCCGCACGCACCATCGCGGTCAGGGTCTGCATGTCGCGGCTCGCGTTCGCATTAAAGGGTGTCGTCACCTGCCCCACCCGCGTGCTGTCCATGCTGTTCCAGCCATAGGAGACCAGCGCCGCCAGTTCGTTGCCATTGTTTTTGTAGCGCAGCACCGCGCCCATGCGCTCGCTGTTGCCGTTGGCGTTCCAGCGCCCCTGGTAGCCGTTGGCGCTGTTGTCCTCAAACGACACCGCCAGGCCCGCACTCCAGTGCGCGCTGATCATTTCCTCAAAGCCCAGCGCAAACCCCAGCGTCTGCTGGCGCACGGTCTTGTAGTCATCGTACGCGCTGTGCAGCGTGTTGGACCCGATGAAGTCAAACCAGATCGTGCGCTCTTTCAGCGCATACCGCGAGCTCCCGCCGTTCATCATCGTCTCGCCAAAGCGCTGGCTGGCACGCAGTTGCTCCGCCTGCTGCTCTCCATAGAAGTCAGGGCCTAGCTGGCTGAGCAGTTCGCGATAGACGCCCAGGTTCGGAGCGTACAGCAGTTGGATGATCGTGGGGGCCAGCGCTGCGGAGCTCCCCGCCTTTTGGATGTTGTTGAAGTAGCCGCCCACTTCCAGCAGGTTGCGCCCAAAGTTGCTGCCGGGCGGGTTGAAATCCACGTTGTAGTCCAGCACCGCGTCTTTCCCTGTCGCGGGATACTGCAGATCATAAGTGATCACCACGGAGGGCAGCGTGGTCAGCACCGCACCATCATTCGTCACTCCGCCATCCGCATGGAACAGGATCTGTTGATTGTGCCCGATGGTCACGAGCTGCGGATTGAGCAGCGCTACGTCAATGCGGCCCGCGAGCTTGGCCGTGCCGGTCATGTACACCTGGTCGATGGCACTCGTGCCGAAATCGAGTTCCGCAAAGGTGATGCCCGTGCTGCTCTGCGTGAAGCTGCCAGTCATGTCCGTATGCTGGGCCAGGCCGGTGCCGCCCGGTCGCATGATGCCGTTATTGATGAGCTGATTGCTCGCAGCGCCCAGCAGGAACTGCGGGCCGGGGAGCAGCACCGCACCCATCGCGTTGGTGAAGCGGTTGGTGCCCGTACCGAGATTCACCTGGCCAAGGAAGAGGCCGTTGTTCACCACCGCTTCGTTCCCCTCTTCCCCCAGAATGCCCCAGCCGGTGAGAAGATCGGCCCCCATGATGGAGCCGTTGTTGGTGAAGGTATTGCTGGCACCGCCGGAGAAGTGCGCGCCTGCACCGCCGCTGCCAAAGTAGAGCGTCTGGCCGCTGGTCAGACTGAGATCAATGTTCCCCTGCGTGCCCCTGGCTTTCGATTGGGCAAAGATGCCCACGCCCCCTGCCCCACCGGCATTGATGCTGCCATTCATGGTGAAGCTGATCGTGCCTGAGTTTCCCGTGCCGCCTGCACTCCCGGCAAAGAAGTCGTCCACCAGTCCGCCACCCCCGCCGAGACTCTGCAGGACGACGCCCGTGGAGCGATCCCCCGTGGCAGCGACATCGCCGTTCTGGGTGAAGGTAATGTTGCCCCCACTCCCTGTGTTTCCAGTGTTCGTGGTGATGTTGATGTAGGCCGGGTCGAGATCCGTGGAGACGGTGCCACCACCGCCGCCGATGCTCTGCACCACGAGGCCGTTGGAGAGCACTCCGGCAGTGGAAATTCCACCGGTGTTGGTGATGGTCACATCACCGCCATTGCCCGCAACACCGTTGATGCCGCCGATGCCGAGATCCAGTTGGTCGATGCCGGTGAAATTCATGGCACCACCACCCCCGCCAATGGTCTGGAAGACGAGCCCGGGAGAGCGGTCTCCGGTGGAGCTCACCCCGCCGGTGTAGGTGGCGAGGATGTTGCCGCCGTCGCTGGAAGAGCCCGGCAGGCCGCCATCGGCCCCCAGTTGGGCCGTGGCGACCACGGCTGGAGGAAGGGCCATCAGCGAAAAGGCTGCAATCGACGGCTCCGCCACCTGGGTGACGTTGACATTGAGGGTGCCGCCACCACCGCCGATCGTCTGCACGCCGCCGCCGCTGGAAAGAAGCCCCACCGTGTGGACACTGCCTGTGCGGGTCGCGTGCACGTCGCCGGCGCTGTTGTTGGAGGAATTTGTGGCACCCAGCGCCAGTTCAAGATTCACCGTCGTCGTGGTGTTCACGATGACGTCCTCATTGTCGTTGCCGCCCCCACCCCCGATGGACTGCAGCAGCGATGCTGCGGAATGTTCTCCATACGTATAGAGGTCGCCCACATGGGCGGCGTCGATGCCCTTGCCCACCAAGTTGCTCACACCATCCGCCCCGAGGGTGATGACCGAGGTGATGGCACCGATCACCGTATCCACCGCGCCACCGTTGTTCGGCAGCACGATGGCTCCGCTGGTGTCAATGGTGGCCGCGTGCTGGCTCAGATCGAGGAAGCGGTCCACATTGCCACCTCCGCCAGAGACTGTCTGGGCAAACTGCGCCGTGCTGTTGGCACCATACATGGTGATCGTGCCCGTGGTGTTGATGGTGACGGTGCCCACATCTCCCGTAGAGCCGTTGCGCGCACCCAGCAGCACATTGGCCACGAGGTCAGCCGCCATCCACACCGGTGCCGTCAGTTCAAAGGCCGCATCTCCGCCACCGCCCGCCACGGACTGCGCAAAGATGCCGTAGGATTTGTCACCGTGGGAGATGATGGAGCCGGAATTTTCCACCAGCACATCGCCGCCGTTCGCACCTGAGCCACCGTTGCCCCCCATGCCAAAAGTCATCAGCGAGGGCAGCAGATTCGTCGCCGGATTGGTGAAGAGGTTCTTGGACAGAGTGGCGGCAAAACCACCGTTGCCACCGCCGCCGCCCACGCTCTGCGCATAGATGCCTGCGGCCCCTTTGCCGTAGGTTTCGATGCTGCCGCTGTTGGTCACGGTGACTTTGTCAGCCGAATTGCCGCTGCCGCCGAAACCGCCGATCGCAATGGAGACGATCTCTCCCGGAGTGGTGTTGTCGGTTTTCTTGCCCAGAGCCAGATCCCCGGTCACGCTGACTCCACCATCGCCGCCACCGCCACCGATGGACTGCGCCAGGATGCCAAAGGCCTTTTGGCCATACGTGGTGATGGAGCCTTGGTTTTCCACATTCACGATGCCGCCCGTGCCGCCGCCGCCGCCGTTCCCACCCAGGCTGAAGATCAGGCCGGTGGTGGTGGTGTTCGCCGCTGAGGATGAGGAACTTTTCAGCAGGCTGATGGCCGTGCTTCCCGTGCCGCCGCCTCCGCCCACACTCATCGCCACGATGCCGTGAGACTGCGCTCCCACCGTGATGATTTTGCCTGAGTCGGCAGCTCCTGAAACGATGTCGTTTTTGACCGTGACCTTACCGCCCGTGCCTCCTGTGCCACCGCTTCCACCAATCGTGATGGCGGTGTTGGCACCGCCTTGGTCGTTCGAAGTCGTGGCCGTGATCACCGTGCCGGCATTGCCGCCACCACCGCCCACCGACTGAGCAAAGATGCCCATGGAATTTTCCTTCTGCGTGCCGATGCCGCCCGTGTTGGTGACTTGGACATCCCCGCCGGTGCCGCCAGTGCCGCCACTTCCACCAACGGTGATCGAGGCATTGTAGGACGGCTTGGTCTGGCCGTCCTTCAAGGTCACGTTGAGTGTCAGGCCGGAGTTGCCGCCACCACCGCCAAGGCTCTGCGCCAGAATGCCATCGGAACCGACGCCATTGGTGATGATCACACCGCTGTTATCCACAAAGACCTTGCCGCTGTACATGCCTTGGCCGCCACTGCCGCCGACTCCGACGGTGATGCCGTTCACGTCTGATGACAGGCCGCCTGAGGTGGACATGCCGCCATTCCCACCACCGCCGCCGATGGACTGCGCCAGGATCCCCACGGCACCAGAGCCATACGTGCGTACCTGCGCGCTGCTGGTGACGCTGACGACGCCGCTGTAGCCGCCTTCGCCGCCGAGGCCACCGATGGAGACGCCCACCGTGACAGCGCTCAGACCGAAGGTGTTGGAACTGCCGCCGTTGCCGCCGCCGCCGCCCACACTCTGGGCAAAGATGGCATGGGCGTCATCGCCATAAGTAGTGACCGCCCCCTGGGCATTGAGGATGACATCCCCGGCATAGCCTCCCATGCCGCCTTCCAGCCCCACGGACACATTAAAGCCCTGCGAGGCGTCATCCTTCGTCTTCGGTCCGCTCACTCCCACCGTGGTGGCTGAGCTGTTTCCGCCACCGTTGCCCACGGACTGGGCCAGCAGGCCATAGGAGCCAGCGCCATAGGTGGTGATCGTGCCGGTGGACGATAGACTGACCGCCGAGGCATAACCGCCCGTGCCGCCTTTGCGCCCGATGCTGATGGAGGCCGAGCCGCCGTCCACAATGTCCATGCCGAAGTCCAGGCCCGCGTTGCCACCCCCGCCGCCAATCGACTGCGCTACGACGCCGTAGGAGGCATTGCCGAGGGTCGTTATATTCCCCACCTGGACAACGTCCACCGCACCGCCATGTCCCCCGTCTCCCGTGCCACCGCCGATGGTGAGAGCAAAGCCAAGATTTTTGTTTTCCCCGACGCTGTTATTCGACCCACCGTAGATCACCCCAACGTTGAAGCTGGCATTGCCGCCTCCGCCACCGATGGATTGGGCGATGATCCCGTGGCTGTTCAACCCCTGGGTGTAGATGCTGCTGTAGTTGTTCACTGTGACGAAGTCCCCGCTGGCGGCCTGTCCTCCTGCTCCGCCGATGGTGAAGCTCGCCGCGAATCCAGGCGGATTGACGCCTGCGCCAGCCCTCGTCAGACCGAGGTTGAAGTTCATCCCTGCATCACCACCACCACCGCCGATGCTGGTGGCCTCGATGCCGTGCGCGCTTTGCCCATTGGTCGCGATCTGGCCGGTGGCTGTCGTTGCCGAGCCACGGGTCACAATGACGGAGCCCGCCTCACCGCCGCCCCCGCCAGTACCACCCACTCCCACCTGGATCGGGGAGCTTTTCATCGCCAGGACTCCGGTGATGTTCATGCCGCCGGTGCCGCCACCCCCGCCGATGCTCTGGGCGATGATGCCCCGGGCATTGTCGCCCGTGGTCGAAATCGCACCGTTCTGAGTGACGACGACATTTCCTGCATCGGCCCCCAGCCCTCCATTGCCACCCACCCCGGCCACGATGGTCAGGTCCGTATTGCCACCGGCATTCTCCGCTGCGGCAAAGTCGAGCTGTCCGCTCACGTTCAGTCCGCCGTTGCCACCGCCGCCGGCGATGCTCTGTGCCATGATGCCATGCGTCCAGGCACCCGTCGCGACGATGTTCCCGACCTGCGTCACCGTGACGTCACCACTGATGGCGCCCGCACCTCCAAAACCGCCCACGCCGACGTTGATCGAAGGCAGGGAGCTGGTTTTGTTGATGACGAGGCTGCCGGTGACATCCACCCCGCCGTTGCCACCACCACCGCCGAGCGACTGCGCCATGACGCCTGCGGAACTGACAATGCCGGGTCCATAGATGGAAAAGCTGGCCGTGGCATCCACGGTCACGTCTTTGGCCACGCCCGCATTGGCACCCATCCCGCCGACGCCGACCGTGATCGGCGCATTGGAAGTGATGCTGCCGCTGACATTGGTTCCACCATTGCCCCCGCCGCCACCGATGGATTGCGCCAAAATCCCGGCCTCGACCGCAGTGATCTGGACTGCCCCGGTCACGAGCACATTCACGATGTCGGCGTTGCCACCCACCCCGCCAAAACCGCCGACGCCAATAACCAGGCCGCGCGCGTCTCCGTCTCCACTGCCATAGGCGATGCCGGTGCTCACATTCACTCCACCATTGCCACCGCCTCCACCGATGGACTGCGCCACGATGCCACGCACGCCAGACAAAATCGTGCCATCATAGCTCACATAGACAGCGCCGCCGGTACCGCCGCCCGCTCCAAAGCCGCCCACGCCAATCGAAGCCGCAACGGCCGTGGACGAGGTTCCCTTGGACTGGGTGATGGCCAGCGTGCCCGTGACATTGATGCCGCCATCGCCCCCGCCGCCGCCGACCGACTGCGCCAGGATACCGCTCGATCCAGCACCTGAACTGAGCACCTGCCCGCTGACGTTGACCGTGACGATCCCGGCGTTACCCGCACCGCCTCCAAAACCGCCTATGCCGATACCGATGGCCGCGCCATTTTCGCCGGTAAGGTTCACCGCTCCGGTGATGTCGATGCCGCCATTGCCGCCACCGCCGCCCAAGGACTGGGCAACGATACCGGAAGACTTACTGCCGGTCACCTTGACCTTGGGATTCGCCGTTGTCATCGTCACCGTGCTGGTGACGTTGCCGGCGTTACCACCCACCCCGCCAAAACCGCCGAGACCCACGCCGAGCGTGCCGCCGCTTTTCTGGCTCAGGTTCACCGTGCCGGTGACGTTGAGCCCGCCGTTGCCTCCCCCGCCGCCAAAGCTCTGCGCCACGACGCCGTCCGAGGAACTGCCGGTGGTGGAAACACCGCCGGTCACAATGCTGACGACATTCTTGCCATCGCCACCATCTCCCCCGAAGCCACCCAGACCGACGGCGATACTGCCGCTGCCCTCCTTGGAGGCGGTGATCGTCCCGGTGATGTTGAGTCCGCCATTGCCGCCGCCACCCCCTAGGGATTGGGTGATGATGCCTGAGGAGTTGTCGCCGGTGGTCTGGACGTAACCTGTGTAGGTGCCCTTCACATCGGCCGCATCTCCACCTCCTCCGCCCACCCCACCGAGCCCGATGCCCACGGCACCCGCTCCCGTTTTGGCCATGGCGACCGCACCACTGATGCTCATGCCACCCGCGCCGCCGCCACCGCCCAGGGACTGGGTGATGATGCCGAAACTGTCCGCTCCGGTGGTGCTCACGTTGCCGGTCACGGTACTCGTTACCTTGCCGGAGTAACCACCATCGCCACCACTGCCTCCAAGCCCCACGCTGACGGCTCCACTGCCACTGGAGGCGAACGAAAGCGCCCCCACGATGGACATGCCGCCATTGCCGCCGCCGCCGCCGAGGGACTGGGAAAGAATGCCACCCGAACCTGACGCTGAAGTCGTTACATTTCCCGTGATGGAAGTGATCACTGTGTCGGCGTTACCACCCGAGCCAGCGCTGCCTCCGAGGCTGACGCCTACGGCACCACTGTTGCTAGTGGAACCTGACATGGCAGCAGTAACGTCAAAACCACCGTTACCACCCCCACCCCCAACGGATTGCGCAATAATTCCAGTCGATTTCCTTCCTTGAGTGATGATATTATTCACAACGGTAAGCGTAACGCTTGACGCGTTTCCTCCGCCCGCTCCGGACCCGCCCAATCCCACGCTGACAGCCCCGCTCGTCTCGCCTGAGCCGGAGCCTGAAACGCTCACGTCAAAGCCGCCATTGCCACCACCGCCGCCGATGGA
This sequence comes from Verrucomicrobiota bacterium, assembly GCA_025360015.1. GTDB lineage: Bacteria > Verrucomicrobiota > Verrucomicrobiia > Verrucomicrobiales > Verrucomicrobiaceae > Prosthecobacter. The sequence continues at coordinate 128,919 of JANYCZ010000037.1, read as the reverse complement.
CTGCGCCAGGATGCCAGCGGATTTGTCTCCTTGGGTGGTAATGTTTCCGGAGGTGCTGGCGATGACGATGCCACCCACCCCGCCGCCTGCACCCGATCCGCCCAATCCCACGCTGACCGCGCCGCTGGTGGTGCCTCCTCCCGAGAGCGCCACATTGACATTGAAGCCGCCGTTGCCGCCGCCGCCGCCGATGGACTGCGCCAGAAAGGCCGTGGAACTGGCCCCCTGGGTGAGGATGGTTCCCTCAGAAGTGAGATTCACCGTCTTGCCATCGCCGCCTCCACTGCCGCTGCCGCCGAGACCCACTCCCACAGCCCCGCTGATGCCGCCGCCCGACCCGGCAAGGCTGATGTTGTAGCCGCCATTGCCACCCCCGCCGCCAATGGACTGCGCCATGATGCCCGCCGAATTTTCCAGCAAAGTGTCTACATTGCCGCTGACGAGAGCAGTGACGTTGGCACCGTCGCCGCCACTCGCTCCTTTGCCGCCGAGGCCCACGCCGATCGCTCCGCTGCCACTGCCCCCGCCGGAACCTGAGGCAGAGACATCGTAGCCGCCGTTGCCACCACCGCCACCGATGGACTGCGCCACGATGGCTGCTGAATTTTTGCCCGTGGTGCTCACGGCGTTCGCCACCGTCAGATTCACGTCTCCTGCATAGCCGCCCGTGCCGCCGCTGCCGCCCAGACCCACGGAAACTGCGCCGCTGCCGCCGCCCGCGCCCGAAGCCGAAACGGAGACGTTGTAGCCGCCATTGCCGCCCCCGCCGCCGATCGACTGCGCCAGGATGCCGATGGAGTCCGACCCGCCGGTGGAGATCTTTCCAAGGGACGTGTTCACCGTCACCGACTGCGCGAAGTTGCCATTGCCCCCGCTGCCGCCGAGACCCACCGTGATGGCACCGCTGCCCACGGAGGATGCCGCGCCAGCCACCGAGATATTGTAGCCGCCATTGCCGCCGCCGCCGCCGATGGACTGTGCCACGAGGCCCGCCGAGCGGTCGCCCTTGGTGGTGATGCTGCCCGTCGATTTCACATTCACCGTTCCGCCCGTGCCCCCCGTGGCTCCGGAGCCTCCCAGTCCGACGGACACGGCACCACTGCCATCTCCCGCCAAGGCTGCGCCTGCGGCCACGCTGAAGCCGCCATTGCCACCGCCACCACCGACGGACTGCACCACCACCCCAGAGGAGTTTTCTGCATAAGGCGGAATCGGCAGATTGGTGGCCGGATCGACGGCGCGCATGACGCTCGAAGTTTCGACATTGGACTGCAGGTCGGCGGTCACGCTGCCGCCGTTCCCGCCACCGCCGCCGCTTCCACCCAGTCCGACGGTGACGGTTCCCGCGCCCACCGCCCCGCCTGAAGCGCCTGCGGCCACGGCGTAGCCGCCATTGCCGCCGCCGCCGCCCACGGATTGAATGAGGATGGCGGTGGAATTCGAACCCTCGGTACGAATCGTGTTCGGATTGAGGACCAGCGTGGAGCTGGCCCGCGTGACCACGTTCACATCGCCGCCGTTGCTGCCCTTGCCGGCCGCTCCCCCGAGACCGATGCTGACACCCGCCGCGCCGTTGCCCACGGCGAGCGACGCCGCGATGGAGCCGCCGCCATTCCCACCGCCGCCGCCCACGGACTGGACGAGCATGGCGGTGGAGCTGTCTCCCTGCGTGGTGATGCTGCCGGCAAACCCGACCTGCACCTTGCCTCCGGCTCCGCCGCCGGTGCCCTGGCCCCCGAGGCCAATGGCGATGCCGCCGCTGATCGTGGGACTGAACCCGGCAGCGCCTGCTACGGCCAGCCCGCCATTGCCCCCGCCGCCGCCGACGCTTTGCGCCAGGAAGCCGGTGGAACGATCACCCGTCGTCAAAATAGTGCCCTCAAATCCCGTGCTGGTCATCGTGCCGCCGGAGAATGTGCCCACGGTCACGGCTCCGCCGATGCCACCACCCGAGCCATTGCCACCCAAGGCCAGTCCTAGGGAACCGGAGGCCGGACCGCCCGATACCGCCAGGGCGACGGCGTAGCCGCCATTGCCGCCGCCGCCGCCCACGCTCTGCAGAAACACGCCCGTGGAGTCACTGCCTGCCGTCTCGATCTTGCTGAGCCCCGTGCCCCTGGTCAGGGTCACGATACCGCCATCTCCGGCCACCGCCCCGCCACCGCCGATGGCGAAGGACGCTGAAGCCCCGAAGCCCACCGACAGGGCCACCGCGCCGCCGCCATTGCCGCCGCCGCCGCCCACGCTCTGGGCAAACAGACCTGTGGAGCGGTCCCCGATTGTCTTGATCAGCGAGGCATCGCCGTTGCTTTGTCCTTGAAGCAGGATGTCCACATCTCCGCCTTTCCCGCCGCTGCTGCCCTTCCCTCCCACAGCCACGCCCGCGAACAGGCCGATGGAGCCCGCACTCCCGCCATTGCCGCCGCCGCCTCCGATGGACTGTGCCACAATAGCCGCAGCATCGGCACCGCCGGTGATGATGCTACCGCCATTGGTAACGGTAACAACGTCACCAATCCCGCCGCCAGTGATTGAAACTCCAGCATTTCCCCCCACGGAAACCATGCCGCCGGTGGAGCCGCCGTCGCCGCCGCCACCGCCGATGGACTGTGCCACGATACCGCGCGCGAAATCCTCCAAGGTGCTGATCTTGCCAAGATTCGAGACTGTAACGACTCCGCCGTTTCCAGCGTTCTTGCCGCTGCCACCCACGGCAACGAGGCCGTAGGCATTCGAGCCGCTGCCACCACTGCCACCGATGGACTGCGCCATGATGCCGTCCGCATCGAATCCCTGCGTCTGAATGATGCCCGTGCCATAGTTCGTCACCGTAACGGCGGCAGCACTGCCGCCATTGGAGCCCGAGCCGCCCACCGACACAAGTCCGCCTGCGATGCCGCCGGAGCCACCGCCACCGCCGATGCTTTGCGCAAAGATGCCTCGGGAGCTGTCTCCTGACGTCAGAATCGTGCCCCGATTTTCCACTTCGACGGTGCCGCCGTTGCCACCATTGTCTCCCGCGCCGCTCAGCGCCACCAGCAGATTTCCAGAGATGCCAGCCGATCCCCCCGAGCCGCCGATGCTCTGCGCCAGAATGCCGTGGGACTGAATACCTGTGGTGGAGATGGTGCCATCGACCGAATTGGTGATGATCACCGCACCGCCGCTGCCTCCATACCCGCCTGAGCCACTGACCCCCACCAAGCCCCAGGTGGAACCGCCGCTGCCGCCGTTGTCGCTGACGCTCAAGCCGTAAATGCCAAAGGCCCCGTCTCCGGTCGTGGTCACGGTCCCTTGGTTCAGCACAGTCACAGCGCCGCCGTTGCTGGAGTGGCCGCCGGTGCCGGCACCAGGCGCGGCGAAACCGCTGCCGCCATTTCCCGCCTGACCGCCACGGCTGTAGGCAAAGATGCCGAACATGTTGTCTCCGCTGGTGGCCACCGTGTTGCCAATCCCAACGGTCACAGAGGCCGGGCCGCCCACGCCGCCATTGCCACCATCACGACCACCCCAGATGGAGAGGTAAGAGTCCCCGCCGTTGCCGCCACGCCCACCCACGCTTCCCACTTCAATGCCGATGGCATTGGTCGTGTTGATGAAAGGAATGCTGGCAAAGCCGGCATTCGGATACGAGGCCCCAGGACCTCCCGCTCCATCGCCCCCGTGGTTTGGCGGCACGATGAGAGCCCCATCGCGTCCATTCGAACCATTCCCGCCGGTGTTCACAATGCGCACGCCGGAGGTCGCATTTCCCGTCACCACCGGGAGCGTGAGCGTCCCCGGTGTGTCGGGCGGATTGAGGACACCCTCCATCGTCGTCAACAGCGTCTGGTAGCCCAGCGAGGTCGTTGGGTCGGTCGGGGCCAGGCTGTTGGGCCGGATCTGCACCGTACCTGCGGCACTGTCCTTGCTCACGATTTTCATCGCCACTGGTGGATCGTCACTGTTGTAGATCAGATCGCCCACAGGTTTGACCAGGAAAGAGTAACCATCGCTGGTCAGCACAAAGGCCACCGTGCCTGCGGTGGGAGTCCCCGTCGGGTCCACGATGAACCCCGTCACCGTGACGGCTGCATTCGTCGCAGGATTGTGCACCACCATCCCCAGCGTGGATGTGTTCGAAGGGTCTGGATTCGCCGCAAACACCGGCGTCACACTCAAGAGCAGCCCCACGCACAAGCACTGAACGAACCGCCACCCGCCGGCAGAAAGTACCGACCCGAAGGCCTGCGTGAGAGTAACTACCGCAGGGGGAGAAAGGATCATTATAAATTCTATATGTTATAGATTTTACGGCAAGTATATAATTCATACTGAATATATAGATAAGCCAAACCTTTAGCACACTCACGTTTTCAGTCCACCACCACAACTTTTGCCCAGTTGCACACTCCGACCCATGCGATTAGTTTTCACCAATCATGTTTAAAGACCTCCTCGCTCCCCAGAATACTTTCATCTACGGCATCGTGCTCTGCGGCATTTTCCTCGTTCAGTCCCTCTGGGGCCACTGGAAGACTAAGCGCGAACTCAAGCGCTACAAAGGCATGCTCAGCGACAAGCTGGACCTCGACTCCAAGCAAAGCCAGGACCTCAGCAAAGAGCGCACCGCCCTGAAGCAGGAAAACGAGAACCTGCGCATGCAGATCGCCCGCCTCAACGAGCGCCCCGACAACAAGATGCAGCGCGAGCTGGAAATCCTGGCCCGCGCCGAGAAGCAGATGGTCATCAGCGCCCCCGGCTTTGCCCCGGCCTGGGAGATGGCCAAATCCACCGCTCTCGGCCAGCTCGAAAATGAGGAAAAGGGCCAGTCCTTCCCCCAGAAAATCTTCCGCAAATTGATCGGCTCCGGCTCTTCGCAAACGAACGTCGCGCTGCCCGAATCCGCCGCCGCTGCCGCGAAAAACGGCGAAGCCACCGCCTCCATCGCCTGAGCTCCAGCGTGCCTCAATGACCCGCACCGAAGCCTGGCTGGCGTTGAACCTGCTCCCGCAGGTCGGCCCCGTACGCGTACGCAAACTGCTGCAGCACTTCGGCAGTCCTGAGCGCATCCTCGCCGCCAAAAGCAGCGACATTCTGCAAATTGAAGGATTTGGCCTCGCGCAGGCAGAGAACATTGCCGGATGGGAAGCACAAGTGGATCTCGAAGGTGAACTCAAGAAGGTCAAGGAGCGCGACCTGACCCTGCTCACGCAGGAGGACGAACTGTACCCGCCGCTGCTGCGCGAAATTTACAACCCGCCCCTCGTCCTCACAGTCTGGGGAGAACTCACCAAGCGTGATCACAACGCCCTCGGCGTCGTCGGCAGCCGCCATGCCACGAACTACGGTCTCAGCACTACGAAGAAGCTCAGCTTTCAGATCGCGTATGCGGGCTACACAGTGGTGAGCGGTCTGGCCCGTGGCATCGACACCGCAGCTCATGAGGCGGCTCTCGCCGCCAAAGGCCGCACCGTCGCTGTCATCGGCTCCGGCATGGGCAAACTCTACCCGCCGGAAAACATGGCTTTGGCCGAACGCATCGCGCAAAACGGCGCGGTGGTCAGCGAGTATCCCGTTGATCGCCCCGCTGACAAACAAACCTTTCCCTATCGCAACCGCATCGTCGCGGGCTGGTGCTGCGGCTTGATCGTCGTCGAGGCCCCGCTGCGCAGCGGCTCCCTCATCACCGCGCAGCAGGCCACCGAGCAGGGCCGCACCGTGTATGCCGTGCCCGGCCCCATCGACAAACCGACCTCCGCCGGTTGCAACCGCCTCATTCAGCAGGGAGCCAAGCTCATCATGGATGGAGCCGATGTGCTCGATGATTTGATGACCCTCTTCCCCACCGCTCCCAAAGCGCCGCACGTCGAAGAATCCCGCCCCTCCGTCACGCTCACGCTGGAGGAAGAAATCCTCTACAACGCCATCAGCACCGACGAAGCGCACATCAACGACATCACGACTAATTCAGGGCTCACCGCGTCCACAGTATCCTCGACCCTGATGCGGCTGGAGATGAAGCGGCTGATACGCGCGTTGCCAGGAAGAAGGTATGTGCGGCTGGTGTAACGCAGTCTGTCCGCACCACAATTTCAGTGCTTCAGAAAAGTGCTGACAAGCATTCAGAATGCTGTTCACAATCCTCTGATTCCACCATGATTATTATCTCTACAGTTAGCTTTATCATTCATACCCTGTGGATGAATTTGGGCTGCGTGATCAGCTTTTTCGTACTTTCTGCTTGGTCAAGCTGGTCAGTGCGCCGAGGGAAACCAGCCATTCCTAAGTACATCCGGATCTTGATCCCGTTGGGAGCTTACCTGTTCTTCCTTCAACTTTCACTGCCGTTAACCGCCACGCTGAAAGCATCCGAGAGAAGCCCCAATATTCAGTCCTATGCTGAAAGCAATGCGAGCCTTCGGCACGACCTGGATAGGGCCGAAGTAGCTCTTGATCGTCTCAAAGACATTATCTACGCCATGCTTAACCTTGCCTGGATGGCGGCCCTCATTTTCATCACCAACTGGCTTGTTCCGCGAATGGATGACCGCAACTGGATTCATGGTGGAATAAGGCCACCGCCGGGTTCTCCGACAAAGTCAAAACCTCAATCAGAGGATCCAGTCAATAGGTAATCCCCACTCTCACCGCTTCTCCCACAGCAGCGCTAGAAACAGCGGAAACTCCTTCCGCGCGCGATTCTCGGCGGCGGCGCGCGGGCCGGGCTGGCTCTCTTTGTGGGAGTACCATTCTTCAATGCCTGCGAGGCGCAGGCCGGCGCTGAAGCCGGTGGCGGTGAGGGTTTGCAGGCTGCGGTGAAAGGAGGTGGTGATCTCGCTGTCCGCCTTGCCGGGGTGCATGATGATCGGGATGCTTAGCGTGCTGCTGTAGGCATCCGTGCGGCGGTACTGGATCTTGGTCGCGGCATCGTTTCCCCAGCTCGTCTGACGCGGAATGCGGAAGGCGGGATGATTGACCACCCAGAGCATGCGGCCGCCGGACTTGAGGGCTTTAGCGGCGGCAGCGCTGACGACATCCAGGTGCTCCATGTTTTGCACGCAGAGGATGGCGGAGGCGGCGTCGAATTCGCCGAGGTCTTCGATCTGCGCAGCGTCGCGGGCAAGGTAGCGCACCGGGGGCTTCACGGGGTAGGTACGGGCTTTTTGGATCAAGGTGGGGGCGGCATCCACACCGGTCACCTGGCATCCTTCCTGGGCGAGTGCGCGAGAAAAGACGCCTTGGCCGCAGCCGAGGTCGAGCACGCGTTCACCACGCTTGGGTGCAAGCAGACCGAGAGCGCCGGGAATGACCACGGCTTGATACAATTCGGAGCCGCGCTCGCCGATGATGCCGTCGTACCAGTCGGCGGATTTTTCCCACGAGGTGCCGTGTTCGGGACTGCCCTGCGCACGATTTTCCTTCTCGCGTTTGCGTTGGGCACGGTTGCCCTGCGGACGATTGTTTTGCGCACTATTCCCCTGCGAGCGACTGCCCTGCGAGTGACTGCCCTGCGAGCGACTGCCCTGCTCGCGACCGCCTTGCTGGCGCTCATCTTGTTCGCGACTGCCCGGTTCACGCGGTGGTGCGGGGCGTGGGTGGAAGGGACGGCGGGGCGGCGGCGGCATGCGGCATGATGTCGCGGCGGACGGGGATTGCCAGTGGCTGTGCACAATGTCCTTACTTTTATCTTCCCACAAAGGGAGTGATGTGCCAGCGTCAGCCACTTTCCACCATGCCCGCCTCCCCTTCCCGTGCCGTCCCCGGTCTCATCCTCGCGGCACTGAGCCTGCTGAGCGCCTTCCTGCTGTTTCAAGTGCAGCCGATCATCAGCAAATTCATCCTCCCATGGTTTGGCGGCAGCCCGGGAGTGTGGACGACGTGCATGCTGTTTTTCCAGGTGGTGCTGTTTGCGGGGTATGCGTATGCGCACACGCTGACGCTGCTGCCACGGCGCTGGCAGGGCATCGTGCACGGTCTGCTGCTCGGCGCGGCGATCGCCATGCTGCCAATCGCCCCGAGTGAGATGTGGAAGCCGACGGGCTCGGAAGATCCCGCGCTGCGCATTCTGCTGCTGCTGTTTGTCAGCGTGGGGCTGCCGTACTTTGTGCTCTCCAGCACCAGTCCTCTGGTGCAGGTGTGGTTCACGCGCACCACGGGGGGTGCGAATCCGTGGCGGCTGTATGCGCTTTCCAACATTGGCTCGCTGTTGGCACTGCTGAGCTACCCGTTGTTCTTTGAGGTGCACTGGGACGTGGTGGAGCAGACGACGCTGTGGGCGGTGGGCTTTGGCGCTTTCGTCGTGCTCTCGCTGGCCGGTGTGTGGATGGACCGCCATCACGCCATCGAAGCTGAAGCGAAACCCGTCGAAGTGATCGACACTGCGGCTGACAACCCCGGCTGGCTGAAAAGGCTCCAATGGGTGCTGCTGCCTGCGCTGGCAAGCTGCGTGCTGCTTTCCGCGACGAATCACGTGTGCCAGGACGTGGCGGTGATCCCCTTTCTGTGGGTGGTGCCGCTGAGCCTGTACCTGCTGACCTTCATCATCTGCTTTGAGCATGAGCGCTGGTATGCACGCATCTGCGCGCTGTGGGCGCTGCTGGCGGTGCCCGTTTTGTTCATCACCTGCACGGAGAGCCGTCTGCAGAAGCAGCCTTTCTGGACGAAATTTGAACTGATGATGCATAATAACGTGCAGCCGCTGCTGAACAAGCTGACGTGGCTGACCGGCCATGAGTTCAACCTGGCCAGCATCGACCTGAGCCCCAATTTCATCTGGGAGCTGGGCTGGTCCTTCAGCGCCATGTTCATCGCCTGCATGCTGTGCCACGGGGAGCTGACGCGGCTGAAGCCCGCCCCCCGGCGGCTCACGGAGTTTTATCTGCTCATGTCCTTTGGCGGCGCGCTGGGAGGGCTGTTCGTTAGCCTGGGCGCTCCGCATGTGTTCACCACCTTTGCGGAGTGGCCGATCAGCCTCATCGTGGTGGCCGCCCTGGCGTGCTGCATTTTGCTGCGCTCCGTGCTGAAGGTGAAACGCGGTTGGGAGTGGCTGCTGGCCATACTTATCACCGGCGCGACCTGCTGGGTGGCCTGGGCGGTGATCCAACACGGCCTGCTCACGCAGGAGGAACTGCAGAAGCAGCTCAAGATGGAGCACATGCCGCCGCCTGTGGTGATCTACGGCGTGCTGGGGGCCATTGGCCTCTGTCTGGCGGTGCTGGCCTTCCGCATCATCCGGCGCGGCTTCATGCGTCCGGCGATGGTTTCCATCACCATGCTGGGCATGGCGTTCACCTTGATCCTGCTGGCCATGGGCGACTTCGGCTTCAAGCATGAGGTGAAGCTGGAACGCGTGCGCAATTTCTACGGCATGCTCTCCGTCACCGAAGACTACGACAGCGGACTCGCCATGAAGTACCGCCAGCTCAGCAATGGCGGCATCATCCACGGCATGCAGAATCTGGGCGAGTCATTGCGGCAGGAGCCCACGACTTACTACGGCCACCACACGGGCATTGGCAAGGCGCTGGACAGCCTCAAGGACCGGGCGGACGCACACGTCGGCGTGGTGGGCATGGGCGCGGGTACGGTGTCCTGCTACGCCAAGAGCGGCCAGACCTTCCGCTTCTATGACATCAATCCTGACGTGGTGCGCATTGCGGAGAAGTACTTCACCTACCTCGATGACGCCAAAAAGCGTGGGGCGAAGGTGGAGATCGTCGTGTCCGATGCGCGGCTGGCGCTGGAGCGCGAGAAGTCGCAGCAGTTTGACGTACTGCTGCTGGATGCCTTCAGCGGTGACTCCGTGCCAGTGCACCTGCTGACCAAGGAGGCCTTTGCCATCTATGACCGCCACATGAAGCCGGACGGCATCATCGCCGTGCACATCACCAACAGCTATCTGGTGCTGGCACCGGTGATCGAAAAGATCGCGGCGGCCACCGGATTCAAAACGACACGCACCGCCACCGAGGCCGATGGCGACCATGATTCGACGGACTACATCCTGGTGACGCGCAACGAAGCCTTCCTCAAAGCCACGCCGTCGGAACTGCTGGGCAGCGAGATCGAACTGAAGCATGACGACCGCCTGTGGACGGACCGCTATCACAATCTGCTGCGCATTCTGGACATCCCACAAAACGTCAAGGTCAAGGTCAAGGAATAGGTCTCCGTGGCCAAGAGTGAATTGCGAACGCCCGCGAACGCGCCAAACTTCGCGAGACGCCATGCTTCCCACTGATCCAGTCCCCACGCCGCAGCAGCTCTTTCGCTGGCTGGACAGCGGCCACATCACCCGAGAGGAGTTCCGCACCGCCATGGCGGTGCATACCGGAGAACTCATCCAGGAAATGGAGCAGGCGCATGCGAACCCGCTGGTGGCCAAGTTCAATGAACTCATGAACCGCCGTGAGGCCTGGAAGTGGGCGCGCCGGCATGGTGAAGTGGTGATGCGTGAAATCCTCTGCGCCCTGATGGACGAGGAGCGCTTCGCCCCGGCGCGCTGGCTGTGGAATGCCGCGCACCCGCACGTCCCCCTGCACTGCTTCTTCCGGACACGTGGCACACCAATACTGCGTTTTCTCGAAATGAGTGTGCATCCGCAAAGTGTCACCGTGCTCATCGAGCATGGCGGCAGCGAAACTCTCCCCCCCACCCGCGAGCGCTTCCACCTGCGCCGCAACCGCCAGCAAAGCCTTGAGGTCGAACGCCGCGAACTCATGTAATCCTGCCTCTCCGGGTGTCCTCCCCGCTTTCGTTTCCAGCGAGGAGGAGTAAGCTCACCTGCGGCGGCTTCCCCCTGCCATTCGTCATTCCGCCTTCGACCTTCGTCATCCCTCATGCCCCCTCCGCAGAAAAAAAACTCCCTCGGCGTCATCGGCCTTATGATCTTTGCCGTCATCTCACTGGTCGTCGGTGCCTACTACCGTTTCCCCTCGCTGGGTGAGCGCCCCATGCATACGGATGAGGCGATCCTGGCGATGAAGTCCGCCGAGTTTCAGGCCACCGGCCACTTCCAGTACGACCCGAAGGATTTCCACGGCCCGGGGCTGCACTACATCACACGCGTGTGGTCAAAGTTCGCGGGCTGGGGCGACTCCTCCACCTGGACTGAAGCCCAGCTCCGCACTGTGCCGGTGATCTGCAGCCTGCTGCTGCTGCTTTCCACCTTGCTGCTGCGCAATGCGCTCGGGCGGCTCGGCACCGGACTGGCGATGCTGCTCATGTGCATCTCGCCGATGATGGTGTACTACTCGCGCTACTTCATCATGGAGGTGCCGCTGGTGCTGTTCATCACGCTGAGCATCGCCGCGCTGTGGCACTACTCCCAGGGGGGCGGGCGCTGGTGGCTGGTGCTGGCCGGATTTGCCATCGGCATGCAGCATGCCACGAAGGAAACGTTCGCCATCAATGTCGTCGCCGGGCTCGTCGGCTTTGCCGTGACCAAGCTCATGATTGGGGACTTCGCCCCGCGCCGCAGCGGCTATGACACCGGTGGCAACAAGAGCCGTGCGGCCCATCCATGGCTGTGGGTCGTCCTCGCCGCAGGCGTGACCACCGTCACGATTTACTCCGGCGGCTTCAAGGACTGGCAGGCCGTGAAGGACAGCGCCCTGACCTATCTGAACTACTTTGAACGCGCGAGTGGCAGCGGCCATGAGAAGCCCTGGCACTACTACCTCACGCTCATCTTCTGGCGCAAAGACGGCCTCGTGTGGAGCGAGGCGATGATCGGCGGCCTCGGCATCGTGGGGATGCTGTATGCCTTCCTGGGGAACCATTCGAAACAGCCCGCACGGCAGGCCTTCCTAGTCTTCCTCTCGGTTTACACGCTGGCCCTGTTCTTCATTTATTCCTTACTGGCCTACAAGACGCCATGGTCCATCCTCAGCGCGCAGCATGCGCTGACGCTGCTCGCGGGCGTGGGAGCGGCTGCCATTTTCAACTCGTTGAAAGGAAGATTTTCCCGGCTTGTTTTTAATATCACCTTCGGCCTTGGCCTGTACTATCTCATCTCGCGGACCAATCTCGCCATCCATTTGTACGCCGCTGATTCGCGCAATCCCTATGTTTACTCGCACACCTCCCCCAATCTCATGCGGCTGCTGCCCCAGGTGCGCGACTTGCAGAAGACCGCGCCAGATGGTGCCTTCAATGTGCTCGTCATCAATCGTGACGCAGGCTGGCCGCTGCCCTGGTACTGGCGCGACATCAAGAGCGTGCATTACACGACCACCGTGCCTGAAACCATCGACGCACGCGTCATCATCGCCGAGCCCGAGATGCAGACCGCGCTGGAGTCCAAATTTGCCGGCAACAGCTACGTCTCGCATGATCTCTTCGGCCTTCGCCCGGGTGTCATGCTCAAGATGTGGATCGAGCAATCCCTCTGGGACCGGCACACCCTGCGCACTGAGCAAAAAGCCACCGCCCCGTGAGCGAAGCCTCCCCCCAGCACCATCGCTTCACCTGCCATGCGATGGCCACCACCTTCGACGTGATCATCAATCACGCGGACGCAGACGAAACCTACGCTGCGCAGGCGGCGCAGGCGGTGTTTCAGGAAATCGCCCGGCTGGAAGACGACCTCAGCCGCTTCCGCGCCTCCAGTGATATTTATCGCCTCGGCCAGCTCAAGGCGGATGAAAGCATCCTCGTCGGCATGGCGGCGTGGGACTGCCTCTCGCTGGCCAAGGCCATGCACCAGGAAACCAACGGAGCCTTCGACATCACCATCGGCCCGCTGATGGATTTGTTCATCACCTCTGAAGGCGAGCCACGCCAGGTGAGCAAAGAAGTGCTGGAGCAGGCGAGGCAGATCATCGGCAGCCAGCGCTTTGACCTCGAAGAGGAAACCCTGCGCGTCACCGTCCACGCCACCGGCATGATCTTTGACCTCGGGGCGATGGGCAAAGGCTACGCGCTCGATCAAGCCGCCGACGTGCTGCAGGACATGAAGATCACCAACTTCGTCCTCAATGCCGGAGACAGCACCATCCTGGCCAGCGGTGCGCCGAGCGGCAAGGAGGCGTGGTCCATCACCCTCGGGGGTGGCGAGAAAAGAACGGCCCTGCTCAATCGCGCTGTGAGTGGCTCCGGCTTCGCCGTCAAAGGCGCACACATCATGAATCCTCGCCTCTTCATGCCCGTGCCACTGAAGAACCGCCGCACCTACGCCCTCGCCCCCACCGCCGCGTTGTCAGATGCGTTATCGACCGCGTTCATGGTGATGGAGAAGGAAGAGATCGCAGCTCTATGCGCGCGGTATGAAGGGGTCGAAGCTTTGGAACTCGCTGTTTAAATTCGTTCTGTCTAATGCCCTACGAGGACATTGGAGTACTTTGCTCTTTGCGCCAGCCTCCCTGGGGGTCATCATAAAAAACGAAACCGCTCAGGGGCCGTGACCGCCCCTCGGGCCAGTCTTCAAGTTCAGTGATCTCATCCACGATCATTTGCGGAGGATCGGCCGGACTATTGGTCACCGTGGTCTTAATCCGTGACGTGCGCACCATTTCAACCGCCTCGATCTTGGCCTGCTCGCTTGAGTCAGCCTCAAGCAAAGCGTTGACGTAAAACCCCATGAGCTTTGACCTCTTGTCCTCAGGCTCCTGAATGAGAAAGTTCACGCCATGAATTCTAACAGCAAATTTGATCATGTGATTGTTCGAGACTTTGAGGTTCGCCTTTCGGCATTTCACTTCCACTCCTGCAGCAGCGCCAGACCTTCGCGGTTGCGTGGAGCGAGCGCCAGCGAATCCAGCAGGTGCTTTTTCGCTTTTGCGGCGTCGGATGCTCGCAGCAATTCAGCGAGCTTGAAGTGCGTCTGCGCCCCGCCGCTGGGGTCGAGCACGAGGACGCGCTCATACGCGGCAATCGCCTCGGGCGCTTCATTCAAGGCAGCGAAGGCATCGGCCAGGGCTCTTTGCGGTGTCACGAGGAACGGGTTCAGTGCAGTCGAACGCTGGGCATTGGCTTTCACTTCGGGCCAGCGCTTGGCCGGCACATCGAGCTCGATCAAGCGCAGGAAGGTGCTTTGCGCGCTCGATGATTTCGCGGCGATCTGGCGGAGGACGGCGGTTTCTTCATCCGTGCGTTTCATCTGCCGCAGCGCCTGCACCTTCAGCGCGTAGCCGCTGTCGCCGTCATAGCTGTCTGGCAGCAGCTCGATCAGCTTGTCGGCCATTGGCAGCACCTCGGCCCACTGCTTGGCCTGAATGCGTGCTTCAGCTTCCTTGCGCAGCGCCCAGAGGTTGCTGGGACGCTTCTTCAAGTACTCGGTGAATGAACCCGCGTCGAAGGGATTCAACTCCTCGGGCTTGGGCTCTTCCCAGTCGGCCTTGGGGCCAAAGTTTTTGGCCTTGGCAATGATGTATTGGGAGAACTGCTTCTCCACCTCTTCAATGCCGCCCACGTTTGCGGCAATGGCATCATTGATGCGCTTGCCGGCGGCGAGTTCATGCAGGATGCCCTGGAACTTGTCCTTGCCGAATTTCTCCAGCAGAAACTCCACCGCCTGGCTCGACTCATAGTAGGCAAACATCAGGTGGTCTTGCGTCTTGGGTGCCATGAAGGCACCACTGAGACGCGTCAGTGGCGTGAGCGTTTCATCATCGAGCACCATCTCGCGAAACTTGTCATTCATCCACATGCCCCAGGCGGGATCGCGCTGGCGTTCTTCATGGACGCTGATGCCTTCGCTGAGCCATCGCGGCATGCGGTTCTTGGTCACCGTCAGGGTGATCACATGGCAGAACTCATGCCACAGGGTGCTCTCCCAGTTGTTGCGGCCATGCGCAAGACTGCCGGGGCTGTTCATCGTCACCACGGTGCCAAAGCAGACGCCCAGCATACCCTGCCCGCCCAGCGCGCCGAAGGTGCGGATGGCGAAATCCTGCTGCGCGCCGAAGAACTCCACCAGCACCGGCCGCTGCAAGTCCATGCCGTATTTGGCACCGAGGGTTGTCTTCGCATCCCGCAGCAGCGCGAGCGCACGTGCGCCATAGATGGGCCAGTCGCGCTTGGGCATTTTCAAGATGAAGTCCTCGAAGGTCTGCGTGGTGTAGCCGTTCATCTCTTTCTCCAGCTTTGCCAGATTGTGGGCCTGAATGTTGTAGCCATCTTCTTTGCGAATGACTTCGGCGAGCTTCCACGCCTCCGCTTCTTCACCGAGGCGCAGCAGGTCATGGCAGAGCTGTACTTTGGCCGACAGATATTTGGGATCAAACTCCAGCGACTGACGCTGGCGTGCGGCGCTTTCGGCAAAGCGGTAGGCCCGCGACAAACAGCGTCCGATGGTGTTGTCCACCTCGGGGTTCCTGCCCCAGCGCTCCAGCGCGTGCCGTCGTGCGTCCTCCATTTTGCCTGCATCAGCCTGAAACAGATAAGCCACCACGGCCCGCAGCGACCATGCCACCGGTTGCTTCCCATCCAGATCGAGCACCTGCTGAATGGCCGCCTCGGCTTCGATGAATTTTTCACCGCCGATGAGCTGCTCCGCACGCAGCAAGTGAGCTGCGGCATGATGAGGATTGAGTTCAAGCGCCTGCTTCAAGCTCTCTGCCGCCTTCTCGCGATCACTGGATTGAAACGCTCTGGCCAAGCCGAGGCGCAAGTCCGCCGTCTCGCCATGCGCCTTCAGTCCGGCACGAAACACATCTGCCGCGCGCTGCGCATCGTCTTTGTCCAGCGCGAGATTTCCTTCGGCCAGATACGCGGCTTCCAGCTTCGCATCTTTGCCCTGCGCTAGTTTGAAATATTGCGCGGTTACTTTCTGCGCATCGGCCCCGAGCATCAAGGCAGCCCGGCCCAGCATTACCGACTCCATGGCGGTACGATCCTTCGCGGCCTTGGTTTTCGCGGCCTCATTGAGCCCCTTCAATGCCGCAGCCGCCAAATCCGCCCGGCCCAGCATCTGCGCCAGATCATGGCGCAGCAGGAGGATTTCAAACTGACCGGGAAATACCACCAGCGCCTTCCCCGTCTCGTCCAGCGCCTGCTCAATGTGCCCCATCTCACGCAACGCCTTGAACCGCAGAATCCGCCAGTCCGGCGACTTCAGCCCCTTCCCTGCCGCCGCCTCGCCAATGCGCGCGACCAGTTCGTAATCCCCATGCGCCAGCAGCTCGGTCACCGGCCCGAGGTTTTTCTCCTCGAAGATCTTTTCGAGGTCGATCTGCTGGGCATGAGCCCCCGTAAAGATCGAAGCTGCGAGAAAAGCGAAAACGAAAAGCAGGCGCATGGATTCAAATCGTGTGCAAACCCCTGCTTCTCGCATGAGTTGTGCCTTATATCATCTTCCTTTCTGAGCTTCGCCACCACGAAGCGCGATTGACACCCGAAGATGAATTGGAGATACTTTGAGCCATGAGTTCCATAGCCCTAAACCTCGAAAAAGAGATTGAAGCCCTCGAACCTGAGGATGCACAGAGCATTCAGCGTGCGCTGCTGGAGATGCTGAAACTGGCCCGCAAGAAATCGGACAGATCAGTCATGCCGAAGCGTGAACCCTACACACTGCCGAGCTGGAATCTTGGAGTGCGCGCAGGACTGGATCTGACGAAGCTGGCTCATGTGGATGAAGATGACATGTCCGAGTAACCAGCCATGATCTTCCTTGACGCCAACTTGCTCATCTACGCGGTCAATGCAGACGCTCCTTTGCACCTCGAGGCAAAGACATGGGTTCAGGAAACTTTCAACGGCCACCCAGGCTCCGTGGCGCTGAACTGGTTCTCCTTGGTCGCCTTTGTCCGCATCATCACAAATCCCCGAATCATCGCCTCACCGCGTTCGGTTGAGGAGGCTCTGCATCTGGTTAAAACGTGGCTGTCCCTGCCCGCTGTTCGGCTCATCGAACCGGGCCCTGGCCATGTGCATCATTTTGAAACGATTTGCAACGCAACCAATGCCAAGGGCAACCTTGTCACAGATGCCCATCTGGCGGCCTTGGCGATTGAGCACGATCTTGAACTCGCTTCATGCGACACCGACTTTGCCAAATTCCCCGGTCTGCGCTGGATCAATCCATTGCAGCCTCGAAGCAAGCCCTGAAGATCTGCCTGCACCAAGGCCGCCCCTTCCTTGAAGATACCCGGTGAAGAAAGGCCTGAACCGTTGCGGCGCAACTGGGTTGCTTTACCCAAACAAGCTAGTGAGGGGCTGCCCCTTGTCGGTCACGGTGAAAGGACGCTTTGTGCCCGAATACAGCACGAGGTCGAGCGGGAGGCCGAGGGCGTAGGCGATGGTGGCGTTGAAGTCGGGGACGCTGACTTTGTTTTCGGTGACCTCGATGCCTTTGTCGGTCTTGCCATAGACCTGGCCACCGGCGATGCCGCCGCCCCAGAGGACGGAGCTGAAGGCTTTCGGGTAGTGGTCGCGGCCGTCGTTTTGATTGATCTTGGGAGTGCGGCCAAATTCGGAGGTGAGGACGACGAGGGTGTCGTCCAGCAGGCCGCGACGCTGGAGATCGGTGAGAAGTGTGCCGAGGGCGCGGTCGAGATCGCCGCAGCGTTCGGGCAGGCGGGCACCGATGTCCTGGTGCATATCCCAGCCGCCGAGATTCACTTCCACAAAGCGGACGCCGTGCTCGATGAGGCGGCGGGCGAGGAGGCAACCCTGGGCGAAGTTGCCATCGCCATATTCGGCATGCGTTTCGGCGGATTCCTTGCTGAGGTCAAAGGCGTCGAGGTCTTCGCTCTTCATCACCTGGATGGCATCCTTATAGACGTCGGCGTAGGCTTTGACGTTCTTGTAGTTGTAGGCCTGCTGGAAGCCTTGGTCGAGCTTGGCGGAGAGGCCGAGGCGGTAGTCGAAGTCGCCTTCGCTGAGTGAGCCGGGGCGGCGGCTGTTTTGCAGGCCACGGGCGGGATCATTGAGGACGAGCGGCTGGCAGGCGGCCTCGAAGAAACCACCGCCGGGGTGCTTGCTGTCGCTGGTGATGATGACGGAGCCGGGGAGATCGGCATTGCCCTTGCCCTGAAACTTCTGCATCCACGCGCCCATGGTAGGATGGCGCGTGGCACCGCGCATGGTGTAGCTGGTATGCTGATAGTAGTTCCCCTGCGCATGCGCGCCCTGGGAGGAAGAGAGCGAATTGATGATGGCACCGCGATGCATCATCTTCGCGGTGTGCGGCAGAAGCTCGCCGATCTGCACGCCTTCCGCGCTGGTGGGGATGGTCTTGGTGCCGCCCATGGTGTCCGCGCCGGGCACGCAGCCAAAAGTGTCTAGGTGCGTCATGCCGCCGGACATGTAGAGGTAGATGACGCGCTTGGCCGTGGCGGCCTGCTTGGCCTTGCTGGAGCCTTCGAACGCGGCAAAGGCGCGCGGCGACAGGGCGCTCATCACCGAGACGCCAAGGCAGGTCTTGGCGATGGTTTTGGCAAAGTCACGGCGGGTGACATCGTCACAGGAATTGAGGAGGTCTTTCATGAGGATGGGGCATGAGGATGGGGCGTGAGGATTATTGGACGAAGAGGAACTGCGAGCCGGTGATGAGCGCGTGGGTGACATCGTCCACGGCTTTGTCTCCGCGCTCCTTGATGACGGTGTCGAGGATGGCCTGCTCTCCGGCCGTGGGGGCGCGGCTGAGGAGCGCCTGATAAAGGGTGTTAATCTTCAGCGCGGGGGAGCCGGCCTGCGCGATGGCTTGATTCAATTTGGAAGCGGGGTTGTTGATCACATCCGCAGCAGGGCCGTTGAGCAGCGTGAGGGCCTGCGGCACGGAGGCGTCGTCGCTGGCGTTTTGGATGAGCTCGCGATCGCTCTGGCCAAAGGTGCGCAGAAAGGTGCCGGGGCGTGCGGGGCTGGGCTGCTCGGAGGCGCGGGAGGTGAGGCCCAGGCCGTCCTTGCGGCTGCTGCCGCGCTGGTAGGCTTTCACGAATTCCTTGCGCTGCTCCTTGGTCATGTTTTCGAGTGTCTTGCGGTCGATCTCAGGGCGCTTCTCCTTGTCAGGCTTTTCGGGGTGATAGCCCTGGCGCAGATCATCCGCGCGGTCTTTGCCGAGCAGGGCCACGAGAATGTCCTTCTCGGAAGCTTTGCGCAGCGTGCTGGCTTCTTTGGCGAGTGCTTTGGTGGCGGCGGTGGTGTCGATGCCTTTCTTTTTGTCGGACTCGAGTTTGGCCTTCAGCGCGTCGATCTGCTTTTGATTTGCATTCAGCTTGGCCCGGCCCTCCTTGGCGATCTGTACCAGGCCTTCCGCGCCTTTGGATTTGACGGTGCCGAGGAACATGGAGAGATCGTCGAGATAGTGGTGCAGGCGGGCGTTCTCGTCATCCACGGTGTCGTCCACGTTGCCCTTGGAGAGCGTGACAAAGGAGTCCCAGATCTGCTCGGCGCTCATACGGCGCAGGATGGGTCCGGTGAAGTGGTAGGTCTCGCCGAGGGGGACTTCCTGTGTGGTGGCGGCACGCTGGTAGGTGTCCGTATTGTAAAGAATCCGCAGGAAGGATTTGAGCGAGTATTGCTTCTCGATCATGAGCTGGCCGAGGTAGTCCATCAGCGCCGGATTGCTGGCGACGGTGCTGTCGGTCAGTTCATCGACGGGCTCGATCAAGCCGACGCCGAAGGCTTTCTTCCACATGCGATTGGCGATGACGGCGGTGAAGCGCGGATTCTCCGGGCTGGTCATCCAGTCGGCGAAGGCATCAAGGCGGTTTTCACCGGGCTTGATCACGGCATCTTTGCCAAAGAGGGTCTTCGCCTCGACCTTCTCGCCGGGCTTGGCGTCAGGGTATTTGTAGTCGGAGGGGAGGCTGGGGAGCTTGCCATCCTGCCACTCGGCGCTGGTGTAGCGCAGCGGCTTCATGACGTCCTGCATGGCACGCTTGACCTGCTGCATGTCCTCTCGGTTGACCTTGGCTTCCTCAGCTTTTCTCTCTGCCTGATACTTCTCCCGGTAGGCTTTTTTCTCCGCGCCGCTCATGGCCTGGAGGACTTTCTTGTCGATTTCAGGCTTTTTCGGATTGAGATCGACGCCACGGCTCTTGGTGTCCATGCCGTACGTGAAGGCGGCCATGTGATAGTAGTCCATCTGCGACCACTTGTCGAAGGGGTGGTTGTGGCACTGGGCGCAGACGATGCTGGTGCCCAGAAAGACCTGCACGGTGTAGGCGAGGTGGTCGAGCTTGTTTTCGTCCCGCTGCCAGAAGCCGATGCTGCCGCTGTCCCACACGCCGCCGTCGGTGGTGAGGAGGTTTTTCACAAACTTGTCATAGGGCGTGTTCTCCTTGAGCTGCTTTTTGAGCCACTCCTCGTAGGCCTCGGCGGTGATGCGGCCTTTCACGTTGTCGGTGAGGCGCAGCACATCGGCCCAGTAGTTGAACATGTGGCTGGTGTAGCCGTCCGAGGCCAGCAAGGCGTCGATGAGCTTGGCGCGCTTCTGCGAATCCTGCGAGGTGGTGTAGGCCTTGGCTTCTTCAATCGTGGGGATGCGTCCGGCGAGGTCGAGATAGAGACGGCGCACCAGCACCTCGTCGCTGGCAGGCGGGTTCGGCTTCAGACCGGCCTTCGCCCAGTCCTGGCTGAGGAGCTGGTCGATCTTCTGGCTTTCCGGCAAAGGAGCAGCTTGCAGCGTGGCGGAGGCAAGCAGGCATGCGAGGAGGAGGCGGAGGTCTTTCATGAAGGGGGTGGAGGGGGGATCCAGCCGCGAAAACGCAGGACCTTGACTATTCTTGCCATTAAATGTGAACAAAGGATCATGACTGGCATGACATCCCGCCTCTGCAGCAGCATCCCACAATTTTATACAATGATCTCGCCACTGGCACGTTGTGTCAGGTATTGTCTATTTCCCCGATCCCACCACCAGCCTTTCCCCTGATCATGTCCCGCCGTCTCTTGATTGCTTGCTCAGCCTTAGTCCTGCCTTTGTCCAGCCTGCCAGCGGCCCCCGCAAAACCCGAGCCGAAGCCGACCCCTGCCAAGCCAGAGCCAAAGCCGGAACCGAAACCCGAGCCCGCGAAGCCTGAGCCTGCCAAACCCGCACCTGCGCCGACGCCGCCCGCCCCTTCCACTCCCCCCGCACCTGCGGCGGCCCCTGCCCCGGCAGCACCGCAGGCCACCACCACCACGCTGACCAAGAGCAGCGAGGGCGACAAGCCGAAGCGCAAATCCGTCGCGGAATTCACCAAGAGCTTCAAGCGCATCGACGGCCTCTTCCGCACCTATCTGGACCACGAGCACGGCGCGCCGTGGCTGTTTGTCTCGAAGGCTCAGTTCGGACCTGAATTCATCTATTTCAATCACAGCGTGGATGGCCCGGTGGCCTCCGGTCACAACCGGGGTCGGTACGGTGAGTCACTGGTGTTCACCATCCGCAAGATTTTTGACCGCATCGAACTCATCGAGCAAAACACCAAGCTCTATTTCGATCCGCAAAGCGCGCTGGCCAAAGCTTCCAAGGCCAACACCACCAGCGCCATCTTGAACAGTGAAGTGATCGCGGCGGAGGATGAAGAGGGCTATCTCATCCCCTGCACGAGTTGGTTTCTGCGTGAGACCATCTCCCTGGTCAAGCTCAGTAACAGCGGCGGAGACAAGGCCGTGCTCGGCAAGCTGTCCGAATCCAAGTCCAAGATCCTGCGCATCAACGGCTACCCGAAGAACACTGCCATCACGACGGAGTACGTGTATGAAAATCCCACTCCGACCTGGGACGCTGCGGCGGATGTGGCCAATGCGCGCTACATCACCGTGCAGGTGCAGCACACGCTCATCGCCATGCCCGAGAGCGACTACAAGCCGCGCCTGGACGATCCGCGCATCGGCTATTTCACCCATCAAATCACGGACATGACCAGCACGGACATCGCGCCGTACCGCGACGTGATTCACCGCTGGCGTCTGGTGAAGCAGAAGCCCGGCACGGCCCTGAGTGAGCCCGTGGAGCCGATTGTCTTCTGGATTGAAAACACCACGCCGGTGGAATTTCGCGACACCATCCGCACCTCCGTGCTGAAGTGGAATGAAGCCTTTGAAACCGCCGGGTTCAAAGACGCGGTGGTCGTGAAACAGCAGCCCGATGATGCCAGGTGGGGAGCAGATGACATCGAGCACAACGTGCTGCGCTGGACCAGCAGTGTGGCACCTCCCTTCGGCGGCTACGGCCCCAGCTTTGCCAATCCGCGCACGGGTGAAATCATCGGCGCGGACATCATGCTTGAGTACAGCTTCATCACCAAGCGTCTGCTCACCAAGAAGCTCTTCGCGGATCTGGGCGCAGCGGCTGAGACAGGGGACGCGGCGAAGGCCTTTGATCCCACTTTGTGCGCTGCCTTCGACTCCGCGCGCAATGGCCTCCTGTTTGGCCAGACCATGCTGCGCCTGCAAAAGAGCGACCGCGTGGAGATGGACCGCCTCATCAAAGAATCGCTCTATTACCTCTGTCTGCATGAGGTCGGCCACACGCTCGGCTTGAACCACAATTTCCGCGGCAGCATGCTCCACAGCCTGAAGGACATCCACAATGCCGAAGTCACTGAGAAGACAGGACTCACCGGCTCCGTCATGGATTACCCGCCGATCAACATCGCGCCGAAAGGCGTGAAGCAGGGGCAGTACTTCACCACCAAACCCGGCCCGTATGATCATTGGGTGATCAACTACGGCTACAGCGAGTCTTTGGAAGATCCCGTGGAGGATGCGAAGCGGCTGGAAGCCATCGCTGTGCTCTCGCATCAACCGGAGCTGGCCTTTGCCAATGACGCCGATGACATGCGCGCGCCCGGCAAGGCCATCGATCCCCGCGCCATGATCTATGACATGAGCAGCGACGCCATCAGCTACGCCGAGCAGCGCTGTGACATCGTGCGCACCGAGCTCGCCAACATCCTCAAAGATGTGTCTGATCCCGGCAAGAGCTGGCAGGAGGTGGCGCAGGCTTTTGCCTCGCTGACAAAGGAGGCCAGCGGCTCGCTCAATGCCATCTCCCGCTATGTCGGCGGTGTGTATGTGGAGCGTGCCGTGCAGGGGCAGGCCCCTGCCATCGCGCCGTTCCAGCCGGTGGAGGCGGACAAGCAGCGCCAGGCCCTCGCCGCCCTCGCGAAGTACGCCTTCGCCCCGGAGGCACTGGCCGCCCCGCCGGAGCTCTACGCGCATCTGCAGATGCAGCGCCGTGGCTTTGACCACCATGATGAAGGTGAAGACCCCAAGCTGCATGACCGCATCTTCCAGATCCAGCATGCCCTGCTCGACCACCTCCTGCATGCACACACGCTGAAGCGCATCGAGGACACCGCGCTCTATGGCAACCAACTCAGCCTGGATGAAGTCATGAACTCGCTCACCACCGCCATCTGTACGGGAGATGATCCCGCCAAGCCGGTGAGCATCATGCGCCAGAACCTGCAGCTCGATTACATCACCCGCCTGCTCTACGTCGCCCACACCAACAGTTACTACCCCGCCGTGCAAAGCGTGGCCCTGCTGCAGCTTGACCGCATCAAAGGCCTGAACTTCGCCAATTCCCCGGCGCATCAGCTTGCGATCAAGTATCGGATTCGCCGTGGGCTGGATGAGAAATGAGGCTTCTGTGCATCTTTGCCGCCTCTGCGGCAAACCATACTTCCTCGGTCCATCGTTCAGCCCGTCCGCCCGGCCTCACCAGCGACGGCGTTACACAGCGCTGTTCTGTAGTACCGGTTTTAACCGGAATCTGGTTCTGGTTTCCGGCCGGATAGGCCCATGAATGGACATTGTGTTTTCCAAAACTGATTTCTGGAAACCGCGCGGAGACACTCCCCATCCTGCCGCTTGGAAGTCGTAGGGACCTTCGATTCTGCCGCAGAGGGGCAAAGGTGCAGAGGTGGCGGAGATTGAATCCATTCTCTGCCCCTCTGCGGCGAACAGAACGTCCTCGGACTCGACATACCCGAAACGAGTTTTGTGAAACTCTGTACTCTCCTCATCAGCCTCCCCTGCGCAATCGCATAGCTTGAGTGCGTATAAGGATGCATGAAATCCTTCACCGTCCTCCTCTGCCTCCTCGCCACGGCTTCCCATGCGGCGTTCTCTGAAGACTGGTCTCTGTGGTCTCCGCGGGATGAGGCGAAGCCGGATGCGGAGGTGAGCAAGACCGGCGGGCATGATGGCCAAGGCTCCCTCATTCTCGAAACCGGCGCGGGGGAGCAGTGGATCGGCTGCTGGACGCGCATAGTGCCGGTCGAGGGCGGAAAGCATTTCCAGTTTAGCGCGTGGAAAAAAGCGAGCGCCATGCCGACAGCGCGCCGCAGTGTGTATGCACGCATCTTGTGGCAGGATGAAAATGGGAAGACGGTGACGTGGGAGGAGCCTGCCAAGCAAGGCTACGCCAAAGGTTCCATCCCACGTGCAGAGCCTGAATACCCCCATATGCCGGACGGTGAAGCCAATCAGTGGACGCACTGCGAAAGCACCCTGCGTGCGCCGGTGAAGGCGCGGCAGGCGAAGATCGAGCTGTATCTTCAATGGGCCCCGAACGCGCGTGTGGAGTGGAGCGAGGTCTCACTCGCCGCTGTGCCAGCCCCTGCCCCGCGCAAGGTCAGGCTCGCCACGATTCATCTCCAGCCGAAGGACGGCAAGAACCCCGCTGACAAACCGCCGCAGTATGCGCCGCTCATCGCCACCGCCGCGCAGCAGAAGGCCGACCTCGTCGTGCTCGGCGAGACCCTCACCTACTACGGCACCGGCAAGACAATGGCTCAATGCGCGGAGACGGTACCCGGCCCCAGCACCGAGTACTTTGGCAGGCTGGCGAAGGAGCATGCACTCTACATCGTCGCCGGCCTCGTCGAGCGCGAGGGCAAGACGCTCTACAACACCGCCGCGCTGCTTGGCCCGGATGGCGCTCTGGTGGGCAAGTATCGCAAGGTCACGCTGCCGCGTGGCGAGATCGAGGCGGGCATCACGCCAGGGCATGACTACCCGGTGTTCGACACCCGTTTTGGCAAAGTGGGCATGATGGTCTGCTACGACGGCTTCTTCCCTGAAGTCGCCCGGGCTCTCACGATCAAAGGTGCCGAAGTTATCGCGTGGCCGGTGTGGGGCTGCAATCCGATGCTCGCTGCGGCGCGTGCGTGCGAGAACCATGTCTATATCGTCAGCAGCACCTACACCGACGCCACCAAGAACCAGTGGATGATCTCCGGCATCTTCGATCACTATGGGGATGTGCTCGCGCAAGCCAAAGAGTTCGGCACCCTGGCCATCACCGAAGTAGATCTGAATGAGCCTGCGCATTGGAACAGCCTCGGGGATTTCAAAGCACAGATCCAAAGCCATCGGCCGCCTGCGTTGCGGGAGTGAATGGCGGGATGGACCCTCGCGTACGCGACAGCGTCTTGGAGTGCGTGCGGCAAGCCAGGGCGCGACGCCGCTTTTGCAGGCCAGACTGCAGGGTAAGGCCAAAGCATACTCTGCACCTCGCGAAAGCGGTGTCGCCGATGCAGGCTTGCGCCGTGCATCTCTGCCACCTCATGGCGGCGGAATCACCCACACCGCACGATTCGGCTTTGCCTGCGCTTTGATGAACGTGGCTCGGCCTGCACGGAGAAGGGTCGTGGTGTTGCGTGAGAGCAGCGTGGCATCGCCTGTGGAGATCCAGATGGGGGTGAGCTGGCCGGGCATCTGGAAGAGCCAGTAACCGGCGTAGCCACTCGCACCGGCGGTGGTGTCGCCTTTCCAGAGCTGCAACTGATCGGCACTGGAGAAAGCGGTGCTGGCGACGAGGGCGGGGGTGGTGAGGCAGGCCTGCGCGGGTGTGGTATCGAGCGGCCAGGGATTGGCAAAGAGATTGTAGCCGGTCTGCAACGGACGGGCAAAGGGCGTGGTGCGCACGCTGCCGGTGGTGAGCAGAGGCGCGGGCGTGGTGCTGGCGATTTGAAGCATGACGCCGGTGCCGGGTGGGATGGGGGTATCATTCACACTGGCGAGTGTGCCGTCGCTCAGCACCCAGTTGCGCGTATTGCCGAGGGCATAGAGCCAGCAGGTGTTGTAACCTGTGGAGGTGTAGAAGAGGACTTGATCGGCACTGGTGGCGACGGTGGAGCCCTGGAAGCGGGCGGGGTCAAAGACACTGCCGAGGGTGCGATGAGCACGCAGGCTGACGCGGGCTCCGGTCAAGCTGGTGACATTGGCGGCGGCGAGCGTGGTATTCGGTGAGTCTGCGGCGATGATGCAGGCGGTGCTGGTGGTGCTCTGCACATCGAGACGATGCCCGGCCTGTGGGCCGCTGATGACTTCGAGGTAGTAATGCTGCGCGGGGTCCATGGCAGAGGCCAGCGCGGCCTGCTCGCTGAGAGTGATGCCCGTGGCATCGGCAGCGACGATGCTGCCGGTGAAGAGATCCGCGCTGGATAGATTGAGGCCGTAGCTCTGCGTGCCGGTAGTGAGCGTGGTCTGCTGCCAGCCCACGGGCGTGGTGGTGGCGCTGTTGCCGCCTTGCGTGACACGCAGGCGGACGATGCCATGCGCGAGGCTTTGACCGGTGAGGGCATGGAGGTTTGACCAGGTGACGAGTTCCCAGCCGCTGCCTTGATCGGCCACGGCGGGTGTCACGCCGAGCGGGGACCAGTTGATGAGATCGCTGCTGCTTTCGAGGGTGAAGGTGACACCGCTTTGACCGGAAGGACGCAGCAGCGTGGCATCGACACTGTTGTTACTGCGCGTGACGATCTGCAGGCCCGCTCCGGGGTGGTTGATGCCACTGGTTAGCGAGGTGCCGATTGCGGTTTCAACGAGGTCGGGCACGCCATCGTCATCGCTCGGGGTCGTGGCGAGAGGCATGGTGACGGGAATGATGGAAGTGAGCGTGACGCTGTTTTGCAACGCAGCAGGAGCCGCAGCGGGTGCATTGACGAGCCAGCGGCTCGTAGGGATCACTTCGCGGAGCTGGCTGGGGCTTTCCCACAGCAGGCGCGCGGTGGCACCGCCGGTGTTTTCATAGTACTCCATGACGATGCTGACGGTCACACCGGCCTGCAGCGTGATGGTGCCGTTGTCCCAGGATTCGCCGTGGTCGTTCCAGTCATTGACGACCAGCTGGCCATTCACCCAGAGACGCACGCCGTCATCGGTCACGGAGATGATGTCGTACGTCTCCGTATAGCGCGGGGTGACGTAGCCGCGCCAGCGCACGCTGAAGCCATCGGCAGGAATGCGCGGATCAGGACTGCCCGTGCCCCAGGTGAAGTCGAGCGTGGATTCCGTGCGGGTGAAGCTGAACTGATCGAAGTTTTTGCCAATGTAGTAGTCGCCGGTGAGACCATTGGTGACGACCACAGGCGCGTAGCTCACGGTGATGAGATTCGACACGAGGCTCTTATTGCCCGCGAGATCCTGTGCCGCGCCCGCAGGCAGGCTGACGGTGACATTCCCCGCCGCCGTGGGCGTGACGGTGGCGGACCATACCACACCGGTGGAAGACAGGGCGGTGACAGTGCCGTTAGTCACAGCGAATCCGGAAGCGAGCAGGCCGGTGACACTTTCACTGAAGGTGGCGGTGACGACAAAAGGCGCGGCGACGCTGGCGGCTGAAGTGGAGAGCACCACCGTCGGCGGCGTGGTGTCCGGCACCGTGTAAGTGACCGTGAGCAGATTGGACGCAGCGCTGGCGACACTGGTCGCATTGATGGCGGCACCCGCAGGCATGCTGAGGGTGACCGCACCCGCCGCCGTGGGCGTGACGAGGATGCTGTAGGTAGTGCCACTGCCGGTGAGGGCGGAGGCCGTGCCTTTGGTGATGGCGAAATCATTCAAGGCCACCCCGGTGACGGACTGGCTGAAGACCGCATTGACCGTGAATGCGCCTGTCACACTGGTCGAGGCAGTACTTAGAAGCACCGTGGGGGCGGCGGGTGCGGTGTAAGTCACGCTCAAGGTGTTCGAGACCAGACTCGCGTTGCTGGCGGCATCGATAGCAGCACCCGCAGGCATGGTCACCGTGACTGCGCCATTGGCCGTCGGCGTGATGCTCACACTGTAAACAGTGCCGCTGCCGCTCAGGGCGGAAGCGAGGCCATTAGTGACGGTGAAATCATTCAACGCGACGCCGGTGACGACTTCACTCCAAGTAGCCGTGACGACAAAGGGAGCGCTGACGCTGCTGGTCGACGTGGTGAGGGCGACCGTCGGCGGCGTGGTGTCGAGAGGCGTGTAAGTGACCGTGAGCAGATTCGAAGCAATGCTGGCCACGCCGCCCGTGCCCGTAGCAGCGCCGGCGGGCATGCTGAGGGTGACAGGACCAGCCGACTTGGGGGTGACCAGGATGCTGTAAGTCGTGCCGCCACCGCTGAGTGCTGACAGCGTGCCATTGGTGACCGTGAAACCATTCACCGTCACCCCGGTCACCCACTGGCTGAAGACCGCATTCACCGTGAAGGTGCCCGTCACACTGGCCGAGGGGGTGCTGAGCAGCACCGTGGGTGCAGGTGCCAGCAGCGCGGTGTAGCTCACGCTCAAAGTGTTCGAAGCCAGGCTCACATTGCTGGCGGCATCAAACGCCGCACCCACGGGCATCGTCACCGTGATTGCGCCGCTGAGCGCAGGTGTGATGGTGATGCTGTAGGACGTGCCGCTGCCGCTCAGGGCTGAAGCCAAGCCATTGCCAACCGTGAAGCTGTTCAGCGAGACGCCGGTGACGACTTCGCTGAAGGTGGCCGTGACGACAAAGGGCGCGCTCACGCTGTTCGTCGGCGTGGAAAGCACGACCGTCGGCGGCGTGGTATCGAGAGGCGTGTAAGTCGCCGCAAGCAAATTGGACACAGTGTTGGCACCACCGGTGGCATTCGTCGCGGCACTCGCGGGCACGCTGACGGTGACAGCGCCGGCTGCCATGGGTGTGACGAGGATGCTGTAGGTGGCTCCGCTGCCGCTGAGCGCGGAAGCTGCTCCATTGGTGATGATGAAATCATTCAGCGCCACGCCGGTGACCGATTGACTGAAGACCGCATTCACGGTGAAGGCTCCCGCCACACTGGAGGTGGCGGTGCTGAGCAGCACGGTGGGCGCGGGCATTGGCGCGGTGTAGGTCACACTGAGAGTATTCGACATCACGCTCGCATTGCTAGCGGCGTCCAGCGCTGCGCCTGCGGGCATGGCTACTGTGACTGCGCCATTGGCCGTGGGTGTGACGAGAATGCTGTAAGCTGCGCCGCTGCCGCTCAGACTTGAAGCGACGCCGTTGGTGACGGTGAAATCAGTCAGCGCCACACCCGTGACAGCTTCGCTGAAAGTGCTCGTGACCACGAAGGGCGCGGACACACTGGCGGCCGGAGTGGTGAGAGCCACGGTCGGCGGCGTGGTGTCGGGTGTACTGGAGGTGTTGACGAACTCCATCCAGTTGAAGTTGACGTTGCCATCGGGAAACTCGATGCGCACCACCGCAGCGGCGGGCACGGTGAGGCCGGTGGCGGAAAAGGTCTTCCAGGTGTTCCAGCCGCCGCTGGCAGTGATGTTGAGCGTGGTGGCCAGCGTGCCGTTGATGAGCACATTCATGCGGTAGGGCCCGGCCAGCACGGTGGCCATGCGCGCATTGAAGTTGTAAGTCCCCGCTGGCAGCGTGGTGGTGTAGCGCAGCCATTCACCGGCGGCGATCCAGCCGACGGAGGGCGTGCTGTCCGTGTCTTCGGAGGGTTCGATGTCCACTGCGGAGTCTCGATACACCAGGCCGGAGGAAAGCTGCCCCTGGTTCGCGGTGTCGGTGTCATGGTAGGCCACCCCTTCCCCGCCATTGTCAAAATCCTCCGCCTGGATTCGAACGGTCTGCCCGATGACCACCGGCGCGTAGGTGACGGTCAGCGTGTTGGACACGGTGTTTAAATTCCCCGCGAGATCCTGCACCATGCCAGCAGGAAGTTTCACCGTCACTGCACCCGCAGCGGTGGGAGTGATGGTGGCAGACGACACCACCCCTGCGGAAGACAGCGAAGTAACGCTGCCATTGGTCACGGTGAACTGCGTGGCGAGCAAGCCGGTGATCGCTTCACTGAAAGTGGCGGTGACTACAAAGGGAACTCCGACGCTGGTGGCCGAAGTGGTGAGCGCCACGGTGGGCGGCGTGATGTCTGCCACGCCGTAGTTCACGCTGAGCAGGTTTGAGAGGGAATTGCCCAGGCTGGTGCTGTCAGTCGCGGCGCTGGCGGGCACGCTGATGGTGACGGCCCCGGTGGTGGTGGGCTTCACTGTGAAGGTGTAGGTGGTGCCGCTGCCGCTGAAGCCAGAGGCGGTGCCATTGGTGACAACGAGGTCGCTGAGTGTGAAGCCGGACGCGGCGGAACTGAACGTAGCCGTGACGGTAAACGTGGTGCTCACGTTGGTAATGGGTGTGGTGAGCGCGAGCGTGAAAGGCAGCGGCGCGGTGGTGGGTGCATCATCAAGGCTGCCCACAAACGCGGCGAGGTAGGACAGGTCCGAGGCCGTCAGCGTCACGCCTTTGTGCGCGGTGATGGCGTCAGACAGCGTGGTGGCGGAGCCGTCGTGCAAATACGGGCCCGTGGCCCAGGTGCCGCGCAGGGTGGGCACATCCAAACCGGTGAGCGCAGCACCGAGGCGCTGGCCGCTGGAGGGCTTGAGCGTGCCGATGTCCGCAAAGACATTCAGCGCGCTGTTCGTAAAGCCGGTACCGCTGTGGCAGGAGGCGCAGTTTTGCGCGCGGAAGATCTGCTGGCCTGCAGCAGCGGTGGTGCTGAGCGCGCCAGCGGTGGTGCGGTTCGGGCTGTTGCCGGTGGTGGTGAGAGATTTCACATAAGCGGCCAGCGCATCGAGATCCGCGCTCACGCCTGCCTTGGGATCGCCCAGCGGCTGGTTGCGCGTGCCGGTGCTGAACTGCGTGTCCGTCATGAGGCCAGTGCCGCCTGCGAGGCTGCGGATCTGGCCTTCAAAGTCCTGCACTTCATCAAAGTTCCCCGACCAGTGCAGCATGCCCTGGCTGGCATGGCCTTTCAGCGTGATGGTGTTGCGCAGGCCTTCGCCAAAATTCGTCAGATCCCACACGCGGCCGTCATGCCCGGCGTCGTTGTGGCAGATGGCGCAACTGATGTACTGCTGCAGCGCCAGACGTGGATCCTGCGCATCGTAGAAGAGCTGCTTCCCTTGCAGCACCTGAGCGGTGAGTTTTTCCGTGGTCACGGTGTTCAGCGTGGCCGTGGTGGTCGGCGCGGTGCCGCCACCCTGCGCGATGCCGCTGACGTCATGCACGGTGATGCTGCGGTCCATGAAGTTCTGCACATACAACGTGTTGCCGTCCGGCGAGACGACGACGCCCTGCGGCGCGCGCCCTGCGGGGAAGCGGATGATTTCATTGCGCGACCACGCATCCACAATGGCGACCGCACGGCTGGCCTCCAGCGCGGTGAAGACGTAGATGCCCCATGGATCGTAAGCGGCGGCGCTTGGCATGCCCGCGTTGTCAAAGTCCACGCGGGACGGCAGGTGCTCGGCCTGCGCGGTGAGGTCCAGGCGCGATGCGATGGCGCGCACGGTGTTTTCATGGTTCAGGGGCAGGCCATCGCGGAAGGTGCCGCGCTGGATGTTGTCCTGCTTGGATGGCACCCACGCGGAGAGGCCATCGGGAGAGATGACGGGCGCACCGAGGTAGTTTGGCAGACCACGCGCGGAGGTGGAGGTGTCTGCTGCGGTGCTGGGATTGAGCAAGATCGTGCGCTCAACGGCAAGCGCCGTGGTGCCGATGACGACCACCTGACCGCCTGTGCCCGTGAGCACCGGCGTGGCGGTGTTTTCACCCGGCACACGCGGCGTGATGAACCGCGTAGCATACACGCGCGCGCTGTCAGCAGAGATGGAAAGATGGCGCACCGGGCCGCCTGCATCCACCGAGGCAAGTTGCGCGCCGGTGCTGGGGTTCAGCTTCAGGACTTTGCCGGTGCTCTCCAGCGCCACCCAGGCGGCAGTGGCCGCAGGATCAAAGACAATGCCAAAGGGGCGTGAGCCATACGCGAGAGTTACGGTGGCGGCGACGGCACGCGTGGTGGTGTTGATGATGCTGATCGTGCCCGTGTCCACATTCGTCACCCACAGCCTGCCGTCCGGTGCCAGGGCCAGGCTGCGCGGCGCGCTGCCCACGGTGATCTCGGCATAGCGTGCACGACTGACTGTATCGAAAGCAGTCACGCTGTTGTTGTCGGGATTCACGCACCACACGCGGTCATTGCCGGTGGCGGGATGCTCATAGACGATGCTGCTGGAGGCGGCGGGCTTGAGCGTGGTCAGCGCGGCATACACGGCCTGATAAAAGGTGCTGGTGATAGTGATGCCCGTGTCATCGGTGGCCGTGAGCGTGACGAGGTAACGCCCCGGTCCGGCATAGGTGTGGGAGATGGCCGTGGTGGTGAGCCAGGCGGTTTCGGGCGTGCCATCGCCAAAGTTCCATTTGTAGCGTGGATTGATGCCGTTGCTCGCCTGCGCGGTGAAGCTGAGCGCACTGCCGTTCGCCTTCGGCGCGGCGGTGAAGGGCTGCAGCGTCAGCCCGCTGACGACAGTCCAGGTGAAGGCAGCGGTGGCGGGTGTGCTGATGCCGTCGCTGGCTTTGAGGGTGACGGTGTAGGTGCCTGAAACTGTCACCATACCGGAGATGACTCCGGCGCTTGCGGAGATCGAAAGGCCAACGGGCAAACCGGTGGCGCTGTAGGTGATGGGGTTGTTTTCAGGATCGGTCGCGCTGACGGGCAGCGACACCGCCGCGCCGATGAGCGAGCTTTGCGCGCCCGGATTAGTGATGAGAGGCGGCTGATTCTGCACCCCCGTGCTGATGGTGTGGCGGAGATCGCGCAAGGTCAGAATATCGCCAGGGGACAATGGAGCCTGATGCAGCGTGACTTCATCCACGGCGCCTGCAAAGAAGGCCGTACCAGGACTGTCCGCCGCACCCACGACGAAGGGCAGTGCGGTGTTTGGCACGTAGGTGCCGGTGTCTTGGCTGACGAGTGCGCCATTGATATAAAGGCTGCGCACCCCCGCGAGCACGGAACCGCTGGTGCCCGTGGTGCGGAAGGTGGCCGCCACATGCGTCCACTGTCCCACGCTGACGGCGCTGCCCTTCAGCCCGGCTGCATCCGCACCGGTGCGCAGTTGCCAGAAGCCATCGGCCGTGACCCACAGTCCGTAGCCTTTCTTGGTGGCGGTGGATTCATCCCGCGAGGCGATGACGCAGCGCGACAGGCCCGGCACGCCATCACTGCGCACCCAGGCCGCGACCGTGAAGTCATTGGGATTCAGCGCTGCATTGAATGGCATGACGATGCTCTGAGTCGTGCCATTGAACTGCGCACTGCTGCCCGTGCCGGGATTGCCACTGAGCGCCGGATTGACCACCGTGGTGATCGCGCCGCCGACGGCGCTGCCGGTGATGCCGAGCAAACCGGTCGTGAGGGCTTTCACTTCACCCGCCGTGCCGTTCCAGCTTGCCTCATCAAAGCTCCAGGTCACCACGGGATTGTTCACGGGCAGGTAGGGAGAGAGGTAGGTGCCGCCGATGATGGAGACCGCCGTGTCTCCCGGCTTCATCCAGCCGACGGAAAGATGGTCGTCACCGTTGCCATCCTTTCCCAGGGCCTCGATGTAGTAGCGCTTGCCGGCCTGCAAGGTGAACACGGCCGAGGTCTGCTCAGCATACCACGTCCAGGTAGCCGGCGGAGTCCATCCTGCCTGACTGGCGATCTCTACCGCGTTCGCCGGATTGGCATCGGTGCTGAGCCGCAGACTCGACTCATCATCGCTGGAGATGAAAAACTGATACTGGCCGGTGACCGGCACGTAGAGGAAACCGCGCATGCGCTGGCCGGTGTAGTCATCCCAGTTCTGCGGCGCATCAAACGCGGGCTGCAGATCGCGCCCGTTGGGATTCGCCGGATAGACAAGGCTGTCGGTCAGGCTCGCCACCGTGGTGCCATCCAGATTGTTCCAGTACTCACGCATGATCTGGCCCGTGCCCAGATTGGGCAGCAGCACGATCCAGTTGAAGGAAAGGGAGGTCACCTGCCCTGCCGCGCTCACCAGGATGGTGCTGCGGTACGTGCCCGGTGCGGCGGTCACTGTGCCGGAGATCAATCCGGTGGCGGCATTCAGGCTCAGCCCCGTGGGCAGTCCGCTGGCGGAGTAGCCCAGCGTGCCGCCGGTGGCGCTGGCGCTGATGGGCAGGGACACCACAGTGTTTTGATTCACGCTCTGCTGCCCCGGATTCGTCACCACTGGCAGCGTGGAATTCGTGACCTGAATGATGCGCGAGACAGACCACACGCCGTTCGCATCCACCGCAAACATCATCCAGTATCCCGGCGTGAGCACATTGATGCTCGCAGGCGCGGTGACGGCGTACACGCCCGACGAGGGGCTCGTGTGCGTGAAGCGCACGTGCCGCAGGCCGGTGCTGACGGAATGCGTCTGCGCGGAGATGCTGATGGCGCTGAAGTACTGCACATTGGCACTCGCGTTCACGGTGAAGACGCTGGCCGGGGAGATGCGATCCGGCGCTGCGGTGATCACCGGGCGCACGGCTGCCGTGCCGTCCGCATTGAAAAGCTGCGGCGGGGTGAAGACCTGCGCATCCTGGTGGTCTGTCGATGCAGCACCGCCCAAGCCACCGCCACCTGACCACACGCGCCCGTCAGGCAGCAGCATCGCCAGCGAGTGGTAGGTGCGCGGCACGGACGTGTCCGCCACCGCGCGCCATTGCCCCGTGGTGGAATTCCAGATTTCAGGCGTAAACACCGCGCCCACGTCACTGAAGAACTGCCCTGAGGTGTTGCCACCCACGACCATGACTTCGCCATTCGGCAGCATGACGGAGTTTGAAAAGGAGCGCGCATTCGCCATCGGGGCAGTGGATGTCAGCACGGGCGTGGGGCCATTGAGATCAAGGGTGAAGGCCTTGTTCACCACCGTGCCGTCGTCGATGGCCTGCAGTCCGCCTGCCACCACCACCTTGCCGGGTGCATACATGGCCCACGCGCCCTGCTTGGGGTAATGCGTGCCTGGAATGCTGGCCCCGGCGGACGTCATGGAGCCCGTGCCCGTGGCGGTGAGCCAGTCCAGCGCCTGATGCGGTCCAAAGTGCGCGACGCGGCCATCCGGCGCGACGAGGAAGAAGGGATGCCAGTTCGTTTCGATCGCATTCGGGGTGGGCGGATTTGAGATGGGAGCCCAGTTGATGCCGCTCATGCGCCTCCAGCCCGAACTGGCGTTCCATTGCTCAATAGTGCCATCGGCATTGCTGCCGCTGTTGCCGCCTGCGGTCAGCACTTCGCCATTCGGCAGTGCGATGCTGGAGTTGTACCAGCGGCCGTCGGCCATCGTCTGCGCGGGCACCCATTCACTCGTGCGCCAGTCAAACAAGCTCGACTGCGCCACCGTCCCGTTCATGCCGTTGCCGCCATTCACCAGCAGCCGCCCGTCCGGCAGAATCGAGAGGCCGCCGCAAAACATGTCATGCGTGCCGTTGTTGACTTCGGTAAACAGACCCGTTGCTGGGTCCCACAAGGCCACATACGTGAACTGCGGCCCGTCAGGAAAGGACGTGCGCTGATTGGACGCATAGGTCAGCAGCCGGCCATCCGGCATCATGGCCGCCGCCGCCGGGATGTGCGGGGTCCATGGAATGACGGCGCTCCAGTTTCCCATGGTGGCAAATTGAGCAGGAGAAACCGTGCCGACACTCATCACCACCGCCTCCGCTGCGGGGGCGAGGCGCGCTGCCTCCGCCATCAAGGCGTCCTGTTGCGCATGGGTGGCGACGTCCGCCGTCACATGACCAGACGTAAGCAGGAGCAGGGCGCACACACGCCAGAGGCTGGCCATGGAATGCCGCCGTTTCCGTCGAAAAATTGCGATGATGCGATTCATAAATGAACGAATTTTCAAAGCTGGGAACAAGCGACTGCCCGCATCGCCCTACAATTCAGTAGATTGTAAATGAGCTTTCACCCCCTGAACCATTGAGACAGGTTGATAGTCGGGTCTTCACCGCTGCGCGCCCTTGCACTCGCCCCGGCATTGTCTATTCTCGCCGCCCCTGTTCCTTCCCTTCCCCTTTCCGCCGTGGCCAAAAAGTCCTCCAAAAAATCCGCTGACGAAGCCTTCTCCCCCATCCTGCCTTCCGCCGCCCCGGTGGAACACAAACCGGTGGACACGCTTTATGGTGACTGGTTTCTCGATTACGCCAGCTACGTCATCCTTGAGCGCGCCGTGCCGCACATCAATGACGGCCTGAAGCCCGTGCACCGCCGCATCCTGCACAGCATGGATGAGCTGGAAGACGGCCGGTACAACAAGGTGGCCAACGTCGTCGGCAACACGATGAAATACCACCCGCATGGCGATGCCTCCATTGGCGATGCCATGGTGCAGCTCGGCCAGAAGGACCTGCTCATCGACACGCAGGGCAACTGGGGCAACACCCTCACCGGCGACAACGCCGCCGCGCCTCGATACATCGAAGCACGCCTGTCCAAATTTGCGCTGGATGTCGTCTTCAGCCCGAAGGTCACCGAATGGGCGGCCTCCTATGATGGCCGCAACAAGGAGCCCGTGACGCTGCCGATTAAGTTCCCGCTGCTGCTCGCGCAGGGCGTGGAAGGCATCGCCGTGGGTCTCTCCTGCCGCGTGCTGCCGCACAATTTCATCGAGCTTTGTGATGCCAGCATCGCCGCGCTGCGTGACGAGCCGGTGAACCTGCTGCCTGATTTCATCTCCGGCGGCATCATGGACGCGAGTGACTACAATGGCGGCATGCGCGGCGGACGCATCCGCATTCGGGCCAAGATCGACGAAGGCGCGAAGAAGAACATCCTCATCATCTCCGAGATCCCCTACGGCACCACCACAGGTGGTGTGATGGACAGCATCGTCGCCGCAAACGACAAGGGCAAAATCAAGATCGCCCATGTCGATGACAACACCTCCGACAAGGTCGAGATCGTCGTGCAGCTCCCGGTCGGTACAGACACCGATCAGACCATCCAGGCGCTCTACGCTTTCACGGATTGCGAAATCTCACTCTCACCAAACGCCGTCGTCATCCAGGACGACAAGCCGCGGTTCATGAACGTGAACGACCTGCTGAAGGCCAGCGCGGAGAACACCAAGAAAATCCTCGGCGAGGAACTCGGCATCCTGCTTGGCGAACTCAACGAGAAATGGCATTTCAGCTCGCTGGAGAAAATCTTCATCGAGAACCGCATCTACCGTCGCATCGAAGAAGCCGAAACTTGGGAGGCCGTCATGGAGGCGATCTGGAAAGGCCTTAAGCCCCACCTCTCCTTTCTCAAGCGCGAAGTCACCAATGACGATGTGGCGCGCCTGACGGAGATCAAGATCAAGCGCATCTCAAAGTTCAACGCCTTCGAGGCCGACGAACACATCCGTGAACTGGAGGAGGAGATCGAGCAGGCCGACAAGTTCCTCAAGAGCCTCACCAAATACACCATCCGGCACTTTGAAGAGCTGAAGAAAACCTACGGCCCCGGCCGCGAGCGCAAGACCGTCATCAGCGGCTTTGAGCGTGTCACTGCGGCTGAAGTCATCGTGCAAGGCGAGACCCTTTACTTGAACGCCAAGGAAGGCTTCGCCGGCACCGGCCTCAAGCGCGAAGGCGACCCCATCTGCAAATGTTCCCCGCTGGACGACGTCCTCTTCTTCACCCGTGAGGGCAGCATGAGTGTGACCAAGGCCGCGCCGAAGTTCTTCGTGGGCAAGAACCCGCTGTACGTGAACCTCTTCAAGAAGGACGACAGCGCCGTTTATACCATGATCTACCGCGATGGCCGCCAGGGCGGCCTCCTGGCCAAGCGCTTCCGCATCGGCGGCATCACCCGCGACAAGGAATACCCCCTCACCAAAGGCACCCCCGGCTCCAACGTCCTCTACTTCATCCGCCACGAAACCGAGGAAGACTCCAACGCCCAAAACGTCATCGTCCACCTCAAGCCCGCCCTCTACCTGCGCAATCTCTCCATCAAGTTCCCCTTCAACTCCATCGCCATCAAAGGCCGCGAGTCATTGGGAAACATCATCACAAAGCATGCGGTGGACCGCGTGGTGAGGGAGCCGAAGAGCGGGGAGACGGAGGGCTGAAAAAGTAGTTCGGAGCTTTAACTTGTTTTGTAAAAACCTCCGTCATCCTTGGCAAGCCAGGACTCCAGAGGAGCTTTCAGAACAGCAAACTTAAAACTTGCACGACATCCACAACCTTTCGTCTCAGCCCTTGATTGACCGGCTTCGAGCATTCTTTTCGGCACGTTCGATTTGTGATTTCGAGATGGCCCTTTGCAACAACTCAGCAGCATGTCGATACATCGGCCTTCCCATATCCGCAGGATCAAAATCGCTGCGGGCATGCTCACGGTCCGCAGTCATAAACAGATAACTTGATTCGATTCGTCTGCCATCGAGCAGCCAAATCGTAAAAGTAATCTGACAAGAATCGCCACAACCGTTGACGACAACGGCGCCAATGTGCTGGTAATAGCGCCCCTCACCAATGGGGTTGGTAAAATGATCTCGAATATCTCCAAGCTGAGCCGCAGAAAGGTCCTCACATTTCCAGAAGGTGGTTTCGGCATGGTAGATGGGAAGAATCGGGCGAACGCCCTCGGGAATACGATTGAACGACGGAACATAATCACCGGAGCGATGGACTGCCTCTCGCGATGAGTTTGTGGAGGTGCATCCAGCGCAAACAATGGCGACAACAGCAAAGATGGCACGCAGCAGGGGCATTTGGATGCAATTCATGCCTGACATTATGCAGTGTGCACCTGATTCCAGGCGCTTTTATCCCCCATAAGTGAGCAGCCGAGCCACCACCTTGGCACCAGGTGCGCCAAACGCCCGTGATCCCAGTCAAACCAGGTGACCACTCCGCCATCACACATGGCCCCGAAGAAAGTCTCGACACAAAGCACATCGCGAATCCACCCCGTGATGTCATCTGGATCCCCGGAGTAGAAAGCATCGTCTGTCGCATGATAGACAAGATGGCAGGCTGCCTCGGGGGATCGAGCCTGCCGAATGGCTTGCTTCTGAGCTTCAGTGAGAACGACGCGAGGCATGGAGGTGAGGCGACTCCGCAAGCTCAGCGACCACGAAGCGCGCTGCAAGGTGATCTTATTCCCAGCACGCCGTGGATCGCGTGGTGCGTGCGCGAAGGCGGGGAACAAGGGCACCAACTTCCAAAAAACCACGATCCCCCGCCTTCACCACGTGCCACTCATGCCTCGCATCACACGCACAATCATCAGCGCCCCTACCTCTCTTTTTCAACTTGCCACACTTGCACCGATTCATTATAGCGATTCTCCATCCACGCCTCAGCATCCGACTGCAACCAGCACCTCTTGCAGCGCCCCCACTTCCAAGCTCGCCTCCACTCTGTTTTCAATTCGCATGAAGCAGCCCCCCGCCCCCGCCTTTCTCCTCTTCCTGATGCTGATTCTGATCCTCGGCACAGGCATGACGGCCCCTGCCGCAGACCCCGCGCCAGACACCAGCGAGGCAGCCTATGAAGAGGCCAGGGAGCTGCGTAATGCGGGCCGGTATGAGGAGGCGGAGGCCGCCGCTGTTGCGCTCACTCAGGCGCGTGGCCGCGCCTTTGGTGGCGCAGATAAAAGGACCATCGAGGCCTGGAAGCTCCTTGCTACCATTTACGGTCGGCAGGGCAGGTCGGAAGACTTGGCGGCCCAGCTCCGCGCTCTGGTGCCGGCCATGGCGCAGGCCTATGGCCCCAGCCACCGCGAGACCCTCACCTACCGGGCCCACCTCATCACGGCCTTGATCCAGAACAAAGCCGCCGAAGCCAGCGAAATGTGCCGCAGCCTCATCCCCATCCAGACGCGGGTGCTCGGCCCTGAAGATAAAATCACCCTCCTGACACGCAAAAACTACGCAGACAGCCTGTCCACCCTCAATCAAACGGAGGAAGCCGAAACCCAGTACCGCAACGTCATCCCCCTCCTGAAACGCATCTACGGTCCGGAACATCGCGAGACCCTGATGAGTCAGAACAGCCTCGGCGCCTGCCTGATCAAACTCGGTAAAGATCCCGAAGCTGAAAAGATCTTCCGCAGCATCCTCCCCGCCTGCGTGCAGGTCTTCGGCGCGGCCCACGTGGAAACCATCAAGGCACGCTGCCACCTCGCCGGCACGCTGCTCACTCAAAAAAGATGGACCGAAAGCGAACCGCTCTACCGCGAAGCCCTCCCCCTGAGCGAGCAAACCTTCGGCCCCCAGGGAGAGACCACGCTGCGCTGCCTTGCCTGCTACATTCAGGTCCTGGTGGCCCTCAACAAAAAGACCGAAGCCGAAGAGTACTGCCGCCGCCTCCTGCCCGCCGCCACCCGCGTGCTCCCCCCTGAGGATCCTGTGATCCATCACACACGCAAAGCCCTCGACCAGCTTGAGGCAGAAAAAAGGTAGCGCGAGCAAGCCGAAAGCCACGCGGCCAGCGCCTTCCAAACACCCGAAGTCCGAAGCCCAAAACGGAAGGCGAAACACCACGATAGAGACTTCCACCATTTCCACCATTTCCACCATTTCAACGGGAGGGGAGGCTTCAACACGCCATCCTCCAACCGGGAGAAACCTCCCCAATTTCCCCAAATTCCTCGGGGGGGGTATACGCGCATGAATGCCTTCGAGGAGAGAAACTGCAACGAACTCCACCAATTCAACGCCTGGGTATTCGCGCAGCCCATCGCCCTTGCGATGGCTAGCAGGGCGTTGGGGTCATTTCCAAAATTGCCACCACCGGCGTTTCGGTGATTGGGCCTCGGAGACGTTGGCCACGTCCCCAGCCTTCCATGCGGCGCAGCGACCGTCGATCACCTGCTTGAGGCGTCCGTAGGTGTCATCGTTGAACGGGATGTGATACTCGGACGGCAAGGAACCCTGGAGTGTGCCAGTCAGATCCTGGATGTAACGCCCTCTCTCGTAGTCGAAGTATGCCGCAGCAAAGGCGTTGCCTTCATCGGTGAGCATGTCGTCGATGAGGCAGCGGTCGAGCTTCTCGAAGTAAGCCAGAGCACTGAGCCGTCCTTCGCGCATTGCGGCGTAGTCGTAAGGCCACTCGGTCCGAAGCCACTCAATGAGGAAGTCGTGCTCGATGCACCAGCGAAAGAAGAAGACGATGTGATGTGAAGCGTGCTCCTCGGGCAAACCGAATTTAGCAACGGCCTCGTCGTGCCACTTTGATTTGTCGTATGCCTTCGGCTGGTTCATTTCATGAGACGCGTAGCGATGCCTGACATGGCTCCACAATGCGCACATGTGCAGAGATAGTACCCTATATGCTACAAGGATGAATGACCTGGCAAGATGAAAGGATCGTTTCCCTAGTGGGCCAACAAGGTGATGAGGATACCAAGAGCCGCCCGGCTCGCTGAAAGAAGGCGTGTGGCAAACGTGGGCGCTGGATGGATCATTGACGGATCATCAGGGCCAGCAGCCCTTCTCCCGTCCTTGTAAAACGTGTGCGCATACCCAGGCGTTAAATTTGTGCATTTGTTGCGGT
Organism: Verrucomicrobiota bacterium; assembly: GCA_025360015.1. GTDB lineage: Bacteria > Verrucomicrobiota > Verrucomicrobiia > Verrucomicrobiales > Verrucomicrobiaceae > Prosthecobacter. Next base: position 87,449 of record JANYCZ010000037.1, on the reverse strand, counting down.
TCCCAAGGCTGACCGCCAACCGGCGGCTGCGCCAGCCCCCCCGGCTTGCCGGGCCGGACGGCGCGTCGTGCGTATACCCCCCCGAGGAATTTGGGGAATTTGGGGAGGTTTCCTCGGTGGCGGCTCTGCCTGCAGCGCAGGGTCAGGCGGCTGCGCGCTGGTAAAACTGGAAGCACACGGCTGAGGGCGCGATGACGAAGCTTTAATCAGGTGCGTCTGCATGCACACCTCTCGGTTGAAGAACGATGGAAATCCCGCGCCTTTCAGGACGAGCTGAAGTTCCCCAGTGCTTTCGAAAGCCAGGATCGGTCCCGCCCCCAGGGCGCAGCGCAGAGAAAATCATAGACGCGGGGAGGCCTGCGGGCGCGATGCCATGGAAAAGGACTCCTCATATGAAAACAACGCATTCAACCCAGAGCGAGGCTTCGGCCGCAGACTCTTCAGCTCCCGCAGCGGACCGACCAGCCACAGCGCTCGATCGCGAAACACCCTCGCCCAACGTCCAGGAAGACGCGGAGGCCAAGGCCGAGCTGAGCGAAGACGAGCTGGGCAATGTGCCGCTGGCCCCGGAGATCGTCTCGCCACGGCTGGCGCAGCTTGAAACCTGGGACGCCCCTGCTGCAGAGTCCGGCTATCGCGTGGCTCCCCAGCCTGCGGAAGATGAAACGGCGTTTGCCGAAGTCCTCGTCGAAGAAGGCGCAGACGAAGCGGAGGAAGAACTCCGCGCGGTGCAGGAAGAGGAGGAGCAACTCATCGAGCGTGAGGAAGAAGAAGCCGAAGAGGTGTAGAATGCGGAGCCGGGGGAAAAGACCCTTCTTCGCTCCCAGTCTCTTTTTGGCTCTTGGACCGAGCAGTGAGATTAGCTGGAGCGCAGCGACCGTGGAACCACCGAACTTCCCGCAGTAATCAACGTGCACATTCGCTGCGCCCACGAGATGCGCGAGAGACTTCTCCTCGTGCAACATTTCCACACACCCGAACCCGATTGCGACAGGATTTGAGCGTTATGCAACTCACCCAGGTTGCTTCCAATTTGTGAATCGCAGCCTTAACTTCAAGGCTTGAGATCCAGAGAAGCTTTGCCCGTTTTCATGTTAAAGGGCACCGAGCTGTGGAGATGGCTGATGAGCCAGCGGCCATCGCGTTTCTGACAACACGCGGTTGACCGCCAGCACATGTCGATGGGTTTTCCGCCCGTCTGCGTGCCCTTCACCTGAATGAGGCTGTGGCAAAACGCGGTGTCATTGGCTGCGCCGATGCAAACGTCGCTCATCTCATAGTCAATGGGGCCTTCAAACGAGCCAAACCATTCCTTCACGCGTCGCCTCACGGCGTCCGTGCCGGAGTAGCGGAGTGGGTCGAGGAGATCAAAGGCGGTCACATCCAGGGCATACAGTCGGAGAAGGGCGTCCACGTCCTTCGCCCGGCAAGCCGCAGCCATCTCATTCATGAGCGCACGAATCTCCGCTTCATTGAGGGCCTCGGGATCGTCGGAACCGAAATACACCTCCACCTGCGTGATCTTCCCTCGGTCCACCGTGAAAAACTCAGTATTGCCGAAGGTCGCGCCCTGGGTGGTGCGGGCCTCATACCGTGCACAGACGTGATTGCCTTCGACCATGAGATCCTTGATATCAAACGAAGCGAGATGCTCGCTGTTGGGCCAGCATCTCTCAAAGTAACGCGCGCGGTTGATGTGATCATCCACCGGGCTGGTGAAGGTGAAATCAGCCGACAGCAGATTTTCGAGGGCCTTGCGGTCCTTGGTCTCATACGCGGCATAACACTCGCGCACGAGGTCAGCGGGGGCTTTCATCGCGCAGAAGAGGGATGCGACGATGATGACTTCGCGTGCGGTGGGGTACCGTTCGCCATGCGGAGCCTGTGAGTGCGGAACAAGGTGCCATCGAGGACCATCGTGGGAACTTCCTCCGCCTCCTGCTCGGTCTTCGAGGCAGGAGGGGGCGTCGTTTTGAGGTTCGCGGGAGTATGGGCTGCATTCATGAGCGTGCGGAGTGCAGGGTTGGGGAGATGGGTTTGGCGATTACTTAGAGCTTCGCGATGGTCTCGCGCAGATTCTCCTTGGTTTCGCCGAGCTTTTGCTGGAGGCGTCCCAAGACTTCTTCATCTTTGCCTTCGGAAAAGAGCAGATCATCATCCGTGAGCTGTGCATACTTCTGCTTGAGCTTGCCTTTGACTTCGTGCCAGGAGCCGTTGAATTTGAGCTTGGTCATAATGAGGGGGGGTGGGTTAATGTGTGTGTCCGAGTTCGGACAGCCGACTATTTTTTGTCCGTTCTTTTATCGGTATCGTCATCCTCTTGATCATCGATTCCTTCGTCACCGGCGGCCTTGTCGATGTCGTGTTCCTCATCGGCATCCACGCCTCCATCGCGAACCACGATGGGCTTTTCCTCGGGTTCCAGAGGAGGAGGCGTGGTGATGGGCTCCGTCTTTTCGGGCGGCGGCGGATTGTCGGATGCAGTAGTCATGGGTTGAAGATAGGGAAATTCAGGCAGCCTCACAACCCGATGCGTCCCTGTCCCGCAGCTCAGGGGATGCCTGATGCAGTTGCATCAGGCCGGGGCATGGCCCTCGGCTAAGGCGGGGTGTCGTACAGCCACGGCTCACGGGCATAGCGAATGAGCAGTGCCCCAAAATTCGCACCACATGAAAAATCACCTCTTCCCCCCGACCGGGCTGCTCTTCAACTCGCTCGCCATTCTCAGTCTCGGCGTGATGGCCGCTGATACGAAAGCCGCCGCTGACAACGCCGCCAACAACGCTCGGGACAAATCCGGCGAAACCAAGACGCTGATGGACCAGTCCAACAGGCCTGAGGACCTGAGGCTCATGCAGGAAATCCGCAAGGTGCTCATCGACGACGACAGCCTTTCCTTTGACGCCAAGGAAGTAAAGATCATCACCGCATGCGGCAGGGTGACACTGCGCGGCATGGTGGACAGCCTGAACGAGAAGACCAAGATCGGCGCACTGGCCGAAAAATGCGCAGGCACGGGGGCGGTGGTCAACCAGATCGAGATCAAAGACATCAGGCCTGCCAAGTCCAAGGTCAGCCAAGAGTAATCCTTTAACCCACCCTGCCTGCTCCCAGCCGGTCAAATAGGTCAGATAATTTTAGGGCAGAAAAATCTCAACCGACGGTCAGCAGGAGGGCGATCTTTACCAACGGTCGCGTAGGCTCAACAACTTCGCCCAATTGCTGAGCGGTGTAAGCTTCTGCTTTGCCTGCAGCAAACCGCTTAAGGACCACCTCCACCGCTCCCGAACGTTCGATAGCCAGTTGCCGCTCCGCTTGTGCAGACCTGGTCTGCCTGATCTGAAAGCCGCCCGGTGAAATTCCCCTGCCGGGTGTTTTTTCATAATTAACAGAGCTTTGGCTCAGCTTGCTGACGAGTCGAAACGGCCTCTTTTGCTGCACCCAACCAGTTCAACTCTGGTCTATTTTCAACAACTGTTTATTTGAACAGTTGTCCAAGACGTGCCAGACTGCGCGGCATGAGCCCAAGTCCCCATGATCTAACTGAAATGGCCGCCGCAATCGAAGGTACGCAAGTCGCTGCGCGTCAGTGGCTGCAGGCGGGGTTTTCCCCGGGGGATGCGGCGGCGTATGTCCGCGCAGGCTGCTTTGATGTGGACCGCACTCTGGAGCTGCGCCTCGCTCACGTCGCCCCCGGTCAGATCGCCGCGCTGGGGCTGGGCTGGGATTTCTGCGCGGGCAAAGTGCCGCTGGCAGATCTGGTGCTGAAGGGTGGCGCGCAGGTGAAGACGCCGATGCTGTGGTGAGCCTTCGCTTCCCCACGGATCACGGGCCGCTGCGGGGCTTCGGCAAATCGGGCTGCGGCGGAGGCATGAGCCACGAGCTGGGCTGTGGGGCAGCCGCACGCGGGGCGATGGGGACCATCGGGGTCAGTTGGGTGACTTTGACCACGCTGCCCGGAGGAGGCTGGCCCGTGGGCGCCGGCAGAGACAGAGGGGGCAGCCGCACCCCGTTGGTTCCCGGCGGAGGGAGGCCTTTCGGCGCGGCGGCACGTCCGGCCCCGGTAGCGGTGAGCTGGCCGAGGTAGGCCACATCATACTTCACCACGGCAGTTTGCGCACCCAGCACGATCTCCGCTTCGCACTCGCTCCGAGTGATGGCCACGTGGACGGACTTCAGGCGCATGCCGTTGGCAGCGGGCTTGTCCTTGCGCAGGAGGATGCGTTCGTGGGTCTTGGTGTTGACCACCACCACGGTAGGATTTTCCGCAGTGCCGTAGTGCGCGCCGATGGCCATGTCTTTGGCAAAGGGATCCTGCGCAGCCAGAGGCACGACGGTCTTCAGCGTGAAGGGGTTTCTGCGCCAGTCAGCCTCATAGCGCGCCGTGGGGTAGGCCTGCGGCGGCGTGAAGACGGCATGCTCCTGCGCCAGCATACCCCGGAGGGGAGCAAGCAGGAAAAGCAGGCAGAAGCAGTGTCTTGTCATCATTGCGGCAAAAATCAGTGGGCGGACATTGAACCAGTGCACCATAGCACACGGCTTCAATGTGACATCTTTGTTCCACTACCACCTTTGACGAGCCTCCCAGACCTGTAGGAAATAAATGCCTTACCGCACTATGCTGTTTATGAAATTTCGCCTCCTCGTCCTCTCCACCCTGCTCCTCACCCTCGGTCTGTCCGCTGCCTGCCACGGCGAAAATGCAGATGATAACGTGGACCAGAAAGTGAAGGCCAGCACCCTCATTGCGGTGAACCAGCCCGCGCCCGATTTCACCTGCCAGACCACCGATGGCAAAAACCTCAGGCTCTCCACCCTCAAAGGCAAGGTGGTGCTGCTTTACTTTTTTTCCGCCACCAATCTCTCCTCCCTTACAGACCTGCGCAATCTGGAGAATGAAATCTTCCAAAAGCTCCGGGACAAAGACCATTTCCGCATCATCGCCATCGGCCGCGACTACCAACGCGAGGAGCTCGTCAAGCTCGGCGGTGAGCTCAAGCTCTCCTTTCCGCTGGTCGCTGATCCACAGCAGGAAATCTACCGCCGCTACTTCACCGGGTACGTACCGCGCACCGTGCTCATCCGTTCGGACGGTACCATCGCTCATCAAATGAGCGGCTCCTCCTACGGGTACATCCTCAAGCTTCAAAGCTTGCTCGCCCATGAACTCACGGTCAAAGCCCCCTGAAAAACGACAGGTGCAGCGCTGGCATTGGCAGACGCCAATGTGACAAAACATTAACAGTACAGTCATTATCCCGTTGGATGAACTGGCTAAAGCAAGGTGGCTTCCATCGCGCTTCGCACATGCGTGGGGAACTGCCACCACGTTTTGACCGCATCCCACTCCATTTCAAACTTACTGCCCGGCATTCCCTCTTGCTGGCAGGCCGCGCATAGCAGCGGTGGGGCGGCGTGTCCAAATCGTAACCCTTCACACATAGATTTCATTCGGCTGTCTGGCTACTGCTCGACCGCCGGCCACTGACGATGAAGCACTCCATTCTGGAATGCTTTGTCCACACTCAACCGACAACCACACACACCATGCAGATTAAAACCAAACACCTCCTCACCATGTTCGTCATGGCCGGGATTTCGGCAGCAGCGATTCCCGCTTCTGCCGCTACGTTCGCACAGGGAGACATTCTCCTGGCGTTCAACCAGACCTCTGGAAGCGGTGCCAATACCGTGCTTACCCTGGACCTCGGCAATGCGTCACAGTTTGTGAATGCTCACAACAGCGGCACAAACCTCACCAACATTGCCAGCCTCGGTTCCATCCTTGGCTCCACCTACACGGCCTTGGACTCCACGGTCTTCTGGTCCATCGCAGGTGACAACGCCAGCGGCAGCACTCTTCCCAACGGTGACACGAGCAGAACCGCCTACCTTACCCAGGCTCAGGATGGCAACACCATCAATAACTCCGCTCAGGTGACAGCAGGCTTCAATTCCGGACTTACCACCCGCAATACCTACTTCTCCCAAATTGGCTCGGTCCAAAGCTCTTTCCTCAGTGCTTCTGGAACAACCGGCCCGATTGCGGTCCCGACTGGCAACACAGCATGGGTCGCTGATGCTCAAGGAAACTGGGGTAATAGCAGCCTCCCTGCTTCGGTTCAGGGCAGCTTCGCCGCCGGCACTTCCGGCACCGCTTTGGATCTTTACCGCATCCTTGGCTCCAACGGCGCCAGCACCCAGCCCGGCACCTACCTGGGAACCTTCTCCCTCGACAGCGGCGGCAACCTCAGCTTCAACACCACCGTCGCCGCCGCTCCAGAGCCCAGCCGCACGCTCTTCGCTGCCCTGGGTCTGGGTGGCCTTCTCCTTCGCCGCCGTCGCGTGAAGGCCTAGTCCTCCACAGCTAGCCTCATTTCCTTCTCAGCTACCACACCTTTTTATTTTATAATACTTCATGAAATCTTTTGTCAAAATCGCTCTGGGCCTTGCCGCCTTCGCATTCATCCAGCCGGCCTCCGCCAGCACCACCTTCACCATCACGGGCTCCACCGCCTTTCGTGGCGCTCTTTATGACACCATCGTCGCTCTGATGGGCGGCACCCCCTCCACGAGCACCGCCACCTGCAAAATCACCACCACGGCTTCCGGCACCAATACCACCGCTGCTGCAGGACGCACCGCCATCAATGCGGCCAACACGGTGACCTTCCAGGGCTCCATCACCGGCGTCAATGGCGGTGCGCCGATCACCGTCTTCTGCGCCCTTTCGGGCTCGGCCGCCGGGTTGATCGCCATCTCCAGCTCCACCGTGCTCACCTATGCTCCGGCCACTTCGGCCACCGCAGGGTACGACCACGTCACCTACGCCGCCACTGGCACCACCGCCCCTGGGGCGGCCCAGTTCGCCATGTCGGATATCTTCCAGAATTCCGTCACCTCGACGAAAGTCACCGGCCTCAATGAAACCACCGTGGCCGTCGTTCCCTTCGTCTTCGTGGCCAACAAAGGCAGCACCCTGACCAACATCACCGCCCAGAACGCCCGCCTCCTGCTCAACAACGGTGTCGTCCCCCAGTCTTTCCTGACTGGCGTCGCCACTGACACCAACAACGTCTATGCCACCGGTCGCGACAATGGCTCTGGCACTCGCGTCACGGTTCTAGCCGAAACGAAATTCGGCATCGCCAATCTGGTTACCCAGTATTTCGCCGTCACCTCCGGCAGCACCGGCAGTGGCAGCATCACCAGCCTCCGGATCTGGCCTACCGACAACACCAACTTCCCCAACGCCGACACCTCGAACGCCGGCAACGGTGGTTATGGTTCCGGCGGCGCGATCGCCACTCTCTTGGGCTTCACCGGCGGTTCGGTGAACATTCTTGACGCCTCAGGCGCCACCACCACCGCAAATGACCCCAATGTGGCGGTCGTGGGATATCTCGGTGCCGGCGATGCCGCCGCCGCCGTGACCAATGGCGGCGTCCGCCTGAAGTACGATGGCAATGTCTATGACGGTTCTCCAGCCGCCATCGCCAGCGTGCAGAACGGTGGCTACAGCCTGTGGTGCTATGAGCACCTCTCCTACAAAGGTACTCCCACCGGCGACGAAGCCACTCTGATCACCAAGATCAAAGGTGCCATCGCTCCAAACCTCGGCGTCAACGGCATTGACCTCACCACCATGGCAACCAGCCGCACCGGCGACGGCGCCCTTGTTGGTCCTTGATCCTGATTTAAGCTCCACTCTCAATCAACACCCAACTGGTGCTGACGCTCGTCGTCAGCACCAGTTTTTTCATCTCTCCTCAGCCATGCATCTCCGCAAACTCATTCAAAGCACCTCCTGGCTGCTCATGGTATCATGCGGCATGAATCTCGTGCTGGCTGCCTCACTCGCCTTGGTCTGGCGGGCAAACCCGGAGCCGGCGCTGAATCAGCCGCCCCCCACCGTCGTTACGGCGGCCAAACCCACCCGGCCTGAAGGCACCGTCCCCGCCGCCAAACCCTCCCCCTTTCACTGGCGCCAGCTCGACGCCGTTGATTTCCCCACCTTCGTGGGCAACCTGCGCTCCATCGGCTGTCCTGAAGCCACCATCCGCGACATCGTCCAGGGCGAACTGCACGAAATTTACACCTTCAAACAGCAGGAGGTCGAGCGCGAACTGGCCGCCGCCACACCCGGCTCCCGGCCCGCATTGCAGCAGCGCCTGCAGCAGTTAAAAACCGAAGAGGCCTCCGTGCTCACGCTCGCTCTCGGCTCCGGAGCCGCCGCAACCGGCGCTATCGCGCAGACGTCCCCCTCTTCATCCCCGGCCTCCGGCACGCAGGCAGCCGCAGCCACCGGTGCCGCAGTCAAAAATTCCGGCGCCACCCTCACGCCCGTCGCCTTTCTCGTCGGCAATGATCCCACTCAGCCCGCAGCCACCAGCAGTCTGTCAGCCACACCGACGGATCCACGTCTGAACCAGGCCGCCGCTGCAGTCCTCGGCCAGGTGCGCCAGGATTTCGCCACTTCCCTGCAGAGCGCGGGGTCTGACCCCACCAGCCCGGTTTACCGTCAGCGCTGGCTTTCAGCCCAGCGAGCCAGTGACGAACAGTTCTCCTCCATGTTTGGCGGAGACTACTTTATCCAGGCGCAGCTAGAAGCCGTGCGTAATGCAACGAATGCGAAGCCCTGACTAGAAGGTGAAGACAAAGTTAATCTTGGCGATGAGGCTCACGCGATCACGGTCGGGAAAGTTGGCCCAGGTTTCGAGGACGATGTGTTTGCACAGATCATACTTGGCACCGACGGCGGTGATGAGGCCGCGCTGATCGCGCGACTGAACGAGGTCGGCGTTGAGATTAAAATTGCGCTCGAAGAGCTTCCAGGTGCGGTCCACGCCGAAGAGGAAGCTGTCACCATGAGTTTGCAGGCCGTAGCCTGCGTGCAGACGGGCGAGGTGGAAGTCATGCCAGAGCATGGCGTAGGTGAAGGGATCGCGTGCACGCTCCGTATCGGTGAGAGCGACACCTGCAACACCAAGGGCGAACATGCCATCTTCCCAGGGCTGAATGCGCGCCTTGGTCTGGAACAGCAGCGGGCCTGAATAGCCAGTGCCCAGTGGGCTGTCCAGCCCCCACTCCAGGTGCAGGGGCTTGAAGTCCCAGCCGGTCTTAAAGCCTGCCCAGTCCGATGTTTTGCCCGGCCCGCTGGTGCTGAACTGGTTCGCACCACCGAAGCTGCTGAAGTACTGCACGGCCACCGTGCGGTGCGGCACGGTGTCTGCGGTGGGGATGTTGTTGAGGCCGGTGGGCGTGCCAAAGACAGGGGCCGCAGCGGAGCAGAGGAATAGCACCAGAAGACGCGGGGTTCTCATGTAGAGTCGCGCTACGGACGGGTTTTGTTTTCGTCCTGCCGTCCGTCGCTGTAGGCCTGCGCCGCGAGCGGGAGCATGGACTTGGCCATGGCTTCCTGGTCCTTGCGGCCGGAGGCGTAGGACTCAAACACATCGCGGATTTCATCGCGCACGCGACGGAAGACTTCCAATTGCTGCTCCTCGGTGCCGGTCGCGTGGGCGGGATCGTCAAAGCCCCAGTGGTGGCGGTTCACCTGGCCGGGAAACAGGGGGCAGGCCTGGTCGGCATTGCCGCAGACGGTGATGACGGTTTCAATGTCCTGGCTGAGGAATTCATTGAGGTGCTTGGAATGATGCGCGGAGATGTCGATGCCGATCTCTGCCATGACTTTGATGGCGAGGGGGTGGACGTAGCCGGCGGGCTTGGATCCGGCGCTGGCGACGGTGAAGCCATCGCCCAAGGCGCGGCGCAGGATGCCTTCAGCAAGGTGGGAGCGGCAGGAGTTGCCGGTGCATAGAATGAGGATGATGGGTTTCATGAGAGGGATGAGAGAAGTTATTCGGTGGCGGGCACGCAGCGGCCACCGCAGCAGCCGCTGTCACGCACGCCGATGCACAACGGCACGGCGAGGAGGGCACCGAGCACGGGGGCGGTGAGATAGAGCCAGAGATGCTCGAGGTGGCCGGAAACGAGTGCGGGAGCCAGTGAGCGGGCGGGGTTCATGGAAGCACCGCTGACGGGTCCGGCAAACAGGGCCTCCAGGGCGATGACGCCGCCGATGGCGATGCCAGCAGTGATGCCTTTTTCTTTGGCACCCGTGGAAACGCTCAGAATGGTGAGCATGAGAATGGCGGTGAGCACCAGCTCCAGCACAAAGCTTTGCAGATCGGACCCGGCAGGCAGCGTGGTGCCGAGGCTGGCGGGGTCTTGGGGAAAGAGGCCGTGGAGGAGGGTGCTGGCGGCGAGGGCACCCACAAGCTGCGCGCCGAGGTACGCGGGCACATCACGCCAGGCGAAGCGCCGTGCGGCGGCAAAGCCAAGCGTGACGGCGGGGTTCAGGTGAGCGCCGCTGACATCGCCAAAGGTGTGGATCATCGCCAGCACGACGAGCCCGAAGGTAAGGGCGATGCCCACATGCGTGATGGCTCCCCCGTAGGCCGCATTGATGACGATGGCCCCGGTACCGGCGAAGACGAGCGTGAATGTGCCGAGGCATTCGGCGAGGAGTTTTTTCATGGGTGTCTGTGTCAGCAGCATTGGGAGCCGGGCGTGCAGCAGGAGGATTCCGCTGCGGCTTCAGGGACTGGCGCTGGGGCGCAGGCACCGGGCAGGCAGATGCCGCGGGCGAGGCAGTCGGTGTGTTTGAAACCGAGGCGGAAGGCCAGTGCGCCGTCGATGAGCTCCGCGCTTTCCACCGGGAACTGCGCGACCACGCCGTCCTCATATTCGATCTCGACGGGCAGATCGTGATGCGGGAGCACATCGCCCGCCATGCCGAAGATGGTGGCGAGTTTGCCAGCGAGAAGACGGTGATCGGTATCGTCATGCACCCACGTCTGGAGCAGGCAGGTCTCCAGGGTGCGGCGGGTGCCGCCGCAGTCAATGAAGCGCTTCAGGACGTGGCCCACTTCAGTGATGTGGCAGTGCGCGGGGATGAGGCCGCCATCCGGCAGGACAAAGAGCAGCGGCTTGTCCGCGTGAGCGCGGAGGTGGGTGAGGAATTCGGTGAGGTTCATGGCGTGAGTCAGCAGCAGGATTGAGTGGTGGCCTTCTTGGGAGCGAGCTGGTCGAGGCAGCGGAGGAAGTCGCCCAGGCAGTCGCAGGCGAGGCGGTAGTAGATGTTCAGCCCGCGCTTGTCAGAGACGAGCACACCCGCCTGACGCATGAGGCTGAGGTGCTTGGAGACGGTGGACATGTCCGCACCCACCAAGTCCTTGAGATCGCACACGCACATCTCCCCCTCCATGAGCGCCTCGGCGATCAGGAGGCGCGAGGGGTGCGCGAGCGCCTTGATAACGGCGGAGCGTTTGGTGGAAACTGTCTTGCGTGGGGGCATGGTCTATTTGGTTATTTGGCTAAATTGCCAAATAGTTTCGCAACAGCAAGCTCTTTCTGCCATGGCCTGTCCGCCGCCCCTTTTTCCTTCCGCTGCGGCACTGCAGAAATTCATTCTGGCGCGCCTGAGCCATGGGGCGGCCTGCTCACTTCGCGGTCTTGGCATCTGGCGGTGGCAGGATCTGGATCTTGATCTTGCCCCGCACATTGTTCAGCCAGGCATCGTAAAACTCGGTGGCTTTCTGCCGCTTCAGCAGAGCCGTCGCTTCCTGCCGCGGTGTTTGCAACACCTGTGCTGAATGGGCGTGGCAAGTTCATGGCATGGCATGTCATGGCAGACTTCAAGCCGCACACACTCTCTCTCCCTCCGAAAGCCCGGAGGGCTGGCATAATCGTAGCCGTGGGTGCCAACCCACGGACCCTGTATCACCCATCACCCCATTTCGTGGAACCGCGTAGCGGTGACACAAAACACCGCCACACCCAACCCTGCCGGACATGGCTGTGGTGGAAAGCATAAGGAGAAAGGAGGCTCGGCAGATACTTCGAAGAGGGTCGAAAGGCGAATGATGCCACGGGTGCGTGGCATGAATGAGCCTGTTACTTTGATGGGGCGAACGGTGAAGGTGACATAACTGTCACTTAATAAGCTGTTGTACCCACTTACACGGTGCGGCGGGTGGGTGGCGTGTGACGCATTCGTAACAGCGGCCAGCTTGAGGGAGTCCTGCTGCGAACGAAAAAGAGGGGCTCTGAAATCTGCGCCAATGCTGTCCCCATTCTTTCACTCCATTTTCAAAACAAGCACCACCGCGCTGGTGTGCTGGGCGGGTTTTGGCATGATGTGCGACGCGGCCACCACGACTGAGAGTACGGCATCTCCTGCGCCGACGGCTTTGTCGCAGCTCGGCAATCTCTACGTGCGCGAATACCGCGTGCGCGGAAACCATCTGCTGAAGGGCATTGAGATCGAGGAGGCGGTGTATCCGTTCATGGGGCCGGGCCGGGGCGAGCAGGACATTGAGGGGGCACGGCTGGCGCTGGAGAAAGTCTATAAGGCGAAGGGCTACCAGAGCGTGGGTGTGCAGGTGCCGCAGCAGACGGGGAATCGTGGTGTGATCTACCTGGAAGTGGTAGAAACTCCCGTGGGACGCCTGCGGGTGAAGGGGGCGCGCTATTTCCTGCCGAGCACGATCAAGGCGCAGGCCCCTTCGATGAAGGAGGGCACGGTGCCGAACTTCAATGAAATTTCCAAGGACGTGATGGCGCTGAACCGCTGGCGGGACAGGAAGATCACGCCGGAGCTGCGCGCGGGTGTGGTGCCGGGCACGGTGGATATCGACCTGAAGGTGGAGGACAAGCTGCCGCTGCACGGGAGCCTGGAGCTGAACAACCAGCACAATGCGAACACGGTGCCGCTGCGCCTGAGCGGCTCGCTGAGCTACAGCAACCTGTGGCAGATGGGCCACACGCTGGGGGGCAGCTTTCAGGTCGCCCCGGAGAAGACTACGGACAGTGCGGTGTACTCCGCCTTTTATCAGGCCCCGGTGAACAGCGTGGAAGGGCTGAGCGTGATGCTGACGGGCACGGTGCAGGACAGCAACATCGCGGCACTGGGCGGCACGACGGTGATCGGGAAAGGGCAGATCGTGGGCTTTCGCCTGATGCGGACGCTGCCGGCGAAGCAGGGCTATTTTCACTCCTTCAGCTTCGGCATGGACTACAAGAATTTTGTGCAGGACGTGAATGCGGGCGGCGCGCTGGTATCTTCTCCCATCGCCTATTATCCGTTTAACCTGTCCTACAGCGCGAGCCGGGTGACGGATCAGGCGTACACGGAGTTCAACGCGGCGCTGACCTGGCACGTCACCGGCATGGGCGGCTCGCAGACGCAGTTTGCGGCGCGGCGCTTCAGCGCGAATGACAGTTTCTTTTACTTCCGCGGCGACCTCTCGCACACGCATGACGTGGCGAACGGCTTTCAGATCTACACACGCGCGCAGGGGCAGGCCACGCCGGACGCGCTGATCAATACGGAGCAGACTTCCGGCGGCGGCTTCAACAACGCGCGCGGCTATCTCATCGCCACGCGACTCGGTGACTCGGGGATTTTTGGCACGCTGGAGTTCCGCAGTCCGAACTTCCTCGGCTCCGCGAAGGACCGGGAGAATCAGTGGCGCGTGTATGCCTTCCTGGAAGGCGGCAAGCTGTACACCAACCACACGCTGCCAGCGGAGAAGCGCAGCTACGACCTGGCGAGCGCGGGCTTCGGCAGCCGCATCCGCTACCTGAACCACCTCACCGGCTCCGTGGATCTGGCGATGCCGCTGGTCACCCAGCCGAACGCGCTGGCGCATGACCTCTTCCTTCTCTTCCGCCTCGGCATGGATTTTTAACCGCACTCTTTTTTCCCCAACTCCCTCAACGCTGCATGTCCCGCCTCCCACGTCTCCTGATCTCCCTTCTGGCCTTCCAGCTGGCTGCGGCCGCCTTTGTGTCCGCTGCTGAAACCACCTGGTGGGATGCAAAGTGGCCCACGCGCAAGAAGATCGACATCGACACCTCGGGCAAGGGCGTGGCGATTGCCGAACCCATCGGCACCACGGCGGTGCTGGTGCGTCTGCATGAAGGCGTGTTCAACTTCATCTCGGCCAAGGAAGACGGCAGCGATCTGCGCTTCGTGGCGGACGATCACAAGACGGTGCTGAAGCACCACGTGGAAAAGTGGGACTCACTGCTCAATGAAGCCTACGTGTGGGTGCAGGTGCCGGACCTCAAGCCTGCGAACGCCACCGCCATCTGGCTGTACTACGGCAATAGCGAGGCCGGTGCGCCGGAGGCGGCGAAGGAAACGTATGAGGCGAATACGGTGCTGGTGTACCACTTTGCGGATGCGTCAAAGGCGGGCACGGACTCGTCCCCCACCGGAGCGAATGCGGAAGGCACGCCACCCCCGGCGGCGGGATCTCTCATCGGCGGCGGGCTGCGTGTGTTTGGACAGACGGCGATCAAGGTCCCTGCCCCGCCGCTGCCGGAGTGGGCCATGGGCGCACCGCTGACGGTTTCCGCGTGGATCAAGCCGAGCGCCCTGCAGCCGAATGCCGTGCTCCTCAGCCGCCGCGATGGCGCGAATGCTTTCATCCTGGGGCTGGACAACGGCGTCCCGTTTGTGGAAGTGAACAAGAAGCGCAGCAGCGTGGGCGCGCCCATCGCCGCCGGTGGCTGGCACCATGTGGCCGCCGTGGCGGATGCGGGCAACATCACGGTGTATGTGGATGGCAAATCCTACGGTGCGGTGAGCGCTGCGATGCCTGCGCTGAAGACGCCGGTGGAGCTCGACAAGGACAGCACCGGAGACTTCGTGGGCTACACGGGTGAGATCGATGAAGTGCAGATCGCCAAGACGGCGCGGCCTGCGGGATACATTCAGTTTGCGGCGGTGAACCAGGGCACGACTGGGGACAAGGACAAGCTGCTCAGCGTGGGCGCGGACGAGGCCTCCGACCACAAGGAAGAAAGCGAGATCATGAAGCATCTCTCGCTCATCACGGACATCTCCAAGGACCTCACGTTTGACGGCTGGGTCGTGATCGTTCTCTGCACGATTCTGGCGATCATGGGCTGGATCATTGCGGCGGGAAAAATCATGTATCTCAACACGATTGAGAAGGCCTCGAAGGAATTCACGAAGCGCTGGGAGAAGATTTCCAGCGACCTCACCGCCATCGACACAGAAGACGCGGAGAGCGTGCAAAACATCGGCGGAAGCGTGAGCGGCAAGATGCACAAGCTGATGCGGCAGTCCCCGCTGTACCAGCTCTACCACCTGGGCTCGGAAGAGATCAGCCACCGCATGAAGTCCTTCCGCCAGGTGACCTTTAACACGCAGGAGAAGAAGGAGGCGAAAGGCCTCTCCATGGGTCTGAGCGGACGCTCGATCCAGGCGATCAAAGCGACGCTGCATGGCGGCATGGTGCGGGAGGTGCAGAAGCTCAACGGCAAGCTGGTGTTCCTGACCATCGGCATCGCGGGTGGTCCTTACCTCGGGCTGCTGGGCACGGTGATCGGGGTGATGATCACCTTCGCCGTCATTGCGAAGTCCGGCCAGGTGGAGGTGAACTCCATTGCTCCCGGCATTGCAGGCGCGCTGCTCGCCACGGTGGCGGGTCTCGCCGTGGCGATTCCGGCGCTGTTTATCTACAGCTACCTCAGCTCACGCATCAAGGACGTGGTCTCCAACATGGAGACCTTCATCGACGAGTTCGTCACGAAGATGGCGGAACACTACAAGGAGTAATCACCCACTTCCATGGATGCCGACAACAAATCTTACGATGACATCAACGTCACGCCAATGGTGGACCTTTACCTGGTTCTGCTGCTCATCTTCATCATCATGACCACCGCCGGTGTACAAGGCGTAAAGGTGAACCTGCCGCGCGGCGGACCCTCCACCTCCAAGCCCATCGAAGGCCCAAAAATGCAGGCCGTCACCGTGGACGACCAGGGCAACATCAAGCTCAACGCGGCCGCCGTCACGATCGACGAACTTTCCAGCAAGCTGGAGGCGATCAAGGCTGCAATACCGGAGGCGCCCATCGTCGTGCGCGGGAGCACCGGCACGTCCTACCAGACCATCATGGACGTGCTCACCGCCGTGGGCCGCGCCGGCTTCACGAACATCGGGCTGGCGACGCAGGCACCGAAAAAGTAACTCCCAGAGTCCTACCACGTCATGGCAACTCCTCACACCGAAGACGACGAACCCGGATTCATCCGGCGTTATCTTGTGCTGCTGATCCTCTGCGGTCTGGCAGTGGGTGTGGGTGGGTATGTGTATGCCCATCACACGCCGTCGAAGTCCACGCCGAAGAAGAAGATGGAGATGATCTCGATCTCCCTCCCGCCGCCACCTCCCCCTCCCCCGCCACCCCCGCCGAAGCGGGAGGAGCCCCCGCCTGAAGAAAAAAAGGAAGAGGAAATGGTCGCGCAGGAGGAAGTGAAGCCTGACGAACAAAAGCCCGATGACAAAGCGCCGGACAAACCGTCTGACGAGCCGCTGGGCACCGCCCTGGGCGGTGGCGATGGCAACGGCCTCGGTCTGGGCGGCGGCGGCGGTGGCCGTGGCGGCATGATCGGCGGCGGCGGCAAAGGCGGCAGCAAGTGGGGCTGGTATGCCGGGCAGGTGCAAAACCGCATCGCCGATGCCCTGCGCAGCAATCCGCTGACGAAGCACGCCGGATTCACCAACACGATCAAAGTCTGGTCCGACAACACTGGGCGCATCACCCGCGTGAAGCTCGCCGCCAGCACCGGCGACCCCAAACTGGACGCGGCGATCGAGAACGAAGTTTTCAACGGACTCGTCCTCACGGAGCCGCCGCCTGACGGCATGCCCATGCCCATCAACCTGCGGCTCACCGCACGCAAACCGAACTGAAGTCCCCGCCCTTTCTCCCCCTGCTCCATGCTCACCTCAAACCAAGTCTGGCGAAGAACGTACGCCTGTTTCACCGCCTCCCTGCTCTCCGCGTTGCTGCCCTCATTGATGAAGGCGGCGGAGCCCAAGCTGCCCGCGCCGCTGCCACTGCTGGCTGAAAACACCGCGCCGCCGCCCGCCGCCGGAGCGCTGTCTCCCGCGACCGCTGGAGCCGAAGCCGCCTCCGCCCCTGCGGCAGGCACACCTGCTGCCGCGCCGATCTCCACCGATCCCGCCGCAGCGGCACCCGTGCTGCCAGATCTGAATGGCGCCGCACCGCAGCCGATTGCCACCACACCTTCACAAAACGTGACGCTGAACCTCATCAACCGCCTGGTGCAAAAGGGCATCCTCACGCATGGTGAGGCGTCCGATCTGATCAAGGGCGCAGAGCAGGATGCCGCCTTCGCCAAAGCGCAGGCGCAGGCCGTGGCGGAAACGCAGGCCGCCGTGATGGCCCAGGGCGCGATGCCGCCGGTGCAGCCGGACAACGACGAAGTGCGCGTGACCTACATCCCCGAAGCCGTGAAGTCGCAGATCCGCGAGCAGTTGCGCAATGAAGTGCTGACGCAGGCGCGCAATGAGCGCTGGGCCTCCCCAAACGCCATCCCGGAATGGACGCAGCGCATCACGATGTTTGGCGATGTGCGCACGCAGTACCAGGGCTTCAGCTACCCGGACGGCAACAACACGACGGGCGTGTTTCCAAACTTCAACCTCATCAACACCGGCGCGCCGTTTGATGTGTCGGGCGCGATCTTCTCGCCCCAGCTCAATGTGGACAAGCACCGCGACACCTACCTGATGCGCATGCGTCTGGGCTTTGACATTGATCTGGAAGACGGCTTCACCGCCGGCATCCGCTTCGCCACAGGCACCACGAACACGCCGGTGTCCACCAACCAGGCGCTGGGCGCTGCGGGCCCGGGGGGCCAGGGCGGCAACTTCTCCAAGTACCAGCTCTGGCTGGACCGCGCCTTCGTGAAGTATGACGCGGCGATCAGTCCGGACACGCACGTGGCGTTGTTCCTCGGCCGGTTCAACAACCTCTTCATGACCTCCAGCGAGATCATGTGGGATGAAGACGTGGCGCTGGATGGCGCCGCGTTTCAGATCGACCAGCAGTGGAATCCGAACTTCAGATCATGGCTGAGCGGCGGTGTGTTCACCGTCTTCAACACAGCGCTGAACTTCCCGGACAACAGTCCGACGAAAACTTCGAGCTATGACAAGTACCTCTTCGCCGCGCAGTTCGGCGTGGAGTTCAAGCCCGTGGAAAAGGTCGAGGTGAAGATGGGCTTTGCGTATTATGACTGGAAGAACATCGAAGGCCGTCTGTCGGACCCGTATGTGCCGCTGAACAACACGGACGCAGGGAGCACGGACAACAGCCGCCCGCTGTTTGCACAGAAAGGCAACACCTACCGCGCGATCCGCAACATCACGCCGACAGCGCTCAACGGCTTTGGCACCACAAATCAGTTTCAGTACTTCGGACTCGCGACGCCCTTCCGCCAGATCGCGTGGTCGGGCCGTGTGAACCTGAACCACTGGGAGCCGATGCAGGTCTCCCTTCTCGGAGAGTTCGTGAAGAACCTGGCCTTCAACCGCGCAGCGATCAACTCCGTGGCGGTGAACAACCGCACAGGCGGTGGCAGCGGCAACTTTGCCGGCGGAGACACCGCGTGGTTCATGGGTGTCAATGTCGGCAAGCCCTACAACACCTTCAAACAGTACGGCGACTGGAACGTGGGCCTCAGCTACCGCTACGTGGAGTCTGACTCCGTGGTGGACGGCTTCACAGACTCCAATTTCGGCGGCGGCGGCACCAACATGAAAGGCTACACGCTGAGCGCGGCCATGGCGCTGAGCAAGGCCACTGCCATCCGCCTTTCCTACATGGCGGCGGCGCAGATCGCAGGCCCCACGCTGCGCTCGGACGTGGTCATGTTTGACCTGACGGCAAAATTTTGATTATGGCGAGAGAATTGACAGATCATCGCGAAACTCCCTCATCATTCGCAGGGTGGTGGGCTCCGCATTGGCTGAGGAACGCCCTACCTTTTATGGCCTCACGCGTCGGTCTGAGGACAGCCCGCCCTACCTGGCGCTGGGTTTTTAACGATGGTTATGCACACATTTAAATTTTTCTTATCATGAAATACCTGACTGTATCTTTCCTTGTTCTTGCCGGACTGATGACCGGTGTCACGCGTGCCGCTGAAGAGGCCGACCCCGCGATGGCGGTGCTGAAGCGCATGCGCGATCAACTGCGCAACATCACCGTGCAAAAGCAGAAGGCGGATGCGGACAACGCGACGCTGCAGGCCGCGAACCTGGAGCTGGATGAAAAGCTGAAGGCGCTGGAGATCAAGTTCAAGGCGCTCGGCAAAGAGAGAAACGCCGAGAAGGATGCCTCGGACAAAAACATCGCGGAACTGAAGGCCAAGGTGATGGAGCAGGAGCGTGAGCAACTGCGCCTGCAGACGGCGCTGGCGAGCTGGAAGGAGGGTCACCAGAAGATCACGGAGGCGGCCAGGAAGATCGAGGCGCAGCGCGCGGAGCTCTCTGCCCGCGTGATTTTGCAGGACCGCCGGATCGCAGATTATCAGCGCAAGAATGATGAGCTGTACAAAACGGGCAGCGAAATTTTGACACGGCTGGAGGGCTTCGGTCTCGGCACAGCCATCGCCGCGCGGGAGCCCTTCACCGGCAACATGCGCGTGAAGTTGCAGACGCTGGTGCAGGACTACGGCGACAAGCTGGTGGACGGCAGGATCAAGCCGGATGCGGCGCACAAGATGGCGACCAAGGGGGATGCGGCGAAGGTACAAACCCCGGCGGGACGCTGAGCCATGAGCGCAGACCTGAGAGCGGGATTCGCAGCGCGGAATTTATTCCGCCGTGGCCTTCGTAGCCTTGACGAAGAAGGCAGTACTCCGCTGCATGTGCTTGCGCCCAGCGCGGGTAGGGCGGTTGGTCCCCCAACCGCCGCGCTCCGCAAGCAGGCAAGCTCCGCATGGGCTCAGAGACGCTCAGGATTCTACGACCTCACGCAGCAGGCTGCGCACAGCCCGCCCCACCTGGCGCTGGGCGCTAGCACCCCCAGCGCTGGTAGGGCGGTTGGTCCCCCAACCGCCGCGCTCCGCAAGCAGGCAAGCTCCGCATGGGCTCAGAGACGCTCAGGATTCTCCGGCCTCACATGGCTGCTGCTGCCCTGCCTGCTCCTGTGCTGCGCCCTCACCCTGCAGGCCGCGGAGGATGATCCCACCGTCGGCAGCATCGGAGACATCGAGCTGCATCAGAGCGAGGTGGTGGCTTCGCTGGGCACGCTGGGAAGTGTGGACCGCGAGGCGCTGGCGCGTGACCCGAGTGCGCTGAATCAACTGGTGCGCAGCCTGCTGGTGCAGCGGGTGGTGCTGAAGGAGGCGCTGGAAAAGAAGTGGGAGGCGGAGCCGGCAACGCAGGCGCTGATCAAGAGCACGCGCGAGGCCGCCATCAGCGACAGCTATTTGAAAGCGCAGAGCCGCCCGCCGGAGAGCTACCCGAGCGAGGGCGAGCTGAAGCTGGCGTATGAAACCGGACGCGCCGCTCTGACGGTGCCGCGCTCGTTTCGGCTGGCGCAGATTTTCGTGGCGGATGAAACCGGCGCGGAGAAGAAGCTGAAGGCGGTGCAGCAGCGGCTGAAGGAAAATCCGGCAGGCTTTGAAAAGCTGGCGCGGGAACTGAGCGAGGAAAAGGAGAGCGCCTCACGCGACGGGGAGATCGGCTGGCTTAATGAGCAGCAGATCCAGCCCGAGATCCTGGCGCAGATGCCGAAGCTGAAACTCCACGTCGTGTCCGCACCGATCAAGCTGAAGGACGGCTGGCACCTGCTCAAGGTGCTGGACGTGCGGGAGCCCTTCACGCCGATCTTTGACCAGGTGCGCGTGCAGCTCGCGCAGCGCCTGCGGGCGGAGAAAGCGCGGGCGAACATGCAGTCTTATATGTCGAAACTGTTACACAATCACCCTGTGGCTGTGAACGAGGTCGCGCTGTCTAAGCTTCTGCAAGAAGTGCCTCCACCGGCTGCCCCCGCCAATCCCTGCCCCCTTTTTCCATGAAGCGTTTCCCCCGCAACCGATTTTCTTTTTTCCACGTCGTGCTGGTGCACGGCATGGTCTTGCTGCTGCTGCTGACCCCCTGCACACAGGCGGGCGACATCCTGCACATGGGCGGCGCGGCGAGCGGCGGCACGACAGCCACGTCTGCGGCGGCTAGCGGCGCGGCGGGGATCGACACGGCCGCAGCCACCGCCCAGGCGCATTCCAACGCGCAGGACATGCTGGCGCGAAACACGATGGCGCTGAATGCAGTGGACGCCATGCAGCAAGCCGCGCATGCGGCAGCGGCAGGCGCGAGCAATGCGGGGGCAAACCCCAACTTCGCCGGACAGACGCTGCCAAACGTACCGAACGGCCTGGGCACAGGCGGGCTGGACATCATCGGTGCGCCGACGGGTGCCACCGCCCCGGTGCAGTCGCTGCAAAACGCGCACACCATCGTCACGATCCAGCAGACGCAGCAGCAGGCGCTGCTCAATTGGACCACCTTCAACGTCGGCAGCGACACCACGGTGAAGTTTGACCAGAGCGCAGGCGGTGCGGATGCCGGCAACTGGATCGCCTTCAACAAGATCACCGATCCCTCCGGCAATCCGACGCAGATCCTGGGGTCCATCCAGGCGCAGGGCCAGGTGTACCTCATCAACCAAAACGGCATCATCTTCGGTGCCGGCAGCGAGGTGAACACGCACGCCATGGTGGCCTCCGCGCTGCCGCTGAATGACAATCTGGTCACACGCGGCCTGCTGAACAATCCGGACTCGCAGTTCCTCTTCTCCGCGAATGCACAACAGGCGGGCACGAAAGGCCCGACGCCGGCCTTCACACCCCCGGCACTGCCTAATACCACGGGCAGCAAGATCGGCGACGTGACGGTGCAGACGGGCGCGCAGATCACTGCGCCGACTTCTTCCGCGAATGTGGGCGGACGCGTCGTGCTCGTGGGGCCAAACGTGACCAACAACGGCACCATCAGCACCCCGGACGGCCAGACCATCCTGGCCGCAGGCATGGAGGTGGGCTTTGCCGCCCACAGTTCCGCAGACCCATCCCTGCGCGGGCTGGACGTGTATGTGGGCAGTATCGGCAGCTACGGCGGCACGGTCACCAATGCTGGCCTCATCGAAGCCCCTCGCGGCAGTGTGGCCATCGCCGGGTCCAGCGTGAACCAGAACGGCTTCATCGACAGCAGCACTTCAGTGGCCTTCAATGGCAGAATTGATCTGCTGGCCGACTACAATGCGGTTCCCAACATCAACTATACACCCTCAGATTCCAGCTTTGGCGCGCCCTTTGTCTATCCATCCGCCACCTCCACCTCCTCCACCGGCATTGTCAAAACCGGGACCGGTTCGGTCATGCAGATCCTCCCCGAATGGGCCAGCACAGATACGCTTGTGGGCACAGAGCTCGCGCTGAAGTCGCAGATCAACATTCAAGGCCTCGGCGTTTATCTCGGCGTCAATTCCGTGATCCTGGCCCCCAATGCCAATGTGGCCATCAGCGCCGGCATCTGGGATCTCCAGATGGTCACCGGCGTCACGCAGGAGCAGTTCGTGGCGTCCACCGGGCAGGTTTACCTGGACCAGGGCGCGACCGTGGACGTCTCAGGCTCCACCGCCGTCTCCACCTCCCTGTCCGACTACATCGCCACCATCACCCTCCGCGCCGCAGAACTGGCAGACTCCGCGCTGCAGCGCAATGGCTCCCTGCGCGGACATACCATAACGGTGGACCTGCGTAAAACGGGTGTGCGCACTGACGGCACCACCTGGGTCGGCACTCCCCTGGCAAACCTCACCGGCTACCTCGGTCTCATTCAGCGCAACGTCGGGCAGCTCACGCTTGCAGGCGGCACCGTCACCATGACGGCGGGAAATTCCATCGTCATGCAGCCCGGCTCCGTGGTGGACGTGTCCAGTGGTTACCAAAATTTCACCGGAGGCAGCGTGGCCACCACCCAGCTCGTCAGCAGTGGCAATCTGGTGGACATCTCCGCGGCGGATCCCAGCGTGGCTTACACCGGCATCTACACCGGCACCACCACCATCCAGAACACCACTTGGAGCACCTCTTCCACCACCACCGGCATCTTTGCCTCCAACAGCCATTATGAGGCCGCCTACAGCGCCGGCGGCAGCGGCGGCAGCCTCACCCTCTCCTCCCCCACCATGGCCCTGGACGGGCAGATGGAGGGTAGCAACATCATCGGCCAGCAGCAACTGACCACCGCGCCCTTGCTGAGCACCCTGGCACTCCAGTTCCAGTCACAGCAGGACGTCCGCGCACCTCTGCTCTTCCCCGTTATTTCCCCGACTTCCCCGGACATCAGCTTTCAAAACAGCCCGTCGGGCCAGGTGGCGGTGGGCAGCTTCGGGCTGGACGCAAACGGCACCCCGCTTTCTTTTCCCGCCCAGCGTGTCAGCACCGTCATTCTCTCTCCGGGTCTCCTGGGCGGCACCCAGGGCTTTGGCTCCTTGTCGTTGCTCAACAACAATGGCACCATCACCGTCCCGGCAGGGGTCACCCTCGCCGCCTCTCCCACCGGTTCCATCACCTTTACCGGGGCCAATCTGGATGTGGAAGGCCAGCTCTCAGCCCCTGGTGGCAGCCTGAACCTTACCGCCTACAACATCTCTCCAGACACCACAGCTTTGCTCGTGGTGCAAAACTCGACAACCGTGGTTGTCCCCCCCACCACCAATGGCGTGGTCAAAATCGGCAGCGCCGCAGTGCTCAGCACCGCCGGGCTCGTGGTGGACAACCGCTCCATGGCCGCAGCTGCTTTGACCCTGCCCACGCAGGTGGCCAGATCCGTCACCGCAGGTGTCGCCACGTATGCCAGCACCACGCAGGGCGGCAGCATCAGCATCAAGGGCTATTCGGTTGAAGCCGCGCCTGGCAGCGTGCTCACGGTCACTGGCGGACTGGTGGCGGACAGAGCCTTCACCTTTGGCAATGCGGGAACTCTTTCCATTCAGGCGGGCAATGATCCGCTGTTCACCTCCCTGCTGGGCGGCCACCTCACCTTGGACGGCAGCCTGCAGGGTTTTTCTGGCGCTTCAGGCGGTTCTCTGGTCTTGCAGGCTCCCATCATCCAGGTCGGCGGCTCGCCCACGTACGCAGGGACTCTGCTGCTTCAGCCGGACTTTTTCAGTTCGGGCGGCTTCAGTCAGTTCACCTTGAAGGGACTGGGGCAGGACATCACTCCGCCAGGCGGCGGCGATATCGTCTCCGTCCCGGGCGTGCTCATTGCTCCGGCCACCCTCCTCCAGCCGGTCGTCAGCTCCCTGACCGTCAATTCCATCACCGTGGGAACCTCCAGTTCGATTTCTCTGAGCACGACCGTCCTCCCGGAAGGTTATCGCAGCCCGGTTAAGCTGTCGTTGCTGGCATCAGGCATCACGGGCACGCTCGACCACCTTCTCAAAATCCGTGGCAACGTCACCGTGGGTGCCGGCTCACAGATCATCACGGATGCGCTGGGCTCGGTGACCCTGCAGGCGCAAACCATCGAGATGCTAGGGCAGATCTCCGCACCGGCTGGCACGGTCTCGCTCTCCATCAATGGCGCGGGGAATTACGCGGACAACAGCAGCCCGGTGGTGGCTTTCGCGACGGTGCATCTGGGTGCGGCAAGTGTGATCTCCACCGCAGGCAAGACCGTTTATACGGCTGATCCTTTTAACAGAAGAACGGGCACCGTCTATGCCGGGGGCAGCATTCAGGTGTTTGGAAACATCGTGGCAGACTCCGGCGCCGTCCTCAATGTTTCAGGTGCTACTGCCGTGCTGGATTTGACCCCGCCGCAGGCCGGTATGAGCCTGGATGCCATCTCACAGGCGTTGACCGCCTCCTACTCGGTGCCCACGCAGGTGGACAGCGGCGGCGGCACCATCACTCTCAAAGGCGCTGAGTTTCTCTTCAGCAATGCCACCCTTCTGGGTGATGCGGGCGGCCCCACGGCCCAAGGCGGCAGCCTCGTCGTCTCCTCTGGGCGTTTCATCCTCGGCGCTTCGGATGACAAAGAGATCAGTCTGCAGGCGGCCCAGGACATGTCTTCCTTTACCCAGCCGGTCTTTACCGGAGGCGTACTGGGCCAGAGCCTGCTGACCTCCGGCGGGACCGCCATCAAGGCCCAGGGTTATTTTGGTGCCACTTCCTTCCAGAGCGGCGGCTTCGACTCGCTCACCCTCTCGGGCAATGTCCAGTTTAACGGCGCGGTCAGTCTGTCTGCCAGCGGTTCCCTCCACATCGCCGACGGCGGTGTTCTCGCGGCGGATGCCCTCGTCAGTCTGACCGCCCCTTACGTGGCTCTGGGACGCCCCCTCATGCTGCCGACTCGCGAGGCGGAACTCGTCGATCCTTATCATTTCAAGACCGCCGACTCCGATGTCCCCAGCTACTTTGGCCCTTCCTTCGGCACGGGCAGGCTGGTCGTCACCGCTGATTTGATTGAGACAGGTTTCCTCTCTCTGCAAAACATCGGCCAGGCCAGCCTCACCGCGCGCCAGGATCTGCGTGGCAACGGTTATTTGGACGTCGCAGGAGATCTCACCCTCACCGCCGGCCAAGTGTACCCCACCACCGCCTCCACCTTCACCATCACCGCCTACAACTATGCCTCAGGCGGTACCGCGCACAATGGCTCGGTGACCATCCAGTCCTCAGGCCTCACGCCCCAGTTTCCCTTGTCGGGCGGCGGCAGGCTGAACATTTATGCCGCTACCATCACGCAGGGCGGCACGCTGCGCGCGCCCTTGGGCACCATCACCCTCGGCTGGGACGGCAGCGGCACCGCTCCGGTGGGCCTGATCAGCAACGTTGCTGTGCCAGTGGCGCAACAGATCACCCTGCAGAGCTCCAGCCTCACCTCGGTTTCTGCGATTGATCCCCTCTCCGGTGCGGGAGTGTCGATCCCTTATGGCATCATTTTAAACGGCACCTCATGGATTGACCCCACCGGCCTTGACATCACTACTTCGGGAGCGCCTGACAAATCCATTTTGATTTCGTCGGTCAATCTTGCCACCGCAGCAGGTTCCGCCATCGACATCCGCGGCGGGGGCAATCTCTTCGGCTATCAATGGGTCACCGGCAACGGTGGCACGGTGGACATCCTGGCCTCCACTACCAGCTTTGCCATCATTCCCGGCTACTCGTCTCTGGCCGCCCCCTTCGCCCCCTATTCGACCTCCAGCATCAACTCCTCCAATCTGAGCGGAGACCTCGGCTATGCCAGCTCCAGCCTGAAGGTCGGTGAGAAGATCTACCTCAATGCCAGCACCCTCAATGCCGCTGGCAGCTACACCCTGCTCCCAGCCCGGTATGCGCTGCTGCCAGGGGCTCTGCTGATCAGCCCCAGCTCTGGATCGCCCACGGATTCCCTGGTCAAGCCCGGTGGCGCGGTGCTGACCAGCGGCTACATGTTCAACGGCTTGAACCCGGCGGTCTCCGGCAGCGTCGTCCAGCAGTATGAAGTGGCTTCGCAGAACGTCGTCAACGTGCGCGCCCAGTACAACCAGTATCTCGCCACCAATTTCCTTCCCGCTCAGCAGCAAAGCCTGGGCCTGCCCGTGACACGCACCCCCTATGATGGCGGTTATGTGCTGCTTTCAGCCCAGCAGACCATGCAGATCTCTGGCAGCCTGGAAGCGGCGGGATTCTCGACCGGCACCGGCGGCCGCGCGGACATTAACAGCCCCCTCGACATCGTGCTTGCCTTGTCCTCAGATGTCCCCGCTCTCAATGCGCTCAATCAGGCCAGCCCCGTCAAAAAACTCATTCTCGACGCCAGCCTCCTGGGTGGCTGGAATGCCGGCAGTCTGCTCGTCGGCGGCCGCCGCAGCTTTGGCAGCAGCGCCACCACGATCAGTGTCAGCACGCAGAACCTGACTCTCAACACCGGCGCTGCCTTGAGCGGCACCGAGGTCATTCTGGCGGCCAGTCAGACCCTGACGCTGGCCGCTGGCAGCAAAATCACCCAGTCTGGCACGCAAAGCACTGCCGATTCCCTGGTCGTCAACGGCAACGGCGCGCTGGTGCGCGTCAGCGGCGTGGCGGGCGCTCAGACCTCCCGCACCGGAGTGACGAGCTCGGCTCTGCCCCAATTGCAGGTCGCTGCCGGTGTCACCCTCTCCGGCCCCAGCATCACGCTGGACTCTAGCAACACCACCACGCTGGACAACAGCACCGTTTTGAGCGGCCAGGCCATCAACCTCAGCAGCGGCCGCATTTCTCTGCTCCTGAACAGTCCGGGTTCGTTGCAGAGCAGCGGCAGCCTCGTGCTTGGCGGCACCACTCTCGCCACCCTGCAGAGCACCGGCTCGCTCTCACTGACCAGCTACACCTCCATTGATCTTTACGGCAACACGACCGGCATGAGCGGCAGCACGCTGACTTTCACCGGAAATCTGGCGCTGCATGCGGGAGAAATCCGTGGCATCAACACCTCCGGTGGCACGGTGAATCTGGCGGCCCAGTCCCTCCTGCTGGACAACAGCTCGACTGGCACCGTGTCCACTCCGGGCGGGATGTCCGGAAGCCTGAACCTCTCGGCAGCCAAAATCACCATCGGCCAGAACGCCCTGCAGGTGAACCAGTATTCGAACGTGACGCTGAATGTCTCCAATGGCATCCTCATGCAGGGCAGCGGGGCGTTCAGCGCCCAGGGAAATCTGGCGGCGATCACGCCGTTCCTCACCGGGTCGAGCAAGGCTTCTCAAAATCTCACGGCCGGCGGAGTGCTGTCCCTGACACCTCCCTCCGGCCCCTCCTCAATGCCCACCACTCTGGGCCTGGGGGCGCAGCTCACCCTCACCGGCACCAGCATTGTGGAAAACACCGGCGTTTACCTTCCCAGCGGCCTCATCACCCTGCATGCGCTCTCCGGCAGCATCACGGTGGGCGGCGTCCTCAACGCCAGCGGCACCGCCCAGACCTTCTTTGACGTGGTCCGCTACACAGACGCCGGTGTCGTCCAGTTGAACGCAGATCTGGGAAATGTCGTGCTCTCTGCGGGCGGCTCGGTCAACCTCTCTGCCCCCGGCACCGGCAATGCCGGCAGCCTGGGGGTGTCCGCCCCCTATGGATCGTTCACGGTTCCCACATCGGGAGCCCTTTATGGCCAGGCTGCGGGAACAGGCCTCACCGGCTCCTTCACCCTGGACGTCAATAGCCTCGTTGCCGCGCCTTCGCTCACGGCTTACACGACCCTCAACACCGCCCTCACCGGCGGCAGCTTCAGCAGCGCGCAAAACATCCGCCTGCGCAGCGGCAGCGTGGCCATTGACGGCACCGTCACCTCCAGCACCTACATGCTCAGCGTTGATCAGGGCTCCATCACCGTCAATGGCACCATCAATGCCTCCGGGCTGACGGGCGGGACGATTCAGTTGATTTCAAACGGCAATCTCTCCCTGAGCGGGGGTTCCCTCCTGACCGTGGCGGGCCAGACCTTCAGCAGCGCTGGCAAGGGCGGCTCCATCTCGCTCGAATCCGGTGCGGCGATCAATGGCGTAGTGGGCTCCGGCTATGTCAGCATTCTGGCCGGTTCCACCCTGGATTTGTCCGTGGCTTCCAAAGTGGCCGGTGATGTGACCACCGTGGGCACGAGCGCCTCCCGTGGGCAGTTCAGCGGCACGCTCCACATCCGTGCGCCGCAGACCACCAGCTCGGATTTCATCCAGGTCAGCGCCATTCAGGGCACCTTGAAGGATCCTTCCAACATTGTGATCGAAGGTTACAAGCTCTACACCACCGCCCAGGTCAATGCCATCATTCAGGTCTCCACCGGCACCACGACCGCCACCGGGGCCATCACCGGCGCCACCTGGAAAGCCGCCACTCTCAAAGCGGATGCCTTGGCTTTCTTCGGCATCGGCAACGCCAGCTACACCGCCATGTTCGCCCGGCTGGTCGGCGGCAATGCAGGCATCATGGCTCTGGAAAACCAGCTCACCGGCGGTGTGGTCATGATCGAGCCCGGCATCGAGCTCGACAACACCCAGGGCAGCATCACTCTGGGTTCCAACGCGCTGGGGCTTGCGTCCTCCTCGGCCTATTTGAACGACTGGGACCTCGCCAGCTACCGTTTTGGCCCGAAGAGCGCCCCCGGCGTGCTGACCATCCGCTCCGCCACCAACCTGGTCCTTTACAACGCTCTCAGTGACGGCTTTCAGGTACCCACCACCGGCAACGGTGCGGAACGCATGTGGCTGGCCCCCTTGATGGCGCTGAGCACGCTGAAGCCCGTGAATGACCAGTCTTGGTCCTTCCGCCTCACTGCGGGGTCGGACTTCTCCGCTGCCAGTTTCCGTGCCGTCCTGCCTGGCAGCCTGAAGCCTGTCGCGGACGGTTCCACCGTCGCGCCTGCACCTGCGGGCTCCCTGCTGCTGGGCAAAGATGCCTTCAACGCCGTCGGCGGCAATTCCGGTGGCGATGTCGGAGCGTTGACCCGCCTCGCCATCAATCCCACCAACAACACCACCACCAGTGGCTACAGTTATTTCCAGGTCATCCGCACGGGCACCGGTGACATCGACATCGCCGTGGGTGGAGATGTCCGGCTGGTCAATCAGTTCGCCTCCATCTACACCGCCGGGGCGCAGGTATCGAGCGGGACGACGGTGTTCACCGCAGGCGACTTTGTCACTCCCCTCGTCGCCCTGGCTTCCTCCGCCTCCCCCAATCAGGGCCTGCTGGGATCGGTGCAGCAGCTCTATGCCGCTCAGTTCAGCATGGCCGGGGGCAATGTGTCCGTCAGCGCTCTGAATGACATCCTGCATACCACCACCGACGCGGCAGGAAACCTGCTCATGGACTCCGAGCGCGAACTCCCCAACAACTGGCTCATGCGCCGTGACTATGTCGATTCCTCCGGCAACTACGGCGCCATCTCCTTCGGCACCCCCAAGGTCAATGACACCGCTGCGTCCACCGCCTGGTGGATCAACTTCAGCAACTTCTTCGACGGTGTCGCCGCCCTGGGCGGCGGCAATGTGACGCTCAAGGCTGGACGCGACGTCCAAAATGTGGACGCCAGCACCCCCACCAACGCCCGCGCGCCCAAGGGTGCCGCAACCAGCACCAACCTGCTGGAACTCGGCGGGGGTGACCTCGTCGTCCAGGCCGGACGCAACATCGACGCCGGTGTTTACTACGTCGAGCGCGGCTCGGGCACTCTCACGGCGGGCGGCTCCATCACCACCAACGCCACGCGCGCGCCGACCACGGGGTCTCTCTCAGGGGGCATCCTGACACCCGATCAGGCAATGACGGACCCCATCTACCAGAGCACCTGGCTGCCAACCACCCTGTTTGTCGGCAAAAGCAGCTTCAACGTCAACGCCCGCGGCAACGTCCTTCTAGGCCCCGTGGCCAACACCATGCTGCTGCCCCAGGGGCTCACTAACCGCCACTGGTACAAGACCTATTTCTCCACTTACAACGACAGCAGCTCCATCACCGCTGCATCTCTCGGCGGCAACGTCACCTTCCGCTTGGCGGCAAACACCCCGGACAGCATCCAGCTCCAGACCATGCTCAGTCTCTGGATGAAGAATGAACTGGAGATGCAGTCCGGCTCCTCCGCCTTTTATCTGCCCTGGCTGCGCTTGGCGGAAACAGACTCCGGCCAGTTCTCTACCCTCGGCGCTCTCTTCCCCTCCAACCTGCACGCCACCGCCTACTCCGGCGACATCAATCTCGTTGGCAATCTGACCCTCGCACCTTCCGCCACCGGCAGCCTGGAGCTGCTGGCTGCTGGTGCTTTCAACGGCCTGCAACCCACCGGCGTTTCCAACTCCATCGTCGCCGGTGTGGAAACCACCCTGTGGGCTTCCTCGACCGTCAATCTCTCCGACGCCGACCCCAAGGCAATTCCCAGCCTCACTAATCCACTTTCTTACTACGGAGTAATTTCAAGCAATCCACCGATTTTAACCCCCTTCAACAACGACCTTCGCGTCACCAACGCTACCTTCCTGACCAACTTGAACGCCCTGTTCAACGAATCTGGATCCACTACCGGAGATCACGCCTCCACCCAAAGCAAGCAGACCCTTCACACCAAAGGCCTGCTGCACGCCAACGACAGCAAACCCGTGCTGCTCTACGCCAAAGGCGGCAGCCTTTCCGGCCTCACCCTCTTCTCCGCCAAGGCCGCCGTCATCCTCGCGCAGCAGGACATCACCGACATCGCCTTCTACATCCAAAACGTACGCAGCACGGACGTCAGCGTTGTGTCCAGCGGGCGTGACATCGTGGCGTACAACGCCAACTCGGCACTGCGCAGCCAGGCCCTGAGCACGGGGAATTTTACGATCCTGAATGAAACGCCCAGGGCCGGGGACATCCAGATCAGCGGCCCCGGCTCATTGCAGGTGCTCACGGGCCGCAATCTCGACCTGGGCACCGGTGCCAGCAACTCAGACGGCACCGGCGTCGGCATCACCAGCATCGGCAACGGGCGCAATCCTTACCTGCCCTTCGCCGGTGCGGACGTCCTGCTGGCCGCAGGCATGGGCAGAGTCGCGGTGGGTCTCTCAGGCACCAGCGCGGACTTCACCACGTTCATCTCCCAGTTTGCCAGCAGCCCTGCCGGTGACCGCTACCTCGCAGAGGCCGAAGGCATCCTCGGTATCCTGGTGGATTCGACATACTCCAGCACCACCGGCATCAGGGTCAGCTCAGTCACTCCCGGCGGCGCTGCGGACAAGGCTGGCGTCAAAGCCGGGGACGTCATCCTTCAGATTGCTGACAAGGCTGTCACCAGCAGCTATGACGACTCCTATTTGTCGAGTGGCATTCCCCTCGGCCAGGCCACCTCGCTCACCGTTGTGCGCAACGGCGTCACGCAGGAGCTGGGCGTCACCCCCGGCAGCAATCTGCTGAACGTGTCAGACCCCACGCTAAGCCTCGCGCAGCAAAGAGAGCTGGCTTTGAAGATTTACTACCTGGTGCTGCGTGACGCCGGGCGTGATCACAACAACCCGGACAGCCCTGACGCGGGCACCTATGCTCAGGGAGACGCGGCCATCCAAGCGCTTATCACCACCACCAGCCCGGGCAGCATCCAGACGCAGACACGCGATGTGCGCACCAAGAGCGGCGGGGACATCAGCATCCTGGCACCAGACGGCGGCCTGCAGCTGGCGCAGGTGCTCCAAGGGAATAATAACCAAGCCCCTCCAGGCGTCATCACTGAAGCCGGGGGGAGCATCTCCATCTTCGCCAACAACAGCATCAACATCGGCGTCTCACGTATCTTCACCCTCAAGGGTGGAGACGTCACGATCTGGTCCTCCACGGGAGACATCGCGGCGGGCTCTTCGTCGAAGACGGTGCAGTCTGCGCCGCCGACGCGCGTGCTGATCGATCCGCAGAGCGCGAACGTGACCACGGACCTCGCGGGTCTGGCGACGGGCGGCGGCATCGGCGTGCTGGCGACGGTGGCGGGCGTGCGTCCGGGGAATGTGGACCTTATCGCCCCCATCGGTGCGGTGGATGCGGGTGACGCGGGCATCCGTGCCACGGGGAATCTGAACATCGCGGCGACGATTGTGCTGAACTCAGCGAACATCGCGGTGGGTGGGGCGAGCTCGGGTACGCCGACGGCGGCGGCGGTGGCGGCCCCGAGCCTGGGCGGTGCAGCGGCGGCGGCCTCTGCCGGCGCGGCGACGACGGGGACCAACGCGCAACCTCCCGCGCAGAGCCAGCAGCAGCAGGCGCTGGCTGAGGAAGCGCCCTCAACGATCACGGTGGAGGTGCTGGGCTATGGCGGCGGCACGGGCGGGGTCAATGATGATCTCAAGCGTGGCAATGACCAGCCAGGTGAGTAATCTCCGCCAGCACCCCACTCGCGATCATGGCCTTCCAATTTGACTCCGACTCGCAGCAGAAGATCCCCACCTCCAGACCACCGCGGGAGCGCATCGGCAAATTTTCGCTGCTGGTGCTGGGGGCTTTTGGGCTGCTGATCGTGAGCTTGTTTGCGTGGCACCCCGTGATGACAGCGGCGAAGGCGGCGCTGGCGCGGCAGAATGCGAAGGAGGCGCGGGAGGCCACAGAGGCGAAGGACTGGGTGCGTGCGTACCAGGCGCTGACGCTGGCACGGCAGCGCGCGCCTGAGGACGTGGAGGTGCTGACGGCAATGGTGGGGTTTCTGAAGGCGACGGGGTCGGACCCGAGCGGGCTGGCGCAGAACCTGCGGATGCTGGCGAAGCAGCGTGCGCTGACGGAGGAGGAGGAGCTGCTGCTGGGACGTGCGCTGATCACGGGCGGGAAGACGAAGGATGCTCGTGTGGTTTACGAAAAGCTGCCAGCGCAGCAGAGCACGCGGCAATCCGGCCTGGAACTGCTCTCCAGCATCCTGAGCGCGGAGGGGCATGAGAAGGAGGCGGCGGAAATCGCGCGGCGTGCGGCGGCGCAGGGCACGGCGACGGCGGACACGCACCTGCAAACGGCGGTGGCGGATCTGAGCAGCCAATTTGCGGAGGTGCAAACCATGGCGCGCAGGCAGCTCTGGCAACTGGCGGAACTGAGCACGCCGACGGGGCTGGAGGCGATCACGCAACTGGCGCTGAGCCCGGCGCTGACGGCGGCGGAGGGGAGGCGGCTGCTGGAACTGGAGGAGCGGCATGCGCTGAAGACGCTGACAGCCCGGCTACAGGTGGTGTCCGCGCTGATGCGGCTGCAGCCGGAGCGGCGTGCGGCGATGGCGGCGGCGGAGATCCAGCGTTTTGGCACGATGAAAAACGGTCGGCGCGAAGAGATGGCGTACTGGCTGATGCGGGAGAATTTCAATGACGAAGTGTTTGTGCTGGTGCCGAAGGATCTGGCCGTGCAGTCGCGCGAGCTGTACCCAATCCTGATGCAGGCGCTGGCGCAGGCGAAGCACTGGGAAGAACTGCAAAACCTGCTGAAGTTGCAACGCCCGCCGGTGCCCGGGAGCCTGCTGGACCTGGCGATGGCGGAGGTGCAGAGCCACCTGCAGCCGGACATGCGGGAGTCACGCCGGCTTCTGCACGGGACGCTGAGCAACGCGACGCAAGCCGGGGATGTGGCGACGCTGCACTCGGCAGCGGCGCTGGCGGAAAGGCTGAACTTGGCGGACATCGCCTGCCAGGCGTTCCTGGCGGCGGGGGTGCAGGCGGCGGCGGACAAGGCAAGTGAGGCGGCGCTGCAAAACCTGCAGAAGAGCGTGGAGCTGGCGCTGCGCGCGAAGGACACGGACACGCTGCTGGAGGCGGCCCGGCGGCTGCATGAGCTGAGCCCGAGCAGCGCGGCCTTTGCAGACCGCTTTGTGTACCTGCGCCTGGTGCTGGGCGTGGAAATGGAGACGGTGGACGTGAGCACGCTGGCAAAGCAGAACGAACTCAACGCCGCCTTCAGCGTGACGGTGGAACGCCTGCCGCCGGAGCTGCTGCTGGCGCTGGCGGCCTATCGCTTGGGAGACCGTGAGGCTATGCAAAAACATCTGGCCACCCTGCCCCGCACCGAAACCCTCCCCCCCGGCCCACGCGCCGTTTTGGCAGGCCTGCTAACGTTGGCGGGCAAGCCCGACCGCGCATTTCAAATGGCAGAAAAGATCTCCGGCGCTCTGCTGCTGGAGGAGGAGAAGGCGTTTTTGAATAGAGCGCTGTGAGAGGAGAGGGGTTTTAAGAAACGCGCAACTCTGCCACCATTACAGAAAAGGTTGGTGCAGGCAGGGAGAACGAGGCTTTTTCAGCCCTGCTGTTTGGCGAAGTTCTTCATTGAAAGCGTGCAATCCGACCTGCGACATAGCCCGTGCTCAATCTAAGCACGCCAGCTGAAGCGGCAGCAGGCGCAAGGCCCCCATGGCGCATTCATCTGATCTCCAGCCGGAACTATCATGTTTTCAACCTGGCGTGGCTGACTGAAGGCACGGCGTTCATGCGCACCAGATAGCACCGCAGATGCGTGACTGATTAGTTTTTGAACTTTCGAAAGACGCGGACGATTCTAACCGGGCAAAGGTACGCGAATGGTAAAAACCGTGCTGCGGCCGGGCTGGCTTTCGAGTTCAATGGTGCCGCCGTGGAGTTCGATGGCGCGCTTGACGATGGAGAGGCCGAGTCCCGTGCCTTTGGATTCCTGAGTGCCACGGTAAAACCGTTTGAAGACATTGGGGATGTCTTCCGGGCGGATGCCGATACCGTCATCGCTAAGGGTGATGAGGCACTCGTGCCGGGTCCAGCGGCCGCTGATGGTCAGGCGGAGGCCGGTACGGGGATTTTCTTTGAGGGCGTTTTCGATGAGGTTCGAAAAAATCTGATCCCAGTAGAAGCGATCGCCGCTGAGGAGGCCGCCGTCTGCGGGGAAGTCCAGCGTGATGTGGGGCTGGCGCAGCTCGATCATCGGGGTGAGGTGCTCCAGCGCATCCTGCACGGAGCCGCGCACCAGGAAGGTCTCGCTCTTGAGGGGCTCTTCCAGGCCTTCGAGGCGGGAGAGGGTGAGCATGTCATCAATGATGCGCATCATGCGGCGGCTGTGCTTTTCCATGACGTCCAGACAGCGCACCAATGAGGCGGTGTTTTTGATCATTCCGCTCTTCAACGTCTCGATGTAGCCGTGGATCAAGGAGAGCGGGGTGCGCAGCTCGTGACCCGCGCTGGTCACGAAGTCCTGCCGCGTCTGTGCGATCATGTCGTGCTCCGTGTGGTCCTGGACCATGACCCAGATGCCGGTGCGGTGGCCCTCGCTCCACGGGGAGGCGCAGAGGTGATAGTGGCGCGCATGGCTCCACTCGGCGGCGTAGGTGTGGGGCAGCGGCAGGCGGAGTTCTGTCTCCACGCGCGTCCGGCGCGTGCGGGCGTCTTTGACGATGCGGGTGATCGGCTCCAGCGCGGGCACCGCCGCCAGGGGTCGGCCCTCCTCCAGCGGATGCGGGAGAAAGAGGACGTTCATGGCGAGATTCGCGAAGACGATAAGCCCCGTGTCATCCAGGACGAGGATGCCCTGCGGTGCCTCATTGAGCAGCGTACCAAAGAGGCGGTGGTCATCCGGCATGCACATGGCTGAGAGCGCGGCCATCTCCGCCGCTGCTGTGGCCGCCGGCGCTTCTGCTGCTGCAGTGCGCTGTGATTTCCATCCCGTCTCCGGCTGCGCGGGGGCCGTCATTGCCTCTGAGGTCATGCGTCTGTCAGCTCCTGAACGACGCTTTGAAACAGATAGCCCTGGCGGCGCAGCGTGCCGATGTGCCTGCCGTGATCGCCCAGCTTGTCGCGCAGGCGCTTGATATGGGTGTCGAGCGTGCGTGAGTGCGTGTCGTCGGCGTAGCCCCAGACGGCGCTGAGCAGCTCGCCGCGCGAGTGAATCACATCCGGATTGGCCATGAGGGTAGTGATGAGCTTGAGCTCGGTGATGGTGAGCTCGATGAGCTTGCCGCTGATGGACAGAGACATGTTTTTGCGGTCCAGCAGAAACTCGCCGATGCGCTGCTCCGCGAGCATGACGACCTTTTGCGAGCGGCGCAGCACGGCACCGATGCGGAGCATCAGCTCGCGCGGGCTGAAGGGTTTGGTGAGGTAATCATCCGCGCCGCTTTCCAATCCCGCGATGCGGTCATTCGTTTGCGCCCGTGCGGTGAGCATGATCACGGGGATGTGCCGCGTACGGGTGTCTGCGCGGAGGCGGCGGTGGACCTGGACTCCATCGATGCCCGGAAGCATGATGTCGAGCACGATCAAGTCGGGCGCGGTCTTCACGGCCATCGGAAGCACGGCGAGGCCATTGCCCACGGAGACGACTTCGTGGCCTTCGCGCTGTAAATGAAGGCTCACGAGTTCGACAATGTCCTTCTCGTCATCGACTACCAGGATTCTGCTCATGTTTCGGGTGACGGGACTGTGACGGCAGGAATGAAGTCCTGCCAAAGACAAGCGTGTTACGATCTCGTCGCAGAGCCCCTCGAAACCGGTACCGTAGGAGGTGGCTGCGGGCGCTACAGGCGGGAGAGGCAATCAGACAGGGAGACAGTCAGTCAGACAACGTGGCAGTAAGCTCCCCGGCAGTGCTCCAGCCTCCCTCTTCCTCCCTGCCACATCGGTTCTTAGAGGCCCTGAAACTTCGATTCCACCCCAGCAGGGTCTCATGGTCTAACCTCCAACCACGCAAGGCGGCAACATTATTGTGACGCGTTCGTGATTGAGCCTGTGCGTGCCGCTTCCCAATGATAGGCGCATGCACAATCCCCGACATGATGAGATTCAATACTTCCTGGCATGGCGTCGGCAGACGCGCTTCATCCGGCATTACGGCGGGCCGATCCTCGCGCTGGGATTGTTTGTGACGTGCCTGTGGTTTGTGTGGCAGGCGTTTGAAAGTCGCAGCCCCGTTTACCGCACGCAGATGGAAAGCCGTGAGTCCGTGGAAAAGGCGCGGCAGCAGCAGCGCGCGGAGGAGCGCCAGCGCCAGGCCGAGGCGTGGAAGCAGCCAGTGGCTGGGCAGCAGGCAACAGATCGCACGCTACAGGCGTCGAAGTTTCCTCGCAGGTGAAAAAATGCCTGGTATGAGGCACGCTTCATCGCGCCACAGATGAGAACCTCGGCCCCTCTTCCACCGCAGAGACAAGCTCCTTCAGCTCCGCCAAGGACGCTCGCGCCGTCATCTGCCAATGCTCAAAAGCGCTGCGGTTTGCCCGCGCCGTGTCCCCGGCTCCGGCATTGCCCGACACATAACCGAAGGCCTCCGGCCGCATCTTCTCCCGCGCCTGCTGCTTCAGATCTTGAAAAGCCACCGGCACCTGCGGCTTCAGCTTGGCCAGGCCTTTGGCGAAAATTTCGACCTCATGCTGCACACCCAGCGGCTGGGGCTTGTCGGGGTCCGTGCTGGCGCTTGGGTTCATGAGAGTGGCAGTCCGATGTTAGGGCGGGGCGCACATCACTCCGCCCACCCCGGTCCTCGCGGGAAGCCCTGTTGATGGTCGCAGATTCCTCTCGGAAATCACCGCCCTTCGGCCTCAGCCAGCGAATAGATGCTCAGCGAGTAGGCGGCCACGGAAACCGTGGCCTTCGCAGGTTGTCCGTCCCGTTCCTCGGCCACGGCCATGACATCCTGCACGGAGAAATTTTCCAGATCCGCGCGGTAGCCCTCCCAGTCGCTGTTGAACCGCGCGGCCCATCGACCTGCCACGGGCACACCGACCTCGTAGCCTTCACAGTTGCTCGCGGAAAAATTGGCCACAACGAGGACGTGATCATTCTCTCCGCCTTCTTTGTGACGCAGAAACGCGATCACCTTTTGCTCATTGTTCACATGCTGCACCACGATGTGCTGCCCCGTGAGCCCGCCAGAAACGCCATCACTGTTCAAGCGCAGGCGGACGAGATCGCGGTAAAGCTTCGTCACTCCCGAAAACTTGCGCGTGTTCGACCAGTCGATCGCGTCAGTGTCCTGAAACCAGCCGTCCTCCAGCATCGTCTGTCCTTGAAAAAGCATGGGAATCCCCGGTGCCGTCATCACCAGTCCGGCTCCCAGCGTGGAGCGTTTCAGCGCATACCAGCCTTCCGGATCGGAGGCGTCTATCTCAGAGGTCACGCGGGCCTTGCCATTGGCCACCTCATCATGGGACTCGGTGTAAATGACCCGCTTGAACACATCGCCGCCATAGCTGTGCAGCAGCGCGTTCCGCACGGAGTCCATGTCGCGGTGCGCATCTTCTGCGGCAATGACCGCAGCGCGGATCGGGTGTACAAACTCTGCGTCCCACTGCGTGGAAAAATTGGCTCCCCCTTCGTTTTCATGGTTGGTGATGCCTTCATTACCCCGCAGATCCTCCGCGATGGTGAGCTTCCCAGGAAAGCGCTCCGCCACATCCCGGTTGATCCACTGCGTCAGTGACCAGCCTTCAGGAATTTCGTCACCGCCATTGCCGGAAACAGAGCGGATGTAGAGAGTCATGTCATAGCGCAGGCCATCCACCCTAAACTCGCCCAGCCACATCATGGCGTTGTCATGGATGTAGCGGCGCACCTCGCCACGCCCGTAGTCCGGCCTTGTGTCACCCCAGGGTGTCGCGGAGCGCCAGTCGCTGTAGAAATAGATACCGCCCTTGTCGTTCTCGCTCCAGCCGTCAAACTGCCACAGGTCCAGATCGGACGGGCCAAAGTGATTGTACACCACATCCTGAATCACGGCGATACCATGCTCATGCGCGGCTTTGACAAACCGCTTGAAGGCGTTGGGGCCGCCGTAGGCGCTCTCGACCGCGAATGGCTGCGCGGGATTGTAGCCCCAGGAGAGATCACCGGCAAACTCTGCAATCGGCATCACTTCGATGGCATTGATGCCCATCGCCTTGAGGTAGCGCAGGCGTTTGATGGCATCGTCAAACGTGCCGGGCTTTCCTTCCACGCTGCGCGCAAAGGTGCCGATATGCAGCTCATAGATGACCATCTCGTTCCAGGCTGGCGCACGGAAATTGTCTCCGCCCCAGTCAAAGTCGTCCTGGTAGATCACACCATTCCCCACGGAATTCGTGACTTCCCGGGCGTAGGGATCGATCCTCGACAGCACCTGCCCGCCATTGCGAATGACGAATTTGTATTCATCCCCCGCCTTCGCCGTGGCGACCTCGCCATACCAGTAGCCATTGTCTTCTGGTTTGAGCGGGGCGGCATCGTCTTTGAACTCATTGAATGTGCCCGCCACCGAGACGCTCTCCGCGTGCGGAGCCCACACCCGGAAGGCCGTGCCGCCCGCGAAAGGAATGGCCCCCATGCCACCCTGGGGGGCGGCCTCCTCAGGCGGCGCTGATTTTTTTGTTTTGGCGGAACGAGCGGAAGATGCGGCGGATGTTTTGGCGGGCATGGGAAGCGTGTGTGTTGGACACCATCCGAGTCTGTGCTGCGGCACGCTCTGAAGATGTCCGCTATCATCGTGCAGCACGCCTCAGGCGGATGTGTGCAAGGCTGACTTCACCTGCCCTTACCTCAGGCAGAAGGCTGCCCTGCAAACAACGATTTCAACCAGCCCTTCCGCGGCTGCTCCACCTGCGGGGACCCGATCGTCGTGACACAGGCATGGATGAAGTGCAGCTTGCGGGCCACGGGGATAGAAAGCACAAACGGATAGACATTCTTGTATCCCAGGCTCTGGCTGAAGGCGTTCAGCGCCGGTGACAGCCGCACCCAGCGGTGCAGCAGCGTGAGGAAGGCGGTGGGATCAATCTTGGCAAAGGGCGCCGGAAGCTGGACCGCTTCCTTCGTGAAGAGATCGATTTGTTTGGTTTTCACACCTGTCTCCAGACCAAAGCTACTGGCAGTTTCCAAGCCATCGCAGATGTGCAGGTACTGCGCCCACGTCTCCGCCCAGTCTTCCCATGGATGCATAGTTGAGTAGGAGCTGATGAAGGAATTTTCCCAGCCCGCTGGCGCACCCTGCTCATAGTGCTTCTTCATCGCGGCCTCGTAGCTCGCACGTTCGTCCCCGAACACCTGACGACAGGCTTCCAGCACGCCCGGCTGCGCACGCCCTCTCTGGAACCACAGGAACCAGTAGTAGTGGCCGACCTCGTGGCGGAAGTGCCCCAGCAGCGTGCGGTAGGGTTCATGCAGGTTTTTCTTGTTCCGCTCCCGCAGCGCGTCGTCCGCCTCCTCCAAATTGATCACGATCACCCCGTCATTGTGCTCCGTGGCCACGGGTTGATCTGGCATGGACATTTTAAATTCAACGGCGAGCCCGGCCGTCGGATCGGCATTCCGGGACACCACCGGAAGCTGATGCCGGTACAGTGAATAAACCAGGTGGCGCTTCGCCTCTTCCATCAGTTTCCACAGCGGCAGCACGTCGGGCACGCTCAAAGGCGGGATCACTCTCGTCAAGGCGCAGGCAGGACAGAACTGGGCCTGCGCGGAAGGTGGCACCGCCCAGTTGCACACACCATTCGCGACACCATTCGCGCAGCGGAGGTGCGACTCTCCCGGACCCACCGGCACCATGCAGTCCTGCAGGCTGTCATACCCCACCTCCGTCTGGCACACCAGGCAGCGTGAGTTGTCGAAGTAAAGCGTGTTGCCGCAGGAGCAGACGTAAGGTTTCATGAGGAGGAAATTGAGCGTGGAGAAAAATGATCGTCACTGCGCAGGCACGTGGCCGTGTGTGATTTGGTGTTCCTGTGCAGATCGCAGCTGCCGCAGAGCACCACGTTCTAATGGGACATCCAGCGGCGGCAGGGAGCACGATGGTTGTCGGCATGACTTTTCAAAACCCACCGCTGGAACAATCACCCTCATGAATTCCAAATCGAAAAGCGTCCACGGCATGCGGGAAAGGCTTCCCATCCTGGTCAAAAAACGAAACCTTAAAATGACACGCTCCGCCCACGCCTACGTGCGCGGCAACACGGCGAAATTTTACGCATGGCTGGAATCGGCGAGCGGCACCCAGCTCCCCGAAGGTCCGCCCATCTGGATCTGCGGTGACTGCCATGTCGGCAATCTCGGCCCTCTCGCCAACGCCACGGGGCATGTGGACATTGATATCCGCGATCTCGACCAGACCGTGATTGGCAATCCCGCGCATGACCTCGTGCGCCTCGGTCTTTCTCTCGCCAGCGCGGCCCGCAGCTCCAACCTGCCCGGCATCACCACTGCCCAGATGCTCGAACAAATGATGGAAGGCTACACCAGTGTGGTCGCTTCCCAGCTGGTCATTCCGCTGGGCGATGTCTCCACTCCCCCGCTCGTCCGCAAGGTGATGCGACAGGCGCTCAATCGCAAATGGCGCGACCTGGCCCACCAGCATATCGAAGACACCTCACCCACCATCCCGCTTGGCAAACGCTTTTGGCCGGTCACGCCCGCAGAGACCAAAGACATTCACAAGCTCTTCGATCAGCCGGAGATCCAGCGGCTGGTCTCATCCTTGCATTCACGCGATTCCAAGGATGGCGTTGAAGTGGTGGACGCGGCTTTTTGGGTCAAGGGCTGCAGTTCTCTTGGCCGGCGGCGCTACGCCGTCCTCCTCAAGGTGGGCGGCAAAAACGGAGAACTCTGTCTCTTTGACATCAAGGAAGCCGTCAAGGCCGACGCCCCCAATGACCTCAAGGTGGCGATGCCTGTGGGCAATGCGCAGCGTGTCGTCACGGGCGCACGGCATCTCTCCCCTGCCCTGGGAGAGCGCATGTTTGCCGGCAGCATTCAGGAGCGGGAAGTGTTTGTGCGCGAACTGCTGCCACAGGATCTCAAATTTGAAGACGCCAGACTTTCACCTGTGGAAGCCGTGAAACTCGCCCGCTACCTCGCTTGCGTGGTGGGCAGGGCCCATGCACGCCAGCTTGATCAGCCGGCCCGCGCGGCGTGGCAGAGGGAACTCCTCCGCAACCGCAGCAAAACCCTGAACGCCCCCTCCTGGCTTTGGAGCGCCGTGGTCGAGCTCATGGTGAGCCATGAAGCCGCCTACCTCGAGCACTGCCGCCAGTTTGCGTCTGAGGCGGCCTTGGAGAATTAGGGTAGCGCGCCATCGAGTGTGCTACCTAAATGCCGCTAGGCGAGGGACCAGAGCAATGGCAGGCGAGGGATCATCTGATCCCTCGCCGCTGCGCTTCTTCCCACGGGGGATCAAGAGGGTCCCCCTTCCTTGCAGCACTCAGGACCGCATCGCCGCTTCTGACTCGATGTCACCGCGTTTGCGCTTCCATTGGTCCGGTGGCAGCTCTTCATAAAATTTCGCGTTCAGGCTTGCCTGGGCTGACTCAGAGAGGATGCGCCGCGCCGCCACGAGCGCTTTGTTCATAAAGCCCGGCACCACGAAGAGTTCTTCGTTTTCCAGGCCTTCATAGGCGGCCCTGGCCACCTCCTGAGGTGCCATCAGATTGCCCTGCTGAAAGCCCCGTACGCCTTCCATGTTCGCCTTGGGGAAGAAGTCCGTGTCCGTCGGCCCGGGGCAGAGCGCGGTCACCTTGACGCCTGTGTCCTTGAGTTCGGCGGCCAGCGCCTCGCTCCATGACAGCACGAAGGCTTTGCTCGCATGATACACATTCAGCATCGGCCCCGGTTCAAAGCCGGCGACGGAGGCCGTGTTGAGGACGCGGCCACGGCCGCGGGAGATCATCGGTGGCAGATAGAGCTTCGTCAGCCGCAACACCGCTTCGATGTTCAGCCGAATGATCGAAAGATCTTTTTCGATCGGCAGCTCCCAGAACTTGCCGTGAAAGCCATGACCGGCGTTGTTGGCCAAGATGCCGATCTCCAGGTTCAATCCGCAGGTCTTGTCAAACAGCGTCTGCGCTGAGTCCGCCTGTTCCAGATCTGCGGCGATGGCATGGGTGACAATGCCGTACGTGGTGTGTAGATTGGAGGCGAGAATGTTCAGCTCCTCCTGCTGCGGAGCCACCAGCACCAGCGGGTGGCCGTGTCGGGCGAATTCGTGCGCCAGATGAAATCCGATGCCGCTGGAGGCTCCGGTGATGAGTGTCATTTCAGGTTTGATCTTCATGGGATGTATGAGGTTATGGTGGGTTGTAGGGTGAAATGCAGAGTCGCCTTCAAAGCTGCGCACCGGCGGCGGCGGGTTCAGCCGTCTGGCCGGGGTAGAGCACCACCTTCACGCAGCCGTCCTGCTTGCGGTTGAAGATGTGGTAGGCATTCGGTGCCTCGCGCAGGGCCAGACGATGCGTGATGATGTCATCCAGCCGGATGGATTTGTTCTCCACCCATTGCAGCAGATTGTCGATACAGGCCTGCACCGGCGCCTGGCCAAACCGCATGGTGATGCCCTTGTCAAAGATCTGACCGAGTGGAAAGTTGTCATACGGCATGGCATACACACCCACCACACTGACCACACCGCCACGCCGCACCGCGCTCAGGCACATGCGCAGCGCATTGAGGCTGCCCACCTGCAGGTGCACCACATTGGCAATCCGCTCCCAGATGCTGCGCTCGGCCTCCTGCCCCACCGCATCAATGCACACATCCGCACCGCGCCCCTCGGTGATCTCGCGGATGTATTCAATCGGATCCATCCTATGGAGATTGACCGTTTCAGACCCGCAGGCTTTCTCCGCCATCCGCAGGCGATAGTCTTCGATGTCCACGCCGATGACGCGCTTCGCGCCGCGAATCCACGCCACCTTCTGCGCCATCAGGCCCACCGGCCCGCAGCCAAACACCGCCACCGTCTCGCCGCCTTTCACCCCCGCCCACTCCACCGCTGAGTAGCCGGTGGGAAAGACGTCCGTGAGGAAAAGCACCTGCTCATCCGCCAGATTCGCACTGACATGTCGTGGCCCGGTGTTGGCATACGGCACCCGCACATACTCCGCCTGGCCGCCGTCATAGCCGCCGTACAAGTCCGTGTAGCCAAACAGGCCGCCGCCCTTGCCGCTCAGCAGCCCGCCCTCGGGCCCATACTTGGA
This sequence comes from Verrucomicrobiota bacterium, assembly GCA_025360015.1. Taxonomy (GTDB): domain Bacteria; phylum Verrucomicrobiota; class Verrucomicrobiia; order Verrucomicrobiales; family Verrucomicrobiaceae; genus Prosthecobacter. The sequence continues at coordinate 43,129 of JANYCZ010000037.1, read as the reverse complement.
AGGATTGGAGTGCTCGCAGTGGCCCGGCAGGCCATGACCGCAGAAAAAGCAGCCGCCGCAGGCAATCGGAAACGGCACCACCACTCGATCACCCTTCTTTACCTTGGTGACCGCGCTTCCTACTTCCTCCACGATGCCCATGAATTCATGGCCCATGACCATAGGTTTCAACTGCGGGCTGAAGCCATTGTAGATGTGCAGATCTGAACCGCAGATGGCGGTCGCGGTGACTCTCACAATGGCGTCTTGTGGATCTTCAATTTTTGGATCAGCCACATTGTCGATGCTGATCTTCCCCGGGCGATGAAATACGGCGGCTTTCATAAGTCACCTTTCATCGCCGCAGATACGCACCCTAGCGCTATCCCCTAGGGTTCAAGTCTCCCGCCGCCTGACCTCATTCATGCTTTCGCCGCGCCATACTTCAGGCCTCACTCTGACGGAGCATTCAGGTCCCCTTAAAACCCTGCCAGAAGCAGCCAGCCTCCCCGGCTGCTACGAAGAGCATGCATGAAAACCATCCCGCACCCCTCACTGCGTCCGGCCGTGATCATCTGCCTCCTCACGGTGGGCACCCTGCTGGCGCAAAACAAAAAGGTCGCCGACAAGAAACCCGCCCCTTTGCCAGATGCTGTTGAGGAGGCGCAGACACCGCGCGCGTCGGAGGGCGCCCGCCCAGAACAGACGAAGACCACGCACGATGCGGATGCAGACCTCTTCAAGCCGGACCAGGCACCACCCGTCAATGCTGCCGTGAAAGGCCAGCCGAAGGAGGGAGCCATCACCGGCTTTGATTTTTATCGTGACCCGCTCAATGCCGACAAGCCCATGCAAACCCTGGGTGAAATCATGACCGCTGACAAGCACGCCAAGGCCGCCGTCATGGAGGCTCAAAAGAAGCTTCTGGAAGCCCGCTATCAACTGGAACCCAAAGCTCATCCCACCGCCAAAATGAGCCGTGGGAAGCCCGTGCCCATGGGCCCCACCGCGAAACTCAAAACCTCTCAAACTTGGGCCGCTCTGGACGCGATGAAGCCGGAGGACATCAAAAACGCCGATGCCTTTCCCTACCCTGCCCTGCCCCATCCCAAACAAGTCGCGGGCGGACAAACCTTTCCCGCCATGCAGATCGCGATGTTTCCCCGTCTGCAACGCTACGACGTGGACTTCGATCTTCCCGATGCCTTTCTGCCTGAATTCCCGCCCGCCATTTTTCTGCAAAACCGCCCCGAGCTTGGCGATGTCTCACGCGGTGAAATCGTCTCCATCAACAACTACTACAAGCTCTTCAAAGACCTCATCACTCCCGTGCAGCTCGACGGCCTGCGCCTGCTTCTAACGCCAATGCCACAGGAGGAGTTCAATCCCACGGATGACCGCAAGACCGAGCAGCCCAGCCTCGGCGTCACCTGCTTTGACTGCCATGTGAACGGCCATACCACCGGCCAGTTCCATCTCAATCCGGACACGCGTCCACAGCAGCGCCGCATGCGGCTGGACACCGTGAGCCTGCGCGGCCTCTTCAATCAGCAAATCCACGGCTCCAAACGCAGCCTGCGCTCCGTGGAGGACTTCACCGAGTTCGAGCAGCGCACCGCCTATTTCAACGGCGACCAGATTCACGCCTTCAAGAAAGGCGCCGTCATTCTGGACCGCGTCCAGGTCAGCCACATGGCTCAAATGCAAAACATGCTCGACTTCCCACCCGCGCCCAAGCTCGACCCCGTCACCGGTCGTCTCGACAAATCCAAAGCCTCCGAATCCGAACTGCGCGGTGAGCAGCTCTTCTTTGGCAAAGCCCAGTGCGCCAACTGCCATCCCGCCCCATTCTATCTCGACCAGCTCTATCACGACCTGAAGACCGAACGCTTCCTCAACGAAGCCCCCCTCGGCCCCATCAAGAGCTTCACGCTGCGCGGCATCAAGGACAGCCCTCCCTACCTTCACGACGGCCGCTGCCTCACGCTGGAAGACACCGTGGAGTTCTTCAACCTCGTGCTTCAAACGCATTTGAATGAAGCCGAGAAGCAGGATCTTGCGGAGTTTCTGCGAACGCTGTGAGCCCTCTTCGTCGCGCGGAATTGATCCCGCTGCACGCCTCCAACACTTGGCGCTCCGAACTTACAAGCATCTGGTAAATTCGGAGCGTCTCGTTATGTCCAATTGCTGCAAACAAAGTCCACGCTCTTACTTATCCTCCACCGGCGTCCTCGTAATCTTCAGCGTCGTGGCCTGCATCTCCGCCAGCATGTCCGCCCCCGGCCACAGGCGCACCGCACCTCGAAAGGATCCTGATTGCTGCCGGCCACGCATCCTTCAGGGATCGGGTCCAGGTGCTTGGTGTTCCCGCCACCCAGCTGGAAATGGTCCGGCCAGAAAATATCACGCAGCAGAGACACCGCGCGGTTTACGGCCTTTTGCCAGCGGCGTTTCCCAAACGAATTCAGCGCCTTCTTGCTCAGCCGGTCCATGAAGACCTCCGACTTTGACAAAGGAATGATACCGATCTCCAGCGGCACCACCACGTCATCCGCGATCAGCGTCGCGCCCACGCTCGTGCCCAGGCCCAGAAACAGCAGACGACCACTGTCATAGTTCGCCAACGCCTGCATCGCCGCATCATTGACAATGCGCACCGGCCGCCCAAAGGCCTTTTCAAAATCATACTTCATCCACCCGCCACAGAGGTTCAGCGGATCTCGCGCGATCTTGCCGTTGCGCACCAGCCCGGGGAACCCGAGCGAGATCGCTTCATACTCCCAGTCTTCGGTGTGGGCCAGCACGCCCTTCACCATCTTCTCCGCCGTCAGGGTACGTCCGGACGGGAAGCGGCGAAAGCCCTCATGCCCGCTGGCCATCAGTTTCACATTCGTTCCACCGACATCGATCATCAGGACTTTCATGCTTGGATTGGGCGAGGGGTTAGCAGGCAGTCGATCAGTTCCGCCACACCGTCACCATGGCCCGCCGCCGTGACGTGCTGCACTTTTTCGCGCACGGATGGCAGCGCGTTGGCCACCGCCACCGACCAGCCGCAGATGTTCAGAAACGCATGGTCGTTTTCCGCATCGCCCACGCCCACCACCTCCGCCGCATCAAGTCCCAGTGCGGCCAGCGCCGCACGCAGCCCGGTCGCCTTGTTCACGCCGCTGGGCAAAATCATGACCGCTCCTTTGTTAAAGATGACCTGCAGGTCCAGCCCCAGTTCCTTGATGGCCGCAAGCACTTCCGCCTCATGCGGCTCCCACGTGGCCACGATGACCTTGCCGACATCCACCGGCATGCCTTTTTCGATCAGGCGCGTGATGAACTCAGGTGGTGGCAGCGCGCCCAGCAGTTCAGTGTTTCCCGTGGCGGGCTCATACAGCACCGCGCCGTTTTCCATCACCATCAGGTCAAAGAGGCCGATCTGCGGAAACGTGGCGATAAGGTCATTCAGTTCGCGACCCGTCACCAGGATGAGCTTGAAGCCCGCCTGCTTCAGACGTTCCATGGCTTGCAGCGTGGCATCAGTGACCTTGCCATCATGCGCCAGCGTGCCGTCATAATCTGTGGCGAGTGCGCGCAGGGAACTCGGCGGCTGGCATGGAAGGGCGTGGGTCATTGCGGCTCTCTCATTTTTTCTAAAGCGTCATTAAATCGCAGCCGCAGTGCGGCTGGCCGTGTCCTTTGTCACTTGCAAAACGACAAGCGCGCCGACTCCCGGCCATGCGAATACCGGGGATAATAAGGAACCCCACGCGCCATGTCTCTCCGAGAATATCAGAAAAAGCGGGACTTCAAAAAGACCGCCGAGCCCCCAGGCAAAAAAGAAAAGAGTAGCGCAGTGCGGCGCTTTGTCATTCAGAAGCACGCAGCTTCTCACCTGCATTATGACTTCCGCCTGGAACTCGACGGGCAGTTGAAATCCTGGGCCGTGCCGAAGGGCATCCCATTCGTGAAAGGTGAAAAACGCCTCGCCGTGGAGGTGGAGGATCACCCGCTCTCCTACATCCACTTCGAAGGCCCCATCCCGCAGGGGCAGTATGGCGGCGGCACCGTCATGGTGTGGGACACCGGCACCTACGTGCCAGCCTCGAAGGCACCGCTGAAGGAACTGCAAGGCGGCAAGCTGCACTTCACCCTCCACGGCAAAAAGCTCAAAGGAGAATGGTATCTCGTGCGCCTGCGTCATGAAAACCAATGGCTGCTCATCCGTGGTGGCGAGGACATGAAACCCGTGAGCAAACGGGCGGATGACACCTCTGCTTTGTCTGGCCGCAACATGAAAAGCCTGGCCGATGCGGAGCCGTGGACTAGCTCAAGAAAGAAGCTGAACGCGAAGCCTGAGCCCACGCCAAAGGCGAAGGAGAAGCCCGCCGCCAAACCTGCCAAGGGTCCGCCACCGGCCTCTCACTCCGCGTTGTTTGTGGAGCCCATGAAAGCCAAGGCGCTGACCGCCCCGCCGACGGATGAAAACTGGGTTTACGAAATCAAATTCGACGGCTTTCGCGCCCTCACCATCAAACAGGGCAAGCACACCTCGCTGATCTCACGAACTGAGAAAGACATGACGGACAAGTTTCCTGAAGTCACGGAGGCCCTGCACGCACTCTCATTGCCGGACTGCATCCTCGATGGCGAAATCGTCGCTCTTGATGAGAAAGGCCACTCATCCTTTCAACTGCTGCAGGCGTATGACCTCGGCCGCGAGCGCCCGCCGCTGTGCTACTACGTCTTTGATCTCCTGCGCCTGAAAGGTCGCGATCTCACCGGCCAGCCTTTGCAGAAACGCAAAGAGGCGCTGCGTGAGCTCTTCAAGGACTCCGACGTGATCCGCTACTCGGACTCGCTCGAAGGCGATGTGAATGAACTGCTCAAGCAGGCCAAAAAACTCGGGCTGGAAGGACTCATCGGCAAACGTCCCGACTCCAAGTATGAGGTTGGCCGCCGCAGCGGGCAGTGGATCAAGCTCAAGCTCCATCATGAGCAGGAGGTGGTCATCGGTGGCTACACCCAGCCCACCGGCAGCCGCAAGCACATCGGCGCGCTCATCGTCGGCGTGCATGTCGAAGGCAAACTGCAAAGCACCGGCAAAGTTGGCACCGGCTTCGACACCAAGCTGCTGCGAGAGCTCCACGATAGATTTGAGCCGCTGATTCAAGACAAGTGCCCCTTCGCCAATTTGCCCGCCGACAGCAGCGGACGCTGGGGGCAGGGCATTACCAAGTCTGAAATGAAGCACTGCACCTGGCTCAAGCCCAAGCTGGTCTGCCAGGTCAAATTTGCCGAATGGACTCAGGACAACCGCCTGCGCCAGCCCGTCTTTTTGGGCATGCGCGAAGACAAGCCCGCACGTGAGGTGGTGCGCGAACGCATCCAAGAATCATGAGCAGCCAGAAATCACAGCTCGAAGTCCATGGTGTTCAGGTGCCCGTGAGCAATCTGGAAAAGGTGATGTATCCCGAAACCGGCTTCACCAAGAGCGACGTCATTCAGTACTACATCGGCATCTCCGAATATCTGCTGCCGCATTTGCAATCACGCGCGCTTACCCTGAAGCGCTACCCCGATGGCGTGAACGGCTTCTTCTTCTATGAGAAGGAGTGCCCGCAGCACCGCCCGAAGTGGGTGAAGACAACGGAGGTGGCCAAGTCTGAGGGCAAAATCAATTACTGCGTCATCGGCGATCTACCCTCTCTCGTGTGGGCGGCGAATCTCGCCAACATCGAGTTCCATACTTTTCTCCACCGCAAAACCGCCATCAAACGCCCCGCCGCGCTCGCCTTTGATCTCGATCCCGGCGCGCCTGCGGACATCCTCACCTGCTGCCGGGTGGCCCTGCTTCTGAAGAGCTGCTTTGACTCCCTCGGCCTGCAGTCATTCCCCAAAACCTCCGGCTCCAAGGGCTTGCAGGTCTATGTGCCGCTGAACACCCCCGTGACCTATGAGCGTACCAAGGCCTTTGCCCGCACCATCGCGCAGACGCTGGAAAGCCAGTGTCCGGATCTGGTAGTTTCCAACATGCTCAAAAAACTGCGCGAAGGCAAGGTGCTCGTGGACTGGAGCCAGAATGACGATCACAAGACCACCGTCTGCGCCTACTCCCTCCGCGCCAAAGACCACCCCACCGTCTCCACGCCGCTGACCTGGGACGAAGTGGCCGCCGCCGTGAAACGCAAAAAGAAGCTGAGCTTTGAAGCCAGCGATGTCCTGAAGCGCGTAAAAAAAATGGGAGATCTCTTCGCGCCAGTCCTCACTCTGAAGCAAAAGCTGCCCGCCATTCAGTAGCGAAAGTTGTCCAGTTGCGCCGCAACTGGACCCTCTTCCGACCCGTGCTTCACCGCCGTTCACTCTCAGGGGTCATCGGACGTACGGCTGCCCACAGACGCGCATGCGATTACTCCGAAAGCGTGCACCCCCCCCACCCGCCACTTCCCTCCCCACCCTTCGCTCTTATGCAACACGAGTCCCCCTGGAAGCTTTCCTCCCCCCCTTCATTCCCTCCTCTTGCGCAGGATGCCACGGCAGAGGCGCTGATCATCGGCGGCGGCATCACTGGCGCCACGGCGGCCTACCTGCTGGCCCAGGCGGGGTGCTCCGTCATCCTGGTGGAAAAGGAAAAGCTGTGCGCCGGCCAGACGATGTGCACCACCGCCCACATCAGCTACCCCACCGATGAGCGCCTGCATGATCTCGTCAAGAAATTCGGCCGCGATCATGCCGAGGCTGTCTGGGATGCCTGCAAGGCCTCCGCCGAACAGATCCGCCGCAATGTCTGCGCCGAGGAAATCGACTGCGAGTTCACCCATGTGCCCGCTTATCTCTACGCGGCTCCCGGCTCTGAAAAAGAGGAGTCTGACTCCCTGCGCGAAGACGCCGCACTCGCCACCGAGATGGGATTTGATGCGCAGTTCCTCCCGGAGTGCCCCGTCACCGACCAGCCTGCGGTGCTCTTTTCCAATCTGCTGAAGTTTCACCCCACCAAGTATGTCCAGGCGCTCGCTGAGGCCGCACGCAAAATGGGCGCGCAGATTCACGAAAACAGCGAAGTCTTGGAATTCGATTCCGAAAAACGCACCGTGCGCTGCAACGGCCATACCCTTTCCTACCAGCATGTCTTCATCGCCACGCATGTCCCCTTGCAGGGCGCGGCCGGCACCCTGAGCTCCATGCTGCTCCAGACCAAGCTCGCTGGCTACTCTACGTACGCCATGGAGGCGGAGCTGCCGGAGGCATCCGTTCCCGAAGCCCTGTGGTGGGACACTTCAGATCCCTACTTCTACTTCCGCACCGACAAGGTCGGAGACAAGCTGCGCATCATCGCCGGCGGTGAAGACCACAAGACCGGGCAGGAAAAAAACACCGACGCCTCATACACCGCACTGGAAAAGCGCCTCCATGCGCTTTTCCCCACCGCCACCTTTCTCCGCCGCTGGTCAGGCCAGGTCATCGAGACCGTGGACGGCCTGCCCTTCATCGGCGAATACGCCGGGCAGTTTGTCGCCACCGGATTCTCCGGCACCGGCATGACCTTCGGCACGCTTGCCGCCCGGATGTTCGCTGACCATGTCCTCGATATCTCCAATCCATGGCAGGAACTTTTCCGCGTCGAGCGCAAGGAGCTCTCCAGCACCTGGGACTACCTGAAGGAAAACAAAGACTACCCCTACTACCTCACCAAAAGCCTCTTCATCGGTGCAGGCCGCGATCCCCGAGAACTTGCACCCGGGGAGGGGGCCATCCTCCGCCTCCACGGCAAAAAAGTGGCCGCCTCCAAAGACAAAGACGGCAAGGTCACGCTCCTCAGCGCCATCTGCCCGCACCTAGGCTGCGTAGTCGGGTGGAATCACGCCGACCAGACCTGGGACTGCCCCTGCCATGGCTCCATCTTCACCGCTCAGGGCAAGGTCATCACCGGCCCCGCCGAGACCCCGCTGGAGCCGGTCGCTCCGGACAAGTCAGCCCCGGATGACTGGCCAAAGCCGGAATTGGGCATGTGACAAAGGTCGTGAGAGAGCTATCGCGGCCTGAAGGGCTGCGGGACATCGTGCGCCAATCCCCCGGCATGCCTACCTTCGTAGGAGATGACAGTTCTCTGCGGCCTGCTACCCGGCACAGGCCCAAGGAAGACACGACACGGCAATAAGGAACATCCAATGTACCGCCCATGGACGATGCTTGGGAGTATGTTTGGTCCCTGGTCCGCCATTCGAACGTCGCTCCAGCACCTCAGCAGCGTCGTATGGCTTCTCATAGACACGATTCAGGAGATGGGAGACCGCGTGGTGCGCGGGCGCATGCCCTTCCGCCTTTCCATCTTCTTTGCGCAAACAGACCGCACCGGCGTGGGCTCCATCGGGCTGGTGTCTCTGGTCTCTTTTTTCATCGGTCTCACCATGGCGCTTCTCACCGGATATCAGCTCCAGACCTTTGGCCAGGAGCAGATGGTGCCCGGCCTCGTGGCCATCTCTTTCACCCGTGAACTCGGCCCGCTGATGACCGGCATCATGGTCGCCGCACGCATCGGCGCGGCCTATACCGCCGAGCTGGGCACCATGGTCGTGTCGGAGGAGGTGGAGGCCATCGAGGCCATGGGCATCGGCCCGCTGCGCTTCCTTGTGGGCCCGCGCGTCCTCGCGGTGTTCCTGCTGCTGCCCTGCCTCGTCGTCGTTTCCAATTTCACCGCCATGGTCGGCGCCGCCCTCATCTCCCGCTGGGCGTTTGACACCTCAGTCCACCACTTCGTGCATGCCGCCTTGGAGAGCATGCTCATCCGCGACATCATCGCCGGCACGGTGAAGAGCTTTCTCTTTGGCCTCATCATCGGACTCGTCGCCTGCTACAAAGGCCTCTCCGTGCGTGGCGGCGCCGCTGGTGTCGGAGCCGCCACAACTCAGAGCGTCGTCACGGCGATCACCGTCGTCATCGCCTTCGACACCCTCTGCAACATCGTCCTCGTCGCACTTTTCAACTCATGAGCGAGCCCCAAAAAAACAGCGTGGAACTGCGCGACGTTCACCTCTCCTTTGATGAGAAGGAAATCCTCGGCGGGGTGAGTCTGTCCGTGCCCTCCCGCTCGCGCCTGGTCGTCCTCGGCCAGTCCGGCGGCGGCAAGAGCACCCTGCTCCGCCTCATCCTCGGCCTGCTGAAACCAAGCGCGGGCGAGATCCTGTTCAACGGCCTCAAGGTCAACCGCATGGGTCGCCTGCGCCTCAACCGCATGCGCCAGAAGATCGGCATGGTCTATCAATACAGCGCGCTCATCAGCTCCCTCAGCGTGCGGGACAATCTCGCGCTGCCGCTGGAAGAACTCACCAGCAAGTCCCGCTCGGAGATCGACCAGCTGGTCGATGAAAAGCTCGCCCTGGTAGGCATGTCGGAGGTGCGCGACAAGATGCCCGCTGAACTTAGCGGCGGCATGCGCAAGCGCATCGGCCTCGCCCGTGGCATTATCATGGATCCCGAGCTCATCCTCTATGACGAGCCCACCGCCGGTCTCGATCCCGTCATCAGCGCCGTCATTGATGAGCTCATCATCAGCCTCAGTGAAAAGATCGGCGCCACCTCCATCATCGTCACGCATGAGATGGGCAGCGCCTTCAAAGTCGCCACCCAGATGGCCATGCTCTACAAGGGCAAGATCATCGCCTGCGACACACCGGAAAATTTCAAAGCATCCACCGACCCCGTCGTTGCCCAGTTCATCGCCGGGGACACCCAGGGCCCCATCCTCCAGTCCACACCCTCATGACTATTTTCCGCAATGAAATCCGCACCGGCGTGCTCGTCGTCGTGACGCTCACCGCGCTCGTCTGCCTGCTCCTCTACCTCGGCGCGCCGGGGGTCTTCGTGGCGCAGAAAAAATTCCGCATCTATCTGGACAACGCCTCCAGCCTTTCCCCTGGCGCACCCGTGCTGCTGGCAGGTCGCAGGATCGGCCAGGTCATCGAGCTGCACTCGCCCGTGCCGGAAAAAGAACGCCCCGACCCGAAGCTTGAAACCTCGGTGGACATCCAGGTGGACAAGTCCGCGCAGATCTTCAACAAGGTCAAAGCCCGCATGACGCTGCCCAGCCTCCTCGGCAAGCCGGTCATCGATTTCACCACAGGTGTGGAGTCCAGCGGACTCGCCCCTGAAGGCACCGGCTTCGTTGGCGAGCGCGATCCCGGCCTCGCAGATGCCGTGCCCACGTTGTTGGAAAAACTCGACCCCGCACTCAAGACCGCCACCGCCACCTTTGAAGGCCTGCAAAAAACGGCGGACAACCTCAACAAGCTCACCCAGCAAAACTCAGATCTCCCCCAGGCACTGGCAGAATTCAAAAAGTTCACCAAGCATCTCAATGAAGTCATCGGCCCAGACGGGGCGCTGCGCGGCTCTTTGGAGAACATCAAAAAACTCACCGGCGACGACGGCAAGCTGGCGACTTCATTCGATCAAATCGCCAAAATGACCGGCCCGGACGGTGATCTGGCCAAGACGCTCGCCCACGCGGAAAAGTTCACCGGCAAGCTGGAGGACAACAAGGACATCGATGCCACGCTGCACAATCTGCGCACCGCCTCGGAGAACCTCGACCGTCAGTTAAAACAGTTCACCGGCAAGCTCAGCGCCACCGCTGAAAACCTCAAAGAAGGCAGCGACACCTTGAAGCACCAGCCATGGCGGCTGATCTGGCCCAGCACCAAAAAATATCCCGAGGAAACCCTCTTTCCGCGCAACTCCACGTCAGGATCTGACTCCAAAAAAGCCTCAGAGACAACTCCCCCCTCCACCAAACAGCCACTGTTTAAGTTTCACGCCACCCCGCGCTGAGCTGCCTCTGAATCCTGCGTGTTACTTGCGCCGGCTACTTTTCCCGATGGGAATCACCGCGCGGATCGTGGTGCCCTTCCCTGGAGTGGATACAATGCTGAACACGCCATTGACCATTTCCACCCGTTCGCGCATGCCGGTGAGCCCGAGGCGCTGGCTCCATTGCGGGGAGGCGAGCAGGTCCACGTCGAAGGCTTTGCCATCGTCCGTGATTTCCAGGCACACTCCGCCCCGCGCATGGCGCAGGGTCACGTTCACGTTCCGCGCCTGCGCATGTTTGGTGACGTTGACGAGGGCTTCCTGCGCAACACGGTAAAGCACGGTGCGCTTGTCATTGTCGAGCGCTTCGACATCCGGAGAGGCGGTGAAGAGAATCTGGCGGCCTTTGCGCCGGGGAATTTCGTTGATGTAGGTGCTGAGCGTGGGGATGAGGCCGAGCTGGTCGAGCATGGCAGGACGGAGTTCACGGGCGTAGTCGTGGACGATGCGCACGGACTCCTCCACCAGCTCGCGCACCGGTGCCATGGCCTCTGAATCGACCCCCGCCGTGCGGGTGAAGACAGCGAGCCGCACATTGATGCCGATCAACACCTGGCTGATTTTGTCATGCAGTTCATGGCTGATCTCTTTGCGCTGATTTTCCAAAGCGAGGAGGTTCTGATGCGACGACTCGCGCAGTTTTTTCTGCAGCAGACGCGATTGCTTCAGCAAGGCCTGGGCCTGCTGCTCGCTTTTCGTGAGCGCGGTTTCCACTGCCTGACGGCGTATGATTTCCTGCTTGAGCTTCGCGTTGGAGGCGGCCAGCACCTCAACGCGGCGCTGGGTTTCCTCAGCACGCTTGCGCTCGGTGATGTCGTTGAAAAAGCAGACCACCCTGTGGTCGCCGGAAGGCAGGGTCACCCGCTGGATCTGCCATTCATAGGCCTCCTTGACGTGCGTGTCCTTGCGCCGCTCGACAAACTCGAGCGACTGATACGGCTCCCCGGTCTTCAGCGTGTGCCGGAAGCGTTTTTCCGCATCATCCGCCACGCGCTTGGGCCAGATCGTGCGAATAATCTCAGCAAAGCTGCGCCCCAGCAGCGGCTCGATCTTGCTGAACAAAGGCTCCGCTCTAGGATTCACCTGGACCATGCGCAACTGATCATCCACGACATACACGCCGATGGGTGCCTGGTTGAGGAGTGCGGCAAACAGCGCCTCATTGCGGCGCAGGATGTCCTCGACCTTTTTGCGATCGGTGATGTCCACCACCACGGTGTGGCATTCTTTCCCGTTGATCTGGCACTTGGCCGCGATGTTGACTATGAGGGTCGGCTGGTCCGGGCGCGTCAGCTCGAAATCGCCTGATTGCCTGGCGTCGTCGATGAAGACCTTGGCAAGAAAGGCGTTGAAGTCCCGGCGATGTTTGGGATCAATCAGCGCGACAAAACGCTGCCCCAGCAGCCGGGAGCGCTGCACGCCGACCATGCTCGTGCCGGTGAGATTGACCTGCTGGATGGTGCCGTCGTGGGTCAGAGTGAAGTAACCGACGGGAGCGAAGTCGTAGAGGTCGGTGTACTTCTCCAAACCCGCATCCACCTCGGCCTTGGTGAGCTTGAGCTCCTCGTTTTGCAGTTCCAGCTCGATCTGGTGGATCTGCAGTTCCTGGAGCATGCGCTTCGCATCGGCATGATCTGCCACCGACAGCTTTTTCACAGGGTGTTCGCGCAGCTGGCGTTCAGCACGGTGGCGCAGGTCGGCGGCACGTTTTTTCATGATTTGGATTTCCGCGCTGGAGCGGCCACGCGGCGCTCCTTGGGTTTGCCGAGGGCTTTGTCCAGCGCGCGCCCCTGCTCGACGGAGTGCTTGGACAGCTTGCGGTGCTGCTCACGCAGCTCGGCCTCGATTTTCTTCGCTGCGGTGATGTCGGCAAAGGTGATGACAACGCCGTCGATGCGATTGTCCATGGTGCGGTAGGGCATGATGCGCACGGTGAACCAGCGCCCATTCTCAGTGGCGATGGAGCGCTCGCTGAAAATGAGCGTGCGCAGCACCTCATGGGCGTCTTTGACCAGCCCGGGGTAGAGGAGGTCGGAGGCGAGGTCGGTGATGGGACGGCCCACGTCCGTGGCGATGAACTTGATGATCGTCTTGGCCTGCAAGGTGAAGCGGCGCACCTGCAGGTCGTTGTCCAGAAACACGGTGGCGATGTCCGTGCTGTTGAGCAGGTTCTTCATGTCGTTGTTCGTTCCGGAGAGTTCGTCCAGCTTGGCCTGCAGCTCAGCATTGACGGTTTGCAGCTCTTCATTGAGCGACTGCATCTCCTCCTTCGAAGTCATGAGCTCCTCGTTGGTCGATTGCAGTTCCTCGTTGGTCGATTGCAGCTCCTCGTTCATGGACTTGAGCTCTTCCTGCGAGGTCTGCATTTCCTCGCGTCCGGCCTGCACTTCATCGCGGGCATGCTTGAGTTCATTTTGCAGCTCGCGCTGCCGGGCGCCGCTGCTGACCGAAATTTTGCCCCTCCCACGGTCAGGGGGTGGCTCGGGAGGGACGACGGCTTCAGAAAACACGATGAGGAGCATGCCGAAGAGTTCTTTCGGTGCCTCAATGGCCTGCACCAGGATGTCCACGGCTCGGGTGTCTGCCGGGGGGGCGAGTTTGATGCCACGGACAGTGACCGTGCCTTTTTTGCGGATGACTTTTTGCATCGCGCTGGAGAGTTCGTTGCGCAGGCCGTCACGGGCCATGGCAATGACATTCCAGTTGGCCTTGCCGGCGGCTGGTTCCAAAAATTTGCCCGTTTTGCCGCTGACGTAGAGGATGTCGCCATTCTCGTTCACCAGCACCGCCGGCGGCGCGTAGCGCTGCTGCAGCATCTGGTCGGCGAGGGTTTGCAGGCTGGGCACTGGAACACGCGCTGCCGTTTGAGATTCCTGGCGGCTCGCGTGGGCTGGCAAATACACGGCGGGGAAGTCCAGGTGGCTGCCCTGCATGGCGGTTTCGTTGCGCTGGAAAAGGCGTTCCTTGAGCGCCAGCGCGGTGAACAGGTGCGTGAAGCTGCCGATGCTCTCCGCACTGCCAAGAAACAGCACGCCGCCTGGGTTCAGGCTGTAGTGGAACAGTGGGAACAGCTTCTTCTGCAATTCCGGGGTGAGATAGATCAGCAGGTTCCGGCAGCACAGGAGGTCCAGCTTGGTGAACGGCGGGTCCATGATGAGGTTTTGCGGCGCAAAGACCACCATGGAGCGGATCTCTTTGTTCACCCGGTAGCCGCCTTCTTCCTTGTTGAAAAAGCGGGTCAGGCGCGTGGGTGATACATCGGCGACGATGTTCTCGGGAAAGAGCCCGAGGCGGGCCTTGTCGATGGCGTCCTTGTCCAGATCGGTGGCATAGATTTGCAGGGAGATGTTGTCCGTGTACTTGAGGTGCTTCAGCGTCTCCTTGAAGACCATGGCGAGCGAGTACGCCTCCTCACCGGTGGAGCAGCCCGCCACCCAGGCGCGCAGTGTGCTGCCTGAGGGCCGGCCTTTGAGCAGCAGCGGCAGCGCCTTGGTGGCCAGCTGCTCCCAGGCGCTTTTGTCGCGGAAAAAATTCGTCACGCCGATGAGCAGCTCTTTGAAGAGGATGCCCAGCTCCTGCGGATTTTCCTGCAAGTAGCGGACGTAGCCGCTGATCCTGCCCACCTTATGGATCCCCATGCGGCGTTCCACGCGGCGGTACAGCGTGCTGCGGCGGTACAGGGTGAAATCATGCCCGCTGTGCCCGCGCAGCAGGATGACGATCTTTTCCAGCGCGCTTTGCACCTTTTCCTCCAGATGCAGCTCGGACTTGTCCAGCTGGGGCAGATGCCTCCGGTAGGCGATGAGTCTGTCCGGCAGTTCTTCAGCCAAGGCCACGATGTCCGCCAGCCCCGCTTCGATGACACTGCGCGGCATGGCGTCAAACTTGGCCGTGGCCGGATCCTGCACCAGCACGATGCCTGCTTTCTCCTTGATGGCGCGGAGCCCCAGCGTGCCATCGCTGCCCATGCCGGAGAGGATGATGCCAATGCTCTGCTCACGCTGATCTTCGGCGAGCGAGCGGAAGAAGAAGTCAATCGGCAGCCGCAGCCCGCGCATTTCGACGGGAACCAGCAGATGCAGCACACCGCGCAGGACGGACATGTCGCTGTTTGGCGGGATCACATAGACGCAGTTCGGCTGCACCTTGGTGCGGTCAGCGACCTGGAACACCTTCATCGTCGTGGCGCGTTGCAGCAGCTCGGGCATCATGCCTTTCTGCGTGGGGTCGAGATGCTGCACGATCACATACGCCATGCCGCTGTCCTTGGGCACATGCTCAAGGAGCTGCACCAGGGCCTCCAACCCTCCGGCGGATGCACCGATGCCAACGATGGGGCATGCAGCGTCTTTCTTCAGCAGAGTTTTCGGGGGCGCTGGCTTGGCTGTTTTAACCGTACGCTTTCGCGCAGGAAGAGGTGCGGACTTTTTCATGGCTCGGTCACGAGCCCCTCGGTAGCGGCTGTGCCTTCAGCAGACTCCATAATTGACCGCTTGTCGAGCACGCTGAGCAGCACTGCGCCTGGGGGAAACACCCCATGGTGATCGGGAGGCGCATGCTGCTAGCTGTCCGCCATGAAAACACTCTACATCGCAATCCTGCTCTCGTCCGCCTCCATGGTCTCCTGCACCAACGGACCCAGTGCCCGCAATGGCACCATCATCGGTGCCCTCGGCGGAGCTGCCGTCGGCGGCATCGCCTCCAGAAGCATTGGTGGTGCCGCCATTGGTGCCGGAGTCGGCGCTCTAGCTGGCAACTACATCGGCGGCCGCCGTGACCGCCGCCGCTACTATTAAGATCGGTCCACCTTCTCTGCCTCACCCCCTATGAGCTATCAGGCCAGCATCCATCATCTCACCACCGGGCGTTTCCTGATGGAATGCCTGGTCGAGGGGCGCGATTTACGCGAAGCTGAAAGCGTCGCCATTGCCAAAGCAGCGCTCAAATCCAGGGCCCTGCCGCAGCAGATGGACGTGCGGCATCTGCATCAGTGCATGGAGCACCGACTGCCCGCCGCTGACAGTCTGTTCGCATGAACTAATGCGGCATAGGCTGCCTGCAGGGGCTGTCATCGTGGGCATCCATGTCACGCCTGAATGGCGCTCGGTTATGGCGGGAAGGCGTTCGTTATCGCGGCCTGCCGACAGCTTCGGGTCAAGCACTCACGCGAACGCGACAGCGTCTTGGACTGCGTGCGGCAAGCCTGGGCGCGACGCCGCTTTCGCAGGCTGCTGCCAGAGAACAGCGCCGTGCATCTCTGCTTCGCCACACAGCGCGTCCGCCTCCTGCAGCGCCTGCTCAAAGCCGGCCCAGGTCCCGCAGCCAGTCGGCAGTTCCACCGCGATATCCGAAATGAATTTGTGCAGTTCAAAGACATTCGCCTGATGATCGGCGAGGATGCGCTCAAGCGCCGTGTCGGCGGTCGCAGTGTCAAACTTGCCAATCACCTGGCTGTAGGTTTCAACCGCAGCGATTTCGCTGATCAGCAGCGCGTTGCAAGTGTTGAGAGTCTCGTCAGTGGCAGTAATGGAATGGGGATGCAGGATTTTTTCTTTGCGGCATTCAGCCGCAGTTCGCAAAAAGAGCTGTGGCAGCCGGGCGGGGGGTCGCCTCAACTGCCACAGCTGGATGCGGTGAAAGGTGCATCAGGAAATCAGGCAAGCCGGTTTCCTGCCCCTCTCGCGCAAATTATTTGGCGGCAAGCTCCTTGGCCTTGGCGAGGTGCGCCTTCAGCGTTGGCAGCATCTTTTCAGCCCACATTTTCACGTCGTGGTTCTTGGCTTCCTTGGCGGCTTCCTCGAAGTTGCTGACGCACTTCTTGTGGTCGCTGACCATGTCGGCCAGGAATTCTTTGTCGAAATCCGCCTTGCTGGCTTTTTCCAGCTTCTGGAATTCTTCGGCGTGTTTCGGATCAATGACGGCGGAAACGTCCACGCCCTTTTCAGTGGCCAGAGCATTGAGTTCCTTGTGAGCCTGGGTGTGGTCGGTGACCAGCATCTCGGCGTAAGCCTTGACGTCGGCCCGTTCGGCTTTTTTCACACCGAGTTCGGCGATCTTCAGCTCAGCGGAACCGGCGGCGGATTCGGTTTTGACGAATTTGACGTCAGCGGCATCGAGGGTATCCTTCGGGGCGGCGTTGCTGTATGACGCGAGCGCAAACAGGCTGCACAGGGCAAGCGTGGTGGAGGTCAGGCGGGTGATGGATTGGGTTTTCATGGATGTGTCTGATGGGTTGATCTGTGGGTTGTTGTTATTGTTTCACAGGACACAGGGTTAGTTGACCTGCCGTGCAATCACCATGGGGTGAAACCCGACTATCGGTTCATCGGCTAAATACTCCTGCACTGAAGGCATGGCACAGTTCAGCCAGGGCAAGGATGTGCGCTTCATTCACGAGCGGGGTTGAACCCGCATTGCCGCGTCAACCATGAGGTGTAGTCTGCAGGATTCCGCCCTCCATGCTGCACACCCTTTCCCGCCTCCTGCTCGCCGTACTTTTTGTACTCGCGGGCCTGAACCATTTCCTGCATCCCGCAACCTATGTGGCGATGATTCCACCCTATCTCCCCTTTCCGGACGCGTTGAATGTCATCAGTGGCGCTGCAGAGATCGCTGGCGGCATCGGCATCCTCATTCCGTGGCTTCGACGCGCTGCGGCCTGGGGGCTGATCGCTCTGCTCGTGGCAGTTTTCCCGGCCAACATTCACATGGCCCTTCATGGTCTGGCGGGTGTCGTGATTCCCACATGGGTGCTATGGGCACGCCTCCCGCTGCAGTTCGTGTTCATCGCCTGGGTCTATCATGCAGGTTTGACACGCCTCGCACGCGCAGATCAGAGCAGGCACTGAGTGCCTCCCATTCACACTTCCCAGCCCGGTTTTAGCAGTCGTCGTTCAGCACCTCGCTCAGTGCCATCAAAACGGTCTGTGCGGTGTAGGGCTTCGGTAGAAATAACTTCACGCCCAGGGCCCTGGCCGAACTGCCATCACTGGCGAGGCCGCTGGCGGCGATGATCTTGACGGTGGACTTCATTTGCCGCAGCGCCCGGATGGTCGCGGCTCCATCCATCAGAGGCATCATCATGTCCGTCAGTACGGCAGCCACCGAAGTCTGATGCAGCTTGTAAAGTGAGAGGGCGTCCACTCCGTTTGCGGCGATCAAAACCTCGTAGCCGTAGGCTTCCAGCACCTGCTGGGTGATGGAGAGCACGGCGACTTCATCGTCCACGATGAGAATCAGTTCGCCATGTCCACGCGGATGCATTGCCTCCGGCACCTCGGGCATGACGTCTTCGGGTGACACTCCCACGGGGAAACACACGGTGAATGTCGTGCCCTGGCCGGGCTTGCTGTGGACACTGAGGAAGCCGCCATGACTCTTGATGATGGCGAGGACGGTGGACAGACCCAGCCCCGTCCCTTTGCCCAGCTCCTTGGTGGTGAAGAAGGGATCAAAGATCTTGTCCACCACCTCCTGCGGGATGCCGGTGCCCGTGTCCGTGACTTTGATGCTGACATAGGTGCCGGGCCTTGCGTCTGGATGCATCGCCGCAGCATGCTCATCCATCCTCAGACTGTCAGCGGAAACGGTGAGCGTGCCGCCATCGGGCATGGCATCGCGGGCATTGACGCAGAGATTGAGCAGCACCTGATGCACCTGCGTGTGATCCCCCAGAAACATCGGCAGGGTGGCGGGCAGTTCAGCGTGGAACAGAATATTCTTGGGGAAGGTGTCCTGCACGAGGTGCTGCATGTCCGGGATGATCTCCAGCGGATCGATCATGGCACGCCGGCCCTCCACGCCACGGGCAAAGGAGAGAATCTGCTGCACCATGTCCGCACCACGCCGTGTGCTGGTCTCGATGGTGGCCAGAATTTCCCCCGTGCGCTCATCGCTGCTGGTCATCTTGAGCAGGTCGATGGACATCATGATCGGGAGGAGCACGTTGTTAAGATCATGCGCAATGCCCCCCGCCAGTGTGCCGAGGCTCTCCATGCGCTGGGCACGCAGAAACTGCTGCTCCAGCTTCTTCTGCTCCGTGATGTCGATGTTGATGATGAGCGCGGACTTCGGCATCCCGCTTGCATCACGCACGAGTGTGCTGTGACTGCTGACCATCAGCTCTTTGGCTGCTTTGGTCACATGCCGGCCTTCGCCACGCCATTCGCCAGCGCGCAGCAGCTCCCCGGTCACTGTGTCTGGCGCGTTCCGCTCGGCGAAGATCAGCTCACCGAGATTCTGACCCACCGCCTCGCTGGAGGTCCAGCCATACAGGCGTTCCGCTCCTTGATTCCAGAACGTGATCTGCCGGGTGTTGATGTCGCGCACGATGATCGCATCATGCGCATGGTCGAGCATTGACGCCTGCTCACGCACCAGCTCCTCCGCACGCTTGCGCTCCGTCATGTCGCGGATGTTGCACTGGATGAAACGCGTCCCGTCCGCCACATACGCGTTGCTGATGAACTCCACCTCGACCCGCCGCCCGTCTTTGGTCTCCAAGGACAGCCCCTGATAATGCAGCCGGTCATTGACCTGCAGTTCGGCGAACGCGCTTTTGGAGGCGTCCTCGCCTTTGAAGGGGCCGATCTCCCACAGCTTGCGGCCCAGAAACTCCTCCTGTGAGTAGCCCAGCAGCTCCTTCAAGAACGGGTTCGCATCCACCACCTGACCCGTGTCAGCATGGAGGATGAGGATGCCATCCTGCGCGGTTTCAAACAACCGACGGTAGCGTGCTTCAGACAGCCGCAGTGTCTCCACGGCGCGCTGCTCCCCGGTCAAACCAAGCCTGCCTGAATCGGTAAATTTTTCCATCGGGTGTTTATTGATTCCAACTGCAAACTTCGAAAAATGGGGTGACCGCATTCAACATTGAAAGCAAACCGCTTAACCAGACAGCCAGCTTGCTCTAAAGCTTCATGGATTTCTCCTGTAGCTATAGCCATACAATGGATGATGACCCTCCACTGACGCTATGGGGTATTCACCCCATGGCAGCATGCGGTCCGGCGGACGAGGGTGGCGGCAAATCAACCCCCCGCTCAAACCGACCATGAGTACGCCTTCCTTCCTCCCCCTTACCGCAACCACCCCCAAGATGAATGTCCAAGCCTCCCGACGGGTGCTGGATCAAGCCTTGGAAGCAGCCAAATCAGGCCAGGACACCGAGGCAGAGCTGGCGCACAAGCGCGCCATCAACGCCTACACCGGAGCGTCCGTCCTGCTGCCACCTGCAGTCATTTTCACGGCAGCGACAGCCGCTTCAGAGCAAGAACCGGTGAGCTGACCCCAATATCGGCAGGTAGGGTTTCACCCCATAGCCTGTCCACCGCCACTGCCCGATAGTTGACCAAAGCCTATGCACCCCCCCAGATCGAGACTCGATGCCCAGGGTGCCGGCTTTCCAGAACAAGCATGAGTGAATCCTTATTGAGCCTGCTGTCAGACCAGTATCTGGCGGCATTGCGCCTCCATTTGGAACCAGGCCACCAGGCAAATCTGCAGCCAGCCCATGCACTGGGCACCGTAGCCGTGAACCTCCGCCTGGAGACGCTGGATCTTGCCAAGCTCCACGAACAGGCGCTGACGAGGCTGCTGCTGCCGGACTGCTCCCCTGGGGCGCGTGATGAAATGAGCGCGCGTGCGGAGGTGTTTTTTACCGAAGCCATCGTGCCCATCGAAAAAACACACCGCTTCGCCCAAGCAGCCGGTGCGGACTTGCGGCACATGCAGCAGCGGCTGGGGCAGCGCACACTGGATCTGGCAGATTCCCATCGCGACCTCAAACAAGGCATCACCCAGCGGATGACCGCTGAGGCGGAGCTGGAGAGAAGCAAACGGATCTCGGGCCAGCTTCTACAGGAATCCCGGCGGCTGGAACGGCAGCTGAAGGACCTGACACGCCAGATCATGGCGGCGGATGAGGTGGAGCGGAAGAAGATGAGTCTCCAGCTCCACGACGACATCGGCCAAACCTTGCTCGGCATCCATGTGCGGCTGCTGACGCTGAAAAAGCAGGTGGCCACCCGGCATGTGGGCCTCACGGAGGAAATCGCCACCACCCAGCAGTTGGTGGAGTCCGCCGTTACCAACATCAACCAGCTCGCGCACGAAATCGGCATTTCCCATGAACCCTAAGCGCACGGATCTTTCGCGGCTTTATCACGCGGCTTTGCAGCACTTCTTGAGGGAAGGACCCGCAGCGAGCATGCAGCCAGCCCATGAGCTGGGCCATCAGGCCATCGCCCATGGACTGGAGACGCTGGACCTCGCACGCATGCACGAGGTCGCCTTGGTTGCCCTGGTGCTGCCCGGCTACTCCTCCAGCACGAATGATGGATTGATGGGGCGGGCCGGTTTGTTTTTTGCCGAAGCCATCACACCGATCGAGGAAACACACCGCGGCGCACGCGAGGCTAACGTCCACCTCAATCAACTGGTGCAGACGCTGAGCCAGCGCACCCGCGAACTGGCCTCCTCGGTGGAGGATCTCAAACAGGAGGTCGTGCAGCGCAGATCCATCGAGGAGTCTCTCCGCATCAGCCAGGAGACGTCCAGCCAGTTGCTGAAGAAGTCGCACCAATTGCAGGAGGAGCTGCGGCAGCTCTCACGCCAGCTCCTGTCCGCGCAGGAGGAGGAGCGCAAAAAAATCAGCCGTGAGCTGCATGATGTCATCGCCCAGACGCTGACCGGCATCAATGTGCGGCTGGCCGCCCTGAAAACAGATTCCACGGTCAGCAACAAGGAGCTGCAGAGCAGGATCATCAGCACGCAGCAGCTGGTGGAGCAGTCGGTGGATATTGTCCACCGCTTCGCGCGTGAGCTGCGCCCTTCGGTGCTGGATGATCTGGGGCTGATCCCTGCGCTGCAGTCCTTCATGACCAGCTACATGCAGGACACCGGCATCCGCGTGGCCTTGAAATCCTTCGTCGGCATTGAACAGGCGGACGGCAACACACGGACAGTCCTCTACCGCATCGCCCAAGAGGCGCTGACCAATGTGGCACGCCATGCCCAGGCCAGCCATGCGGGTCTCAGCATCCAGAATGACGACGGCGTCATCTGCATGGAGATCATCGACAACGGCTGCGGCTTTGCCGTGGAAGGAAAAGGCAGTGCGAAAAAGCACAACCGCCTGGGACTGCTCGGCATGCGTGAGCGCGTCGAGATGATCGGCGGCACGTTTTGCGTGGTCTCCTCCCCCGGCCAGGGCACCACCATCCGCGTGGAGATTCCTGTGAGCGCTCATCAACCACAAGCTTCCGCCATACCCTCATGATCCCCATCACCATCCTGCTGGCTGAAGACCACCGCATCATCCGCGAAGGGCTGCGCGAGCTGCTCCTCTCGGAGCCCGATCTCCTCGTCATCGGCGAAGCCGAGAACGGCCACCAGGCCGTGTCGCTGGCTCTCAAGCTCTGCCCAGACGTGGTCATCATGGACGTCTCCATGCCGCTCATCAATGGCATCGAAGCCGCACGGCAGATCATGCTGTCCAACGCCAAAACCAAAGTACTGATGTTTTCCGCGCACAGTGACGACATGTACATCGAGCAGGCCAGGGCCTCCGGCGCGGCGGGCTACCTCGTCAAACACAGCGACGCTCCCATGCTGCCAGACGCGGTTCGCAGTGCCTATCACGGCAGCTCCTTTATCTGCCCCAGCAAACTTCCCTTCCCCGTCCGCCCATGAGCCCCATCACCGTCCTGCTGGCTGAAGACCACCGCATCATCCGCGAGGGTCTGCGCGAACTCCTGCTCTCGGAGACGGACCTCAAGGTCATCGCTGAAGCCGAGAACGGCCGCCAGGCCGTGTCCCTGGCTCTCAAGCTCTCCCCGGACGTGGTCATCATGGACGTCTCCATGCCGCTCATCAATGGCATGGCAGCCACGCGGCAGATCATGCAGGCCACCGTCAAAACCAAAGTGCTGATGTTTTCCTCGCACAATGACGACGTGTACATCGAACAGGCCATGGCCCTCGGCGCGTCGGGCTACCTCGTCAAGCAAACCGACACGCTCATGCTGCCGGACGCCATCCGCCGGGCGTACCACGGCACCTCTTTCCTTTGTCCCAGCCGATTCCCCAGCCCGCAATGCCCATGACCCCCATCACCGTCCTGCTCGCGGATGATCACGCCATCATGCGCAATGGCCTGCGTGCCCTGCTCGATTTAGAACAGGACATGCACGTGGTCGGTGAAGCGGCGAACGGGCATCAGGCCGTCGCCCTCGCCAGCAAGCTCGCGCCGGATGTCGTGGTCATGGATCTGGCCATGCCGCTGCTCAATGGCCTGGACGCCATCACACGCATTCGTGAGTGCACCCCCGCTTCCACCAAGATCCTCGTACTCTCCTCCTACGACGAGCCTGCCTACATCCAGCAGGCCAGATCCCTGGGTGCCTCCGGCTACCTCGTCAAGCAAAGCGACTCGCATGTCCTGGCCTGGGCAATCCGCGAGATTTACCAAGGCCACGTTTACTTCAAGCCCATCCAACACACCGCCATGCAAACCCCATGAAACAACTCAGAGCCCGATACAACGGCCAAAGCCAAGCCCCCGCAGTCAAGCTGCTGCCCAAGTGCCCCACTGGCATCCAGGGCCTCGATGAGATCACCGGCGGCGGTCTCCCGCGCGGGCGCCCCACGCTGGTCTGCGGTGGCGCAGGCTGCGGCAAGACGCTGCTGGCCGCCGAATTTCTGGTGCGTGGTGCCGCGCAGTTCGACGAGCCGGGAGTGCTCATGGCCTTCGAGGAAACGGAAAAAGAGCTGAAGTCCAACGTCGCCTCCCTCGGCTTTGATCTGGAAGGTCTGGTCCGCCGGGGCAAAATCCTCGTGGATTATGTACACATCGAGCGCAGCGAATTTCAGGAAAGCGGCGAGTATGACCTGGAGGGAATCTTTGTCCGCCTCGGTCATGCCATCGACACCATCGGTGCCAAGCGCGTCGTGCTCGACACGCTGGAAGTGCTGTTTGCCAATCTGCCCAATGAGGCCGCCCTGCGCAGCGAGCTGCGCCGGCTCTTTCGCTGGCTCAAGGACAAGGGCGTCACCGCCGTCATCACCGCCGAGCGCGGGCGCGAACAGCTCACGCGCCACGGTCTGGAGGAGTATGTGTCCGACTGCGTCATCGTGCTCGACCACCGCGTGAATGATCAGATCGCCACTCGCCATCTGCGCGTGGTGAAATATCGCGGGGCCATGCACGGCACCAACGAGTTTCCGTTTCTCATCGGTGATGATGGCATCAGCGTGCTGCCGATCACGTCTCTGTCGCTGAATCACAAAGTGTCGAGCGAGCGCATCGCCACCGGCATTCTCCGGCTCGACGCCATGCTAGGGGGAAAGGGATTTTTTCGCGGCAGCAGCATTCTGCTCACCGGCACACCCGGCACCGGGAAGACCATCATCTCCTGCAACTTTGCGCAGGCCGCCGCCCGGCGCGGCGAGCGCGTGCTGTATTTTTCGTTCGAGGAATCGCCTGACCAGATCATGCGCAACATGCATTCCATCGGTCTGCGGCTGGAGCCGCTGGTAAACAAGGGACTGCTGCGATTTCACTCGGCTAGGCCCTCGCTCTACGGCCTGGAAATGCATCTGGCCACCATGTTCAAGGAGATCGCCACGTTCAAGCCGCACGTCGTCATCATTGATCCCATCACCAGTCTGATGGACTCCGGCTCCGACTCCGAGGGCAAGGCGATGGTGACGCGGCTCATCGATTATCTCAAGGCCGGCCAGGTCACCTCCCTGTTCACCAGCCTGACGCAGGGCGGACATGCGCTCCAGCAGGGTGAGGCCGCCATGTCCTCGCTGATGGACTCCTGGGTCCTGCTTCAGGACTTTGAAGGCAACGGTGAGCGCAACCGCGTGCTCTACGTGCTCAAGGCGCGCGGCATGAAGCATTCGAACCAGATCCGCGAGTTCCTGATTTCTGACCGCGGCATTGATGTCGTGGACGCCTACATCGGCGCCAGCGGTGTGCTGACCGGCTCGGCCCGTGCCGCTCAAAACGCGCTGGAAAAAGCCGCCGTGCTGGCCGGCCAGCAGGAGGCCGCCCAGCTCAAGCGCGAAGTGGAGCGCAAGCGCAAGGCGATGGACCGGCAGATCGGCGATCTGCGTTCCGATTATGAAGGCGAAGCGCTGGAACTGCGGCGCATTGCCGAGCAGGTCGGCACCCGCACGCTCATGCTCACCACCGAGCGCACCGCCTCCGGCATTCTGCGCCAGGCAGATGCCAAGGTCGTGGTCATTCCGCAGAACAAATCCAGAACCGTGAGAAAAAGCGCATGAAAACCGCACCCAGGCCTGTGAAGGTTACAAAAAACAGCAGTGCCAGACCGCCTGCCAAAAAGAAGCCCCCGGCTCTCCGACGTGCAGACCAGTTCATTCTACGTCTGTTCGTGGCAGGAGCCACCGCCCGCTCCCGCCAGGCCCTGCTGCGCGTGCGTGAGCTGTGCGCGGCGGAACTGCAGGACAACTGCACCCTGGAAGTGATTGATATTTATCAGCAGCCGGCCCTGGCGCGCAGCAACCAAATCGTCGCCACACCGACGCTCATCATCGAACTGCCCACGCCAGCGCGCCGGTTCATCGGCAACCTGACCAACATCAACGGCCTCGTCATCGAATTAAACCTGAGCACCAAGGTGAAAATCGCGCTATGAAAACTGCCCGCCCCCCAGGTCCCGCCGCTGAACTCGTCGCACTCCGCCTGCGTCTGGCCGAGGCGGAGGAAACACTGCGCGCCATCCGCCATGGCGAAGTGGATGCGCTCCTGGGGCCGGGCAGACAAGGCGGCCAGGTGTTCTCCCTGGCTGGTGCCGAGCACGCCTACCGCATGCTCATCGAAGCCATGAACGAGGGCGCGCTGACGCTGACGACGGAGAAGATGATTCTCTACGCCAACGAGTGCTTCGCACGCATGGTCAAATGCCCGCTGGAGCAGGTGACGGGCAGCTCATTCCGCCGCTTTCTCTCCGCTGCAGACGGGGCCACGCTCCGTGCCCACATGAAAGTGGCCGCGCAAACCGGCGTCAAAATCCAACTGCTGCTGCATGCAGGTGACGGCTCCAAACTGCCGGTGCAAATCTCCATTCGCCCGCTGGCCAAAGAAGGCGGCAAAAATCTGATCATCGGCATGGTGGTCACGGACCTGACCGAGTCACGCCGGACTGAGGAAACGCTGCGCGCCCTGACTCAGCGCGTCGTGCAGGTGCAGGAGGCGGAGCGGGGCCAGGTGGCGCTCGAACTGCACGACAACATCACCCAGCTCCTCTGCGCCATCCTCGTGCGCAGCCAGACACTCGCGGACCAGCTCTCGACGCACGACGGGCCCGCGCAGCAGGAAGCACTGAAACTTCGCGATCTGCTCGGCCACACGGCTGAAGAAGTGGAGTGCATCACGCGCAATCTGCGCCCCGGAGTGCTGGAACTGCTGGGGCTGGACGCCGTGCTGCGTGCCACCAGCACCGAGTTCACTGCGCGTACCGGCGTAGTCGTCACCCTCACAGGCGTGGCATTGACCGCACGTCTCCCCCCAGACACCGAGCTGGCGCTCTACCGCATCCTTCAAGAGGCGCTGAAAAACGTGCATAAACACGCCCGCGCCCATCAGGTGAGCGTGCATCTCGCGCGCCATGGCAACACCGTGCAACTGCTCATCAAAGACGACGGTGTCGGCTTCAACACGCAGCGTCCACCGGCCAGCAGCAAAGGCGGCAGCCGCCTGGGTCTGCTCGGCATGCGCGAGCGCGCCGCCTATGTCGGCGGCACCCTTACCGTCAAATCCGTACGCCGCACCGGCACGGAAATCGAGGTGAAAATTCTCCTTTCGCCAGGCAGCTCAACTGTAAACTGAACCGAACTTAACTGACTTATGAACTCCATCAACGTCCTGCTCGCTGAAGACCACCAGATCGTCCGCGAAGGCCTGCGCGCCATGTTAAATCTGGAGACCGACATCACAGTCGTCGGCGAAGCTGAGAATGGCCGCCAAGCCGTGGAACTCTTCGCCAAGGTGCGTCCGGACGTCGTCGTCATGGACATCGCCATGCCGCTGCTCAACGGCATGGAGGCCACCCGCCAGATCCTCCAGGCCTTTCCCGGCACCAAGGTGCTGATCCTCTCCGCCCACAGCGATGATGCCTACGTCGCCATGGTCATGGCCATCGGTGCTTCAGGCTATCTCATCAAACAAACCGCCGCCCATGTGCTGCCCGAGGCGATCCGCTCCGTCCATCAAGGGAACAATTTTTTCAGCCCCATCATCGCCAAACGCCGCAATCATCAAAAGCAGAAGGCCCACGATCAAGGCGAACTGCCGGGCAAAGCCGTCATTCCCCTCAGCACGCGCGAGATGGAGGTGCTGCAGCTCATTGCAGAAGGCAAGGCCAACAAGGAAACCGCAGATGAACTCAACATCAGCGTCAAGACCGTCGAAAAACACCGCCAGAGCCTGATGGACAAGCTCAACATCCACGACACCGCCGGCCTCACCCGCTACGCCATCTCCATGGGCATCATCGAGAGCAGCGTGCAGGTGACGATCATCTGAACTCTATGGGGTGAAGACCCCATGGTGAACACAGTGTGTGGACTGGATGCTGGACTTCTTATGACACCCAGCCCAGTATCCCCAGCGCGTCATCATCCCCAGGCCAGCCACGAATTCGTGGAAACAACGTCGCCGCAGGGCGTCTTTATTCCTGATGCCGAGCAAGTGGCCCGCCGGGCCCACCTGCACTTTGAAAACCACGGCGAAGCCAGTGGTCGCGATGTGCAAGACTGGCTCCAGGCCGAGGCAGAACTGACCGCTGAGGGGCAGCTCGTAGGCCACTGATGAGCACAACCACCCAATCATTCATGAATGACCTTCCCTGCGTACCAGCTCAGAGCGTCATCGCCATGGCGGCCTCAGCTGGCGGCTTGCATGCGTTGTCGGTCATCCTGGGCGGCCTGCCGGCGGACTTCCCGGCGGCCATCGCCATCGTGATGCACCTTTCCCCCGCACACAAAAGCCTCCTCGCGGAGATCTTGAGCAGCCGCTCGCAGTTGAAGGTCCGGCAGGCGCAGACCGGGGACATCCTGTGCCACGCGAGTGTCTTTGTCGCACCGCCCAATCATCACATGTCCGTGGTCCAGGGCGGCCGCATTGCGCTGTCCGCCGACGATGCGCAAAAGGTTCATTTTGCCCGTCCCTCCGCCGAGCCCCTGCTTGCCTCCGTGGCGGACGTCTATCGGAAACATGCCATCGCGGTGGTGCTCACCGGTGGCGATGGTGATGGCTCATTCGGAGTGCAGATCATCAAAGAGCGCGGTGGCAAAGTCATCGCCCAAGACCGCCCCACGTCGCAGGACTTCAGCATGCCGCTGAGTTCGATCGCGACCGGCACTGTCGATTTCATCCTGCCTCTGAACGAAATCGCCCCCCATGCTGATCGAGTTGATTCATTTTGGCAAGGCGTGAAGCCAAGGTTTCCGGCTCGGGGGGGCAAATGGGTAGTACACCCCATGGTTCTTGCAAACAGAGCAGACACCTTGCTTCCTCCATGAATTCACCGAACGAAGCAGCCGCCCAGCACCCAAAGCTCGATTCCAGATTGCGTGCCTCAGAGCTCAGCTACCGGCGGCTGTTTGAGGCTGCGCGGGATGGGATTCTAATCCTGGAACTAGAGACTGGGCGCATCACGGATGTGAACCCCTTCCTGATCGAGCTGCTGGGCTTTTCACACGCTGAGATGGTCGGCAAAACCGCCGGTGAACTCAGTCCCTTCAAGGACATCGAGTCCAATCAGGCCATGCTGGAACGCCTTCAGGAATATGGCTATGCCCGCTATGAAAACCTGCCGCTGGAAACGCGCGACGGGCGCCGCATCGCCGTGGAGTTTGTGAGCAACGTTTATCAAGCCGGCGACCGCAAGGTGATCCAATGCAACATCCGCGACATCACGCAGCGCAAGCAAGCGGAGGATGAGATCCGGCGGCTCAATGCTGAACTGGAGCAGCGCGTCACGGAACGCACCGCGCAGCTTCAGACCGCAAACCGGGAGCTGGAAGCTTTCAGCTACTCCGTCTCCCATGATCTGCGTGCGCCGCTGCGCCATATCATGGGCTTTGTGGAGCTGCTGCAGGAAGACGCCGGGCCCACCCTCTCTGAGAACAGTCTCCGCCACCTGAGCACGGTCTCCCAAGCGGCGCGGCGCATGGGAGCTTTGATCGATGACCTGCTGGCCTTCTCCCGCATCGGACAGACGGGCATGGAAAAGCAGGAATGCAGCCTCGATGAAATGGTGCAGGGAACGGTAGGGGATTTTCACAAGGAAACCATCAAACGAAACATCGAATGGGTGATCCATCCTTTGCCTCCGGTGTGGGGAAACCAAGCGCTACTGCGCATGGCGCTGGTCAATCTGATCTCCAATGCCGTGAAGTTCACCAGTGAACGTGCTGAAACTCGCATCGAGATCGGCGGCTCTCGCGTCGGCGAGGCTGAAACCGTGGTCTTTGTCCGCGACAACGGCGCTGGATTTGATCCGAGTTACGCCGCCAAACTCTTTGGCGTGTTTCAACGACTGCACAGCCAGGACAAGTTCGAAGGCACGGGCATCGGCCTGGCCAACGTCCAGCGTATCATTCTCCGGCACGGTGGCCGGGTGTGGGCGGACGGCGTGGTGGACGGCGGCGCGACTTTTTACTTTTCCATTCCCGCCCAGCCCGCATTGAACTGAGACCCGGCAGACCGGCGCAGCAGGCCGGGGTTGTGCCAGCCCGCTCATGGATTGTGCCTTTAAGCCAACATTTAGATGATTTATGTGTCTATTCCCTTGAAATACCCGCAGGCTGAGTCGCACCCACCGCCACCATGCATACTCACGAATCCCCCCAACCGCCGCCGAGGATTCCCATCACCTCGTGACCCGTAACGCTGGCGCGTTAACAGAGCAGCCTTCCCGCTGGCGAGAGTGGAAACCCTGGGAGGCTTATGCATTCGCGTTGGTGGTGACGGCCATCACGCTGGGTCTGCGGATTTCCTTTGATGAAGCCTTGGGCGGGCGGCCCACCTTGGTGATCTTCACCATGCCGATCATGCTGAGCGCCTACGTGGGCGGTTTGCGGGCGGGATTGCTGGCCACGGCGGCTTCCTATTTCGGCGCGAGTTACTATTTGATGCCGCCGGCCCATTCCTTCGTGATCGCCTCCACCGTCGATCGCTGGCAGCAGTTCTTCGTGGTGCTGGCCGGGATGTTCATCTCGGTGTTGAACGAAGAGCTGCATCGGGCGCGGCGGCGGGCAGACCTCTCCGGCCGGGAGCATCTGCAAGCCAAGAGCGCCCTGGCCACGGCGGAGGCCTTGCAGGCTGCCATTTTCCACAGCGCGTGCTTTTCCCTCATCGCCACAGACGAGAAGGGCATCATCCAAATCTTCAATGTCGGGGCGGAGCGGATGCTGGGCTACAACGCCGCCGAGGTGGTGAACAAAATCACGCCTGCTGAACTGCACGATCCGCAGGAGGTGATCGACCGCGCCAAGGCGCTGAGCCTCGAGTGCGGCACGGCGATCAATCCGGGATTCGAGGCGCTGGTGTTCAAAGCTGCGCGTGGGATCGAAGACATCTACGAGGTGACCAAGGTGCGCAAAGACGGCAGCTGCTTCCCTGCCCTGCTGTCCATCACGGCGCTGCGAAATGTGCATGAGGGCATCATTGGTTATCTGCTGATCGGCACTGACAACACCGCACGCAAACAGGCGGAGGCGGCGGTGAAGAACAGCGAGGAGCGGTTCCAGACCCTGGCCAATTCCATGCCGCAACTGGCATGGATCGCCAAGGCAGACGGTTTCATCTTTTGGTATAACCAGCGCTGGTATGAGTATACCGGCACGACGCCGGAAGAAATGGCGGGCTGGGGCTGGCAGAGTGTGCATGATCCTGAGGTGCTCCCGAAAGTCATGGAGAAGTGGTCAGCCGCCATTGCCAGCGGCAACCCATTCGAAATGGAATTTCCTTTGCGCGGGGCGGACGGGCAGTTCCGCACCTTCCTCACGCGCGGACAACCCTTAAAGGATGCAACCGGCACGGTGATGCAATGGTTTGGCACCAACACGGATATTAATGCCTTGAAGCAGGCCGAGGGAAAAAATCACCAGCTCAACCTTGGACTGGAACAGAGCGTGAGCGAGCGAACCGCACAGCTGGAAGCGGCCAACAAGGAACTGGAGGCGTTCAGCTATTCCGTCTCCCATGACCTGCGCGCGCCGCTGCGGCATGTGTCCGGATTCGTGGAACTGCTGCAGCGGGACGCCGGGGCGGCACTGTCTGAGAAAAGCCTCCGGTATCTGACCACGATTTCACAGTCCGCCCAGCGCATGGGTGAGTTGATTGATGATCTGCTGACGTTCTCGCGGATCGCGAAAGCCGACCTCCAAAAGGTGGCGGTGAGTCTCAATGAACTCGTCCGCGACGTCATGGGTGACTTCCAAGCGGAGACGCTGGCGCGGAGCATCGTCTGGCACATCCAGCCGCTGCCGACGGTGCGGGCAGACCATGCCCTGCTGCGCATGGTGCTGGTCAATCTGATGTCCAATGCGGTGAAATTCACCAGCAAGCGCGCCGACGCCAAAATTGAAATCGGCTGCGCGCCCAGTCCCGAGGGCGAGAGCGTGATCTTCATCCGCGACAACGGCGCGGGTTTTGATCCGCGTTACGCAGCCAAGCTCTTTGGCGTGTTTCAACGCCTGCACAGCCATGTGGAATTTGAGGGCACGGGCATCGGCCTGGCCAACGTCCAGCGCATCATCCACCGGCACGGCGGCCGGGTGTGGGCGGAAGGCGTGGTGGAAGGCGGCGCGACCTTCAGCTTTTCAATCCCCAAACATCCCACCGAGACCTGAATGAACACTCCTCACCAGGAAGTCACACAACTTAAAAACATCCTCCTCGTCGAAGACGACCAACGGGATGTGGAACTGACACTGGCAGCGCTGGAGGAGCAGCAGCTGGCCAACCTCGTTTTCGTCGTGCATGACGGCGAGGAGGCGCTGGATTACCTGTACCGGCGGGGAAAATACAGCACCCGAACCAGTGGCAATCCCATCCTCATACTACTGGATCTGAAAATGCCCAAGGTCGATGGACTGGAGGTGCTGAAGGTCATCAAGGCGGACGAGCAGTTGAAAGCCATTCCTGTGGTGATGCTCACCTCCTCACGTGAAACGCCGGATCTCAACGAGTGCTACAAGTATGGAGTGAACGCCTATGTGGTGAAGCCCGTGGATTTCGCGGACTTTATGAAAGCCGTCAGCCAGCTGGGGATCTTTTGGGCGGCGATCAACCACCCGCCGCTGCATGCAGCGAAAGAAGAAGCTCCGATTCAAAACAGCGAAGTCATCTACCTCGGAAAGAAAGAAGTTAAAAATGAATACTCCGCTGAACCTCCTGCACCTTGAAGACAACGCCGCCGATGCCGCGCTCATCCAGTTCACGCTGGAGGCCGGAGGCATCGGCTGTGCAATCACCTGCGTGCATAACCGTGGTGAGTTTGTGGCGGCGCTCGAACGCGGCGGCTTTGACCTGGTCGTTTCGGACTACACGCTGCCTTCCTTTGACGGGCTGTCCGCCATCGCCGTGGTGCGTGCGCGCTGGCCCGAACTCCCGGTCATTCTGGTATCCGGGACCGTGGGCGAGGATTTCGCCATCGAATCCCTCAAAAGCGGTGCGACGGATTACGTCCTGAAGTCCCGCCTGACAAGGCTCGTGCCGGCAGTGCGCCGTGCCATGCAGGAAGTCGCGGAGCGGGCGGAACGCAAACGGCTGGAGGCGCAGTTCATTGAAGCGCAAAAGATGGAGGTCATCGGCCAACTGGCCGCCGGTGTGGCGCATGACTTCAACAACATCCTCGGCGTGATCATGGGCTACAGCGACATGATGCTGATGAAGCTGCCCGCCGCAGACCCGCTGCGCAACTATGTGGGAGAAATCCGGCGTGCGTCCGAACGTGCGGCGGGGCTGACGCTGCAACTGCTCGTGTTTGGCCGCAAACAAACGGTGCAGCCCGTCGTCACGGATCTCAATGTTGTGCTGCGCGATCTCGAACAAATGCTCGGGCGTCTCATCGACGAAAACATCGTCCTCACGATCGTTCCCGGAGCGCAATCTGGCAACATCATGGCCGACCCCGGCTACATCGGGCAAGTACTGATGAACTTGGTCGTCAACGCCCGGGATGCCATGCCCGACGGCGGCAAGCTCACCATCGCCACGAGCAAGGTCACGCTCGCTGAGCCTTTCACGCGCGCACATCCTGGCACCCTGCCCGGCGACTACATGATGCTCAGTGTTAGTGACAGCGGCACAGGCATGAGTGCAGAAGTCAAAGCGCGCATCTTTGAGGCGTTTTTCACCACGAAACCAGCAGGCAAAGGCACCGGCCTCGGCCTGGCGACCTGTCAGACCATTGTCCATCAATCCGGTGGCTGCATGAGCGTTCACAGCGAGCTTGGCAAAGGCACGACGTTCCAAGTTCACTTCCCCTGCGTCGAGCAGCCGCTCGATGTCACGGCCCCATCCGTCCCGAGCGGAACGCTGGCTCGTGGCACCGAAACCTTGCTTGTGGTGGAGGATGATCCTGCCGTGCGGCATCTGGCGGCGGAAGTCTTGCAAACACAAGGTTACGTCGTGCTGCCCGCCATCAACGGCCAGGATGGGCTGAACACGGCACGGGTGCATGAAGGGCCGCCGATCCGTCTGGTGATCACCGATGTCATCATGCCGCAGATGGGCGGCAAGGTGATGGCTGAGTGGCTGAAGGTCGCGTATCCCGATCTCAAAGTCCTCTTCACCTCCGGTTACACCGATGACGCCATCGCCCATCACGGCGTGCTGGAAACCGGGGTTGCGTTTCTGCCCAAACCTTACACTCCCGCCACCCTGACCCGCAAAGTACGCGAGATGCTGGATGCCTGAATCAACCATGCCAATGCCGCCGCCATCTGCTGATACAGAACAACACCGTTGCGCAGCTCTTGAAGCTGAACTGCGCGAAACTGTGGCCCGCCTCAACCATGTGCAGGCGGAGCTGAACTGGAAAACAGCATTCCTGGAGGCCCAGGTGAACTCCACCATCGACGGCATCATCGTGGTGGACCCGCAGGGCCGGAAGATTCTGCAAAACCAGCGTGCCGCAGACCTGTTCAAAATCCCACGGCACATCGTGGACGATCCCGATGACACGCTGCAAGTCCAGTGGGTCATGGACATGACCAGTCATCCCGCGCAGTTCATCGAAAAAGTGGTCTATCTCTACTCCCATCCGGAGGAAATCAGCCACGATGAAATTAAGCTCAAGGACGGCACGGTGCTGGACCGCTACTCCTCACCCGTGACCGGCAAAGACGGCACCTGCTACGGCAGAATCTGGACCTTTCATGACATCACCCAGCGCAAGCAGGCCGAAGCAACGCTGCGAGACCGTGAAGAGCAGCTGCGTGCCGCCATTTGGGCTTCCGGCACCGGCACTTTCCGCTGGGACATCCGCTCCAATGAACTGAGCTGGGATGAAGCGCTGGATGCGCTCTTCGGCCTGCCCCCTGGCCAGACCGTCCGCTCGCTGGAAACCTTCATCGCCACGGTGCATCCCGATGATCGCTCCGGCGTGATCGCACGTTGCAAACTCTGCGCAGAGGAGGGGGCGGATTTTGACATGGAATTCCGCGTGATCTGGCCGGATGGCAGCGTGCACTGGCTGGATGACAAGGGCAAAACCAGCTTCGACGCCGCCGGAAAGCCGCTCTACATGACGGGTGCCTGCGTGGACATCACCGCGCGCAAGGGGAGCGAGGCAGCCATGCAAAAGCAGAAGACCGAACTGCGCATCCTCTTTGACCTGATGCCGGCGATGATCTGGTTCAAGGACACCCGCAATGGCTTCATCAAGGTCAATCAACGCGTGGCAGAAGCCACCGGGCTGTCGATCGCGGAGATCGAAGGGAAAACCGCCGAAGAAATTTTCCCCAAAGAAGCGGCCGGATATTACGCGGACGATCTGGAAGTCATCCATTCGAATGCCCCCAAAATGGGCATTGTGGAAAAACTGCAGGGATCGAAAGGTCAGGAACTCTGGGTCAAAACGGACAAGATGCCGGTCTGCGACAAGGATGGAAAAGTGACCGGCCTCATCGCCATGGTACACGACGTCACCGAGAGCAAGCGCGCGGAGGAAGCGCTGCGGGAAAGCGAGGAGCGCTTCGCCGGGGCCTTTGAGCAGGCGCCCATCGGCGTGGCCCTGGCTTCTCCCACGGGCCGCTGGATCAAAGTCAACCGGGCGCTGTGCAAGCTGGTCGGTTACACCGAGGCCGAGCTCCTCACCCGCAGCTTTCAAGACATCACCCATCCCGAAGATCTCGCTGACAGTCTTAAGGGTGTGCGCCAGTTGGTCGCGGATGACATCCGTTCCTACCAGACTGAGAAGCGCTACATCCATGCCGCCGGACACCTCATCACGATTTTGCTGAACGTGTCGCTCGTGCGCGACAGCCAGCAGCAGCCGCGCTACTTCATCGCCCAGATTCAGGACATCACCGAGCGCAAACGCACGGAGCAGTCCCTGCGCCTGCTCAGCTCCGCCGTGAAGCAGTCCAAGGAGTCCATCATGATCACCGATGCGGATCTCGAGCTGCCAGGGCCCAAAATCATCTTCGTCAATCCCGCCTTCACGCAGATGACCGGCTACACCGCAGCGGAAGTCCTGGGACGGACGCCGCGCATGCTGCAAGGCCCGCGCTCGGACCGGGCCGTGCTCGACCGGCTGCGGCACGACCTCCAACAAGGGAACACGTTTGCCGGTGAAACGGTCAACTACCGTAAAGACGGCACTGAATACGATCTTGAATGGCAGATAGCACCACTCCGCAATGCCAGCAGCGCCATCACGCACTTTGTGGCCATCCAGCGTGACATCACCGCACGCAAACGGCTCGAATCCCAGCTGGTGCACTCCCAGCAAATGGAAACCGTTGGCAAACTGGCGGGGGGCGTGGCGCATGAGTTCAACAGCATCCTCACCGCCATCATCGGCCAGAGTGAGCTGCTGCTTGTCGATCTCCCGGCTGGCAGTCCGCTGACCGCTAAAGTGACCGAAATCAATCAGGCTGCCGGCCGCGCTGCCATCCTGACACGGCAGCTCCTCGCGTATGGCCGCAAGCAAACCCTGCAGCCCGAAATGCTCAATCTGAATGCTGTCCTGGCTGGCATGGCAGGCACCCTGCGGCATCTCGTCGGCCATGCCATTGACATTCGCAGTGTCCCCGCTGCCGGGCTGCGAATGGTGAAGGCGGATGCCGGGCAGATTTCACAAGTCATCATGAACATGGTCATCAACGCCCATGATGCCATGCCCGGCGGCGGCAAACTCACGCTCGAAACCGCCAATATCACACTCGATCAGGCCAGTGTGAACTGCTATCCCGAACTGAAACCCGGTGACTATGTGATGTTGGCCATCACCGACACCGGCACGGGCATGAGCGCCGCAGTGCAGGCGCGGGTGTTTGAGCCGTTTTTCTCCACCAAGGGCGTGGGCGAAGGCACCGGACTGGGCCTGTCCACCTGCTATGGCATCATCAAACAAAGCGGCGGACACATCACCGTGTATAGCGAGCCCGATGTGGGCACGAGTTTCAAAATCTACCTGCCGCAGGTAACCGCCATGCCGGCCGGTCCTCCTCCGCGCGCCACCGCCCCCACCTCCGCTTTGCCACGGGGTACTGAGACCATCCTCCTCGTCGAAGATGATCCCTCCCTGCGTGAGATGGCCGCAGCCTTGCTGCAGCGCCTGGGCTACATCGTGCTCGCCGCCTCCAACGGCATCGAAGCCTTGAGCTTGCGGGATGCCCACCAGCCCGGGCACATTGATCTGCTGTTCACCGATGTCGTCATGCCGCAGATGAGCGGCAAAGAACTCGCTGACCGCGTGCACGCTCTCAGTCCGCGCACCCTCATCTTGTTCACCTCCGCCTACACCGCCAACGCCATCGTCCATCAAGGGGTTCTGGACCAGGGCGTGGCGCTGCTGCAAAAGCCCTTCACCCCGGCTGCGCTGGCGCAGAAGCTGCGGGAGGTGCTGGAGCCACCCGTCTGACGCAAAGTTGGGGTGAAGACCCCATAACATTTTTCAGTCTTTGCCACGAGTTTCGATTGAACATCCGACCGATTTGGATGTTCTCACGGAAACCCAATGACAACACCCTCCCGGCTCATTTCTCCCAACGATCCCCTTGCGACGACCGCAGGAACTTCCACCGACAGGCTGCACAATGACGCCTTCCTTAAAACGGGGGCCTTGCAGGATGCGATCCTCAACAGCGCCAACTTTTCCAGCATCGCCACGGACGAAAAGGGCGTCATTCAAATCTTCAATGTCGGTGCCGAGCGCATGCTGGGCTACGCCGCTGCGGATGTGCTGAACAAAATCACCCCGGCGGAAATCTCGGACCCGCAGGAAGTCATCGCCCGCGCGGCAGCCTTGAGTCTGGAACTGGGCACCACCATCGCCCCGGGTTTCGAGGCGCTCGTGTTCAAGGCATCACGCGGCATCGAGGACATCTATGAACTGACCTATATCCGCAAGGACGGCAGCCGTTTTCCCGCCGTGGTGTCCGTCACGGCATTGCGGGATGTGCATGACCATGGCAGCATCATCGGCTATCTCCTGATAGGAACGGACAACACCGTGCGCAAGCAGGCCGAAGCCAAGCAGGAGAAGCTCGACCAGCTCCTGCGTGATCAGCAGTTCTACACCCGCTCGTTGATCGAATCCAATATCGATGCGCTGATGACCACCGATCCCTCCGGCATCATCACCGACGTGAACAACCAGATGGAAACGCTCACCGGCCGCTCGCGTGAAGAACTCATCGGGGCCGCGTTTAAAAACTACTTCACCGATCCCGAGCGCGCCGAGGCCGGCATCAAACACGTGCTCAGCGAGAGCAAAGTCACCGACTACGAACTCACCGCCCGTGCCAAGGACGGCACCGAAACAGACGTCTCCTACAACGCCACCACCTTTCATAATCGTGACGGCATCCTCCAGGGCGTGTTTGCCGCGGCGCGTGATGTCACCGAGCGCAAACGCTGGGACAAGGTGTTGCAGGAAAACACCGTCGAACTGCAAAAGGCCAAGGCCGTGGCGGAGAAGGCGAATCTCGCGAAATCGGATTTCCTTTCCAGCATGAGCCATGAGCTGCGCTCCCCGCTCAATGCCATTCTCGGCTTCACCCAGCTCATCGAGTCAGACACGCCGCCGCCCACCGCCTCGCAGAAAGCGAGCATCGACCAGATCCTCCATGCGGGCTGGTTTCTGCTGGAGCTGATCAATGACATTCTCGATCTCGCCGTCGTCGAGTCCGGCCGCTTGTCACTCTCGCTGGAGGCCGTCTCGCTCCCCGAGGTCCTCATCGAATGCCAGGCCATGATTGAACCGCAGGCGCAGAAGCGCGGCATCAGCATGTCGTTTCCGAAATTTGAAGGGCCGTGTTTCATCAAGGCCGACCGCACGCGCCTCAAGCAGGTGCTGATCAATCTGCTTTCCAACGCGATCAAATACAACCGCGCCGGTGGCACCGTTGTGGTGGACTGTGATCTCACGCTCCCCAGCCGCCTCCGCATCAGCGTCCGGGACACCGGTGCAGGGCTTTCTGCAGAACTCATGGCGCAGCTCTTCCAGGCCTTCAATCGTCTGGGCAAAGAAGCCACAGGAGAGGAAGGCACCGGCATCGGCCTCGTGGTCAGCAAGCGCTTGGTGGAGCTCATGGAGGGCAGCATCGGCGCTCACAGCACCGTGGGCACCGGCAGTGTGTTCTGGATCGAGCTCGGTTCCGCCGTGGATCCCCACATTGATTTCATCCAATCCGTCAGCACTTCGCTCGCCGCCATGCCCGATGGCACCGGCAAGCGCACCCGCCTGCTGCTCTACATTGAGGACAACCCCGCCAACCTCAAGCTCATCGAGCAGTTGATCGCACGCCGCTCAGACCTGCGCCTGCTCACCGCCCAGAACGGCACTGACGGCATCAGCCTCGCCCATGGCTATCTGCCAGACGTCATCCTCATGGACATCAATCTCCCCGGCATCAGCGGCATCGAGGCCATGAAAATCATTCGCCTGGATCCCACCACCGCGCACATACCCATCGTCGCTCTCAGCGCCAATGCCATCCCACGCGACATCGAAAAAGGCCTCGAAGCCGGCTTCTTCCGCTACCTCACCAAGCCCATCAAAGTGAACGAATTCATGGAGACGCTCAATGAAACACTGGCATTCGCCGAGAGCGGCTCTGCCCCACCGCCATGAACATCCGTCGTCCCCATCCTGACTGCACCATGACCTGCACTCAGCTCAACGGTCTTCAGTGCGTGTGCAATCTCGTCGCGGTGACAGGAGAAAGTTCCCCCACCTCATTCGGCCTGCGCGTTGACCTCGGGCATTTCTATGGCATCCGGGCGCTGCCGCCCTGCGTGCGTGGTACGCTGGGCATGGCCTACGGGTCCACCCATCAGAAGAGCAGCGCTGCCGAACGGGGGGGCCGCCTCCGTTGCACCGGCACGCTCAAGTTTGCCCAATCCTCGTGACATCACCAGTGATCGCACCGCGCCTGCCAGGGTAGGTGTACACCCCATCGCAGACGGTGGGTGTCAGCGTCTAGGATCGCAGTCATGAAAGACCCTGTCTATAAGATCATCGAACTCACCGGGACCTCCACTACCACCATTGAAGATGCCGTCAGCAAGGCGCTCAAGCGTGCCCACAAGACCATCAAGGGCCTGAGCTGGTTCCAGGTCATCGAGACACGCGGCAGCATCGACAAAGGCCAGGTGCAGCACTGGCAGGTCACCCTCAAAGTCGGCTTCCACATCCAGGACACCTGAACCCCGAAACACCCCTCTTTATGAAAACCAACATCGGCTTGTGGATCGACCATCGCAGAGCAGTCATCGTGCTGGAATCCAGCGCCGGCGAAGAAATACACGTCATCTTGTCAGACGCGGACCGCCAGCCGGGCCGCATCCATGGCGAACGCTCCACCACGGCGTTTGAAGCCCAGCAAGTCGATGCCGACGACGTCAGCGAGCGCAAGTTCACGGCGCATCTGCATCAATACTACGCAGAGGTGGTGGCGTATGTGCGCCATGCCGAGGCGCTGCTGGTTTTCGGTCCTGGCGAGGCCAAGGGCCAGCTCTTCAAGGAACTCGAACAAGCGCTGCCCAAAAGCTGCGTGGTAAGCGTGGAGACCTCCGACAAAATGACCGACAGCCAGATCGCCGCCCATGTCCGCGATCATTTCAGAGAAAAGAACTCGATCATCCCTCTCCATTAACTTTCATACTCATGAAGCTATTTCGCCAGCCCCCGAATGCCGCCGCGCAAGCCGCTGCCTCCTGGCCGCCAAAGACGGTGCTGGCGATGAACGCCTGCCTGCTCACCCAGCCAATCCTGGATGTGCAGCGATGGTTTGAGGAGCAGGTGGTTTTGCATCTGGGGTATTCACCCCATAGCGGGCACGCGGATTCCACGGCTACTGCTTAAACGATGAACAACACGCTCCTGCACACCAGCGACGGGCTGCCGGAAAAAACGCGCCTCGAAATGACCGCACTTCTGCTGGAGTGGCTCGCCGACTCCATTGACCTGATGCTGCAGGCCAGACAGGCGCACCAGAAGGTGAAGGATCACCGCTTCAACGCGCTGCATCTGCTGTTCGACAAGATTGACACCGACGCTCGAAAATGCGTCGATCTCATCGCTGGGTGGATTGTCCAGCTCGGTGACAGAGCGGAGGGTGCCCTTCGTTTGACGGCCGCAAAGTTCGGCATGCTGGACATCGCCAGCGGCAGAAAGCATATGGCGGAGCAGGCCGATGCTATTGCCTTCTACGTGGAGCTGATGCTCAAGGCCGCCACAAATTCCGCGCAGCGCAGAGATGCGGACACTCCCACCCACGCCTCACGTGGGTCCGACATGAATCTCTGGTTCATGAACGCTCACGCGCACTCGAAAAACTAAATCAACCGTCCAGTCACATGAATGCGCTCGTTTATCAGGGGCCAGGGAAGAAAAACCTGCAGAACATGCCCCGGCCAGCTCTGCAGGACGCGGCGGATGCCATCGTGCGCATCACCAAGACCACCATCTGCGGCACCGACCTCCACATTCTCAAAGGAGATGTCCCCACGGTCAAGGAAGGCCGCATCCTCGGCCACGAAGGCATCGGCATCATCGAAGAGGTGGGGACAAGCGTCACCCGCTTCCGCAAGGGAGACAGCGTCATCATCTCCTGCATCACCTCCTGCGCGAAGTGCGAGTACTGCCGCCGTGGCATGTGCTCCCATTGCGAGCAGGGCGGCTGGATTTTGGGCAACACCATTGACGGCACGCAGGCCGAGTTTGTGCGCATTCCCTGGGCAGACACCAGCCTGCTCCACATCCCCGAAAATGCGGACACGGAGGCCATGGTCATGCTCAGCGATATTCTGCCCACCGGCTACGAGTGCGGCGTGCTCAACGGCTGTGTCAAACCCGGCGACATCGTAGCCATCATCGGCGCCGGCCCCATCGGCCTCGCCACACTGCTGACCGCGAAACTCTACACTCCGGCGGACATCATCATGATTGATGTCGATGACCATCGTCTTGATGTCGCCAAACGCTTCGGCGCCACCAAACTGATCAACAGCAGCGATGGCAAGGCCATGAGCAGGATCATGACGATGACCCATGGCCGCGGCGTGGACGTGGCCATCGAAGCCGTGGGCATCCCGGCCACCTTCAGCCTCTGCCAGTCCATCATCGCGCCCGGCGGACACATCGCCAATATCGGGGTGCATGGTGAGAGCGTACCGCTGCATCTCGAAACCCTGTGGTCGCAAAACATCACCATCACCACCCGGCTCGTCGATGGCGTGACCACGCAGCTGCTTCTCAAGACCATCACCTCCGGCAGGCTGCTGCCCACGCAGCTCATCTCCCACCGCTTCAAGCTCAGCGAAGTCATGAGCGCCTACGAGACCTTTGGCAATGCCGCGCGCGAGCAGGCCCTGAAAGTCATCCTCACCAATGACTAAAGCTGGCGTGCGCGTGCGGTGCCCCCAGCCAGCCGCAGCACAATTGGGGTAAATACCCCATGGCTTCGCGGCAAGGGCGCGCCCATCATGCCGCCGTCAAACAGTCATCCCCCCCATCCACATGAACATCTTCGTCATCATCCTCATTCTGCTGCTCCTTGGCGGCGGTGGCTACGGCTTCAGCTCCGGCAACCATTACATGGGCGGCGGTGCCAGCCTCGTTGTCATCATTCTCATCATCCTGCTCGTCACCGGGCGGATTTAATCCACACAACACAGCTCCATCCATTCCTTCATGAAACTCACCTCATTTCTCCTCCTTCTTCCCCTCGCTCTCAGCGTCGGCCTCTCTTCCTGTGTTGACGCTGGCTTCGGTGGCGGCGGCGGTTACGGCAGTGGCTACGGCGGCGGCTTCAACTCCTACTCCACCCTGCCCCGCAACTACAATGGCAGCGCCTACCAGCACAACGGCCGCTATTACTCCGGCGGCAACTATCAAACCGGCAACTTCACCCACCAAGGACAGTCCTACAACAACCGGTACCAGCACAACGGCCAGTACTACTACGGCGGCAGCCATCAGCATTACGGCACGCCCCAGTACAACCCGCCGCAGCAAAGCCAGCCACAGTACGGCCGGTCGCAATACAGCCAGCCGCAGGGCAACGGTTTCAGAGCCAACACGAACATCAACACCCCCATCCTGCAGCAGAGCCTCAACACTCAGTTCATGCAGGGAAATCGCTGAACAAGCTTCAGCACCTGTGCAGTTGATGCACAGCAGGCAAACACCCCGGGGCAGGTCACAATGACCTGCCCTTTGTCGTAGTCGCCACGTATTGGAGACTGGCGCAAGCTGCCCCAGTCATCGACGCGACAATAGCAGCTCATTGAACCACGGCGTCTCGCTCCGCGCTTCGGATCGCAGGCTCCAAAGCCGCACGGGGGGCACCACTTCGCTGCCATGCGCCGATAAGCCGGCCCGCAGCGCGCCGAAAATCCTCAGAACTTGTACGTCGCGCTCAGCGAAAGCACCAAGGCCGAGTCAAAGCTCAGGTTCGCGTTCGACCCATTGGACATCAGGCTGTACTGGCGCATGAACTGGTAGCGCACTGATCCTTGCAGCATGAACTGATCGGTCATGTGCCAGGCCAGTCCCACGCTGGTGTACACGCCCGG
>JANYCZ010000007.1 GCA_025360015.1 Verrucomicrobiota bacterium | reverse complement strand
TCTTGTGCTTTGCGTTGATTTTCATTCGTTGGTTGTGCCTGTTCCTGTTCCTTGTTCCTGTTCCCGTTCTTGTTCCCGTTCTTGTTCCCCTCGGCAGCAGTTGCTTGGGCGCGTAGCCATCCTTCCCTCACCGCTCGCTTGCCGAGGGTGGAAAAAGGCACAGTGAACCGCTCCGCCACAGAGCGCAGTGGTTCACCAGTGGCCTCGTAATGGGCGCGGATGGCTTGCCAGTCGGAGTTCATGGCTGGCTGGCTAAGGCTTCAGGCCCTCGTAAAACTCCAACGCGGCGCGTGAAACGAAGAACCCACTGAACCAGTCCTTGAGATGGAGCCCGGCGAGCGTGCGCACGCGGGAAAGGGCGACATAAGCCTGACCAGGTTCACGAGCGGCGCGCACGTCAATGTAGGCCGCATTGAGCGTAGCTCCCTGAGCTTTGTGAATCGTCAAGGCATAGGCCAGTCGCAGCGGGAACTGTGTGAAGGTGGCGCTATGATGGTCGCGGTGATCGAACTGCCAGGTGAACGGCTCGACGTGGACTTTGCTGCCGTTTGTCTCCACACAAACTTCCC
Organism: Verrucomicrobiota bacterium; assembly: GCA_025360015.1. Lineage (GTDB taxonomy): Bacteria > Verrucomicrobiota > Verrucomicrobiia > Verrucomicrobiales > Verrucomicrobiaceae > Prosthecobacter. Next base: position 2,798 of record JANYCZ010000007.1, on the reverse strand, counting down.
TAGCACCGCAATGGGTGACCACGCCGGTTTGACCGTTGACGAATCCTTCATCAGGTCGGTTCACCGTGAACATGACCCTCGCACCAACCTTGAGCAGGAGCACCTGTGGAGTGAGCAGATTCTTGATGAGGTAGTCGCTCTGCGTTGATGGCCCTGTGACCTCGGCTTGATAGCTGCGCTCCGGCAGCTCGATGCAGGCGAGGCGGTAGGCGTTCCAGCGGTCCACCTGCGTGTTGTGCGTGAAGAGCCGCGTGAGGTTGCCATCGGGGAACTGCGCGATGCGTGAACGCAGAACATCCGCCGAGTCGTTCTTCAACTCGCCCATGCGAAAGCCCGCCAGCGCCCGCAAGAATTCCGGCTCGTCCTGACGGTGAACCTTGGTCAGGTGAATGGCGCGGAACTTTGCGTCTAGCCACGCTTCTGCTTGAAACGGCCAGTCGTGCGCATTGTTCGGACTGATGCGCACCGGAGGCAGTTGCAGGAAGTCACCGGTGGCGATGACCTGGATGCCCCCGAACGGACGTTCATCGCGACGCAGGCAGCGGCACATCAAGTCAAGGAACGCCAGCGTGCTACCGGCCAGCATGGACACTTCATCAATGATGAGGCGTTCGCAGTCGCGCACCCGGTTAAACCCCGCGCGCACGCCGAAGCGCTGGTCGCGAAGCAGTTGGCGAAGATAGGAATGATGGTCCTCACCTCGCTTCGGCCCGAGCATCATGCCGCTCCAGCGGTGCACAGTCATGCCTCCGATATTCAGTGCGGCGATGCCGGTGGAGGCGGTGACAGTGACGCCATCACCGAGTTCTTCGATCAGCTCACGCAACAGAGTGCTCTTGCCCGTGCCTGCCATGCCGGTCAGAAAGATGTTCTCACCGGCATGGACAGCGCGGCGCAGGGTGGTGGAGGGATCGGTGCTCATGCTGCGAGAAGGGCGTGAGTCAACCAGCCGATCACCACGCCGAGGGCGAACCACAGGGCGTGCTTGAGCGGGGTGCGGCGTTTGCGGTTGGGCCGGGACAGGGGTTCCAGCGGGACGGGCAGCGGGGCACACATTTCCGCAACTTGCGTATAAAAAAAGGTCATAAGTTCTGAGGAATGGGCAGGGCTGTTTTCAAATCAGGCCGCCACTGCTGCGGAGACCTGGGGAAGCTGCGCGGTGGCAGCGGGCTGGTAGCCCTTGGTGAAGCACCACAATTGATGGGCGCACTGGAAGGCGTTCCAGAACCCGGCGTGCAGTTCGCGTGGCCAGACCTTCACCTGCACGGGCGTTGGTTCAACGCTGTTGATGACCACGCTGGCGATGTCTTCGAGCTTGCGGCTGCACTCCCCGGCCCGGCGAAGGGCTTCAAAGTAGGCGATGAGCTGCAAGGGCCAGGCTTCGTAGAACGCCGCCTGATAGATGCCCTTCGCGTTGGGCTTCATCTTCTGCGTCTTGAAGTCGATGACCGTCCAGGTGCCCGCGTGCCGGAGCTTCGCCACTAGGTCGATACGACCGGCAAAGCCCACCCCGTCATGCACCACCACGGTTTCGACGGTGGCCACGCGCTCGATGTGGTCGTCGATCCAGAGCTTCACGGGCTCGAAGAGACGCAGCACGTCGGGGTTTTCGGGGGACTCCCCAGTTTGGAGATAGACCTCGATGGCCGCATGAACGGCGCTGCCGAGGTCGGCGGCACTGCGCACCTGCTCGCTCATGTCGGTGACGACACGGCGGGCAAAGTCATCAAGGGGTTCGCCTTCACGACGCGGAAGCGTCAAGGCGGAGACGATGGCTTGTTCCTGTTTCCAACTTTCGAGGCCCGGCTTGGCGAGCACGGACAACGTGTTGGTGACCGACGGCAGGGCATTGACCTTGCGGGCATCGCGCAGCGTGGCGGAGCGGGTGCCATTGCCATCGGCTCGTGGGACTTCGTGGTAGGGTGTGCCGTCCGGCAGATACCAATGGGAGGCGGATTCGCGTTGGATGAGAATCATAGATGTGTTCCTCGGAAGGTTCGGGGTTGGGGGTGTGGGGTTCAGTAAGGGATGTCGTCCTCAGCGGGGGCGGGTGTGTTGAAGCCGAAGGCAACGGCGGCCTTCTCCAGCGCCGCCATGAGGTCACGGTCAGCCTTCAGTGGCTTGGTCATTTCCCTAGCCGTGGGAAGCCAGCGCTCGTGCAGGCTGCGCACGGCCTCCCGGTCGAGGTCGCAGAGCTCAATGCCCTGGTGTTTGCCGACGTGAACCTTGACCAGGCACCAGTCGGTATTGCCCGCCTGCGGCTCCTGGGCGGCAGGCTGGTCCACGCGCTTGTAGTTGGCATCCTTGTTGTCGCGGTCCTTGGCGCGCACAAACTTCCCCGAGGCCTTGAGCGGCTGGCCGCTCTTGTCTGGGCGGATGAGGCCGATGTTGGCATAGACCTCGCCGTTGTCCCCTGAGTTGTGGACCACGACCAAACTCGCAGGACGGCCCACGAGGGTTTCGGTGTCCATCTCTTCGAGTTCGGTGGCCGTGAGGTCGCGGCCGAACCACTGCTTCAAGAAGCTGCGCAGGGCGCTCTTCTCTCCGAGAGTGGGTGTGAACCCGCGAGACCACACTTGGAAGGGCGTGCCGTCCTGCCGCAGTTCGGTGGTTTCAAAGACGAGGCGGAACTGCTCCTTGGGGCCGTAGCCAGTCTGGACAGTCTTGAGGGGCGTGACATCCACGCACACGGACGGGCCGTTGTATTCGGGATGCGGGTCGAAAGGCTTGTTGTTTTTGGAGGTGAGTTTCATGAAGGTCTGTTGGTTAGTTGTTTTGTTGAAATGATTCTTTGGCCT
>JANYCZ010000044.1 GCA_025360015.1 Verrucomicrobiota bacterium | reverse complement strand
GCAGCAGATCACGCAGCACTCCGTCAAACTCATCCGCTGGGTAGCTGCCCAGCTCTGGATGGATGTCCCCTGGGATCGAGCCTGTGCAGCCCTCAGGGCCCTCTACGCCAAGTTATGACCGCGCAACTTTGGACACCGTTGGGCAACTGGTGGCATGTCAGGCATTTGAATCAACCCGTTTTGAGAACTGCGTGATGGGTTTCAGGCTCCGACGGTGATCACAATGGCTGACAAACAGCGTCCCACTGCTCACAAAGTAGATGGCATCCTGTTTGAACCTGATGCCGATCTTGCAGGCCTCTTCAAATGAAAGGGCGGCTGCAAACCCTGGCTCAGCGTGCTGCGTCACTGGCGAATATCCCGTGATGGTTCCAAGCAGATGCCCACCGCCTGCCAGTTCGGCCCTCAGACTCTCATTGGCGGCTTGGTTCTCCTCCGCTATCCATGCCTCGCCCGTGGTGGCGTAGGCCGTGATGATGGCAAACTCTTCCGGCAGCTCAGAAAGCGGCAGGCCAAGTTTGAAACGAGTGTCAAAATATTCCGGGGACATCAGGGCGTAAGGTAAAAGAGTTGTTCATGCTTCCATCATCTCAGCACAGGCGGCAAGCCTTTGAGCGATCTCGTCCGATAGTGCTTCGAGCAGTTCGCGCCGCTCATCCTGTATGAGTTTGGTTAGCACATGATCAAGCAGGGGGGGGGGAGTGAATGAATTCGCGGGAATCTCGTTTCATGAGGATGTTTGGGCATCTACCACGTGGGGTGGGACATTGGCAGGGGGATGGCAATTTTATTCAATTCAAATCGTCTTCGCCTTCTTCAGTAGGGATAATACAATTGAGGGTTCTCTGTCGGCTCGCGTCCTCCTATCAACGTTCCAGCCCTTCGAATCCAGAGTTTACCTGCAAAGGGTGTCCCATGAAACCACGGCATGAGGGCTTCACACTCCTCGAAAAGATTCAGCGCCTCTTGCAAAAAAATGGTGCTGCGGTTTGGATCCAGATATTTGAGACTTTGTCCCGCCTGCAAAGCGGTGGTTGCTGCGATGAAATCGAAGAGTGAAATGACATCGCTATTGTTCCGAAGTTGCCCGATGGCCTTGGTGAAGTCCTCAACAGCCTCATGGGTCCTGCCTTCCGAGGCATGCCAGACACCCCGGTATTTTCGTGCTGTGTGAAGCAACCACGGAGGTCCACCGACGGGCAACTTGAACGACTCTGCGACCATGGCCCAATCAGGAAGCCTGCCGACGATGAGCAGACTTCTATAGATGGCCAGCCAGCGATGCCTGAGAAGATACTGCTGAGTGGTCTTCCCGAGGTCCATTTGCTCGGCTGTCCCCCATGCGTCTTCCCAAACTTCAGCCGCCTGAAACGGCTTGTGCAATGCGTGCCACCAATAGGTATAAGCTACATTCCTTGGTTCCTCGGATTCACTGGTGCGACGAAAATGAGCGTCAATTTTTCGCGAACACTGCCTTGAATGTCTGAGCAATTCGAGCGCCTCTGACGAACGGGATGAATGTGGGTCACAAAGCGCCCAGCACGCCAGAACCTGGCCTTTGGTGCCCGACACCTTCATATCCAACTCCAAGGCTTCAAGGTCGTTGGAGGAATCTGCGACAGCATCCAAGGCCAAATCGCAGTTTTCCGTCGCGGCTTCGTATTCGCCAAGGTCTTGAAGAATCACCGCGGTCCTGGCTAATGCCAGACCGCGCCACGAAGACGGGAGTTGCTGAGCCAATTCGAGCGCTTGTGCATTGGAATATCGAGCATCAGACGGCCGCCCCAGGTGATTCTGTGCTGCTGAGAGAGTCAGCAGTGCTTCAGCTCGCACCTCGGTCATGTGTCTGTCGCTGTCGTTCAAATCAACATGCAACATTTGGGTCATTAATCGTTCAACCAATTCGGCACTCTCATGGCCGAGGTGCATCGCTTCTGCGTGCTTGTTGACCTTCTGCATCAATGCGTCGCGTGCGTCTTTTTGCACGTAGGGCTTCAATTGACCAAAGAGCTTGTGAATGAGTGGGATGATGTCCTCCCCGCAAGGCCAGCTGGATTCCCCTTCGCCGGGTAGAATCACCCGCTTGATCCCAAGGGAGCGAAGTAACTTCTCCTTCTGGGAAAGGGTGTCGGCATCACGATGAGAGGCGAGGCTTGTTCCACCGCAGCCCAAGGTGCCGGAAGCAGCAAGATCGAAGATCGTCACCCTGAGTCCTTCCGCTCTGAACCCACGAGCTAACGCCACAGGAAGGCCGCAGCTTGCGCCTGATACCGGCATCCCGCAGGCCCCTTCAATCGTGGTCAGTTCCACGGCGAAAGAATCGTGTCTCCCGATCCACTTTTCGTGCCGGGCCAAGGCCACAGCGGCTTCGACACCGTCATCCAGTTCCAACCCACACGGTACGCCCCCGTGCCCCAACGAGCGAGTACAGTGAGCACCCAAATTGTCCCTGATTCGAAATGGCAAACCCACGGCGCGGAGGCAGTCATTCTGCCCAGTCTCGGGAGCAACGAATGGTATGATGCCATCAGCTTCTCGCCAGCCTTGCAAGAGAAATCCCAATTCCTGTTGTTGCGACGCGTTCGCCCACTCCACCCACCGGCTTGGCGGCGCATAGTCGCGCTTGGTCTGTTGACCGCCAGTCCACTCCAAAAGCGCCGCGATGACTGCTTCAGTAACCCCTTGCCGCCTCCACGCACGCTCAAAGCATGCTGTGTGCTCAAAGCCGTCCACGCAGTTGGTGAACAGCCAGACCCGGTGAACGGTCTCCGCCAGCGCACGAGCAGTGAGCAACGGAGCAAGCGGCTTTAGCAAAACCTCACCGAGCGCTTCGTGTGACACGAAGCGTAGAAACCCCGGATGCCTTTGGAGCCTGGTGATCAAGTGCATGTTAGCTACGCCTCAACTTGAATCAGGGTAGCCAGACACCCCGATGCCAAACGGATGAGCAAATAGCCGTCCGTGACATCGAACGGATTGGATGAAAGTCCATTTTGAACTCGGGCGAGGATGCCTCCGTCCACATTGACGATCTCAGCGCCCTCAAGACTGCCCGATGGATCTTCCAGGACCTGGAGCATGAGTTCCGCCTTGGTTGGAATCTCTCTCACAACGTGGAACAGTGCCCCACTGTCCTCTACCCGAAACTCGGCTATCAGGACATCACCAGAACGTCGCCCATCGTCAGCTCTGAATCCAGCAGGAGCGAGGGTGGGAAAATCGAAAGAGGCCAGGCGTCCTTCGGCCCAGTCGAGCAAACCTTGTGTGGAGTGCTGCGCGGTGTGTCCGATTTGTCTGGCGGCAGCCATCCAGTTTCGCCACTCTTCGCGCATCCATTCGCTCACCCGGGCGAGTGGCAAGGCGGCTGGAGCGAGCGACTCGCGCACGACCGGTTCCATCAGCTCTGTCATGCGCTGCACCAACGATTCATGAAAGAGAAACCCTGGATCACGCTCGTCGGTGAAAGGCCGCCCCGTGAGAATACCGGCAGGAAATGGGACGGACTCGTCATCCAAGCGGTGACGGAAAGCGTCGATTCGGAGCCTCCATTCTTCCGGCAGATGGCCCACACACCGTTTCAGGCTCTCTTGGGCAACCGGCGACTCGCAACCCAATGCAATGCCCGCCTCCCAGCCCAGCACACGAGATGGAAGTATGGCGTCTTCGCAGGAGGCCAGCTCGATTTCGGCAAATACGGGTGCCACCCGCCAGACACGGCCCAGGCGCGATTCCATGCCTGTGTCAAACACGACCAAAACCAAAGTTCCTTCCGATTTGGCGGGACTCTGCCCGGCTTCACCATCAGCAGATGCGACCCAAACTTCACCAGGCCGCGCGCTGTCAGAGACGCCCGTTGAAAGTATAAGAAGCCGTGGATGCGGAGGGCTGTCCTTCGCGGCCGTCAAAAGCCGTTGGAAACCTGCTTCCAAGTCGTTGGGGGAAGGTGTGATCATGTCGTCTCAAGGGAGGGAAGGCTGGAACCTTCGGCTTTTCCGGCGCATTTTTTACAACGGGCCGCCAGTTCGGAAACAACTTCGGCGACCAGTTTAGAGTGCCAGGGATCGTGCGCTTCCACGGCTTCGTGCTCCGTGAACGCTTCAGGACGCAGTTCCTCGGCAAGCAGTCGCATGATCTTTTCCTTTTTGTCGAACACAACCGAGTGTTTGCCGAGTGACTCAAGCGTTACTTTTTTTCCATCAACCACTTTCGGAAGCACGTAACCACAGAGCACGTCGCACAACTTTTGCCGGGTGAGTGTTTCCCAGATGGTGCCGGCTCTATCGCAAGCCAGCTCCAGAAGTTTCTGCTCCGTGTCAGGATGCCGGCGGTCCTCTTCACTCAGAACAGCTGGCTCATCCCCGTTGTCACTGGATTCAACCACGCTGAAGAGATGAACGTGTTTGCGGAAGGCCCCGAAAAGCACCCTCATCGTCACACAGCCGCACGCGCATTGCAGGAGGGCTTCGGCCAGCTCTCGCGCATCTGTTGGTGAGATGATCTTCGGCACCTTGTCGGAAAACCCGCTCCGCGCTCCGGGTGGATAGTAGTGCTTCAGTTCTTCCGCACGTTCTTCAAACGAGATCAGGTCGGCCTCAGCGCAAGGAGACGCATTCGATCCCGCAGCCCACAGAGCGTCATTGTTGTTGTTTACGGACCAATCGGCGTCCACGCGGCGGATGCGCCCCTGTCGCGCCAGTTCCCGAAGACTTTCACTCAAAGTTCCCCATAGCTCAGCAGACGCTGGATTCTGCGAGCGCCAAACGTGGCGCAGCAACGCCCTTTCGAGGCCTTTCTTATGCTCGATACTTCCGATACCTTCCTGGCGGGCGGTCACCAGGAAATCGTGGGCGAGATCCATCGCCTCCATGCCACCTCGGACCGTGTTTTGCGCCAGCAGATCATTGGCGAGGTTGACGCATACGGCAAACAGCCCACGGACCAGCCGGTCATGGTCAACACCCACGTCCTCCCGGCCCATCCACGCCTCAATGGCCCTTGGAAGGTCGGTTCCGCTGATGAAATCGAAGGTATTCATGGTGTCGGCTGGGGATTGAGCCGCTCGCGGACTTTTTGCTCAGAGTTCAAGGCCGGCTCTGGGGGCTTCACCGCGCCGATCTTCAGCGCCTCTTGAAATTTTTTTGCGTGTTGGTGACATCCTTGTATCTGTGCAACCCTTCAAGCGGTCTGCCCCTTTCGTCAATTCCAACCCGCTCCATCATGCCGGATCTCCTTCTGCCTCCCACCTTTGACGAGCGACTGGCAAAAAAGGTAACCCCTGCCCTGCAAGCACTTGGGGTGACCGCCGAGGCTGGTGAACTCATCCGAAGAGTTTCAAATCTCACCGCCTGGCCGGTGCGGATTCGCCGTCCCAAAACGGGAAGCGTTCTCGTGCCCATGGTGCGAGGCAAGAGCCTGCGGGCGGGGGACGTGGCGCTGCGCTTCCCTGACGGAGCAGCGCGCGAGTCCCGGCAGGAAGCGGCGCAAATTGAGCGTGTTTTCGGGATCTCGGCACAGGCATCTCCAGCTCAAGCAAGAGGCGGGGAAAGTGTTGAGTGGGAAGATCACCCGATGCTGGCTGTCTCCACAGACTTCATCACCATTCTCGCGGATATCTTGCCTGGGAAGGACGTCTTCGTTGGTGTGGACCTTTGGGCAAACTCCATGCTGCCATTGTCGTTGATGGCCCAGCGTCCGCTTGACAGAGTGGCAGACGGTGATCAGACGGTGGGCCTCCGTGCACTGGCCGAAGGAGGCATCAAACTGGTGGCGACTTGCACGGGGTGCAGCGGCTCTGGAAATGTGCGGTGCAAGAAATGCGAGGGTCACGGGTCATGGCAGCCGGAGGGTTCGTGCAATAAATGCAAGGGAGCCCGCACCGTTGCCTGCTCGAAATGTGACAGTGGCGGGTATGTTTCCTGCCGACGCTGCAACGGCAGCGGTGACTTCATCGGAAAACGGGGTGACCGCATGGGAGATTGCAGGAGTTGTTCAGGCAGTGGCCGGCTCCGCTGCAATGTCTGCGAGGGAGACGGACAACAAACGTGCTATGTTTGCAAGGGCAGCGGCGAACCGCCGATCCTAACTTGCAAACCCTGCGCTGGATCGGGACATCAAAGCTGTTTTGAATGCTCGGGTGAAGGAGATGTTCATGTGGGATTCAATGCAACCACCGGTGTCTATTTCTGGCGCGACCAGGATATCGCACCTGAAGAGGTCACTGCCGTATCCGCTGGCAGTTATTCGCTTTCACAGGGTGCGCGGAAGTTCCTTCAAACCCTGCTGCGCAACGCAGACACAGAATCGGCGCAGCGGGCTGCCGTTGCGGCGGTTCAACACGAGATCGCAGGGATCGACGAATGTCTGGAGATGGCAATGGAGGCAGGCGGTGCTGCACGAGATCTGCTGGACTTTCGTGCCGTGCAGCTGGGTGCACCGGAAGCCACGACCGCACGAATGCGCAAGCGGCTGGTGCTAAAGTTTCCAATCATCAAGCCTCCCGCCTGGGCGCGCAACGGAACGGAGCCATTCGCCGTGTCCACAGCGCTCTTGTTGAAAACGGACGAACCCGGCGGCGAAGTGCAGATCAAACGCCAGTCTCCAGATCCACTCGCAAAACCGGTGGATCCGCTGTTTGCTGGATTGGAATTCTCCGGAAGGCGGCGGTTCTTTTTGATCAGCTTCCCCGCTGATATCGTCATGACCGGCCTGCCCCAGCGCATGTGGGTTTTACCGAATCTGATTCCGCCACCTGAGCTGGCCCAGCAGAAGGAGCTATCACGTTGGTGCATCCCCGATGAAGCCCCTGGTCTGATTGCGGCCTTCACGAAAACGGCCTCCGATAGACCGGCAATAGTGCCAACCGTCATTCCGATTGATCAGGAGCTTCGCCAAAACCCGAGGCAACAGGAAGCCTTGAACTGGATGATGTCGGACGCACCATTGGTTTTGATCAAAGGGCCGCCAGGGACGGGTAAAACAACGGTGATCACGGAAGCGGTGCTGCAGTCGATCAAGCGGGGGCAGAAGGTGCTGATCTGCAGCGAGACGCATCAGGCTGTTGCCAATGTGCTTGAGCGGCTTCAGCGCGATGGCTCCATTCGTATGGTGCGACATGCACGTGCTGACAATCCGCGCCTCACGGAAATGGAGAAGGACTACCTCGAAGGAGGCGCGAAGCAGGGCTTTCTGGCCCGGGTGCGTGAGCAAACTCTCTCACAAGTGCAGGCCTGTCACGGTCTTCGGGCCAGGCTTGCTCCCCTGCCCCAGCTGCTGGAGTCCGCGCATGCTGCAGCGGCCGCTTTGGAAACGAGACGCTATGAAAATGAACGCCTGGCGCATGAAGCGCAGAATGAATATACATGGACCCGGGAGGCGGCAGACCGCCAGCGAACGGAGCAGATCAGGACACTTGAATCGAACAGAGACAGCGAGGTAACACGCATCGAGGCTGAAACAGCCGTCCACCGTCAGGCACTGCTCAAAGCACAGGCGGATCTGCGCAAAGCAGAGAAAAGCCGTGATCATGCGGCGGATGCTCACCGGAATAAAACAGGGGCGGCACCAGAACTCTGCGCGACGGCACCGGGTGGCTGGTTTGATCTTTCGTTCCTTGTTCCCAACATGTTCGCAACACCGGCGCTGCTGCAGGAGCGCTTGTCCTGCGCCGTTGCGGAGGAACAGGCCGCGAGGAGTCAGATGGCTCGATGTGAACACTCAATCGCGGAATACGAGCGGAACCTTCAAGAGTGCCGCCGCCATGCAGCCGCGGCAGTTCAAAAGGTGCAGTCAGTGGGCGACAGAGCGATTGAATCGGCGCAGGGGTCTTTGAGCAGGCGTTTGCAGGATTTGCAGGATGCGCAAGTTTTGGCGGACTCTGAACATACTCCGCCACAAGAAAGGGCTTCTCAGGCATGGAATGCGGCCGCGGCCTTTTCACCCGCCGGCCGAGACGAGCCGCCGTCAGCATGGCAGGACCGCACCAGCGAGCTGCTCCTCGCCATCGAGAAGAATGAAGAGAAGGCGGCTTTTTGTGAGCGCTGGCAAAAGGCGGTCGAAACCTCCTCGCAGGAGCTGACGGGGCTTTTCTGGGATACGACGCAGGTCTTTCTGAGCACGTGTGTGGGCCTGGCCTCATGGCGGGCTTTTCACGAACACCACGGCAAGCAGGGAGTGGACATGGTCATCATCGATGAAGCGGCCCACGCGACCCTGACACAGACTTTGATTCCTTTGTCCAGGGCCAAGCGTGCCATTCTGATCGGCGATGAGATGCAGCTGCCACCGGCGCCACCGATGGAACTCGGAAAGCAGTGTGTGAACTCATGCTCCGCGCGTTGTCTTGAAGCTGCACGACCGCCGTCCTCGGGTCAGTCGTTCAAAGCGTCGATGTCTTCGTGCTGGCTTGAGCGCAGCGCCTTTGAGTGGCTGACCGAAACACGGCCTGCGGTTCCCAGGGTGATGCTGAACCGCCAGTTCAGGATGCACCCGGACATTGCTAATTTCATCGGGCAGGTCTTTTACCAGGACGATGGCGGCCTGGAGAACGGGGTGACTGCAGAGGCCCGCCACCTGGCCTTTGGCGAGTTCACCAAGGCGGTTTGTCTGGTCTCGACTTCGGCCTATCGAAACCGGCAGGATGAAAAGCCCTCCAGCGATTCGAAGAGTCACCAGAACCCGCTCGAAGTGGATTTAACGCGGCGGATTCTCAAACAGGCAAGACAGGCTCTTGGGGAGGCTGTCACCTTCGGTGTGATCACGCCCTATGCGGCGCAAAAAATTCTGATGGAGCAGGAGCTCGGTGAATTCTTCACCTCGGGCAGCCACGTCAATTTGGAAAGAGATGACATTGCGTCCGTGGACAGTTTCCAGGGTTCGGAGCGCGATGTCATGATTGCATCGTTCGTTCGGAGCCCGGGAAAACCTCCACTAAAATGCAGGATGTGCGATGGCACCGGTACCAGCGGGCAGAGTGTTTGCGCCCCTTGCGAAGGCCGGGGCTGGATGGGGCCGCGGCTCGACTGGGTGCATGATCTTCGCCGGCTGAATGTCGCCTTCTCGAGGGCGCGACGAATGCTGATTTTGGTTGGAGACATCGAAGCGCTCACCGACCGTCGCTACGGCACCCACGAAGGCGCTGAGGTGCTGGGCCGCTTCCTCACTCATGTCTCTGACCGCGGCCGGGTGCTGCACCTTTGGGAGGACGAAGACAATGGCTAGAAAACAAAAACCGCTCAATCTTTTCAGAATCATTGAAGAGGCGCTGGCCGAGTCCGCCGAAGCACCGGCACTCAGAAGACTCGCGCCCATGGCGTGGCCTGTCATTGAGGTCGAGCACCACCTGAAGGTTCGGCTTGAGGAGGAACTGGGTGTCATCGAACGCCATCTGCTGGAGGCGCTGGCAAGGCTCGGCCCTTTGACATGTGAGGCATTGTCATTGCTCCTGGGATTGGAAAGGTTTGTCGTGGAAGCCGTGGTCGCCCAGCTGGAACGCTTCCCGGGTGTGATCACTCAAGCTGAGGCGGCATACGCTGTGCCAGGTGGCACCTTGGACAGACTTTCGCAAGGAAAGTGGACCCGGGATGTCGTGCAACCCTACGCCTTCCTTGTGAATGGGCCCACCGGCGGGCTGGTGCCTCTGGCGCTCGGAAAAGCTCCGGCATGGCATTGGCTCGAGGTGAATCTGGGAGAGGCGGGAGGAACGGTCGCGGATTGCACGGGGAAGCTGCATTGGAATGCCTGCTGGGTGGCTCCTCTGCATTCGACCGGCCAGACGTGCCTCGCACGTGCCCTGGAAGAGACAGACCCCGGGCGCAAGGCCGGCAGGGGCATACCAGAAGGTGCCATCGAGGTGATGGAAGAATCTGGCAAAATCCTGCGCCAGCGCTGGATTCTTGCCCTGGCGGAGGTCAGGGATGATGGCACGATTTCGGTCAGACCCGCCTGCCGCCCCGATGTGAAATTGCTGTCGGTGGACGCCGCCAATGCGGACAGATTTACGGAGCAGATCAGACTTGGCAAAAGCTCCGCCGGCGGATTGTTTCATCCGGATGCGAGCGGGCATGTCGCCAGAGACATCCCACAAGCCTGGAAAGCCCACCTCGAATATGAAGGCAAAGACGGCACGTTGTTCGTCTCGCTGCTTCATCCAGCCAAGGTGCCGCTGTGGCTTGACCCACGGGATGCCGGAGAGCCGGATGATGACTGGCAGGAGGAAGGCGAAGCGCTGAGAGTGCCAGCCGGACCATTCCCCGCGCGACTCAGGGATGTGCTTTCGTTTCCGCGCTGGTGGCACCCGTTTAGTTTCGCTGTCAGGCACATTGAACCACGCGACGAAAAGACGGCTGAACTGCTGCTGCTGCTCGCCGGACTGCGGCGGCTTACGCGCCTCGCATCCGACGGAGTCGATTCAACCTTCGATCTTCCGACGTGGTGGACTGAAACCCAAAACCATCTTTCCGCAGCCTGGAAAAGCGACGCAGGAAAAGCGCGGGTGCGACTCGACGCGATGCTGGCGGCGGCACGCCGGAGCCCCGACGGGGATGTGGTGGAATTCATCAGCGAATTCTCGTGAAGGCCATGAAATGGATCAGCACCACTCAGGAGTTTACTTCGCTTGTCAGCGGGATTTGCGCATCCGGCTGTTTCCGGGCCACGACCCCGCATGGAGGGCTGGCACAGGAGCTCGAATCCATCCTGCAGATGGCGGCAGACGCAGACCTGCTCCGTCTGATTTCTCCGGTCATTGATGACGCGCGCGTGGTTGAACTGCTGTGCGATGCGCGGGGGCGCGGCGTGGTGATCAGAATTCTAACTTCACTGACCGGCAATCAAGGACAGATCGTGACTAAAGGGTGGGATGCTTCCCAAAATGTCGCAGCCCACCATGAAGCCATTCGAACACTGGCAAAAGTGGGCGTCCTGCTTCGTTCGCCCCGGACCACCCCTCACGGCAAGATGGTCCATCTCAATGACAAGAGTGCCATATTCGGCTCCGCTAATCTGGCAAAAGGCTCATTGAGGGGCCGTGCCTTGGAAGCCGCCATTGTGATCGACGACCAGGCTTCGTTAGCCGGAACAAAAGACGCCTTTGATCGCATTTGGAGATCAAGCCCCTACTCGATGAAGGCGCTGGCGGGAGCAGTGACGCTGGATGAAAAATCGCAAAACTCCCCGGCCACAGAATCGCAAAAATCATCGCGATGGTGCCTCGGGGATGCCGAACTGCTCCTCTCTGCGCCTGCCATGGGCGGCATCAGCGTAAAACTGACACAACTCATCAATGCAGCGAAATTCGAGATTCTGCTGATCACCCTGTCGCTCTATGAAACCGACACGATTCCGGGATTCGGTGATGCTTTACTGGCGGCTCTTCGACGCGGCGTTCATGTTCGTGCAGTCGTCCGACCCGAGCATTTCAAGATAGACGAATACCCGGATCCTGCGACCATTGAGTTGATCAACCACGGCATGGAATTACGGGGAATCACCGGACTGCACGCGAAGGGAATTCTCATCGACAAGCAGTTCTGCGGCATTCTATCGGCTAACTTCAACCCATACTCACTCAACAGTCAAAGCACGGAAGCCAACTGGGAGACTGCGATAGTGGGTTCCGCGCTAGCACCTGCGCTTAAAGACTTTGCGGCTTTCCTCGAGAAACTAGCCTGCAACCCAACACATGAACTTGTCCATTGAGCAAAGTGCGCCGTCATGTTGCGCTATCGGTAGTTGAAGGACATCAGGTCGAGAACAGGATCAATTTTGTCACGGTCCGGTTCATTTGAAAGAACATCACTGAGCTGATCAACCCTTGTGCCAACGGTCGGCAGCACTTCGACAAGAGGCTGTTTCGGAACCATACTTTTCCATCCTCCATCCATGATGCCGAGCGCTGCTTCGCGAAAGTCGGGCTCTTCGGTATCCAGCCAGGCGACAGTGGCAATGACGGCGGCGATCATGCGCAGGGTGGGGCCGTGCATGCTGCCGAGGGCGATCTCCAGAGCCTGGTCGAAATAGCGAACAGCTTCTTCGTCGTGGCCGAGTTCGGAGGCAAACAGACCGCGATACATGGCAATCAACTGCCAAGGGTGCGTGTTCAGAAGGTCTTTGGAAGCGGATTCCAAATAGATTTTGCGCTCAGGTGCAAGCTCATCCCGTGAATCGAGGAAGCGTATCCATAGATGTTGACGGAACTGATGATCACGGCCCCGTCCTCGACCGGAGGTTTTGATGATTTCTTCGACAAGATCGCACGCATCAGGTGATCCAGCGTCAATGGCGTTGAACGCGCGGTAGATGGCAGTCTGGTCCCAATCACCGAGACGATCGCTTTCGGACAGGTCAGCTTTGCTGATGAGCTCCAGCGCAAGATCAAACTCGCGGCGGGCGGAGTCGTACTCGGTGGTCATGGAGAGGTATTGCCCAAGGGCGGAGTGCGCTCTTGCACGTGAAAGCAGGGATAGTCTCGGTTCTTCTTTGAGCAAATCCTCCACAATCAGCCTGGCTTGTTCCGGCTCGAAACGGTCGGATGCGCGCACGGCCAGATTGAGATCCACGTGGGCGGCGAGGTCGGCCTCACCGTTGTCGAGAGCGCGACGGCGAAGCTCCTGGTAGGCTTGCTCCAGAGCACCAAAGCCAGCCGGATCGCCAAAATGGTTGGCTCTCTGAAGTTGGACGCCCATCTCCATCAGACGCAACCTACGCGGCGCATCCGGCGGAAGCGATCCACATACGCGTTGAAGCACGTTGAACTGTCTCGCCAGCCCCAGGAGGTCACGAACCTTTTGCTGGTATCGGGAATCCAGTTCGCTGAAAAGTTTCAACTTCGTTTCAGAATCCGTTTCCCACCTATTGCGGAGTTGTTCAAGGATGTCGCGAATAAAGGGAGACTCGACATTGTCCGCCATTTGGTCGAAAAACAGGCCCGGGTTCGCAGGGCCCATTTGGTGGATCATCTCCAGTGTGTGGGCCAGGCCGGGTGAGATGGTGAGAAAGTTGGGGAAGAGATCGAGCCGCACCTCACGTGCTAGACGATCTGCCTTGGGAGATTGCGCACCAACCGTCATGTAGCCGAGAATATCCCCATAGGCCATGTATCCCTGATCACGGATCTCCCTTGGGCTAAAGGTTGCCGGGTCTTTATCGGACTTCTGGACCCAGACAAGTTCCGTCAGCACCCAACGACTGAACCTGGAGGGATCGCGCCGAGCTGCCTGAAGCAGGATGCCGCGAAAAATCTCCGTCTGATTCCTCCCGCCCCGATGATCCGCTCCTATGGCCTCACATACGACTCGCACACCCGTGGGTTGCTTTAAAGTCGGAGCTTGGGCTGGCAGCAGCCAGCCGAGCAGGATCAGTAGCCCTTCATGGACCATTTGCTCATAGGCTTCTGTCGGTGAGAGTTTTCCCGGTGGTTTGAAGCGAAAGATGAAAGGAATCGCATTAGGGCAGGCATCGAGACGATTCAGGTAGCCCAATGCCTTCTCGTGAAAACCTTCGTGTTCCCGCAGGTGCTGCGGTGGAATAGGCAGGATGGATGGGTCCGGATCACTCCCCAGCCATACGACGCCGGCCAGCACTCCAAAGTCGGCATCGGAACCATTTTCGGGCCAGGCTTCATCGATATAAATGATTAGGTCCGTGCCCTTTTCGTTGCAAAAGACCACGCTCTTCAAATGGCCGAAGGGATCCCCTTGGAGACGCTTGGCTGCCGGTTGCAGGAATGCCGGCTTATATTTGGGCCGAGGATTGGCGGTCGGTTGTAGAGATTTGTGGGCCCGGAGTGCAGCCTTTTTTTCCGTCTGGGCAAGAGGAGATGAAGCGAACGGGGTGGCAAGTTGCTGCTGGTTTTGGACAACGTCATCGCTTTGATGAGAGGCAGTTTGAGCCACAGTGCCCTGAGGCGGTTTCCCCGTTGAGCACTCCTCAGCTGCGGCGGTGTCCATGCTCTGTGGCAACGTGCCAGCCCCCAAGATCCTCAGCTTTGTCACCACGTAAGTCCACGTTGCCTTCTTGTCATTGAAGCGCAAGCCTGCTTTGAATTCGACTCTTTGGCCAGGCACAATCAGAGAAGAATCCTCGGGCCAGACTGAACGATGGCAGATCACATCGTCCGGCAGCGAATCCGTATGAACAAAGGCGAAACTCAAAGCATTCACGTTGATCACGGTTCCGATGAAGAGATGGGCCTCGATCCTTTCTTCGACTTCTTTGCGTGACTCAGCGTCAAAGAGGACCGAATGCGGAGGAAATATGAAGGTCGTACCTCCTGATGTCACAGTTGTTTCCTCAGAGGGCTGCACAGCGTCTTGTTTCATGGTGTCCTTGATTCAGTAGATGTTGGTGCAGTTAGTCGCTGTGACGATTTCGAGGCTGTATGATGGCCGGCAATGGTAGTGCAGTCTCGATCATGGGGCAGGCATGCGAATTCCATGCTCAGCGAGCCGTTTGGCGAACTCCTCTTGGAGATCAATTTTCGACATGCCCTCGATAGAGTCGAAGTCACCGCTGGCGCGAATCTCAACGGCATTGATCGTTAGCGAGAGTTGCGCGGGAATAAATTGGAGCTGTTCTTTGGCCTGACTCTTGGAACCAGCAGTCGGGGAAGGCCACAAGGAAGCTGCCCAGGAAACTGCCTTGGAATACCAATGAATCCCTTCTGGCGCTGCAATCGTTGGCGCCCCCGAACCGACAACTTTGGCGACAATGCTGGATCCTGCGACATCCAGCACCCCCACCATCACCCCTTTGGCTTGCTGCGTCCAGTCACCCCAGAGCGATTTGCCAGCTGAAGCCGGTGTAATCTTGTATAGGACGGAGGCCACCCCCTCCAAAGCCGCAGGGGTAAGATTTTCTTTTTCCCCAGTGAACGACATCTCAAGCTTCCTCACTTGGATGGTCGCAAAAACATGAGGCTGACTGAAGTGATAGGCGCCAAGACCCACCAGAAGCAAGGCAAGCGAGGCAGAGCCAGCCAATAGCCGGCGCCGCCGCCCTGAACCGGGCTCTTCAAAACGCTTCCACAACTCGCTAAAATGATGGCTGGTGGGTTTTCTCTCCTTTTGCCAGCTGAAAATCTCCTTGGGATGAGTGATCTTCTGCGTCTGCCCCAGATGCCCGGCCTTGCGGATTAACACAAATATAAGCTTCTTGCCCTGAAGCATTTCACAGCAATACAAACATGATTCGCCAGCAGCAGCGGGCTTTACCAGAACGGCAATTACTGGAACTCCACCGAGACTAGCCAGACGGTAGTCGATCAGATTCTCCGGCAATGAATCGTCAAAGGTGATCAGACCTTTCTTGCTGCACTTCCAACCGGCAACGCGCCGAAACACCGCTTGGTCGAGATGCTGGAGGAAAAGATCCATTCCCTCTTTTTCGATCTTCCCCGAGGGGTCGCTTGGAGCCAGGCCGACCGCCTTGCCCTCGTCGTCAACTCCCAGCAACAGGCAGCCGCCGTGCGTGTTTGCCAAGGCCACAACTGCCTTTGCGACATGCCATCGGAAATCGTCTGCATTGGATCCAATCTCGATGCCTGATGAGGGCGGTTCGCACGTGGCTTTGAACTCGAGCCAGTCCGTTTCCTGCCCACCCGCGAGCTTGATCAGTGCTGATGCATCCCCCTCGGATGCAGTCAGCACACGGGAGCACAAATCGTAGGCGCTGATCGGTTTTGCTGCGGGCATTTGGAGTCGGCCGACTGTGGCATCGCCAGTCAATTCCAACAAGCGTCAAAAAAAATGCCGTCCTGTCCGGAAAAAGCAGAGATGGCGGCCTTCCCAATGGGAAAGCGCGCAACAAGAACGGAACCCTGAAACGCGGCGCGAACAGTAACCGCCAAAAGATGCCATCGAAAAGTTGAAGTGAAATCCGGAATTCCACCCGCCTCCGTCCTTCCCTTCAACAACTCAAAGAAAACTCGCCATGACCTCTTCCCTTCACTCCACCTCCTCACGCCTGTCAGTCCTCCCTCGCCCGATAAATAGCCGCTCCCTGGAATCAATAACTCGGGGCAATGAATTCGCTGCCAAGCCACGCCCTTACGGAGCGGTCATGCAGACTCCCACCCTCCCCGAAGCCGTCAACTACCACCTCAACAAGAACTGCAACTTCCGCTGCAAGGGCTGCTACGCCACGTTTGATGAGGATCCCTCGGTGCGCGGGGTCATGCTGCCGCAGAAGCAGATGTTCTCCATTGTGGAGGCCATCGCGGCGGCTCCGTTGCCGCCGGGGAAAATGGCGCGCAAACTGACCTTCGCCGGCGGCGAGCCCACGCTCTGCCCGTGGCTGCCGGACCTGATTGCGCATGCCAAGGCCTGCGGTCTGGTGACGATGGTCGTCACGAATGGTTCCCGCTGCACACTTGACTACCTGCGCCGCGTAGCCCCGGTGCTCGACTGGCTGACCGTTAGCATCGACAGCACCGACGCAGAAACGAATCGCGCCATCGGCCGCCATGATGCCAAAGGGCAGCCTCTGAGTGCGGAAGCCTATTCACAGATTCTCGCGGAGGCCGCGATGCTGCGCCTGCGCACCAAGATCAATACCGTGGTGAACCGCATCAACCACCGCGAGGACATGAGTGGCTTCATCGCCGACAGCGGAATCGACCGCTGGAAGGTGCTGCAGGTCATGGCGGTGGAAGGGCAGAACGATGCACACATGGACCTGCTGTCCGTCACCCGTGCGGAGTTCGATGCTTATGTGGCCCGCCACCATCGTGTGGCGGAAGCACGCATTCGCGTTGTGCCTGAGCCGGTTGCCTCCATTCGCGGCAGCTACGCCATGATCGATCCGCACGGTCGTTTCTTCGACAGCAGTGCCGGGTATCACACTTACAGCACGCCGATTTTAGACTCGGGCGTGATTCCCGCCTTCGCCCAGGTGTCGTTTGATCGCATGGCCTTCGAGCAGCGCGGTGGCAGCTACGATTTCACCGGGCGCGGCACACTCGAGTGGTCCGGGGATGTCCAGCTCTTCACCACCCATCTGAATGCATGAGATGATCGTCCCGAAACCACCCCACACTTTTCCTCACATGAACACCCCGCATTCCGATTCCTCCGTCGCCCATGAATCCTCACCTCTGCTGGAAGTGAATTCCACTGGGGATGTCATCATCGCAGGATCCAGTGAACTGGTGCCTGTGGCAGCACCTACGCCGCCTGCGCGGCTGTGGAAGCGCCGCGCCTTCATTCCGGGGGCGTTTGCCTGCACAGTGACATCCTTGCTCAGCTGGCGCATGGCCGTGATCTACAATCTCGAGCGCCGTCAGCGTGAGGCTTTCCAGAAGTTTCAGGGCAACGTGAGCAACAGCCTCGAAGGCGCCACAGCAGACGATCTCGCTGGGATGAAGTGGCACCGCGCCAGTCTCGAGCGCGGTTTGCAGCCGCGCTATGAGACCGCTCTTGCCGCCGTCCCACAGGCCAGCAACGATCTCGGCAGTTTCTCAGACTGCTTCCATATCATCGTGCGGCAGGCCGTCGACATGATCAAGGGTACCTCGAGTGCACAGGAGTTCATCACCAGGCGCCTAGGCCAGGTGGCCGTGGCATCCACACAAATGCAGTCTCTGGCGCTCTCGGAACTTGGCACCCTCTCCCATGAGGTCAGCGGACGCATGAACAAGCTTGCGGCGGATTGGCTGCAGGGCGCGGAGCAACTGCCCGCCGGCGTGCCTGGAGGCAATGTGATGCAGCCGGTGGCGCAGATGATCGGGTCCGTGGACGGACATTTCCGCGAGCTGAAAAACGCCATTGGCTTCGGTGCGTTGGACGTCTGCCTCGCCGCGTTTCTGAATCACAAACTTCTGCTGCCGTTGCTGCGGCGGTACTCCGAGCGTGCGGCGTCACTCGTCGGTGCCAACATCGCCCTTGCCGTGTCCGACGGTCCGCTGCCCATCGGTGACATCATCGGCATCCTCATGGACATTGGCTTCGGCCTGTGGACGGCCTGGGACATCTTCTGGCTCAGCCGCGAACTCCCTGGAAAGGTGGCCCAAAGCCTCCGTGAGGGGCTGGCAAACATCCACGAGCAGGCACTGGCTCAGTACAGCCAGCAAGCCACCCGCATCCTCTCGGAAGCCGTGAAGGTACGCCAAAAGGCTGCCGCGCCAGTGCTTGCCCTGAATCCCTCCCAGTTCACCACCCCTCACTCCTGATCCCATGAAATCACTGCTCTTCCTCTCCTTCCTTCTCCTCGGTTCCTCCACTCTGCAGGCCAATCCCGCGGTCAGAAAACTTGTTGCGCAGGCCCTCAAACAGGCCGGACGTGAAACACTCGAAGACGGTGCCGTCGAGGCGGCCGAGCATGCCGCCGCCACCGCTATCCGTAAGTTCGGAGCGGCGGGCGCGGAGGAACTCGTCCAGCGCGGCGGACTCGAACTGCTCGAAGCCGGTGCGAAGCATGGCGACGATATCCTGAAGGCGGCCCGGCGCGTCCCGGAGGCCACGCGATACCTCGGTGCTCGCCCTGCGGAGGCGCTCGGTCTTGTCACCCGCTATGGCGACGATGCCCTGCGTCTCGAGGCCAGGGTGCCTGGCATGGCAGAACAGGCGGTCGCTCAGTTCGGATCTGGACAGTTGGCCGTTCTCGCCAAGTCGCCTGTCGAACAGGTCACACACCTGATCGGCTACGCCACCCGTGCCGACAGCCCCGCCACGCGCCAAGCATTACTGGATTCCTGGAAAATGAACGGTAGCGCAGTGCTGCGCGAACTCGACAAGCACCAGCGGCTCATCCTTACCGGCGGCCTCACGATTGGTATGATCAAGGTAGCTGATGGGCTGGCGGAAGGGATGCGAAAGGTGCCCGAACGCATCCCGTCAGAAGCAATAAACAATTTTTTCAACAAGACGGGAACAGGTCTCTCGGTGGCAGCGATGCTTGGCTCCGTTTCTGTCCCGCTGGCGCTCGTCTGGCTGCTTGGGTCTCGACGCCGTAAGCACTCAACAGCCCATTGATAGTTCACAGCCTCACACAACTTCTCACGACACTCACTATGACACTTTTCTTTTTTTCCATCGGCTTGGTCTGCACCACTGCAATCTTGATGTATCTTTCAGGCCGACAAACCCGCAAATTGCTTGCTGCGCAACGTGACGAATCGCGCGCGGAAGTTCGGCGGCTCGAAGGATTGCTCACAGCCAAGTCAGTCCATGAAGCGCGCATCTTGGTGGAGCTTGACGCCGACAACCGACGTCTGGAGACAGAGAAAAACCATCTCAAAATGCAAATAGCCTGCCTCCAGCTCGACCCCACCAGGCTTGCCGGGCTGCAACTCAAAATTCGTGAATTGGCCGCCGAACATTTAATCACAGAAATGCCCCACTTTGCCCAAGCCTGGCAGCGTGCCCTAAGACATGCGGAGGCAACCGTTCATGAGGAGGCGGAGGGACGCACGCCCCCACTTCTTCTGCTTAGAAGCCTCGGTGG
This sequence comes from Verrucomicrobiota bacterium, assembly GCA_025360015.1. GTDB lineage: Bacteria > Verrucomicrobiota > Verrucomicrobiia > Verrucomicrobiales > Verrucomicrobiaceae > Prosthecobacter. The sequence goes on along the minus strand of JANYCZ010000044.1, from coordinate 8,144 downwards.
TAAAATCCGAGACGTGTTTGGACTCCGGTACAGAACCTGCCAGCTCACAGAAGTGAAAAGCCTCGATGCCGCTTCCTGAAAGAGTCCACCATGTCCACCATCTATATTCACGATCCCGACACCACTCTCGCCGCGAACAGCCGTTTCTTTACCTAGCGCAGTCATGGTCGGCGCTTCGACCGGGGCCTGGGCCGGTCAGTCTGGCAGGCGCCTTCCACAAACTCGGCGGCAAATGAGCGCTCTGTCTCCCCGTATTAAGCCATCTTCGCTACACGACACTGAAACACCCCAGCCATGAACTGCGACCACTTGATCATCCTCTGCGGCAAAGCCGGCTCCGGCAAAACGACGGTTGGTCGGCGGCTTGCCACGTCACTTGACTACGAGTTCGTGTCGATGGGCAACTTTAGCCGTAACCATGCGAGGGTTCATCACGACATGGACATTAATCAGTTCCAGGATTATTGCAAAGCTCACCCCGAGATAGACGCGCAACTTGATGAATGGTTCGTGAAGGACATTTCGGCCAGGGCCGCAGCGGGCCAAGGCCTGGTGGTGGATTACCGTCTCGGTGTTCATTTCTTCTCCGGCGCCCGCAGCTTCTTTCTTGAGGTTTCGGATGCAGTCGCCGCCTGCCGTGTCGCCGCCCGGAAGGACGAGACGGGTGAAACCATCGAAGCCCGCAACCAGAAAATGCGCCACCGGCTGCTGGCCGCCTATGGTTTTGATTTCACCGACCTCGCCCAATATGACCTGACGGTCAGCACCGACACGCTCAAGGAAGCGGATGTCGTTGAAACTATCCTTGCCCATCTTAAAAACCCGCTTTGAGCTCAAGAGCGATTTCCTTGAGGGTGGATTCCTCCACCCCGCGCCGGCGCATTTGACGGTCATTCCAATGCAGGACGAGGGAGCGCCCAAAGTCCTTCATCGGTTTGAACTCGCGCATCATGACATCGTGCTCTCCCAGCCCATGAGTTCCAAAGGAGGGCAGCAGTCCTGCGCAGACGCCATGCACGATCAATTCACGCACCTGCAGCATCGAATCACACTCGACCACCGGATGAAACTCTCCCACGGCGGCGGTCATGGCCGCTCGAAACGTCGCGTCCAACTGTCCGCCCCCGCCATGGGCCGCGAATGGCAGTGAACTCCACTCAGCAGGGTCACTGAGGGCCGAAATGGGTTTGCTGCCAAGCAGCTTGCGGGAGGCGCACAAAGAGAACGCCACGCGCTTGCGCAGAGGAAGACTCGACTTGATCCGCAGTTCCTCGGAGATGGCGTCATCGCGGACGATGGCAAAATCGAGCTGCCCGTCCCGAATGCTCTCGACGAGTTCTCGGCTGCGCTGTGAGGAGAGCCGCAGGGCGGAGTCCCCGAGCAAGCTCCGAATCTTGGACACACACGGCACCACCAACCATTCCAGAACGCTCGCGCCGGCCCCGATGCTGAACGTCCTGCGCTGGCCGCTCAGTTTCTTTTGAAACTCCTCAAGATCCTGAAATTGTGATCTGACGAGATTCGCCAACTTCTCGCCAGCTTCCGAAAGGGCCAGCGACTTTCCCCGCCGAACGGTGAGTTCGGTAGAGAAGTATTGCTCCAGCTCCCCGATCTGCCTGCTGATCAGTGCCTGACGAGAGAGGCTGGCAGGAGCCGCCTTGGCGATGGAGCCCTTGTCGGCAAAGGCCAGGAAGTTGCGCAAGCGGTCGAGGGAGAGACCATTCAGGGGTGGGAGGGCATCACTCATAACTTACTCAAAAGTAATATATACTACGTTTTACCACATTGTCGATAGGTATGTTCCAGGTGATGATAGGGGTGCAATGAAAACACAACCCTATGACCTGATCGGCGACATCCACGGACAGCACGACAAACTCACGGCCCTGCTCGACAAGCTGGGCTACATGCCCCATGGCGGCGGTTTCCGCCACCCCGAGGGGCGCAAAGTGATCTTCCTGGGGGATTACATCGACCGCGGCCCGAAGGTGCGCGAGGTGCTCGTCACCGTGCGCGCCATGGTCGAGTCGAGTGATGCTCTGGCCATCATGGGCAACCACGAATACAATGCCATCTGTTACCATACTTCGGACGGCAGAGGGGGCTGGTTGCGCGAGCACAGCGAGGAAAAGCGCCGCCAGGTGACTGCCACCCTGCGAGCCTTCGAGGGACGCGAAACCGAGTGGGCCGACTGGTTGGAATGGATGAAACGCCTGCCCATGTTCCTCGACCTCGGCGCGCTGCGCTGTGTCCACGCCTGCTGGGACACTCGCCGCATCAAACGCTTGATCGACCGCAGCCTCACAGACCATGCCTTTTTACACGCCAGCGCCACCAAGATGACCCCCGAGCATCAAGCTATTGAAAACGTGCTCAAAGGCCCGGAATTCCCCTCCACAGACGGCAACCTCTTCCGCGACAAAGAAGGCACCTACCGCAACACCATCCGTACTCGCTGGTGGAACATCCGCGAGGGGCTCACTATCAGTGACCTCGTCATGCCCCCCGGAAGCATGGCCGATTCGATGAAAGTCGATTCATTAATGCTGAACCACTTGCCAAACTACGGACCCAACGAGCCACCCGTGTTCTTCGGCCACTACTGGCTCCCCGCTGATGCTTCGAAAGCCCCGCTGGCACCCAACATCGTCTGCCTGGACTTCAGCGGTGGCCTCGACGGCCCCCTGGTGGCCTATCGCTGGGATGGCGAGCAGACACCAAGCGCCACAAAATTTGTCATCACCAACCTGGATTGAAACGGCTCATGCACTCAAACTCAAATCTCCCAACCTTCGCCAGCGCTGCACAAAGTTGCGCCATGCAAATGATGAGCAACGCCGCTTATATTCAGACCGAGTTGCCCAATCTCACGCTGTCGGAGGGAATTACAGAGAAAATTGCCGCGCTATGTGACAGCCTCATTGCCACCAAACGCGATGTCATCTCAGAATTGTTCGAGCTGTCAGAAGTGTCGGAATCTTCCACCTCACCAGCGGAGATCAAAAAGCGAGTCGAAAGAATCATGCAATGGCTCTGGGAAACTATCCTGGAGATGAATGAGGTAGTTCAGTCTTTGCAGACTGCCTCTGAGGCCAATGTGCAGTTTTTCGGCAGTTGGCTGCTGGTCGCCGAATCGGCCACCAACATCCTGAATCCTTTCAATCGCGCAGCAGAAGCCGCGGATGCACTCCAACGACCACAGCCATGACCCAAGCAGAACTGCCATTCACCAGGGCCGATGAGGGGGCAAAAGTTGCTGCCATCGACCAGCTCATCCGCAGCGCTCTGAATTACACCACTGGCGAGGGATTGTGGGCATTGCTGGACTTCACCCGCCGACTCCCTGCATATTCTCCTTTCAACTGCCTGTTGCTGCACATTCAGAATTCTAAAGCGCGCTTTGTGGCTCCTCCGGAGAAATGGGAGAAACTCCAGCGCACGCTCAAGGCTGGTGCACGACCTTTGGTCATTCTTGCCCCAATGCGACCAGTGATGTTCGTTTTCGATGTCATGGATACCGAAGGGGACGAACTTCCTCGCGAAATCTTGGCGGCCATGGAAAGCAGTTTTGACGTGCATGGTGAGGTGTCGGAATTAACGTCCACCCGTTTGCGCCGGCTGTGTACCAAGGCGGGTATTGCCATCGAAAACCACCTGCTTCATCCAGACCTCGCAGGGTCGATTAGACCCAGCCAGCTAGGTTACGAAATCAGGATCAATGCCACTCACACCCGCACGCAGCAGTTCGCCACGATTGCTCACGAACTCGGACATCTTTTCTGCGGGCATCTGGGATGGCTCAAGGATGAATGGTGGCCCGAACGCCCCACAAAGCTCGACCTCAAAACGAGAGAACTGGAAGCAGAGGCGGTGGCTTGGCTCGTTTGTCAGCGCTTTCGTGTCATGCCCGCTTCCGCCAGTTATTTATCGAGGCACCTCCAAGATGGCTCCGCACTGCCCGTGTTCAGCCTGGATGCCATTCTCGTGGCCGCAGGAGCCATTGAGGAAATGGCCAAGGGCCAACTGCCTGCCCGGCTAAGAGCAAGAAAACGGCAATCCAAGTCACTCTCCAAATCATGAGCCTTCACCAAGAAACACCCACCGAAGTCGATGGGAACACACGAAAAACGCGTACCATTATGGATCAGTTGAAAGCTGCCATGCACACCGCGACCGATCCTGCCGTGAGGGCTGAAATCCGAGATGAAATGGGGTTGTGTCGCTATGTCGTGGCATGTCCGCCAAATGGAAACTGACGATGCACATTGGTTTTGACCCAGGTCCGCTTTTGTGGCCTTACCAGATCTACATGGACCCCAACTCCAGGTCCGTATCCGGTTCTATCGGCCGACGCTATGTCTGCAGCAAGGTGACTCTTGAGGAGGCGGTCGCAGAATGCCGACGCATCACGCGAGCCTCTCTGCTTGCGCTGTACGCACCGCACATGTCCGCCGCAGATCTGAATTACGCCTACCTCGAATCAGGTGTTGATCCCTTCATCGTCGGAGCACCTTGCGTTCCTTTTTCGGCCTGGGCCTTTGCCCGAGATTGCTGCTGTGAAATCACTGGAGAGGTCATTGAGCACCCCGTCACAGCTCACCCCTGCGACAAAAGTCCCCCTCCCCACCTGATCAATGATCCCGCCGCAAAACCGGTGATTGGCAGTTGGAGAAAAGACCGCCGCTGCGTCAACTACTTGCCAAACCCATATGGAGAGGCCTGCCGACTGGCCGAGATGCAGAATTTCATCGGATTGTTGCAATAGGAGACCAGTGTCGATAAGCATTTCAAAGACGCCAAGCCGATCAAATAAGTTCATCCAAGATCAGTTATACCGGTCAAAAACTGCCCGAAAAATGTCCGATTCCAAAAAAGAAGCCCCGCCTTTGGGGCGGGGCTTTGGTCTTTAACTCACTCAGAATGAAGGTGGTGGGCAGGGCTGGATTCGAACCAGCGCAGGCGTAATCCAGCAGATTTACAGTCTTTGATTTGCACGTATTCTCATGTTCGCGTATAAACGCCCATGAACGCACAGAACCCAGGTAAATCAAGGCCCACAGCTTCACATGACGCAAACTTGAGCGAACATGAAATGGCAGGGGTGGACGAAAAAAATGGCAGTGGAATGGCAGTGGTCGCTTCCAAGAGCAAAGCGCCGGGCAAGGGTGACAGCCGCTATTGGCTCCAAGCTGGCAAGCTCGTCTCTGACACCCGCTGGGCAGGCGCGTTCGCTTGCCGAATCCAGTCACAAGGCAGGCGGGAATTCTTCCCGTTGCGGACCAGCAACAAAGCCGCCGCCGCCGCAAAGGCTGCGAAAATCTACAATGATGTGTCCGCCTTGGGCTGGGATGCCGCTATCGCCAAGCATAAGCCCGAGACGCTGCGTGAAACAGGCAAGGCCGCGACCGTGGGCGAATTGATCGAAGCAGCATGCGCGGCATCCACCGCCCGGAAACACTCGCTGGAAGCCTATTCCAAGGCTTTCCGCCGCGTAGTGTCCGAAGTGGCAGGTATTCAGGACGGGCGGAAGTTTGATGCCTTCAAAGGAGGCACGAAAGAATGGCGTGAGCGTGTGGACGCCGTTCCCCTTGCTTCGCTGCTACCTGCCGATGTACAGGCGTGGAAAAACCGCCGGCTGAGGGCAATGGATACTGATCCACTGGCAAAACGCCGGGCCATCACCACTGTCAATTCCCTCATTCGGAATGCCAAGGCGCTGTTTGGCAAGAAGGTGCTGCCCTTGGTGGAGCAGAAGATCACCGTGCCGCGTCCCCTGCCCTTCGACGACGTGGGCATGGAGAAAGGCCCCTCGCTGCGCTACGTCTCCAAGGTGGACGCCTACGCCATCCTGGCCCGCGCCAGGGAGGAGCTGGCCGAAAACGAACCAGAAGCATTCAAGGTGCTCATCCTTGCCCTCGTCTGCGGCCTGCGTCGCTCGGAGATCGATCACCTGCTCTGGCGCACCTTCGATTTCAGCCGTGGACTGCTACACATTGAGAACACCGAGTACCAACAACTCAAAAGCGAGGACAGCGCTGGCGTGATCGACCTGGACACCGACACCGCCGCCCTGTTCAAAGGCTACCGCGCCCGCGCTCCGAAGTCCCTCTTTGTCATCGAAAGCCCGAATCCACCACGCTCTGAGCGAAAGACCCGCTGCTACCGCTGCAATGCCGTTTTTGAGCGTGTGAACGAGTGGCTGAGGGTTCAGGGCGTGGACACCATGAAGCCGCTCCACACAATGCGGAAAGAGATTGGCAGCATCATCGCCAGCGAGCACGGCATCTTCGAGGCCAGCCGCTACCTCCGCCATTCGGACATTCGCATTACAAGCGCCATCTACGCCGACAAGAAAAAGACCGTCACGCCCAAAGCGTTCGCGGGCCTCCTGGCGAGCGCGGAGAATGTACTTGAGGCAGATTTCACGAAACTCGCCCCCACCCCCATCGTTGCCCAACCCAAAGGGAGGAAGAGCGAATGAAGAACCACCCCCATGCGACTATCAAGGACGCCTACGACATCAAACAGGCAAGGAAAAAATGCCAAGCGAAGGGCTTCCAAACGCAGGCGGTCTATGCCTGCATGATAGATGGCTGCGTTCAACTCATCTTTGCCAAAACACCACCCAAGTCCTCCGACGGTCTACAATCTGCAGTCGCGCGTTGTCGTCAATGGCTGGAGGATTCGCCTTTGAAAGATGTTCTCCTCAGCCAAGCCAGATTTCCCATTACAACTACCCCTCCCAGATTTGTTCGTTGCGTGGTGTGGTCGAATGGCAGCGGGTGGAGCATTTGCGATGAAGACACGGTCTGCAATAAACTACGCCAGCCCCTAAAGCGTGAGGGCGGAAAGTGGCCAAGCGACTCGATTAAAGGTTCTATCATTGACCGGACTTTGATCAGCAACGGAAAGAAAGTGTATGGCAATTTGCCGGTGGCAGATCGAAGCATGATGTTTGCAAAGGGCGTTCTACTGAAAACATCACTTCTTCATGTTCAGGCAGAACAGTTCATTGATGGATTTTTAGAGGCCTACCAAAAGGTCGACCACCAGTTTTGGAATAATGCCTCACAACTTGCGCGTCTGATTCGAAATGCCAAAAATTTAGCATTGAGGCAGATGGAGGACTGTTTAGACCTTGTAGTTCCAGAATTTCCTCGTGAACAAGACGAAGCCACTGCATCACAACAAGGCTTCCACATGGGCAGTTCGCTGGCACAGGCAGAGGCCATCATTGCCAACGCACGTAGTGCCAAGCTCGCCGCAACTGCGGGGGCAGGAAAGCCGCGTTCCAAACTCTGGAAGTGGATCAATTCTAATGCCAGTTTTGCTGGTAAAAGTGCCAAGGAAGTTTGGCCTTTATTGCACGGCTGCAATGACCCCGATCATCCTGGCACAAAGCTCAATCTCAAAGAGAATCGACTCAAGCGAGGCAATGGAGACTGGTTAAAGATTACCAGCTTCACCGCCACCTTCAAAAAACGCTGAGAATTTTTTCAATGATACGCCTAACGTTGAATCCGCATTCGAGACATAAGGGTTCGTGAGTGTAATTGAAGCGTCACCATGAATAAACATGCTGACACCACTACTCCCCCCTCGTTTCTCACCCCCGCCGAACTGGCCGCCCGCTGGGCCGTCACTTCAATGACCCTTCGCCGCTGGCGCAAGGCTGGAAAACTCAAAGCTCACCACCTGGGGCGCGGCATTCGTTTCGCCGTCGCCGAAATCGAGCGCTTCGAGCGCGAATCCCAGGCATAACAAAGCCGGGGAACTTTCGCCCGCCCGGCCTGTCGTGTAGTTACGCGGAGAGTAGGCGATTTAGTCCCCGGCGCAACGAACAACTGCGCCCCAATGAAAAACTCATCCCGTGTAGATGCGGACACGCTCAAGCAACTCTTGCCTGAGTATTTACAGGCAATCGGCCACCCGCCGACTATCCACGTCAGCGGATCAAAGCTAACCGTTCATTGCCCGCTGCATCAGGACAGCAAACCGAGTTTTGAGGTGGACCCCGAAATTCGGGCCAGCAGTGAAGTTATGAGATTATGGTGGCCACGGCTTGGGAGGAAACCCCAAACACGACCCACCGAAATGAAAGCCAAACGCAAAAGACACGACCCTGAGTTCAAAGCCCGAGTGGC
>JANYCZ010000043.1 GCA_025360015.1 Verrucomicrobiota bacterium | reverse complement strand
GCAGCAGATCACGCAGCACTCCGTCAAACTCATCCGCTGGGTAGCTGCCCAGCTCTGGGTGGATGTCCCCTGGGATCGAGCCTGTGCAGCCCTCAGGGCCCTCTACGCCAAGTTATGACCGCGCAACTTTGGACACCGTTGCGGAGCGTACTGAATGCCAGGCATTATTCGGTGCTCGGCATTACGAACACACGCGGCGTTCCTCGAAGCGTACTAAATGCCAGGCATTATTCGTTGATTGGCTAAAACGTTCATTGCGGAATAGGCACCGCAGGCCCAAGCCCCCCGGCGCGCGGGCCTCCGAGCCCGCAGCACCCCGCAAACACACGCAACTCCGAATCGTCCCTGCCCGCGGCGCGCTCTCCTCCCTGAGGTCCTCGCGCTTCCGCTGTTCTGCAAGTGGCCGCACCCGCTGCTTGCAAGCGCCCCCTGACCTCTTCGCCAAGGCTGCGAAGGCCAGTCCACAGTCAGGAGGTCCGCGCTCCCGGAATCTTTCTGCCTGCGATACTCGGTTCCGCGATGCATGCCCTCAACCGAGCACCACTCATTACGAACACGAATTCCTCCTCTCCCGATGTCACAATAAAAAATTTAGACCCCGCCACCCGCCGTCACTTCACCTTCTTGATGACCTTCTTCTTCACCGCAGCGACTTTGCCCGCCACTTTCCGAGCGACTTTCTTCGCTGTTTGACCCACGGCCTTCTTGCCAGCCCGGCGACGCCGGGGCTCCTTCGGCGTAGCAGATGTTGTCTGCAAAGCCGATTTCGTCGGCGTGTCAGACGTCGTCGGCGTGTCAGACGTCGTCGGCGAAGCAGACGTCGCAAGCGTCAACCAAGGCTGCACCACCGTGGCGGCTGCTTTTTTCAGTTGGCCCCAGGTCTGGTCCAGCCCGCTTTGCTGCACCGCAGCCTTCACCTTCTCTCCCGAGCCCAGTTCCTTGCGAATCTCCCCCCACACTTCCTGCAAGGGAGAGATCAGCGCCGCCACGTCCTGTTTGAGGCCCTCCATGCTCGTCCCGGGGACCTGGGGCATGGCGGCAGGGGATGTCTGTGGTTTTTTCATAAGGGTCAAATTCCGCTTCTGTAAAGAGATCGCGAAATCTCCACCTTGCGGATGTACCCGGTTTCACGCCCCGCAGCCTGGGCATGACGTTGCCCAGGCCGTCTCCGTGCGAGCCGCGCCATTCCTTCAGCGTGAAGGAGTCGTTTCCCGCCAGTCATCACTCCACGAGTCCGTCAAAAAGAGCGTCCTGACTCGTGGCCCGAATCACGCCCGACTCGTGGCCTGAAAGGCCGCCGGACTCAGCCCAGGGCGCAGCGCAGCAAGCCCTGGGTCAGGCGCGAGCGGCCCCTTGTCACCCAAGGTCGCGCCCTGAAGGCGGCGCCGGAGATCGTGCGTCCATCCCAGCCACCCTTCACGCACCCGTCCGCCCTCATGGCTCCGGCTCGTTCACTGCCGCGCATGGTCAGGCCTTTTCAATCGCAGGATCAAAACTCCGATGCGTTCAGTCCGAACTTCCTGCCGATGTCGGCAATCTTTGGCACAAGCTCGAACCTGACCGACTCTGAATAATTCACCACCGCACAGTTGGGGTGCGGCTCCAAAACAAACGGACGCGCCAGCTTGTCCGCACCAAAGGCGGCCTCAAGTGCGGCGCGAAATCCGCTGATGTCGGCATCACCGATGGCTGGATGATGGCCACTGGCGGCGAACTCTGCGGTAATGTCGCCAAACTTCACGCCGACCTTCTTGCGCTTCGCCGGTGAATCGAAGTCCGGTGACCACTTCCAAAGGAGAAGATTGCGACTCATGATGCGAGTGGCTGACTGGTGGAGGGTGAAAAATGGATGAGTGCGTCATCCTCACCACGGCCATGGTTTTGTCGAGTGCCAACACACGACACACTCGTTCTTGCCCAGGCCTCGCCGACGAACGCAAACGCCCGCGCACCGAAAGACGTGCGTCACGCCGAGCGGTTGCGCGGCATGGTGGGTGGCACGGGCGGATAGAGCATGTTGAGCGTCGATTCGCGCAGCCAGCCGCTGAGGGAGGGAAGGTTCACGCCGAGACGATGGGCGACTTCTTTGCGGCTGATGCCCTGGCGGATCTGGGTGCGCGCAGCGGCGATGAGGGCGGATTTTTCAGCGGGCGAGTAACGCGGAGGAGGGGGCATGATGATGCTGGAGTGAAGGGTTGTCTGAGTCAGGCTCCCACCGCTGGCCACGCAGCCTCACAGCTTTTGCGAATGATCTAGGTTTAAATGCACACTTATCAAGTATGGATTGTGGATTTTTTATGGAGTGATGGAGTGGGCTTTCGCATGACCTTCATGTTTCATGCGCGCCGTGGGCCAACGGCCCGCAGGAGTCAGCCCAAGGCGCAAGCCCTGGGCGTTGGATGACACCGCATGTTCTCACAAGGTCGCGCTCTGAAGGAGCGCAGGAAAGGCTGCGGGATCGTCTGGACCTTGCGGCCTTCCGCAGCGCGAACTCTCCGGCGCCCATTCAGGGCGCGGCCTTGGAGCGGCGGAGATCTGGGACGTTTGTCCCAGGGCAGCACTCGCCAAGGCTCGGCCCGCCCTGGGCTGACTCCTTCGCGCCCTTGGCGCGGCAGCAAATTCGCGCAGGTGAGGGAAAGACATCTCTTCAGCGATGACCGCCCTTGATTTGAGTGCCATTCTTGTCAGGCCTGAAGGTCCAAAAAATGAAAGGCCATACCCTTCAATGACACCTACGGGAGGACCTGGGGACGTGGCATGGAATTTAGCTGGCGGGTCTAGGGCGTTGTGATATAACGCTATTATTATTAATATGAATTACCCTGAAAAGATAAGCTGTGGAATTTATGTCACTGGCGTCATTTCAATTCTTGTAACCTATTATATCCTTTATGGATATATCATGCTTGTGGCATGGGCCCTTGTGGCAAATATTCTTGCCACCACCTTAAGGTGCAAAGTTTGTGGGCAAAGTTTAGTCGTGACGACAAGATCGTATTCCAAGGTGTGGGGATGGGGCAAATGTGATCATTGCGGAGCGGTTCAGTGAAAGAAAGGAGATGTCCGGCATGAATAGCACGCGGGTAAGAGCATTGATCGTGGGTTTCGGGGAATCGGGGAAGGTGGTGCTACGCTGCAGTCTGCACCGGGAGCGCCGACCTTTTGTCTGCTCGGGGCGAACCTCCCTGATGCCTCGATTCAAAAGGAAACGAGTGGGTAGCCTGTAACTCAGGGGGCTAGCGTCGGAGCCGACAAAATGTCGGCGCTCCCAGCAATGATCTCGTCTGCGCGAACGCACTCCAAAAGAGGGCTGCGGCTATGCGGCGCCCGCACTCCAAAAAACTCCCCCCCAGCCCCTCACGGCTGAAAGGTGCGGAGGCGGCCGGTCGCGGCATCGATCTGCAATGTGACGAAGTTCTTGAGCTTCTTCTCGTTCAGGTGCGCGTCCTTTTCGTGCAGCGTGAGGAACCAGGGCTTGGCTGGCAGGAGGGCGGGGCTGCCGTCGGCGTGGAAGCGCAGGGCGATGTACTGCCCGTAGCGGTCGGACGTGCTGGGGGTGAACCCCAGATTAATGATGGAGGAGAGTTTGACGTCCGTGCTGATTTCGATTTCCTGATCCAGGCTGGTGACCGCGCCGACGGGTTCGAATACATCGGTGGTGGTGTTGGCTGCGGCAGCGGCGGCGGGGTCATCCTCCGGTGGGCGCAGGGTGAGGATGCGGAGGCGGCGCAGGGTGGTGCGGCCGTCGATGAGATCCGCCACTTCATAAAGCCGCAGTTCGACATCGGTGTTGAAAAGGATGGCCAGGGACTGCGCCTCCAGCAGGCGGTTGTGCACGGTGTCCGCCGCAGTGCGCAGTCGCGCGGAGGCGGCGATGCCGGCGATGTAGGGCGCACTGACCATGGCGAGTACGGCCAGGATGCTGACGACGACGAGGATCTCCAGCAAGGTGAAGCCCGGGCGATGATGCGTGGTGCGGTGGGTCATGAGAGGGCGCGGGTGAGGGGAGCGCTGCTATTGCAGCGGCCCGGGTCAATAAGTGCGTGAGTCCCAGCGCGCATTGCGCAGCGGGACGGTGCTGGAGAAGACTTCATAGTTGAGGCGCTTTTGATTGAGCCAGGCCTCCAGACTGATGAGGTCGGCCTCGTAAGCGGTGGCATCGGTGAAGGGCGCGCCGGCCTGCGCCAGATAGTCCACGGGGGCTTCGCCATACTCCTGCGCCCACTTAGCGGCGGAGACTTCATCCAGCGCGACCATGGTCACCACCACGAGAGGCGGCAGGAGGTGCTGCGTGCCCTGGGTGGCATTGCCCGCAGCATCCACACTGACCTGATCCACCGCAGGCGTGGCGTTGTTCACATCGAGCGAGTTGTAGCTGTAGTTGGGCGCGATCCAGTACGCGGGCTTCTTGGTGGCGAGCGCCGCCTCCGCCGGCACACGCGGGGAGAGCACCAGGAGGATGATGTTTTCCGCCACGGTGCGCACGGATTGGTCGGCATCCTGCCGGAACCAGTCGGTGGGATGCGTGTAGATGGTGTTGCCCTGAAACGGCGCGGCCTGTTCGGACGGCGGGCGGTATTCCACCAGGCGGTAGCGACGGCGCACGGGAAGGGTGTAGTCGGTGAGGAAGGGCGGGCGGTTGGTGAGGTCGTCACCAAACTGCACGGCATAGCCGCGTGCATTCAGCAGGCTGTCAAAGCCGGTGATCTGCTGCGTGAGTCCCAGCGGTGCCTGGAAAAAAGTGGCGTGGCCTGGGTGGTTGGCCGGCGTGGCATTCCCACCCAGCAGCGTGCTGGCCATGCCGGCCTGAAACTGCAGCTCTGAAAAGCGGATGTAGGCGCTGGGCGCGGTGACGGTGCCGGTGGGCGCAGCATTGGAGCTGGTGCCTTTGTAGTAGTAGTCCCAGTAGGGATTCAGCGTGGCCTGGGAGAGCGTCTTGGTGATGAGGTCAAACGCCTGGCGCGCTTCGCGAAACTGCTGGGCCTTGTTGTTCACTCTGGTCATGGAGCGCCGCACGGAATCAATGGCCGTGACGCACGCGATCATGAGCAGGGTGAGCAGGAGCATGGAAGCCATGAGCTCCACGATGGTGAAGCCCTGCCTGCGGCGTGAAATGAGCGGCGGCGCTTTCATTTGCCAGTCCTCGCGACGACGTAGGAGTAGAGCTTGTAGCTCGCGGGCAGGGCCTCGGTGAAATTGAAATCAGCGGCCGGTGTCTGCTTCAGCTTCACCGTGACACGCCGCAGAAAGGCATCACTGACGCCGGTGTTGCCGGGCAGCAGCACGTCGGTGGTGGGGACGTTTACTTCAGCGACGAAGGCGATGTCGTCCTTCCTCCGGCCTGCGGGATCTACGGGCACGGCGTAGGCATTGAAGTAGTAGCGCTGACTCTGCTGGGTGGCGGTGGCCTGTGATTGATCCAGCGAGCCGAGGATGTGCTGGGAGATGCGCGCCGCGGCGGTGATCTCTCCCGCAGTGCGCACGTTGCTCACGCCATGCGGCAGCAGGCTCATGACCGTGGTGATGCCAAAGGCGGCGATGCCGAGGGCGAGGGTGACTTCCACCAGGGAGAAGCCTTGGTGGCTCGGGCGGAGGACGGAGGGGCGGATTTTCATGGGCGTGTTTTTTTGGGTTGTTGGGGGGGATCAGTTGCCAAACTTGCGCTTTTCGAGCACGCGGAACTGGTAGTGGTTGTCCAGGCTCTCGGCGGAGGTGGAGGTGCTGGTGGTGAAGTCCGGGAGATCGGGCTGCGCGGGATCGAGGTAGCGGTCCACCACGGCAGAGCCGCGATACTCGCTCTCAAAGGTGTCCGCAGTGGTGATGATGTTGACCGGTGACGAGCGCGCCTTGCGGATGATCTGCGCGATGTAATGCACGCGGTAGGTGTTGGAGCGCGTGGTGAGGCGCGGGTACAGATTCGTGTAGGGCCGCTCGCGCGAGTTGTCGCCCGTGAGGCGGCGGTCCGCCCAAAAGCCGGCCATCTGCGTGTAGTCCGCCACATCCCGATCCGGCACGAGGTGGACATCGCAGATCTCGCTGGGGCTGAGGAAGACCTGCCCCGCGCTGAAGCGCTGCTCAAACTGCGCGAGCGTTTTTTCCGCATCAATGTTGTAATGCCAGCGCTGGCCGCCCGCCGTGGTCCAGAAGGTGTTTTGATCCGTGGAGTTAGGAAAGACCTTGTAGTTCGGCGCGTCGCGCGTTGGCACCGCGGTGATGCGCTCACTGGCAAAGAGCGCGTGCAGGCCGCTGGCGCGGCGGATGTTGGTGAATGGCAGGATCTGGTAGTTCAGATTGATCTTGCCGGCGGTGGAGAGAGGCTCGCTGATGGCGTAGGGTTCGACCACGGGCATCCAGAAATATTCCAGCAGCAGGTGGTCCGGCGGATTGGTGCCACCCAGTTTGGTGGGCCCGCCGGGATGACCCTGCTGCGGGCGGAACTGCAGCGTGCGCCACGGCTTGCCAGACTTCACCCCGGTGGGCAGCGAGCCCAGCACGCCGGGAGAGGCGATGAGCCGGTTCGGCGTGAAGAAGACCGCGTCCGCCGTGGTGTGCTGGTTGGATTCACTGAGGTAGGGCACGCCATTGACGACGTTGTTCAGATTGCCCTCGTCAGGTTTGTTGATGTAGGGGCCGTCGCGCGCGGGGCCGGGGCCGTTGTCAAAGTCACCGTAGAGCTGCGCAGCGAGGGTGGCTGCGCTGAGGTAGGGCAGGTCGGGGATGCGGCTGGCAGGGTAGGTGGCCCCGGCCTGTGTGGGTACCAGCCGGCTGGCAAAGTCTGCCTTGGTGCCGTAGTCATAACCCGGGAGCTGATTGGAGACGAAATTGGAAAAGTTGTGCGCCAGCCTGCGCGTGCCGTAGTAGCGGTGCGGGGCCCACTGGCTGGCATCCACCACAGTCATCGCGGAGGTGAGCCGGTAGTCGCCGTGCTTGATGGTCACCGTCTGCACCACGTCGCTGCCTTCATCCGTCTCCCCCTGGGCCACGCTGGCGGAGACTTGCGGCTTGAACAAACGCGTCGCGGAGTCCTCCGCATCAAAGCCGAAAAAGTAAGCGCCGCGTGAAGGCTGGGAGCCCGTGCGCGCAACCACGTTGTCGCGGAAGATGCGGCCGCGTTCATTGGCCACGCTGTTCTTGGTGAGTGTGCTGTAGAAGCCCGTGGTGTCAGTCTTGAAGGCGTTCTCCTGCGCCTTGGTGAGGCTGAAACCCACGGCGCCACGGCTGTAAAAAGTCCACCAGGCCGGTGCCTCCAGCTTGTCAGCCGCCACCGTCATGGCGCTGTTTGACTGCCGCACCAGCGTCGGCGCGGGGCACGGTGTTGGCCGGGAAGCTGGGGGTCAATGTCTGCACCAGCACCGCCGGTGAGTCTCCGCTCACGGGGATGCGGCCGATGTGCCCGCTGTAGATCTCGATCGTGAGATCCGCCTGCGTGAGGTTCATCGGCGTGGAGCCGTCGCGTGCCACGTCGATGTCCACAAAGCTGCTGAGCAGGTTGTAATTGAGCACGCTGGTGTCATCACCGCCAGAGGCGGCGGGCTTGACCTTCCACTCGGCATTGCCCCAGTTGTTGTCAGCAGGCATCGGCGCGCGCGCCACGGCCTCGCGCCCACGCAGCACGCCTTTGAGGCCGATGCCGTAGCCGCCCGTCATCTGGCTGCCGGTGTTGGTGGCGCGGCGTCCGGTGTAGAAGACTTCGCTGTCATTGGGAAAGAGCTGCTGCCCGTTGACATGAAACTTCGTGAGGCCGGACACCTTCACCGTGAGCTCCGGCTCCAGCAGCGTGTAGCCTGCGGCAGGTACAAAGAACTCCAGCAGCAGGCGCGACTGCACACGGCGGAAGCCGGGCTTCAGCGGGGTGTTCTTGTTGAGCTGAAAATTCCAGTTCACCGACTGGTAGCCAGGATGCGTGATGTCGGGCCCGTAGGGGAAGCCACCGGTTTTGGGCCAGGTCTTCGTGTCTGCCTTCTCGCTGCGAAAAGGATTCGGCGTGGGCACCGGCGGGAAATTGGAGTACCAGCGCGCCTGCGGTGTGGCGCCGTCGATCGTCGGCGCGGAGCGGCCGCCGGGCTTGCCCAGGGTCGGATAGACTTCGGTGTAGGGATTGGCAGGGTCGTCGGTGTTGTCCGCAGCGCAGATGAAATGCAGCCCCACTTCGGTGACGGTGGGGAAGCGGCCGATGCCCTGGAATGTCTTGCCCCCGGTGGTCCACTGCGAAGGCGTGACCTGGCCGTGGCCGGGAAAGCCCAGCGCCTCCACGAGTCCCGTGGCGCTGGCGTCCGGGCTGTCTGGGTCCGCGCTGAAGAATCGTGGGTCGGTGAAGGTCTTGAACTGAAAGGGGCGGGAGGAACCGGTGGCGTAGCCGAGCAGGAAATTCTGCGAGGCATCCACGCCGGGCGTGGTCACCTTCGGGTCCTGCACGATGTTGCCGTCATGCAGATTCGTGCTGCGTACGTAGTCGAAGATTTCCACCAGGATCTGCTGCAGGTCGTCGCCATACTTCGCCTGGAAGTTCTGGCTCGGCACGGCGGCAAAGCCGGGCATGGGATTTTGCAGCAGGTTGTTCAGATAAGTCAGCAGCGCCTGATTCTCCGCACGCTGGATGTCCTGCGTGGTGGAGTCGGAATTGCCACGCTGGAAGATGTATTTGCGCAGGCCGGTGCCGCCGCTCTGCCGCAGGGTGGAGCAGAAGGCGATGAGCTGGTCAAACGACGTGCCGTAGTCCGTGCCGCGATAGCTCACCGGCCACAGCGCGATCTTCGGCAGGCCATGCAGATTCAGCTCCGGCGCGCGGCTTTGGGAGGTGAGGAAGAAACCCTTCCGCTGCAGGACATCGCGCGCCTGCACACCCAGGCCGAAGTTGTTCTCGGTGCGATCTTCCTGCAGCAGAAATTCATCCAGGCTGGCGTAGAGCCGCTCTTTGCGAAAGGACGCGAGCTTGATCTGCGCGATGCTGCTGTCCTGGTAGGAGATGGTGCCGCTGACGGAGCCACCGCTGCCGATCTTGGGCGTGAGGCGATAGATCACATCTTTGTCCGCAGGGGTGAGTGTCTGGCCGGGAAAAAGGATCGGGCTGAGCGCGGTCGTGGCGGGGTGGCCGGGGTAGCGCTGCAGCTCGCCATTCACCGGCTGGTAGCGCGCGTAGCTCGCATCATCTTCATGGTAAAAGGTCGGTACGGCCCAGGGCGTGGGCTCGGAGGCGGTGTTCACATTCACCTTGCTGCTCTCATCATCGGCCCAGAAGGCGATGCGGCCCACGATGGGATTGTCCACCGTCGGCGCGACGGCGGCGATGAATTTGTTTTGCAGGTCCAGCGTACCCAGCGTGCCATCCCGCAGCAGGTAGAGCCACTCCACCGGCATCGGCAGGCGCTGGCTGTCACCGCCAGTGGTGGTCACACCCGTGACGGTTTTGCCGTTCGCCAGCTTGGCGGAGTAGGAAAAGCCGCTCACGGTGTCTGACTGCCCGGTCATCGCCCGTGGATCAATGATGGGAAACTGCAGCGTGGTGGCGCCCGTGGTGCCGATGCGGTGGATCGGACGGTTCAGGTCCACATAGCGTGCCTTCAGCTCCTGCCAGTTCGTGGGCGGCGTGTCATTGAGCAGCGAAGCCTCCGCGCCCGTGCCGCCGCTCACCATCATCTGCCCGCTGGAGTAGAGCTTGTATGCAGTGAGCAGGGAGCCCGAGGCATCATGCTGGCGGATGAGCCCCGGCTGGGAGGTCCAGACCTCGCGCCCGGTGTTTTGCGCATTCGGCGTGGTGCCTTTGCGCAGCTGGGAGATGGCCACATCCACCGCGAGATCGCCAAACTGCCGCACCTGCTGCCCGCTGGCGTAGCGGGTCGCCCCCTTCAGCTCCGCGCCGGACATGGAGAACACGGCCAGCATGAACGTGAGCATCAGCGCGAGCATGAGCACGACCATGACCAGTGCCATGCCTCGGCGGCGGTTTGCGTGGGGAGAGAGAAGCAGGTGCATAAAACAAAACGTGGATCGGTGAAAAGCGACGGTGCAGCAGGACTCGCCGGGGTGAGGAAATGCGAGCCGTGGAAAACGGACCGGTGGCGCTGCGGGCCGTTAAGCGGTCGCGTCAGCGGAGCAGGCAGGCGCAGCGGCGCTGCAAGGCCGGCACGGCACACACTCACAGCCTCAACAAAGCCCGGGCATGTCCGGAGCTGAAGCTGGGATGAAGGAAGAGGTCAGGGAAGAATGTTTCATGAAGGCTTTCCGTGGGAACCCGCAGCCTTTCCCATGAAGAGGGATCAGGGCGGGGAGTGTTCTTGGCGGCGAACCTTCCGTTTGCCGGATCGGTGCAGAGACGGCGTTTTTGACGCGCCGCTTTATATCATATCGTGACGGTAGGTTATTAAACCTTAAATCATTCTTGTCTAGTAGGGATTTAAAACTTTTCCCACCGCCAGGCCTCTTGGCTGAGCCCCCCCTCCGATACATGCGTGCCCAGCGTGGAGTGGTTCGCTCTCTCCGAGAGCGAATCCGCGCGTCTCGTGGCATGCATGTGCCGGCCAGCCCGCGAATGCCGTGACTCCCTGTAACCCGTTGCGCAGCACCGGCCCAAAAGACCCCCGGAGCGCGGAATTTATTCCGCAGCACTCCGCCGCGGTGCCAGGCCCTTATCCCCACATCAGTCTCTTCAAGCAGAAGACCCACGTGTCTGCGCTGCGTGCGTGTGATTGACGAGGGATGAACAACGCGGGCCGATTTCCGCAGGGCCGATCCTGCGCCCGCAGCTCACACCCGCGCGCCCATCAGCACCTTCATCACATCATCCATCGTGATCCAGCCCGTCATTTTTCCAGCGGCATCATCCACCAGCGAAGCGATCTCGCTCTGCTCCAGAAACAACGTCAGCAACTGCGTGAGCGAGGCCATGCTGCCGATGTGCAGCACCGGGCGGATCAGCGTCGTCCAGTCCGCCCCCGGATCGGTGAGGTTCTGGAGAAACAGCTCGCGCACTCGGATGTAGCCGGTGATCTGACTCGCGTCTCCGCTCCGGCTCACGGGATAGCTGCGGTGCAGCTTGGGGCCCAGCGCCTGCACGTTTTCCACCAGGGACTTGCGCGCATCGAAAATCTTCACCGCTGCCTGCGGCACCATCGCCGTCTTGATGCGGCGCGCGCTCAGCGTGGCGGCATGGATCATGATGATCTCTTCATGGTTGTGCAGCAGCTGCTCCGCCCGGGCCGACTGCACCAGGGTGATGATGTCCATGATCTGGTCGCTGCGCCCGCGCCCATCCCCCGCGCCACTCTTGAGTTTCTCACAAAATTTCTCCATCAGCAGGATCAGCGGATGGCAGACAAACATCATCCACGTGAGCGGCGCGATCAGCCGGGGCGCGAAGCGCGCGGCCTGGTGCACACCGATGATCTTGGGGGCCATCTCCGCGCCGAAGAGCACGACCGCGCTCATGATGAGGGAAAACAGCCACAGCCAGTCCGCACCGTAGATCCAGGTGAAGAGCGCCCCCGCCAGCATGGCCAGCCCGGTGTTCGCCAGAGTGCTGAAGGCGAGGATGGCGGAGATCGGCCGCTCGATCCGGTTCTTCAGCGCCAGCCAGCGCGCCGCATGCTGCACGCCCTTTTTTTCCTGCAGCTTCAGCTCCAGCGGATTGAGGCTGAGCAGCACCGCCTCCGTGAGAGAGCAGAAGAAGGTGACGCCGAGAGCGGCGGCGCAGGTGATGATGAAGAAGAGCAGCATGAGGTGGGCTGTCCCGGGGGGTGGTGTCCCCGTGACTGCGCATAATACGTTCCCAAACGCAGAGGCGGTTTTAGAGATTGGGAGCGTACGACTGCAACTGCCGGTAACGGGCGAGGATGGTTTTGACTGCGGCGACTGTGGCGGCCACCTGCTGCGGCATGGGGGCCAGCGAAGGCGTCTCAAACACGATCTCCAGTGAGGAGTTGCCCTGTCCTGGGGCCGAGGTCAGCATGCCGAGATAGCCTTCACGGATGATGCCCTTTTCAGCCAGGAAGCCGTCGATCACATGGGCGTCATTGCGCGGCAGGATCTTGGAGGCCTCCTGCAGCGCAGGCTTCAGCAGATGCTCGCTGAGGAAGGAACCGCCCACGAAGCCATACACGCCGTCGCTGTCTTCATCCGAATGCAGCGAGATGATGCCGTCATATTTTTCACGGCGCAGCTCGCCTTCCAGGTACTGGATCTCTGGCTCGTCGGAGTCATTCCAAAATTGCCGGTTCAGATCTATGCCGCTGCCGGAGTGCCGCGTGTGGGAGCGGCGGCCCGTGGGATTGCACACAGGATAAATGTGCAGCTCGTAATCGTGCAGCGCGACGGGCTGCTCGGAGGCCCAGCGGATGAGGTCAAAGGCCGCCAGCGTGCCTGCCTCTTCATCGCCATGGATGCCGGCGAAGATCGCAAACTTGAAGCCAAAGCCAGGGTGCAGCGGCTTGGAGATGATCTTCGGAATGAAGGTGCTGCGCTCGATTTCGGGCGAAGGCTCACGCAGCACGAAGTAACGGCGGCGTGTGAGAGGGCGGGGGATGCTGTCCCCGGTGTAAACGAGTGATGAGGGTAAGGCAGACATGGCGGTGGTAGTGTTGGGTGTCGGTGCGGTTAGGCCCCGGCTTTGTTGCGGGCTTCTTCGGCGAGTGCGGTGGAGAGGTAGCGTTCACCGGTGCTGCATCCCACGGTGACGATCAGCTTGCCCGCGTTCTCCGGTCGTGCCGCCACCTGCAGCGCCGCCCACACATTCGCCCCGGTGGAAATACCCACCAGCAGGCCCTCCTCGCGGGCGAGACGCTGCGCCGTGTGGATGGCGTCTTCGTTGCTGACTTTGATGACTTCATCCAAGATTTTGAGGTTCAGATTCTTCGGCACAAAGCCCGCGCCCGTGCCCTGAATTTTATGCGGCCCTGGTACCAGCGGCTCGCCATTCAGCGTCTGCGTGATCACCGGAGATGCTGTAGGCTCCACCGCGATGGATTTGAACTCGGCCTTGCGGGATTTGATCACTTCGCTCACGCCCGTGATCGTGCCACCCGTGCCCACCGCAGCGACGAAGATGTCGATCTTGCCCTCCGTGTCGCTCCAGATTTCTTCCGCCGTGGTCTTGCGGTGGATCTCGGGATTGGCCGGGTTTTCAAACTGCTGCGGGATCCAGGAGTTCGGTGTCGCGGCGTGCAGTTCGTTCGCTTTTTCGATGGCACCCTTCATGCCCTTCGGGCCCGGGGTCAGCACCAGCTCCGCTCCCAGCAGCGCCAGCAGCGTGCGGCGCTCCAGGCTCATTGTTTCAGGCATGGTCAAAATGAGGCGGTAGCCCTTCGCCGCCGCCACAAACGCCAGCGCGATGCCCGTGTTGCCCGAAGTCGGTTCGATGATCGTGGTGCCTGGAGTCAGCCGGCCATCAGCCTCCGCCGCCTCGATCATCGCGCGGCCGATGCGGTCCTTCACGCTGCCGAGCGGTCCTTTGAATTCCGCCTTGAGCGCGATGGTCGCATTCACCCCTGCGGCGATGCGGTTGAGCTTGATGAGCGGCGTGCGGCCGATGGTTTCAACGATGCTGGTGGAGTAGGACATGGGCGTGAGTGGGGGGGAAGGATGAGAAAAAAGGGACCTATTTTTTAGCCACAGTCACGAGGGTGTCCGGCAGCCGGGTCTTCTCCGTGCTCTCCACCTGCGTGACGCGGCCCTCGTGAACAATGATCTGCACCGAGCCAAATCTCAGCGCCGCCACCTTCTGCCTGACGATCTCAATCCAGGACTCGGTTTCAATTTCTGCGGTGGGCTGGGACATGGTGCGCGGGAGAGAGGTTCGTGTGGGGGAGGTGTCAGTGCGAAAGCGGAACTTCCGCTGAGATTATTATCAATGTATTATGTCTAAATATACACCGCGCAAGTAGGAATAAAGAAATTTTGCGGACGTCAGCAGGGCATCCCATGCGCCTGCAACGCAGGCAGTGCGCACATTCCCCAGCCTCCCAGGGCGCGCGGGCCTCCGAGCCCGCAGCAGGTCGTCCGCGCATGGCGGGTGTAGTCTCATGCCAAACACCGCAAACACGACGGTCTCCGGCGCGAGAAAGAGATGTCGGCGGAACGCTCCATGTCAGCTCTGCTACATCGCGGAATGAAGCCTCGTAAGGCCAAACAGCACCAGGCGCGCGGGCCTCCGAGCCCGCAGCGGGTCGTCCCCGCATGGCGGGTGTAGCCTCATGCCAAACACCGCAAACACGACGGTCTCGGCGCGAGAAAGAGCTGTCAGCAGGAACGCTCCAGCTCTGCCCATCCCCGCACTGCCGCCGAATCGCGGCCTGAAGGGCCGCCGGACTCAGCCCAGGGCGCAGGAGCGCAGCGACAAGCCCTGGGTCACGCAGCAAAAACCCATCGCACCGAAGCTCGCGCCCTGAAGGGGCGCAGGAGATTCTGCGCCAGCCTCAGGTGTCTCCTGCCACTCAGCACATGATTCGCCCTAGCGATGCGTGGCCCGCACATTCCATTGGCGGTCTGGAGGCTGGAAGCCGTATGCCTGAGCTCCAGCTCATGGGGTCACGCGCGCGGCGCTTTCCAGAGCGAGCTCAAGCTCTGAACTACTTTCACCCTACCGAGTCCAGCAGCACCGCCAGAAACCCGTCCGAGGGATCCGCATGCCGTGTCCCGCTGGCCACCTTTTTCTTCGCCGTCTTTTTTCCACCCGCAGCCGTCGCGCACTGCTCCTGCTTGCGCAGCGTCACCTCCACCACATTCTCCAAAGTATACTTGTCCAGGATGTTCGCGATCGCGTTGCGCACATCGATCATAAGCATGCGCAATCCACAGTGCGTCTCATCCGGGCAGCTGCACTTCTCATACTCCGTCTCACTGGCACAGCCGATGGGCGCCAGCTTGCCGTCGATCAGGCGCACGATCTCACCCATCTTGATCGACTTCATCGGCTTGGCCAGCCGCGTGCCGCCATACTTGCCGCGCATGCTTTCCACATACCCCGCCGTCCGCAGCTCAAAGAGAATCGCCTCAAGAAACTTAAACGGCAGATGCTCCTGCTCCGCCAGTGAGGACACCGAGATCACCCCTTCCTTCATCCGCTCGGCAATGCCCAGTCGAATCATGGTGCGTAGGGCATATTCGCCGCGTTTGGTCAGTCGCATGCACCCAATATGAAATCACAAAGCCCACCCGGCAAGTAGGATTATTTTCATCGCGGCAGGGCAGGGGCCGTGTCCGCTGGACTCCGGCGCTCCCGCCTTTCCCCGGGTCCAGAAAAAAGCGTGATCCAGCCCCCGAATGGCGGACTTTTTCTTGCACGGGACGTAGAGACCTACCATGCATCGGGATATGAGCAAAACATGGGATGTCATCATCATTGGCGGCGGGCCTGCGGGATCCACCGCGGCGAGCACGCTGCGGCAGGCGGGGCGTTCGGTGCTGGTGCTGGAAAAGGCCAAATTTCCGCGCTTCCACATCGGTGAGTCGCTGCTCCCTTACAACCGCGCCGTCTTTGACGAACTCGGCGTGTGGTCCAAAATTCAATCCGCAGGCTTCATGGTGAAGCGCGGCGCGCAGTTCTGGATGGGCGATGGCTCAAGGCGCACGCGCCTGGACTTTTCCAAAGGCTCCTTCACCAAGTTTCCCGAGTCGATCCAGGTCGAACGCGCCAAGTTTGACAACATCCTCCTGCGCCATGCCGAGGAGCTGGGGGCGGACGTGCGCGAGGAGGCCATCGTCACTGACTATCGCGTGGAAAAAGACGGCGTGGCCGTGAAGTATCGCACCCAGGACAGCGGCGAGCAGGAGGTGCAGGCGAAGTTCCTCATGGATGCCAGCGGCCTCGGCAATGTCACCGCAAACAAGGAGGGGCTGCGCGACTACTATCCCGGCCACAAAAAACTCGCCATCTTCGGCCATTACAGCGGCGTGCAGATGTCTGAGGGCGAAGAGAAGGGCGACATCCTCGTCATCCGCCGCGAGAATTCCTGGTTCTGGATGATCCCCCTGGAAGACGACAAGGTGAGCGTGGGCCTCGTGATCGATCAGGCCGACTTCAAGGCCCTGCAGCAGGAGCCTCAGCAGGTGTTTGATGACGCCGTGGCCAGCACCAAGACCGTGCATGAACGCATGCTCAACGCCAAGGTCATCACCCAGGGCCATGTGCTCACCGACTTCTCCTACACCAACCGCAAGCTCGTCTCCAACCGCCTCGTCCGCGTGGGCGATGCCTCCGGTTTCATTGATCCCGTCTTCTCCAGCGGCGTCATGCTCGCCATGACCAGCGGCCGGGAGGGAGCGCAGGTCGTTCATGCCGCCATCGCCGCCAGCAAGTCCCTCACCTTTGCCATGCGGCGCTATGAATGGGCCACCCGCCGCCGTGTGAGCCGCTTCTGGCAGTTCATCGAAAACTTTTACACCAAGCCCTTCGCCCAGCTTTTCTTCCAGCCCACCAACAAGCACCGCATCCTCTGCGCCATCAACACCTCCCTGGCCGGCAATACCCAGATGTCCTTTGGCGTCTGGTGGCGTCTGCGTTTGTTCTTCACCCTCGTCTGGCTGCAGAAGAAGGGCTTGCCCGTGACCGAGCGGATCAGCATTCAGTAAAGTTGACCCGTTGCGCCGCAACGGGTTTGGAAGAAGTCGTTCAGTTGCAGCGCAACGGGACTTCCACCCCTCGCCGCAGCCTTCGCTCACATGTTTCACTGCTGGGCCATTGAACAGGCCCCAGGTGCCGCGCTACGATGGGTGCGTATTGTAGTCCCGGCTTCAGCCGGTTCCGGATTCATTGACTAAAGTATGATCCGCCCTCAAACATCCAGATCCGGTTAACAGCCGGTGCGATAGCGATTGGCGAAAACTCATTTCCGAAAAGCGAGTCAGGGGCCGCACGACGGCGCTTGGAGGACCAAGCGCCCTACCAGCGTTGGGCGCTCGTACATCCAGCACTGGTAGGGCGGGCTGTCCTCAGCCCGCCGCCGTCGAAGCCCACGACATTCGAGGAAGAGCCAGCCTGCCAAAGGGAAATGAGTTTTGGACACTGCTATGCAAAACGTGCTCTGCCTCATGCGCAAAGCATCCCCCCCTCACTGTAGCTTCACCCGTAGCATCGGCGCGGACCGCGTCCCGTTCTCCTTCGTGGCAAACGCGTGCACCAGGCCGCTTTCCTGCGTCTCATTGGTCTCACGGCAGATGATCAGCGTGGCGATCTGATTGGTGTCAGCGCTCAAAAAATCAGCCAGGTCTTTGCCCCGCAGTTTGCGCGTGCCTCGGTTGATCCCCTGGGCGATCTCAAACCGGCCCAGCAGCTTCACCTTGCCCGCCAGCGGCAGATGGCGCTCTGCCTGCGCGGGATCATGCGCGGGCGCATGCTGCCAGCTCAGGCCGCCTTCCTCCCACGCATCCTCCGCTTCATCCAGCACACCATACACCGCGAAGGTGCTGTCCGGCACGAAGCTGGCAAAGCCGAGTTCACTCGGCTCGATGGTGAGCACCAGCTCCGCGTCCTCGATGGCGCGTCCGCTGAACTTGCTCAAATCAAAGGCGATGTAGCCTTTGCGGTTGAGGTCCGGCTTGCTGTCCCGGCTGCGCTTCACGCGGAAGAAAGGATGCGTGCCGAAGTCGTTCGACTTTTTCTCCGAGGACTGGATGTAGCTGTCCTTGCCACGGCCGAAGGCGGTGGTGATCGCCTGCCAGCCGTCGCCGGTGTCCATCACGCTCGCCGCCTGCCAGCGGCTGGGCTCGGAGTCATCGCCACTGGTCGGGTGCAGCTGGCTGTGCGACCAGCCACGGTCCACGCGCTGGCCCTTTTCCAGCTTCTTCGTGGCAGCGCCGGACTTGTCATCCACTTCGACGAGACCCTCCAGCACCTGCACCATGTACTTGCCGTCTTCACCGGCGCTGAGGCCAAATTTTGTGCCCCAGTCGATCACCTTCGCGTCCTTCGTGTCGATGCTGAATCCCTTCGCCTGCGGCGGCACTTCCGCCACCAGCGTGCCCCGGCGCAGCTTGCAGTTCATGCCGTCCAGCACCTCCACCGTGGCCGGGGCCTCCAGCACCAGCTCCGCACCGCTGTCAAAGCGCAGCACCGCCAGGCCTTCGATCAAATCCAGCATCCCCGGCTTCAGGCGCGCGCCCTCCACCGTCGGCAGGCTGCTGCCCGCCCACTGGCACTGCTGCGCACGGATCAGCGTCGCCACGGTGCCATCGCGGCCGCTTTGCAGCCAGACGAAGCCAAACGTCACACACGCCGCCGCTGCCGCCGTGATGGCATGCCGCCACCACACCGGCTTCGCGGTGGCGGCGCGTCCCACCGGCGCTGACGCAGCCTGCGTGTGCCATGAATCATCAAAGCTCAGCTCCGCGCGCTGGTGCAGCGCCTTGGCGAAAAACGCCCGCGCCGCCGCATCGGCCCGCAGCTCGGCCTCCAGTGCAGCGGTTTCTTCCACGCTGAGTTTTTCATCCGCATAGCGTTCGGACAGCTCCAGCAGTCGAAATTGATCGGCAGGCTTCATACTTCAGCTCCTTCCAGTTGCAGTTCCTTTTCCACGCACGTCATGAGGCTCATGCGGATGCGGCTCAGCGCGCGATACACTGCGCCCACCGTGCTGCGGATGCGCTCCGCCACGCCGTCGATCTCCAGGTCCTCATAGTAGCGCAGCGTCACCAGCTGGCGGTGTGCAGCCGGCAGCTTCGCCACGCAGGCGCGCAGCGCATCGCCCCGGCGGTCGCCGCTCTCACTGAGCTTGGACACCTCATCGTGCAGCAGTTCCAGCATCTCATCGCTCAGCGGCGTCGCCTCCCGCTTCTTCTGCCGCCGATGCGTCAGCACCTGATGAAACGCCGTCTTCCGCGCCCACGCCAGGAAGTTCGTCCCGCTCTCATACTGCTCAAAGCAGCGCCACAAAATCATCTTCGTCTGCTGCAGGATGTCATCCGCATCATGCGGTGCCGGCACCATGCTGTAAACATACACCCCCAGCGCACGGTCATGCCGCGTGAGCAGTTCAAGAAATTCCTGGGTGCGATCAGAGTCAGACATGGCGGTAATCACACAAGGCGGTGGCAGGCAGACTTTGGACAAGAAATTTGCGATGGGGCAGGGGAGTTGACGATGGTTGACGGTTGAGCCGGAGGCAGAGGAGCCGGAATTGCTGGTGAGGGGGGCTGCCACCCTCACGCTCGCACAGCGAGCCATGGATCCAACGACTGTCAACGCTTGCGCTGCAAGCCTTAGCCACTGCAAACAATTGCTAACGCCTGCAGAGCAGCTCCCGCCTTCACCGAGTGCCGGGCATCTTATTGAGAGTCGGAGGCAGGTACCATCACATCGCGGCTCCCTGGCCTCCAAGGTTGACACCTTCCCGGCATGGCCTCATTGTAGAAACATGACGGCCACAATTCAAAAATGGGGCAACAGCCTCGCGCTGCGCATTCCGCTGCCCATTGCCAAGCAGATCCAGGTTCAGGAGGGTGATTCTGTCTCTCTGAAGATCAGTGCCGCCGGACTGACGATGAAGGCAGTGCCGAAGCGTCTGAGTCTCGACGACTTGCTATCCCAAGTGACGCCTGAAAATCTCCATCCCGCCACGGAATGCGGTAGCGACGTAGGGCGGGAGGTGCTGCCGCCATGAAAGCCAAAACCCACACGCCCCCCGTGCCGGCGCTCGGGAGCGTTGGCTGGCTGGTCTTTGATCCACAGGCAGGACGCCGCCCCGCCATCGTTCTTAGCCATACGCGCTACAATGACAAGACCGGCCTCGCCATCTTCTGCCCCATCACCAGCCGCGTGAAAGGCTATCCGTTCGAACTCGCCATGCCCACCGGCCTGCCCGTGTCCGGCGTCGTGCTCTGCGACCATGTGCGCTCCCAGGACTGGAAGGAGAGCCAATGGAAACCCATCTGCCAAGTGCCCGCTGCGTTTGTTCAAGAGGTGCTGGCACGCACGCTCACGCTGTTTGACCTGCCTGCGAATGTGTAGCTGCAAAGCCGACACGATAAAACCTGCGCGGGGTTCTTGCGCCGCCTCGCTCGCTCTGTCACGCAGGAAAAGCCCCCCGCTGCGTGGTCTGACACCAAAATTAATTGCGGACGGCCTTTCGGATACAAAATGCCGTGTTTATTCCCCCACCTCTCATCTCACGGCGCTTCAATCGTCGCATCAATCTTCTTCAGCGCCACCCACAGCGCCGGGTCTTCCGGGTGCCCGTTGAAGAGCACCTTGCCTTCCGGCGAAAGCAGGATCATTCGCGGGATGGTGGCGATTTCCAGCTGCTTGGTGTACGGCCGCTCCGGCGGCTCGATGAGCCAGGGGATCGTCGCGTTTTGCTCCTGGCGGATGCGTTCCGCCGTCGCCTCCGCGTTCTCGTCATCCTTGTTCATCGCCGCGACGACGATGCCGTGTGACGCCAGCGCCTCGCCTTTCAGCTTGAGCCTCGGCATCAGCTGCATGCACGGGCCGCACCAGGACGCCCAGAAGTCCAGCAGCAGCGCCTTTTTGTTGCCCAGTTGGTCCTTCAGCGTGGTCGCCTCACCCACGGAGTTCGTCAGCGGAGTTTTCAGATCCACCACGAGCGCCGCCATCTTCGCCTGGAGCCGATATTTTTCCATCGACTGAATGAACACCGGAGCCTGTTGCGGATTCAGCCAGATCGCTTCGAGGATGTTCTGTTTGAATCCGTCCTCGTCCTTCACCTCGCCTGCCTTCAGCGCCTTGATGTAGGAGATGAAAGATTTCACCGCATCCACATTCGGCAGTGCCGCAGCCAGCGTGGGATCAAAATTCGTCGCCATGATTTCGATCTCCGGCAGGACTTTCACCAGAAACGGCGTGTCCTGGTGCCGAAGCCCCCACACCAGCTTTGCCTCGATGATCTGCTGGCGCGGCACCCCGGACTTGTTGGCCTCTTTGCCCAGTGTCATGAGGTCTTCTGCGCTCAGGTCCTGCGAGAAAAGCCGCTGCACCATCGCCTTCACACCGGCCAGCGCCTCCGCTTCAGTAGGTGCCTGGGCATGCAGGGAGAGCTGGCCGCAGCAGAGAATCAAAACACAGATGACAGATTTCATGAGGCCGGAAACGTCCCGATTTTTGTGACCAATGTCGAGCGGAAAGTGACCTTCCTGGGGATGAGTGAAAGATGCCTTGCATGGGGCGCGACTCCTGTGCCTCTCAAACATGAAACAAACATTGACCCTCACCCTCCTCCTCGCAGCGGCCGCTCTTTGCAGCGCTGCGGACAACACCCCGCCCGAAGGCTTCACCGCCCTCTTCAATGGCAAGGACCTTTCCGGCTGGTACGGCTGGGGCACCCAGGACCCCACCGACCTGTGGAAAATGACGCCCGAAGAGCAGGCCGCTTATAAGAAGAAGTCCCTAGAAGGCGGTCTCCTCGACGCCAAGGGCATCGACAAAGGCGACAACATCAACGCCCACTGGCGCGTGGAAAACGGCGAGCTCGTCAATGACGGCAAAGGCCTCTACCTCACCACCGACAAAGACTACGGCGACTTCGAACTCAGGGTCGAATACAAGATGCTCCCCCTCGGCGACAGCGGCATCTACCTCCGCGGCATCCCCCAGGTGCAGATCTGGGACTACACCGAAGAGTCCAAGTTCAAGCTCGGTGCCGACAAGGGCTCCGGCAGCCTTTGGAACAACAAGAACGAAGAAGGCAAGTTCCCCCTCAAGCGCATGGACAAGCCCTTTGGCGAATGGAACACCTTCGTCATTCGCATGATCGGCGAGCGCGTCACCGTCACCTTCAACGGCGAAGTCGTCGTGAAGAATGCCGTGCTGGAAAATTACTTCTCCAACAAGAAAGCCGGCTACCTCGCTTTCGCCAAGCCCGGCGCTGCTGCCGCCAAGAAGCCTGCGGATGCCGCTGCCACGGCGGAAGCCAAAGCCGAAGAAAAAATCCCCAACGGCTGGTTCCCCGATCCCGCCTTCCCGAAGGGCCCCATCCAGCTCCAGACCCACGGCAGCGAGATCCGCTGGAAGAACGTCTTCATCCGCGAGATCTCCGCTGAAGAAGCCAACAAAGAACTCGAAGGCAACTGGGCCGAAGACGGCTTCAAAGAATACGTCAACGGCAAGGACCTCAGCGACTGGCAGGGCGCTGTGGAAAGCTACGAAGTCGTGGACGGCGCCATCACCTGCAAGCCCGGCAAAGGCGGCGACCTCCTCACCACCGAAGAATTCGAAAACGGCACCATCCGCGTCGAGTTCAAGCTTCCGCCCGCCGGCAACAACGGCATCGCCCTCCGTACCCCCCTCGGCGGCCACTCCGCCTCCGACGGCCTTGAACTCCAGGTCATCGACAGCGACGGCTACAACGCCAAGCAGGCCGCCGCTGGCAAGAAAGGCCTCGAGCCCTACCAGTACCACGGTTCCCTCTACCATTGCGCCGGTGCCAAGCAGGGCTACCTCCGCCCCGTCGGCGAGTGGAACTTCGAAGAAATCCAGGTCGATGGCCAGAAGATCAAAGTCATCCTCAACGGAACCAAGATCCTCGACATCGACATCGACAAACTCGACCGCACCCAGATCGCCCATCCCCCGAAGGGCCTCGACCACACCAAAGGCTTCATCGGCTTCGCCGGGCATAGTGATCCCGTCATGTTCCGCAGCTTCAAAGTGAAGCAGAAGTAAGGGGCGAGAGATCCCGACAGCTTCGTTTTGAAACCCGTCAGGCCGAGAGGTCTGGCGGGTTTTTTGTTGGAAGAGAGGGATCATCCTGACCCCCAGTTTGGATGGTGCGAGTGCGTGAGGGATCGGGACGATCCCTCTCCTGGCGGGGCGCCAGCATCTGGCGGAGAGGGACTATCCTGATTCCTCAGCGCATCGCCTTTTCCACCGTCTCCAAACGCGGGATCAAGATGATCCTCCTCCTGGCTGACAGCGCAGCGCTACTCCAGGGTGAAGTGGTCCGCACATTCCACGTGCGTTACGGGCCTGGCAATCAGGCGCGCCAATGGCGCGAAGGACTCAGCCCAGGGCGCTGCGAGGAACGAGCAAGCCCTGGGTTTTCGTGACGCCTCGCCTTCTCGCTCAAGGCCGCGCTCTGAAGGAGCGCAGGAGAGGTTGCGAAT
The DNA here is from genome assembly GCA_025360015.1 of Verrucomicrobiota bacterium. GTDB lineage: Bacteria > Verrucomicrobiota > Verrucomicrobiia > Verrucomicrobiales > Verrucomicrobiaceae > Prosthecobacter. The sequence continues at coordinate 1,234 of JANYCZ010000043.1, read as the reverse complement.
GGGTCTGCACAGTGTCTGGCCGCATTACCCGCAGGCTACGTCCTCCTGCGCCCATTCAGGGCGCGATCTTGCGCAAGCGGTCGGTGTGCATGGGTCCCAGGGCAGCACTCGCCAAGGCTCGGCCCGCCCTGGGCTGACTCCTTCGCGCCGTTGGCGCGGCAGCGGCTTTCGACGGTAATGCAAACATTCCATGTGCGGTGACTCGTACTCTGGCGGCCCAAATCGAAGCGAGAAACGCGCAAGCCCAGTGTTGCGAAAACAATCCAATTATCGTTTCATCAAGACCGCGCTCCACCGGAGCGCGGAAACTCGTTCACCCTTGCCTGCATGCCTCAATCACTCGCCAAGATTTATGTGCACCTCATTTTCTCGACGAAAAGCCGTGAGAAGATAATCCCTCGACACCTGCATCCAGAATTGCATGAATACATGGGTGGCATCCTCCGTGATCTCGGCTGCACGGCGGTGGAGATCAACACTGAGCCGGATCATGCGCATCTGCTGTTCCTATTGTCACGCACGGAGACATTGAGTGACATCGTGCGTCAGGTGAAGACAGGATCGACGGAGTGGCTGCAAAAGCAGATGCCGCTCCTGCGGAATTTTCATTGGCAGAATGGCTATGGAGCTTTCTCCGTCAGCCAGTCGAACTTGGCGGAGGTTAAGGAATACATCCTTAACCAGCAGCGGCATCATCAGGTGATGAGTTTCCAGGAGGAGTTCCGGCGCTTCCTTGCGAAGTACGAAATCGAATATGACGAGAAGTATGTCTGGGATTGAAGTCCGTTCTCCCGCGCTCCGTTGGAGCGCACCGACCTTGAAAACGAAGATGCCTGCGTAAACCCAGGGCGGCGACGGCTTCGCCATCTTGCCCTGGGCTGACTCCTTCGGCCCTTCAGGCCGGCCTCTCTGCGGCGAGGTGTTCTGCATCTGGCTGATCTTTCTTCAAAACGCGGAGCCCGCTTTTCGTGTCTGCATAAACGAAGGAGGGTCAGGCGCGCCAACGGCGCGAAGGACTCAGCCCAGGGCGCTGCGAGGAACGAGCAAGCCCTGGGTTTGGGTGATGACGCACCCCCTCGTTCAAGGCCGCGCTCGGGGGTGTAAAGTCTGTTCTGTAAAAGGCTTTAGCCTTGCGATACACGCCCCATTGGGGGCTGCGCAGTGAGGCGAGCGTAGCGATGCTGAACGCAGCAGCCCCCAATGGGGCGTGCGGCGCTCGGTGGCGAGGGGTGGG
>JANYCZ010000041.1 GCA_025360015.1 Verrucomicrobiota bacterium | reverse complement strand
TTGCGGCCCCAATTCTGGACTCCATTTCGGCCCCGTTCTTTCCACCTCTTTCCCCTTTTTCGGCCAACCAATTCCGGATTCCCCCGCAGAAACTCCACTCCACCCCTCCCGCCCCTTCAAAATCCCCCTTTTTCTCCGCCTCCTCTTTGCGCCCCTTTGCGGCCACTCCAATCCCCTCCGCATCCGAACAACGCATTTGCGCACCACCAGGGCCTGCGCCACCTATGCCGCCCTTTTTTCCCCGCTCTCCGCGCATGTTTCCAGACCTCTACGACTACCTCTACCACCTGGCACCCACCGGCGGCATCCCGCTCAAAGGCACCGGCATCGTCGTGGCCCTGGCCCTCATCCTCTCGCATGTCTTCATGCTCAAAAACACCGCGAAGACCCAGGCCTTCCTCAAAGCCTTCCCTCGCGACTACAAATGGGGCGTCATCCTCCTCACCATCGACTTCCTCTGGGCTGAGTTCGCCCTCGTCAACATGGACATGGGCGAGTTCTTCACCATGCGCGACAAGTTCATGATGATCGTCGCCGCCGGCTACATCGGTGTCCTCATCTACGTCAAAGAATTCCTCGCCGTCCGCGCCCTCGGCTCCCTCATGCTCCTCGCCGCCGGCCCCGTCCTCACCGCCGCCTTTCTGCAGCCCCCCGTCAGCCGCCTGCTCCTTCCCATCCTCGCCTACGGCTGGATCATCGTCGGCATGTTCTTCATCGGCATGCCCTTCCTCATGCGCGACTGGGTGAACTGGGCCATCGCCAAACCGCAGCGCTGGAAACTCGCCGTCTCCAGCGGCATCGCCTACGGAGCCCTGCTCCTCGCCGCCGCGATCCTCTTTTACTGAAGAAGATGCACCCCCAGCCCCGTGTCCTCGTCATCCGTGGCGGCGCCATTGGCGACTTCATCCTCACCCTCCCGGCGATCCGCCTCCTGCGCGAAACCATCCCCGGCTGCCATCTCGAAGTCCTCGGCTACCCCGCCATCGCCGAGCTCGCCCGCACCGCAGGACTCGCCGACTCCATCCGCAGCCTCGAGCACCGCACCATGGCCCCGCTGTTTGCCAAAACAGCCCCCATCGACGAAGCCCTCGCCGAGCACCTCCGCAGCTTCAATCTCGTCGTCTCCTTCCTCTACGACCCCGACGGCCACTTCCGCGCCAGCCTCGAACGCGTCGGCGTCAAAAGCCTCATCGAGTGCTCCCCCCTGGTAAAGCCCGAAGGCCCCCACGCCTCCAAGCAACTCGCCCAAGGCCTCGAAAAACTCGCCATGTTCCTCGAAGCCGAACACCTCCACCGCGCCCAATTCGAGTACCACCCCGCCGACCACCCACGCATCGCCATCCACGTCGGCAGCGGCTCCGAAAAAAAGAACTGGCCCCTCGATCACTGGCTCCAAGTCGCCAACTCCTTCCCCAACTCCGAAGTCATCTTCATCACCGGCGAAGCCGAAGCCGAGCGCGGCACCCACCCCACCGGCCATACCCTCTGGCACTCTCTCCCACTCCCCGAACTCGCCGCCCGCCTCAGCACCTGCACCGCTTTTTTCGGCCATGACAGCGGCATCTCCCACCTCGCCGCCGCATGCGGAGTACCCTCCCTCCTTTTATTTGGCCCCACCGATCCCGCCATCTGGGCCCCACCCCAGCCCTGGGTCCAGTTTTTGCGGAATCCGACACAAGAGTTGTCCGCTTTGTCCGTCGCAGAAGTGAAATTGGCAGCCGCGCAAGTTGTTGCAAAATCGTAACGTGCTAGCTTCTCCCAAATCATGTCTCACGCTCCTCATTCCGCTCGCATCCGAGCCTTCCTCATCCTAGGTGCCCCCGGCAGTGGCAAGGGGACGCAGGGAAAGGTACTGGGCAGCATTCCCCGCTTCCACCACCTCGCCTGCGGCGATGTCTTCCGCTCCCTCGACACCCGCACCGCCATCGGCCAGAAATTCGTCGAATACTCCAGCCGCGGAGAGCTAGTCCCCGACGACGTGACCGTAGAACTCTGGCACGCCAACCTGGAGCAACGCATTGATTCTCATCAGTTTAAGCCAGAAATCGACTTCCTCGTACTCGACGGCATCCCCCGCAACGTCGAGCAAGCCCGCTTCATGGAACCCCACATCGAAGTCCTGAAAGTCTTCCATCTGTCCTGCCCGGACCGCACCGAACTCGCCCGCCGCCTGCGCAAACGCGCCCTCAAAGACAATCGGTTCGACGATGCCAACGAAAGCGTCATCCAGCAGCGTTTTGCCACCTACGAGGCCGAAACCAAACCCATCCTCGACCACTATGCTGGCGACCGCATCCTCGACATCGATGCCAGCCAGGCCCCCGCCAAAGTGCTCTACGACATCATCGGCGGCGTCATGCAGCTTGATGCATGGAAAGAGCTCGAAAAGATGAAGGTCTAGCTGCCGACGATGCGCATTCTTTTCATCGGCACCGGCGACATCGGCCTTCCCTCACTGGAGTGGTTGCTTGGCACCACGAAGCACGAAGTGGCAGGCGTCATCACCCAGCCGGACAAACCCGTGGGCCGCAAGCAGGTGCTCACCCCGCCGCAGATCAAGGTGCGCGCCCTTGCCGCAGGAATTACCGTCCTGCAGCCCCTGAAAATCCGCCACGCCGTGGAGGAGTTGAAAGCCTTCAACGCCGACGTCTTCATTGTCGTGGCCTACGGTCAGATTTTATCCCGTGCCGTTCTCGATGTACCCCCCCTCGGCTGCCTAAACGTCCACACCTCCCTCCTGCCACGCCACCGAGGTGCCGCCCCCATCCAGGCCGCCATCCGTGACGGCGATACCGAAACCGGCGTCACCATCATGTTCATGGATGAAGGCCTCGATACCGGCGACATCCTTCTCATGCATCGCCTTGCCATTGCCTGCGATGAAACGGGCGGCAGCCTGCACGACAAACTCGCCCAGCAGGCTCCCGCCGCCCTCGAAGAAGCCCTCGATCTCCTCGCCGCCGGCAACCCACCGCGTGAAAAGCAGGACGAATCCCGGGTCACCCACGTCCGCAAACTCACCCGTCAGGACGGTCGCCTCGACTGGACCCGTCCCGCCATCGAACTCGACCGTCTCATTCGCGCCTTCACGCCTTGGCCTGCAACCTCCTGCATCCTCAAGGACGCGCAAATCAAGATCCACCGCGCTCAAGCCATTGCCGATGCGGATGTCTGCCCGGCACCCGGCACCATCGTCAGCGCCACTGCGGACGGCATCCTCGTCAGTTGCGGCAGCGGTCTGCTCAATCTGCGCGAGGTCCAAATAGAAGGCGGCAGACGTTTGTCTGCCGCCGAATTCCTCCGTGGTCACCCGCTGCAGGCAGGCGATGTGTTGCACTGAGTTGCTTACTCCTGCAGGAAGACGAACACGCCCTTCTTATTGCCGATGACGACGTCCATCTTGCCGTCCTTGTTCACATCGCCAGGAGTCACCTGAGTGCCCACGCCGCTGTTGTCGTCGATCAGATGGGGGATGAACTGCGCTTCTTTGCCATCACGCTTGATCTCAAACCAGTAGAGCACGGGGGCTGCCTGCGGCTCATCATCCTTCATCGGGCCGTGTGCCCAGCGGCGCTTGCCGGTTACCACGTCCATGACGCCGTCGCCGTTCATGTCGGCGAGCTGCATCGCATGGAGTTGGCTGAATTTCACACCCACTGGGCTGTCTTCAACCGTGGCCCCCATGAGCTTGTGCGCAGTGAAAGAGCCGTCGGCTTTTTGCTCGAACCAGCCAAAGCCATAGCCATGCGCGTCATAGCTGCTGATCACATCGTTGCGACCGTCACCGTTCACATCGTAAACGAGAATGAAAGAGCCGCCGCGGCCACCTTCCACCGTAAACAATTGAGGATGAAACACCCAGTCGCTGTCCGCCTTGGTGTCTGCGGGCTGTTCGCGCCAGCCTTCCTTGTCGAGAATGTCAGGACGGCCATCGCCATTCACATCACCCACGCCGTATCCGTGCGTGTAGCGGAAGTATTTCTTGTCGTTCTCGGGTGATTTCGCAGAGATGGGGCGGAAGCGGGCTTTGCCGAAGGGATTCGCCCAGTCGATCTCGGCATAACCGAGCTGGCCGCCGGTGTGGCAGACGAGTTCTGGTTTGCCGTCACCATTCACATCTTTGAAATCGGGGGATTCATTGTCCGTGATGTCGAAGATCGTGTGGCGCTTCCACTCGCCGCCTTTGTTTTGCGGGTTTTCGAAGACCCAGGTCTCTTTGCCTGGCCAGGAATAAGCCATGATGTCGCTCCAGCCGTCGCCATTGAAATCATAGGTGTAGGTCAGGAAGAAATCACTGTAGCCCTTGGCCGGATCATACGGCTCTTTTTCAAACTTCGGTGTGAACTCCACGCGCTCCTTGAACTCCGGCCCCTTCCAGATGAACCGGCCTGAGCAGATGTCGTTCTGACCGTCATGATCGAAATCCGCAAAGTGTGCTCCTTCAGCCACGAACTCCTCGGTGAGAGTGATTTTTTTGAACTTCAAATCAGCGGCGCACAACGGCAGCGCGAGCAACAAGGTTGGAATGAGCAGTTTGGTCATGGTGAGTGGAAGGGAACAGAGTTGAGATGAATGATCTTGCAGGCTGTGGCATCAGCCGAGAAACTTCCCGGGATTCAAAATCCCATTGGGGTCGAGCGCTGCCTTCAGACGCAGGTGCATTTCATTCGCGGCGGGCGAGACGGCATCACGCCACCAGCGCTTTTTCGCGATGCCGATGCCGTGTTCGCCGGTGATGGCACCGTTCCAGGCGATCACCTGATGGAAGAGTTTGTCGAGTGCGGCCTCGGCGCGTTCGCGAATGGCGGGGTCGTCCATGGTCGGCACCATGATGTTGACGTGGATGTTGCCATCGCCCGCATGGCCAAAGCAGGCGACGGGGAAGCCGTTTTCGCTTTGCAGTTTCTCCGCGAAATCGACCAGATCCACGAGGCGACCGCGCGGCACGACGATGTCTTCGTTCAGTTTAACCAGGCCTGTGTTGCGCAAGCTGTAGCTGAATTCACGGCGCAGTTTCCAGAAGGCTTCGCAGGCTTCATCGCCCATGGCTTTGTTTAAGCAGATGCTGCCGAGGCTCTGCACAAGCTTGGCGAGCTGTTCGATTTCACCTTTGACCGACTCGGCCTGGCCGTCGATTTCGACTAGCAGGTGGGCATCGCCTTCCGGCGTGACGGAGGCACCGAGGTATTCACGCGCGGCGCGCAGGGTGAACTTGTCGGCGATTTCGAGCGCACTGGGCAGGAAGCCGCTGCCGAGGATGCGCTGCACGGCATTCGCCGCTTCAGCGAAGGAATTGAAACCGGCGGAGAGCATCGCGCGCATGGGCGGATGCGGGATCAGGCGCAGCGTGGCCTCGGTGACGACACCGAGCATGCCTTCGCTGCCCACCATGAGTCCCACGAGGTCGAAGCCCGTTTTGTTTTTGTGGCAGCGGCCGCCCGCTTTCACGATGGAACCGTCTGCCAGCACCGCTTCCAAACCGAGGACGTAATGCCGGGTGACGCCGTATTTCAGGCAGCGCGGCCCCCCTGCGTTTGTGGCGATGTTGCCACCGAGGCTGCATTCTTTGAGCGAGGCGGGGTCCGGTGGATAAAACCAGCCGAGTTTGCGTACTTCATTTTGCAGATGCCCCGTGATGACTCCGGGTTCGATCACCGCCACGCCATCTGGGAGGGCGATCTCCTTGATCTTGTTCATGCGGGCGACTGAAAGCGCGATGCCGCCCTGCAGCGGCACGCAGCCACCGACATAACCCACGCGTGAACCCTGCGGCGTGACGGGAATGCGGTTCGCATTGGCAAAGCGCATCACTTCGGAGACTTCGGCGGTGGATTCCGCATGCACGACGACGTCAGGCGGAGTGGACGCGAACCATTTGTCCGTGCTGTGCGTGGCGATGTCTGCCGGCGTGGCAGAGACGCGCGTGGGACCGAGAAGCGAGGTGAGTTGATCGGCGAGGGAGGCCATGCGCATTCTTGGGGCTGGATGCCTGGACTTGCAACTGCATGCCCAATTGGTCACTCCTCCCCGCCGAGCAGGAACTGAAAGTCTTTGAGGGTGAGGGCCTGGGCGAAGTTTTCCTCGCCGAGGATGTCGTTGGCGAGGGAGCCTTTTTGCTTTTGGAGCAGGCGGATTTTTTCCTCGATACTGTTCTTTACGATGAGGCGGTAGGCGAAGACGGTCTGCTTCTGGCCGATGCGGTGGGTACGGTCGATGGCCTGGGCTTCAACGGCGGGATTCCACCAAGGGTCAAACAGGACGACGTAGCTGGCGGCAGTCAGATTGAGGCCGAAGCCGCCGGCTTTGAGGCTGATGAGGAAGGTGGCTGCACCTGTATGGGTCTGGAACTCATTGACCAGCGCGCCGCGGTCTTCGGTCTGGCCGGTGAGCTTGAAGGACTGCCAGCCGCGTTCCTGGATCTCTGCCTCGATGATGGCGAGCATTTCGACGAACTGAGAGAAAACGAGCACCTTCTGGCCTTCCTCCATGAGGGGTTCGAGCAGCTCCAACAGCGCAGCGACTTTGGCGCTCTCATTGGTGGATTCGGCGGCTTTTTTGCGCCCCTTTTTGGCTTCAGTGGCATCCAGGCCGAGCAGGCGCGGGTGGCAGCAGATCTGCCGTAGGCGCAGCAGGCTCGTGAGAATGTTAAAGCGCAGCTTGTCGAGCTGCTTGCTGGTTTCGGCTTTTAAAAGCTCTGCGCGGGCACGTTTGACTTCGGCCTTGTACAAGGCGGCCTGGGTACCTTCGAGTTCGATGCTGAGATCTTCCTCCACCCGATCGGGCAGATCGCGGGCGACCTCGTTTTTGGTGCGGCGCAGCAGGAAGGGCCGGGTGCGGGCGGCGAGGCGGCGGCGGGCGAGCGGATCTTCCCTGCCATCGAAGTTTTTGGTGAAGGCGGCGCGGGTGCCGAGCACGCCGGGCATGGCGAAAGCGAAGATGGACCAGAGATCGAGCAGACGGTTTTCAATCGGTGTGCCAGTGAGCGCGAGGCGGTGCCTGGCTTTCAATCCACACGCCGCCTGGGCGTTCTGCGAGGTGGGATTTTTGATGGCCTGCGCTTCATCGAGGATGACCGCACCCCATTCAATCTTGCGCAGCAGCTCTTCGTGGATGCGGAGCTGGGAGTAATGGATGATGAGGAGGTCCACGGTGCCTTCGAGGCCGGTTTTTCCCGCGTTGGCTCGGTTCCAGACCTCCACCGTGAGCTGCGGAAAGAAGCGGGAGACTTCGCTGCGCCAGTTGTCCTGCACGGACTTGGGGCAGATGACGAGCAGGGGCTCCTGCATTTGCTGCTCACCACGCAGCCAGGCGATCCACACGAGCGTCTGCAGGGTTTTGCCCAGGCCCATGTCATCTGCCAGTACGCCACCGAAGCGATTGGCGGTGAGATAGGCGAGGAAGTGGAAGCCTTCGGTCTGGTAGGGGCGCAGCGTGGCGGTGATGCCGACCGGCAGCGGCGGAGTGACGCGGGTCTGGATTTCCTCCACACGGCGCTGCACTTGTGCCACGCGTTCGGCGCTCAGGAGTGTGGTGTTCTTGCCGGTCAGACTGCCGAGCTGAAGAGCATGCAGGCGTTGTTTATCCGCGCTGAAATCATGCGCGGCGAGACCGAGTTCGGCGAGTTCCTGCAACTGGGCTTCGCTGAGCTGGTATTCGAGTTTGCGCCAGCCTTTGCCCGGGAGACGCACCCATTTTCCCTTGGCCTTGAGCAGCAGATCGATCTCCGCCTGGGTCAAGGTGCTGTCGCTGACATCCAGGGCCACGCTGAGGTCAAACCAGTCGATCCCGGTTTTTGATTCTTCGATGTCGAGGCGCACATGGCCGGCGACTTTGCCATCGCGCAGGCTGGCGAGTTCGGCGTCCAGTTCGACGATGAGGTTCTTGGGGCGGCGGTCGATCCAGGCGAGGAATTGATCCGGCCAGTCCTTGCCCTGGATGCGCTGATCGAGCCACATATCAGCGGCACCGTAAACGGGCTTGAGCGGCCACTGCGCCAGCCAGGCACCTGCGGGGGGCAGCGTCGAGCTGTCGATCTGCACAATCTCTTTTGTTGAAGGCCGCGCCCTCTCCTTCTCGCCGAAACGATGGGCGGTTTCCCATTTCATGCCGTTCCAGACGCTCGGATTCTGGACGCCGCCGAACTGGGCCCGCGCGCGCACCTGCAGGTATTCACAGCCGCCGTTAGGATGGCGCGCGAGCTGGCAGCGGATTTCAATCTCCGCGCGGATGATTTTTACACGGCCTTCGAGGCGCTGCGGCACTGGCACGCCGAGTTTGGCGAGGGCGCTGACACCTTCCTTCGTTTCCAATGCTCCGGCCGGGATGAGGACAGGCCAGCTGCGGGATTCCATGCCCGAGGGCCAGTAGTTCACGCTGCGCACAGACTCCTGCGTGACATAGCGCAGCGGGAAACCTGGCACGATGGCCAGCGGCGGCGGCGGTGTGCCGCCTTCGTCATCGAGCAGGCGTAATTCATAGTCGCCGCCAGGGATTGGAGGAGGCTGCAAATCCCAGCGCAGAGGCTCGTCGAAAAAGGACAGGGAATCTCCGGTGGCGGTGACGACGTGGGTTTGAAACAACTGCGGGGTGGAGAGGAGCTGGCCGAGACTCTTGGACAGCGATTCGGAGAGCCGCGGAATATCCGTGGTCCGTATTTCTCCGAATTGCTGAAGCGCCGCTTTCAGCACAAGATTCGAGCCTGCGCTGAGCAGATTCTGGGGCCCGCTCCCATAGTGAGTGGGGCCGCCCCAAAACTGCTTGAGCAGCTTCTGCGTGACTTTGCCGAACTCTGCCTCTCCTGGATGACGCACCTGGATGAGGGCACCGTTGGCATGCAGCATGAGGCGCAGTTCCGGGGCCTCGGCGGCCAGGTGCAACTGCGATTCCTGCCAGGAGCCAAGCCGCTGCCGCCATTCGTCGATTTGTTTGAGACGCTCCCATTTCTGTGTGAGCCGATCCTGCACGGCAGGATCGGCCAGTCCTGCCAGACCGGTCGGCAGCGCGAGCTGGCAGGATTGCAGTGCCGTCGCCAGGCAGGCGAAGAATTCAGTTTCATCGGCAGGAGGGTGTTTGGCGGGCCAGAGCTGTACCTGGCCGTAGCCCCAGTAGCTTTGTCGTCCTGCGAGATGGAACAGGTCCGATTGCGACACGGTTTTCTGTTTGCTCACCCACCAGATGGATGCCTGCTGAAGAAATTTCAACTGGGAGGCGGTCAAGGTGATGCCCAGCCGGGCGGCGGCTCGGCCCGGGAATGAATCCGCGTCAGGCTGGGGGATGGAAGTTTTGGCGGCCTTGACCGGTTTTGGCGTCTTGGCTTGCGTGACGACGTTTGTCACGGACTGCACCTGCAGATGCAGGATCAAGGCGACGGCGTGCTTGCAGTCGGTTTCATAGGGGCAGGTGCAGGAGGTCTCTATGCCGTCAGAGCTGAATTCGAGTGTGACTTTATAGAGCTCGCCGCCTTGCACCTCGGCCAGGAGAACGACATCTGGCTCCACCCAGTCCACATGTCGCACGGCCTGACGTGCGAAGAGCTGGGTGCCTCGCTTGATGATATGTTGTTCAAAGAACTCCAGGCTCTGGACGAGCAGGGCCTGCTGTTTGGAGGTGAGATTGATGCGGGTTTGGGAGGACACGGGTGTTTGATGCAGAATGCGGCGTCAGCGGCTGCGCTCAAGCGTAAATCATGCATGCCATTGCCTCCGCTCATCGAAGTCACGCATCCACGCGGCATTTATCTGCCGGAGGCGGACTTGTGGCTGGATCCGCATTTTGGCGGAAAGCGGGCCTTCATCTCCCATGCGCACAGTGACCATGTGGCGCGGCATGAGATGACCTTCTGCTCTGAGGTGACGCGGGATTTGATGAAGACGCGCTATGGCTATAAAAGCGAAGGCGAGATGCGCGTGCTGCCCATGCGCGAGGTGGTGGAATGGGAGGGCTGGGAGCTGCGCCTGCTACCGGCGGGCCACATCATCGGCTCCGCCATGCTGCACCTCACGCGCAAGGCGGATGGAGCTACGCTGCTGTACACGGGCGACTACAAGCTGCGGCAGGGACTCAGCTCCGAGCGCTGCGAGCTGCTGCATGCGGACACACTCATCATGGAGTGTACGTTTGGCCTGCCGCAGTTCACCTTTCCGCCCACGGTGCAGGTGGTGGCGCAGGTGCTGAAGTTTGCGCAGGAGACATTGGAGGATGGCGGCATCCCGGTGCTGCTCGGCTACTCCCTGGGAAAGGCGCAGGAGATCCTGTGCGCACTGGCCGAGGCGGGGCATCCCGTGATGGTGCATAAGTCCATCTGGGACATGACACGCGCCGTGGCTCCGCTGCTGGGCAAGCTGCCGGACTACCGCTTGTTTGACGCGGCGGAGGCTGCCGGCCACGTGTTGCTTTTTCCGCCGAGCAATGGCCGCTCAATAGCCCTCAAGAAATTAAAGGTCTGCCGCACGGCCATGCTCACCGGCTGGGCCTTGCAGCCTGGCGCGAAGTTCCGCTATCAGGTGGATGAAATTTTTCCCCTCAGCGATCACGCCGACTACCCCGAGCTGATTGAGACGGTGGAAGAGGTGAAGCCGCGCCGCGTGTGGCTGGTGCATGGTTCCACGCGTGAGTTCGCCGCTGACCTGCGCCTGCGCGGCTTTGAGGCGTGGACGCTGGAGAGCGCGGACCAGCTTGAGCTGACCCTGCAAAGCGCGGCCCCTGTGGTCCGCCCCGCTTTGGAGAAAAAAGAGGACGAGTGGGGGGATGGCAGCTTCACACAATGGGCTGCGGCTTGCGCTCACACTGCTGAGGTGGCCTCCCGCCTGAAGAAAGTGGAAGTGCTGGCCGCCATGCTGCGCGGTCTGCCACAGGAGGGCGAACTGGCCCTGGCCGCACGCTTCTCCTCCGGCAGCACCGGCGACACACCTTTGAACACCGGCTGGTCGCTGCTGAAACGCGCGCTCATCGAACTCAGCGGCGTGAACGAGGCTGAGTATCGCACGATTTCACGCTCGCAGGCAGACACCGGGCGCACCGCTTTCCTGGTGCTGCAGCGTGCCACTCTGACTCCCTCGCCCTGCTCCTTGAGTGACGTGGCCGCCTTGTTTGATCAGTTGCGCAAAGCAGGCAGCCAGATCGAGCGCGTCACGCTCATCAAGACGCGGCTGCAGCATCTCAGCGCTGTGGCTGGTTCCTGGCTGGTGCGCCTCATGACCGGGGAACTGCGCATGGGTTCCAAGGAGGGACTCATCGAGGAGGCTGTGGCCGCCGCGTTTGAAGCCAGTGCTGATACGGTGCGCGAGGCTGCCATGCTCTGCGGAGATATTGGGCACGCCGCCATGCTGGCCAGCACGCACACTTTGCATGCGGCCAAGCCGCGCCCCTTTGTGCCCATCAAGGTCATGCTGGCCTCCCCTGAAGAAACTGCGGTGGACATGTGGGAGCGCCTAAACACCGCCGAGGTGTGGCTGGAGGACAAGTATGACGGCATCCGCGCACAGATGCACCGCACCGCAGAGCGCGTGGAGATCTACACCCGTGACCTCAAGCCGGTGGGCGTGCAGTTCCCCGAAATCGTGCGGGCCGCCGCAGCACTGCCCGAAGATGTCATTCTTGATGGCGAAATCATCGCGCATGCGGAGGACAAAAAGCTGTCCTTCTTTGACCTGCAAAAACGTCTGGGCCGCCGCGATCAGGCGGACCTGTTTCTGCCCAGCGATGTGACCGTCAAATACGTGGTGTTTGACGTGCTGTGGAAGAACGGCGTCTCGCTGCTGGAAAAGCCGCTGGAGGCGCGCCGCGCGGAGCTGGAAGCCATCGCACTGCCCGCCGGGCTTGGCCTGATCGACGTCATGAAGGTGTGCAGCGCGGAGGAGATCGAGACCGCGTTTCATGCCGCACGCCGTCGGGGCAATGAAGGCCTCATTGCAAAGGACGCCCTGAGCGCCTACTCGCCCGGGCGCCGGGGCAAGTCGTGGCTGAAATTGAAGAAGGCCTTTGCCACGCTGGATGTGGTGGTGGTCAAGGCTGAGCAGGGGCACGGCAAACGCAGCCATGTGCTGAGCGATTACACCTTTGCCGTGCGCGATGAGGAGGCGGGGAATGCCCTGCGGGTAATCGGCAAGGCCTACAGCGGACTCACGGATGCGGAGATCGAGGAGCTGACCGAGCATTTCACCCAGACCACGCTCAGCCAGCGTGGCAGTGTGCGGACGGTGACGCCGGAGATCGTGCTGGAGATTGCCTTTGATTCCGTGCAGGCGAGCAACCGCCATGACAGCGGCCTTGCCATGCGCTTTCCGCGCATCAAGGCCATTCGCCGGGACAAGATGCCTGCGGAAATAGACACGCTGGCGTATGCGCGGAAGCTGGCCGGGGTGAGCGGGTGAGCGTGAGGCCGGATGCTCCTACTTCCGCAGCTTGGCAAAAAACACGCGGGCGCTTTCCATCACGCCGTACGCAGTCTCCTGTGGCGTGAGTTCGGCGGTTTTGATGCGCAGATCAGCGAGACTTTTGTAGATGGGTTTGCGCTCAGTCAGCAGGCGTTCAAGCTTGGCCTTGGGATCTTCCTCCCCATTGAGCAGCGGGCGATTGGTATTCACCGCTGTGCGGCGCGCGAGACGTTCGGGATCCGCGTCCAGCCAGACGGTGTAGCCGAGATGGCGCAGGATGGGCAGGTTGCGCGGCTGGGTGACGATGCCGCCGCCGGTGGCGATGACGCAGCCGCGTTTGCCCAGCAGCGAGCGCAGCGCAGCGGATTCGCGCTGGCGGAATGCGGCCTCGCCTTCCGTGGCAAAAATCTCGGGGATGCTTTTCCTGGTGGCATCGACGATGAGATGATCGGTATCGACGATCTTAAAACCGATCATATGCGCAACGATGCGACCGACGGTGGTTTTGCCGGAGCCCATCAGGCCGATGAGCAGAATGTTCGGCTGGCGGGGCGGGGGAGATTCGCCGGTTTGAACGAGGCCGAGAATGGAGGAGGCGAGATCGGGATCGTCGCTCAAGGCATCGAAATAGCTCGCGTAACGGGGTGCCCAGCCTGAGGCATGCAGCTTGGTGTTGGAGACGCATTTATGGCTCCAGCCACGTTTGCGATTGGGGTCGGGTTCGCGTGTGCCGGGCAGTTTGACGCTGAAGATGGAGCACAGCCGTTCCAGGCACTGCCGCTGCGTCATCTGCGCGTCATCGACGACGTTGTAGATGCCCCCGAGGCGCTGCGTGATGAGGTGGACGAGTGCGCTGGCGGCATCGTCGGCATGGATCTGATTGAGGATGCGGCCCTGGCCGTGATTGCCCTCGATGGCGGCCTTGCCTTCGAGCAGGTTTTTCAAAACGAAGGAACGCCCGGGGCCGTAGATGCCGGCGAGTCTTGCGACCGCCCCCTTCGCATTCAGGGCGATGTTTTCCGCCTCGCGGAGCAGTCGGCCGGTATCGCGCTCTGGGTCTGCAAAGCTGGTTTCATCGACAGTTTCACCCTCCACCTGCGGATAGACGCTGGTGCTGCTGGTGTAGAGAGGAAAGGCTTTGGGGAAGGCTTCGGTGAGATGCCGCATGCCATCGACATAGACGGACTGATACATCTCTGCCCCACCCCGGCCGGAGCTGGCGCAATGGAGCACGGCGTCGATGCTGCTGGCACCGAGTTTTGCGGCGAGAGCGGTGACGGCGGCGCGGCTTGAAATGTCGCAGGACTCCGTGCGCCAGGGTTTGACCGTGGCGAGACGTGAGGCGGATTCGGGAGAGTGCGTCAGACCGATCACCGCATGCCCTGCGGCATGCAGGAGATCGGCGGCGCGCTCGCCAACGAATCCACATCCTGCGACGAGCACCTTCATAGCGTACGGTTTTTCTGATAGTAGGCGACGAGGCCTTTGACGACTCCCTGCACGTAGTCCTCGATGGCGCTGGACTGCAGGCGTCCTGAAATGAGCGTGCGGCCAAGGAAATGCCCGCGCAGCAGTCGGCGGTAGGTTTCCTCGTTATTCATGACGTAGGGCTCAAGATAAACGACCGGGCAGTCATAGAGTCGATTGGCAAGCAGGTTGCGCGCATAGACATAGGAGTTCGTGCCGACGTGTCGTGCATTGTGCGTGGTGTAAACGTAGGCTGGCAGGCCGGTGGTCAGACGCATGCCATTGGCAACGGCTTCGGCGAGCGGCAGCTCCTCCTGATGGATGCGTGAGAAGAGACGATGAAACATGTCAAACCGCACGTCCTGCTGCTCCAGCTCCACGGGGGAGTAGCAGCCATTCACGAGCACATGCATGTGATTCATCGGTGAGAACTGCGGCGCGGCGGCATCGCCCCAGGCTTCGGCGTTGAAGTGCAGGCAGAGCACCACGTCTGGCTTGATGGTGTTGTTCACCTTCTGGCCGCGCGCATGGATCTCGCTGACGCGGTAAAACAGCTTTTCGCTCTGCCATTGCACCGTGAGGATTTTCGCATCGCCGGTGACGCCGCTGTAATTTTCCTGCGGCTGCGGAAAGCCGGCATCGGCGAGGATCTGGCGCGCGGGCACCACAAGATCGTTAGGGCGCTGCAGAGTCACGGGCTCCGCACGATCTCGCACCAGGGAGACGTAGGCGCCGAGGGCCTTGAGCCGTTCGGCGAGCACCTGCGCGGTGGTGAGGGTGAGATCGCCCTCCTGGATGGATTCGCCGGGGGCGAAGCTGAGCGTGCGCTCCTCCATCTTGGCATAGCCACCGCCGATGTGGCCGGGGTCGATGGCGATGTGGATGTCGCTGAGGAGAGGGCGGTCTTTGAGCAGGGGCATTTCGGCCGCAGCCCTCCACGTGCGCGAGCCTGGCAGCGGTGCCTCTGGGCGGGTGGCGAAGGCGATGCGCGCTTCCGGTTTGACGGGATCACCGGTCTTGATGATTACGCCATCGAATTCCAGCTTCCAAGGTGGAGGCAGGGGGGAGCCGTCAGAGTACACATCCCGCATGGCGGCCTCGAATTCGCCACGGGTGAGTGTTTGGTGAAACGACTGCAGCTTGAGCCAGTCGGGCTTGGTGCCGAGCGCGCTCAGGCGGTCCCAGTGTGTGGGAGCGGCGGCAGGCGGGGCTGTAGCAGCCTCGGGGGCATCCGGAGGCGTCAGCGGCGCTGCGCCGGGTGTGATCTGCCCAGGGGTCAAAGGGGGGGCTGCGGCTGGCGGGGGCGCAATCGTCTGCGCCATGCCCGGTGCCGCCATCACAGGCGCGAGCATGGCCGGCAGCAGGCAGCGGCGCAGCATTCGTTTCATCATCATAAAGTGCATCCTAGACTTGATCCCCGCCTTCATCATCTACTAAGTAGCGCCACGATGAATGACAACACGGCTGACAGTGAGGATGGACTTTTTCGCCTGCTATTTTTGGGCGATGTGGTGGGGGAGCCGGGGCGCAAGGCGGTCGGGCTGCTGCTGCCTGTGCTGAAGGAGGAGCTCAAACTCGACTTCATCGTCGTGAACGGTGAAAATTCCGCCGGAGGCCGCGGCATCACGCCAAAAATCGCCATCAGTCTCATGCGTGCCGGCGCGGCCGTGGTGACCAGTGGCGACCACATCTGGGATCAGCGGGAGATCGTGCCCTACCTTGCCGATGAGCCGCGCATGCTGCGGCCGATGAACTACCCGGAAGGCACCCCCGGGAACGGCTTTATAGTGCTGGAATCCAAGAAGTGCAAAGTGGCCGTGGTGAACCTGCAGGGACGCACCTTCATGAACCAGCAGCTCGATAATCCTTTCCCCGCCATTTCTGCGTGCGTGGAAAAGCTGCGCGAAGAAACACCGGTGATTTTCGTGGATTTCCACGCCGAGGCCACCAGCGAGAAAGTGGCCATGGGCTGGCACTTGGATGGCAAGGTCTCCGCCGTCATCGGCACCCACACCCACGTGCCCACCGCAGACGAACGGGTGCTGCCCAAAGGAACCGCCTTTCAAAGCGATGCCGGCATGTGCGGCCCGATGGACAGCGTCATCGGCAGCCAGATCGAGCCCGTGCTCGAACGCTTCCACACCATGATGCCTGCGCGCTTCGGCGTCGGGAGCGGGGCCGTGCGGGTGAATGGCGCGCTGATCACCATTGATCCGGCTACAGGCAAAGCGCTGAAGATCGAGCGTGTGGCACGGACGTGGCATGAGTGAGGCAAAGGGACAGCCATTTCTTGCCAGCCTGTGTTTGATGAACGAAACTCATGACTATGGACACTCTGGAGACTGACATCGAGATCGCCGCCGATGGCAGCGTGAAGCTGCTGTCGCCTTTGCCGGCCTGGCTAAAACCAGGGCGTATGCATGCGGTGATGTTGCTGAAAGCCACTCATGGCAAGCGGCAACCACCGACGGCGACACCGGAAATGATTGCGAAGCGGAAGAAGGCCTACGAGGAGCTGCGAGCGCTTGGTGGATTGAGCGATGTCATTCCTGATCCGGTGGTCTGGCAACGCGAACTGAGGCAGGACCGAGTCATGCCCGGCAGGGAGTAGGACATGGTGTGCGACAGCAACATACTCATTTACGCCGCAGAACCGGGCGACGCTCTGTGCCTACCCTTTGTGCAAAGAGCGGACGCATTGATCGCGAGTGTGTCGCGCATTGAGGTGCTGGGTTTCCCACGCTTCGATTCATTGCCCCAAGAACGAAAAGATCAACTGGAGGCGATCATCGCATCCTCTGTCGAAGTACCGCTGGACGATGAAATTATTCGGCGTGCGGTCCAGTTACGTCGGCAAAAGAAAATGAGCCTGGCGGATGCAATCATCGCCGCTACTGCGCTGGAATACGACATGCCGCTGGTCACGCGGAACGAGGCAGATTTTAAGCACATCAAAGAGCTGACGGTCATCAATCCATACACTGCTCAGGTCTGACGGATGCGTCTGGCGTTTTACTTGAGTTTTGCCAGCGCTTCTTCTGCCAGTTTGCGGGCTTTGAGCTGATGGTATTTAGTGCTCGCGGCTTCCGTGAAGTCGGCCCTGGCTTCGGGGGTGCTGCCGAGGGCGAGGTGGGCGCGGCCGCGGTTGTAGAGGATGTAGGAGTCGTCGGGGGTCAGGGGAAGCGCGGTGTTATAGGCGTCGAGGGCTTCATCCGCGCGACCGAGCAGCAGGAGGGTATCGCCGTGACGGTTCAAGGCCTTGGCGGTGAAGAGGATTTTCTTGGCGTGATCGGGTGGCAGGCAGTCGCGGAGGGCGGTGAGGATGAGTTCGCAGGTGGTAGAGGCGGCTTCGACTTTGGGGGATGCGGTGGTGGCGTCTTTGAGGTCGTCTTTGACCTGGTCCAGCAGCGTTTCGATGGGTTGGGTGGCGTAATCACCGGGGCCTTTGGACTGGGCGAGTTGCCGCAGGGCTTCGATACATTCGCGGGCCTTGCCTGCGGCGGCGAGTTTGGAGATCTCTTTCAGCGTGGGCAATGCAGGAGCGGGTGGCGCATCTGGAGCGCGTGAAGGAGACGGAGCTGGGGGCGATTCCGCCACGGGAAGCGCAGCTGGCGGTGGGGGAACGGGAGCCTGACCGGCGAGGAAAATGTCATCGCCGATGAGGCGTGAGTATTCCGCCGGAATCTGTCCGCCCTTTGAGCGTTCGAGCACACCAGCGCGGGTGCGTTTGAAGACTTGCTCGACCGTCAAACCGGGGGTGCGCAGGTTTTTGAGGAGTTCTTCGGTGTAGAGGCCGTTGGTGCCATCGCCATCGAGGGCGGTTTGCCCCGCATCGGTGGCAAAGGCGATGAGCGATCCGGCGGGCGGTTTCATCTCGCTCAGGCCGCCGGGGCTGGCGGCCTCCCGGGTGCGTCCGGTGCGTGCGACAGCGGTGGTGCGGCAGGCGTCGAGAATGACGAGGTTGCAGAGCGCGCCGGAGGATTTCATGTCGGCCACGGCCTGCTCGACATTGAAGAGTTTGGTTTCTGCCAGCAGGCGCAGCGTCACATCATCGGCACCTTCGGCAGTGTAGCCGGACTTGACCGGCAGCAGGTAGTTGGAGCCTGCCACGGAGATGCCGTGGCCTGCATAGTAAAATAGGCCGACTTCGGCATTGGTCAGCGTGGCGCGGAATTCCACCACGGCGCGCAGCAGTTGATCGCGCGTGACGTCATGTTTTTCGATCACCGCAAAGCCGAGGTCACGCAGGGTTTTGGCCACGGCTTTAGCATCGTTGGCTGTGTTGCGCAGAGGACCCACGGCGGCTTCGTACTTCGCGTTGCCAATGACGAGGGCGGTGCGTGGGGCGGGCTTGGCGGGTGCGGCATCTGTTCGCAGGGCGAACGCAGCCAGCAGGAGGCAGCCAACGAGGCGGAGGCGGGAGGGCATGGCGCGCAGTTTGCAATTGGGAACGCACAGGTCAACCCCATGAACAGGTGCAATGGGTTGACCCGGCGCGCAGATCTCGCATCATTCGCCCAATGAAGTGCGCCTTCTCTGCCCTGCTGCTGATCCTGACGAGTTGCAACTCGACCTTAAAACATGCCGCAGAGCCGACGCCTCTCATCCCGGGAGATCCCACGGCCCCTTCGCAGATCACGCCGGAGGAGGCGATGGCGATTGCGCAGCGGTTTACGAACCACACCTGGCAGCCGTTTGCGCGCAACATCCTGCATGGAAAGGACAAGGCAGGCGTCCTCGTCAATACGCCGGATGTGACTCATGAACCCGGGGCGGACCGCAAGGGCTGGTGGGTGCCGGGCACGACGAACTGTGGCGTGCCTTACAAGTGGGGCGGCTTTGATGATCCGGCCTCGTTTGATCTCGCCATCGCCAAGGGCAGCGCCGGCGGAGATGTGTCATCGCCAGAAAAACGCCGTGCCGACAACGCTGCCGTGAGCGCTCAGGCCGCAGGGGTGGACTGCTCGGGCTTTATTTCGCGCTGTTTGAAACTGCCGAGCGTGCATGACACCCGCCAGCTCCCCGCCGTGTGTACCGAACTGGCCAGCGCGCAGGAGCTGCAGCCCGGCGATGTGCTGAACATTCCGCATCGCCACGTCATTCTGTGCGCGGGGTGGTATGACCCGCAGCACACCTGGATCTACTACTATGAAACCGGCGGCGCACCCGACTACTGGAAGCCCGGCCTCAAACAGGCGCCGCTGGCTGCGCTGCTGGCGCTCGGCTACAAACCGCTGCGCTACAAAGGCATGGCCCAGGAGGTGATGCCCAGCGCCAAGCAGCCTAAGGAAGTGCTGACGCGGGCGGTCAAAGCGAGCGCGCAGGTGGTGGAGAACCCGACCGTGGGGGAGCCATGATGGCGGGATATGTTTGCGTGTGGTGTGGTTTGAGTAGTTGACGCCACCGCAGGTCGCGTGACAGCATGCGCGCTCTCCCAACCGTCCATGGAATCCTCCCTTCGTCCCTCCCGCACGCGCTATGGCGTGATCGTTTTCGCCGTGATGCTCGGCATCATTCATTACATTGACCGGGTGTGCATCTCGAAGGCGCGGCCCTTCATTCAGGAGGATCTGCATCTGGATGACACGCAGATGGGTTATGTGTTCTCAGCCTTCACGCTGGCCTATGCTTTGTTCGAGATCCCCGGCGGGTGGCTGGGGGACAAATGGGGCCCGCGGCGTGTGCTGCTGCGCATCGTGATGTTTTGGAGCGTGTTCACGGCGGCGACGGGCTATGCGTGGAATCTGGCGTCGATGACGGTCTGCCGGTTTTTGTTTGGAGCTGGCGAGGCGGGCGGCTTCCCAAACATCGCGAAGATGTTCAGCGTGTGGTTGCCGCAGCGGGAGCATGGTGTGGCGCAGGGCATCACCTGGATGGCGGCCCGCTGGGGCGGTGCCTTCACACCGCTGCTGGTGGTGTGGATTTTAGGTTTTGTGAGCTGGCGTCACACATTCGTGATCTTTGCCGGGCTGGGCGTGATCTGGGCGGTGAGTTTTTACCTGTGGTTCCGGGACAATCCGAAGGACCACAAAGGTGTGAATGCAGCGGAGCAGGCACTGCTGGAGGAAGCGCAGAAAAATCTGGACGGAAAGCATGCCCGCATTCCCTGGAAGCGGCTGCTGACCACGCGTTCCGTGCTGCTGCTGTGGCTGTATTACTTCTGCATCACCTACGTCTGGTACTTCTACATCACGTGGATGCCAAAGTACATGGAGCAGGAGCTGAAAATGGACATGAAGGACACATGGTCCTCGATCCTCAATGGTCTGCCTCTTTTCCTCGGCGGCATCGGCTGCTTTCTCGGCGGCATTGTAGCCCGGCGCATGTCAGCCAAGTCGGGCAACCTGAGCCGTGCGCGGCGTCAGCTGGGTGTCTTTGGCATGCTGGGGGCGGGCTGCATGATCATGGTCGCCACGGCTTTGAACAACCCGACATATGTGATGCTGGCTCTGGGCTTCTCCGGTTTCTGCAATGATCTTTCGATGCCCGGTGCGTGGGGCGCGTGCATGGATGTGGGCGGCAAGCTGGCTGGTTCTGTCTCTGGCAGCATGAACATGGTGGGAAATCTGGGCGGTGCTCTTGGCGGCGTGGCCGTACCATGGCTGATGCAACTGACCGGACAGAACTGGGATCAGATTCTCTATGTCGCGGCAGCGACGTACTTGATCGCGGCACTGTGCTGGATGTTCATCGACAGCGACGAGCGCCTGCAGGTGGATTAGCATGGGCCATTTCGTCTGCGCTGAAGCAGTCTTGCACAGGCTGGCAAGGCGCTACTTTTTCTCCGTGTCGGACTTGCCGTTTTTAAATTTCTTCAGCTCATCTTCGATGCGCTTGCGGGCTTTTAAATCGGGGGTCTTGAGCGCCTCGGCGCGTTCGAGGTAGTCGAGCGCCTTGGCTTTGTCGCCGAGGGCCTGGTGGGTGAGGCCGATGTGTTCGAGGATCTCGGCATCGTCGGCGGTGATGGGCTTCATCAAGACTTCGGCGCGCTGCAGTTCCTTGAGTGCGCCAGGGTAGTTGCCCTTCTTGTAATGGAACCAGCCGAGGCTGTCGATGTAGGCGGGTTGATTGGGCAGCAGTTCGTTGGCTTTGGCGATGAGTTCGCCCGCTTTGTCCAAATGCGTGCCGACATCCAACCACATGTAGCCGAGGAAGTTCATGGTGTTGGCGGCGGCCTTGGATTCATCCCGCGGAGTCAGGGTGATGGACTTCTCCAGCATGCGTGAGGCGTCTTCATAGCGTGCCAGGCGTTCGAGCGTGATGCCGTACTGATAGTAAAACAGGTGGTCCAGCAGTTCATTCTGCGTGGAGCCGGCGAACTGCTCCGCCTCGGCGAAGTGCTGCACGGACGGGGCCCACTCCTCACGTGCGCGATGGGCGATGGCGAGCTGGTAATGGACGAGCGGATGATCGGGAAAGAGGCGCACGCTGCGCTGGCCCACGCGCACCATGTCATCAAACTTCTGTGTTTGATAGAGCTCCCAGCCGAGTTTGACGTAGTCGCCGATTTCGCCGCCGCCATTTTGAATGGCGGCTTCGAGGTGGGGGATGGATTTTTCCGGCTGCTTGAGCTTGTCGTACTCACTGGCCAGCAGGCGCTGCATCTCGGCGTCAGCAGGTGCTTGTTTGACGATCTGCTCCAGAGTGGCGAGGGCTTTTTCTTTCTGGTCGGCGGCACCGTACAGACGGTAGAGCAGCTTGCGGGCGTCGAGGTTGTTGTATTCGGCCGCCAATTTTTCGCAGAGCTGCCGGGCGCGTTCGGGATCGTTGGTCAGAAGGTACTGCCGCGCGACTTCGAGGGTGACCTGCTCGGCATCCGCCTTGCTGGCGGCTTTGAGGGCATTTTCAAAAAAGGGTGCCACGCGCTGGCGATATTCCATGCCAAACTCAGCCTGCCCCAGCGGCCAGACGCGCTCGGCGGTGTGCCCCGTGGCCAGCCAGTACTGGGGATCGCGGCTGTTTTGATTGGCCGCCTGCGTCATGACCTCGATGGCCTTGTCACGCTCATTGTGCGTGAGGTGCAGCATGACCGCCATCTCATAGACCTCGGCGTGGGTGGGAAATTTGGCCAATGCCTCGGCCACAGCCTTGGAAGGAACCGTGTCTTTCTCAAAGAGGTCCTCAGGCGGGTAGGTATTGGCAAAGCGTGCGAGATTGAGCAGCGGCGCGGGCGTGCGCGGACTGGCGTGCACGGCATCCTCGAGGATTTTCATCGCTGCTTCACGCCCCTGGAATTGCATGGCAATCCCGGCGGTATGCGATGCCAGATCCGAGTTGCTCGGATCGGCTTTAAAAACGGCCAGATAATGGTCTAGTGCCTGGCGCAGTTTCCCGGAGGACTCAAACTGGAGCGCTGCACTAAAATGCGCCAGGACATCTGCCCTGATGGCAGATCCTGGAGACAGTTGTAAATCCGATGTGTCCGCCGCTCTGGCTCCCAAGGACAGGTCGGCTGTGGTAGCAGCTTGACCCGAGTGGAGGGAGCTAGAGAAGACGGCAAGACTCACCGTCAGGCAGGGCCGCAGAGCCCTGCCAACCGAGCCGTACCCGGACATGACAAAGCTTCCTGCGTCTCGATACCATCGAATCGCACTGCGGAGAGGAGCCATGCCGGGAAGGCTAGCGGTTACGACTTGTAGCGCAAACGCTTCTTGTGACGGTTCGCGCGCATGCGCTTCTTGCGCTTGTGCTTGTTGATCTTCGTTTTTCTCCGCTTTTTGAGCGATCCCATGTTCGTGTTCTCCTGTGTGTTGGCGTTGATCTTAGTGGACGACTTTATTCAGCGGGTATTCCACAATACCCTCGGCCCCCAGCGACTTCAGCCGTGGGATGATTACCCGCACGGTGGCTTCGTCAATGACCGTTTCCACGGCCACCCAATCCTGGCTGGCGAGTGTTGAAACGGTCGGCGAGCGTTGTGACGGCAGGCAAGCGACCACCTCCTGCAGCTGTTTCGCGGGCACGTTCATTTTGAGACCCACCTTGTGGCGGGCCTCGAGCGCACCTTTGAGCAGCAGCACGAGTGTCTCCATCTTCTGCCGTTTCCATTCATCACGGGCGGCAGGTTTGCTGGAGACAAATTGGGGGTAGCTTTCCATCAGCGTGTCCACGATGCGCAGCTTGTTCGCGCGCAGGGATGAGCCGGTTTCGGTGATGTCCACGATGGCATCCACCATTTCGGGCACCTTCACTTCCGTGGCACCCCAGCTAAATTCGACTTCGGCCTCGACGCCGTTCGCGGCGAGGTATTTCTTCGTCATCTCGACCGCTTCGGTGGCGATGCGCTTGCCCTGAAGATCCTTGACGCTCTTCACGGCCGAGTCTTCCGGCACCACCAGCACCCAGCGGGTGGGCCAGGAGGTGGCTTTGCTGTAGCGCAGATCGGCGATGACCTCGACATCCGCGTTGTTTTCCACGATCCAGTCACGGCCGGTGATGCCGCAGTCCAGGAAGCCGTGATCGACATAGCGGCCGATCTCCTGAGCACGCAGCAGGCGCAGCTCCAGCTCCGAGTCATCCACCGAGGGGCGGTAGGAGCGGGAAGAGATGACAATGTTGAACCCCGCACGCTTGAATAATTCAAGCGTTGGCTCCTGCAGGCTGCCTTTGGGCAGGCCCAGGCGGAGGATATTTTTTGGTTCGGACATGGTCGGGGGAAGGGGGCGCGCATCCTAGTGGCATTTTTTCGGCTGGCGAGGGGAAATTTCACGGCAGCGTCGCCCGCCAGTCCAAAGCGGCTTTTTTGAGGCGCTCCGCTGTTTCTTTTTCTGTCTCGACCAGGGTGGTGGTTTCGTTGGGATCGCGGCCGAGGTGATAGAGTTCGGTCCGGGTGCCATCGGCATTCACGAGAAACTTCCAGTCGCCGTCGCGGATGGCGACGTTGGGGGATTTGGAATTGGGTTCTTTGGGGTAGGGGAAGCCGCTTTTGACTTTGCCTGCCTCGCCTGGTTTGCGGCCGTATTCCCAAAGCAGAGGTTTGCGGCGCACGGCTTTCTCGCCACGGAGGGCGACACTCATGTCCTCGCCATCCTGATTGGCCACGGGAGCTTTGATTTGAGCCAAGGCGCAGAGGGTGGGCATGAAATCGACGCTGCCGAAGACGGTGGTTTCGTTCACCGCGCCTGCGGGCACCACGCCGGGCCAGCGCACGATGAGTGGCGTGCGGATGCCGCCTTCATACAGGCTCCATTTCATGCCGCGCAGTCCCTTGGTGCGTGTGTGGTCGAGCGTGGGCTCCGGGCCATTGTCACCGCAGAGCAGGACGAGGGTGTTCGGCGGCAGTGCGTCGATGAGACGGCCGATCTGGCGATCTGTTTCGGCGAGCACGTCGCGATATTTGGCGGGAAAATCCCGCGCATCTTCGCCCTCGATGGGGCGATAGGGCGTGTGCACATCATCGAGCCACAGATTGACGAAGCGTGGCTGGGGGGAATGCTGCTGCATGAACTTCAGCGTTTCATCCACCATCCAGCGCGTGCGTTCGTGCCGTGGCACCTGCTGGGGTTCGCGCATGGTTTCCCAGGGCAGCGTTTTCAAACCGAGTGCTGCGGCGGGTTCCGGGCTTTCATAGGTGCCGAGACCGAGATCGTAGCCATAGGCCGCGAATTTGGGAGCATCCGTCACATCCCGGCCACCGCCGAGGTGCCATTTGCCGATGTGGGCGGTGGCGTAGCCAGCGTCGTGAAAGGCGCGGGGTAGGGACGGTGCACCAGGATCAAGGAAATCCGCCTGCTCACATTCGCGATTGCCGGCTTTCGTTTGCAGGTAGCTCGTGATTCGCCATTGCGACGGGAACTGCCCCGTGATCATGGCGCAGCGTGACGCGGAGCAGATGGGAGACGCCACATAGAACTGGCGGAACTGCATCCCTTCTTTGGCCAGCCGGTCCATGTGAGGCGTTGGCACCTGCCCGCCAAAGCAGGAGGGATCTCCCCAACCCATGTCATCCACGACAATGAAGACGATATTGGGTTTTTCGGCAGCCCAGGCGCTGAGGGCACCGAGAAGCAGGGAGAGAAAGAGGAAACGCATCGGGTCAAAAACGTCCGGGTGGACGGGCGCTTATCCGGTCATTCGCTTCTGCCGCTTTCATGCCGCCATAGGCAGCATCAAGCTGAACGTCGATCCTTGTCCGAGTACCGAGATGCAACGCACGTCTCCTCCCATCGCCTTGGCCATCTTCTGCACGATCCACAGGCCCAGTCCGTTGGAGGGCTCACCCGCCGTGGGTTGCGGTGACAAACGGCTGAATTTCTTGAAAAGGTTCTTCTGATCGTGATCGCTCAGGCCCGGGCCGTTGTCAGCCACATGCAGCCACACCGAGCTGGCATCCGTCTCCAGAGCACAACGCACGGCTGACCCGGGCTTTGAATACTTGATGGCATTCGAAAGCAGGTTCTCAAAAATCTGCGCCGTCGCATTGCGATCTCCCAGGAACGGCGGTGCACTGGGATTGGGCTGCCACGCCACTGTGATTTGTTTTTTGTCCGCTGATTGCTGGAAGGACCGCACCACCTCGGAAACGACCTCATCCGCCGAGCACCGGTCCTTTCTGAACTTCATGCGCCCTTCCTCGATGCTCCGCACATCGAGCAAGTTCGTCAAAATTCCGTTCATTCGCAGGCCCAGAGATTCGATGGTCGCGCCTGCTTCGAGCACCAGTTTCGCGTTCGGGGGGCTCTGCATTTTGAGCAGCCCCGCATAGCCCACGATCCCCGTGAGCGGATTGCGCAAATCGTGCGCGGCGATGTTGAGGAACTCATCCTTGTCCAGGTTCAACTGAGTCAGGCGCTCATTGCTCAGAGAAAGGTCGGTCAATGCCGCCTGCAACTGCGCAAAGGCCAGCGCCCGGGTTCTCTCGAACAAGCCTCCCAAGAACGCCAGAAACGGCACGAGGCCAATGTACCCCGCCGCATCGATCAGCGTCGCCCACTGGGCCGGATACGTGCGCGGAAAGGTGAAGCCCAGTGTGTGTGCCACGACGAAAGACGCCACCA
Source organism: Verrucomicrobiota bacterium (assembly GCA_025360015.1). Taxonomy (GTDB): domain Bacteria; phylum Verrucomicrobiota; class Verrucomicrobiia; order Verrucomicrobiales; family Verrucomicrobiaceae; genus Prosthecobacter. Next base: position 82,224 of record JANYCZ010000041.1, on the reverse strand, counting down.
CTGTAGCACACACGACGGTCCATCCCAGTGCCGGGCGGACTCCCTGCAGCAGCAAAGACATCAGAGGTACTGCCGACAACCAGCCCACGGCATGCCCTGTCAGACCGCCTTCGATCAGAGCCAGCCCGGCAAAACCCACCACCAGCATGGCGGAATACAAATGGCCCACAAACGGGAGGTCGCCTCTCTTTTTCACCACCCAGGGCATCATGGCGAAAATGGTGCTTAAGATCAGAATGATTTGCGCCCCTATGTGGTGCTGAAGCAGCAGATAAAAGGACCCATAGACCGTCCCGAACGCAAAGCCCAGCCAGCCGAAGCGAATGTTGAGCCGTGCCAGCCTCAGCTTTTCCGCATCCGCGTGAAAATGCGGCGGCACAAAGTCTTCCGTGAATTTATTCAGAAGACGCTCCCACAGCCGCTCTTTGCAGACATGCTCAGTGTTCATTTCATTTTAAAACCTAGGGTTAGCCCGACCCAGTGCGCCTGGACGGAGACCTTCGTATTCTTGTATTCGGGTCCCGTGACCAAGCTCCCGGAACCTGACCGGCTGATCGGCAGGTCATACTGGTAGGCCAGATCCAGCCGCATCGCTTTCGTGTGCCACCCCAAACCGCATGCTAAAGTATGCTCAGAGATCGCCGCTGTCATCGGCATCAGGGTGTCATTCGGCACCGGGCTCTTGCCGTAAACATAGCCGAGCCGCATCGTGAACTTTTCCGTCACGTCCACCTCGGTGCCCAGACGAAACACATACTGGTCCTTCCAGTTCAGCGCGATCCTGTCCGTGATGCCGGTAGATCCCGCCACCCCGTTGACCACTCCGTTCGTGCCGTTGGAAAGGTTCACGTCCAGGTGGTTGTAGGCGGCGCTGTAGTTCACCCATTCCACCTGTCCCAGCAGCCGCCAGCGTGGCATGAGAGCCGCTGCGAAACCCGCTGACAGCCGCTGTGGCAACGATGTTTTGATTTTTGAATCATACCGGTAGGTGCCATCCACCCCGACCACCCCCAGCGCCGCCAACTGGGCACCCAGATCCCCCTTCGCTGTGCCTGAAGTTTGGAAGGAGGTTGGTGTCCGATAGCTTAGCCCCAACGACAACCGGTCGTTGACTTTCCATTGCAGTCCTACGTCTCCATTCACGCCCACTCCCTGAGTCTGCATGTCCAGAAAGGTCTTGGCACCAGCCAGACCATTGTTTTGAAAGATGTAGGGCGTTTGCAATTCGTTGCGGGTGTAAACCACGCCAAAACTTGCCCCCAGGCTAAACCCATGGCCCAGATCCACACCGATCCCTGCCGCCGCGCGCAGATTGATAATCTCAGACCGGTGCTGCGTCTGGGCGTACTGGGCGCCCGCCAGCGCCCCCGGTGTATCTGCAAAGTTCCAGTTCGCGAGCCGTGTCGAGTCTGTCGTCAATGAGAACCCCACGCCCACGGCCTCAGAGAGCGCGGTCGTCAGAGCCAAATCTGGCAGCACTCCCCAGGTGTTGCTCAAGCTCCCCAATCGCACTCCATTCTGGGAGAAGTCCCCTTGAGCATACGCCAGCGCCCCCCCGATCTGAAACTCAACGCCTGTCGCGTCCGCCAGCGCGGCCGTGTTCTGGGACATCATCGTCAGTGAGTCATGTGACCATGCCGTGGAAGCCCCGCCGACACCCATGCTGGCTGCTCCGATCCCGTTTCGATCCAGCCCCGCCGCCCCTGCCGTGGAGAAGCAGGCAAAAAAGATTCCTGACGCAAAAGGCAGTGCGGACAGGGATGAGATGGGTCGCTTCATGGATTGTTATGGCAGAACGAGTTATTGAAATTATAACATTTATTATAAAATCAAAAAGCTAAATGTTTGCTAATATTTTTTGACTAAGGACACGCAATTTGGAACTGGCGTAGCAGACGGGGCACCTGCGGGAGGCCGCGTTTCAGTTTCCGAGGCGTGGTTTTTAAACCGAGTCCTACGCTCGATTTCGGGCTTATCGCATCAGTTCCACTCGCCCAGAGTGGTCAATGGCCGATCAGTGAGGAGCAGGTGAAACCATGTCTGGCGCTGCTTCGAATGCGGTGGAGTGAATGGACTCCGACTTGGGATAATCGATCACCAGCACTGGCCTGGGTCAAAGAACTGGCAAGGTGGAGAAGGCAGGCGGCGATATGTTTCATCGCATGGATGGCATCGTGCAGGCAGGTGAGCGTCGCTGCCACCCGGAATTCCACATTGACGCCTACGGTTTGGGGAATACTCTTGCGTCTTCCAAAGACGCATCATCAAATCATGATTCGTCCATATAAACCACACGACCACCATCATGTCCCGTAGCTACATTTTCTCGTCCGAGTCCGTCGGTGAAGGCCATCCTGACAAAGTTTGCGACACCATTTCTGACGCCATCCTCGACGCCTGCCTTGCGATCGACCCAAAGAGCCGCGTCGCCTGCGAAACCTTTGCGAAGAGCAACGTCGTCGTCGTCGGTGGTGAGATCACCATTCCGAAACTGCAGAACAAGAAGAACGGCACCACCAAGCCGATCGATGAAGTCATCAACGTCGGCAAGGTCATCCGTGACGCTGTGCGCGGCATTGGCTACACCAATGACGACGACGTGTTTCACGCCGACAAACTCTTCATCAACAACTACCTCACCATCCAGAGCCCCGACATCGCCCAGGGCGTGGACGCCGCTGGTGCCGAAGGCAAAAAGCATCAGGAACAAGGCGCGGGTGACCAGGGCATCATGTTTGGTTTCGCCTGTGACGACACGCCAGAGCTCATGCCTGCGCCGATCATGTTTGCTCACCGCCTTGGCCGTGAGCTGACACGCATCCGCAAGGCTGGCAAGCTCGCCAAGTGGCTGCGTCCTGACGCGAAGAGCCAGGTCTCCGTCGAGTACGTGGATGGCAAGCCCACACGCATCGTGAACGTCGTCATCTCCACGCAGCACGCTGCGGACGTGAGCCATGCCGATATTGAGAAGTTCTGCATTGAGCAGATCATCAAGAAGGTGCTGCCGAAGACCATGCTCACCAAGGACACCGAGTATCTCATCAATCCGACCGGCAAGTTCGTCGTCGGTGGTCCTCAGGGCGACAGCGGCCTGACCGGACGCAAGATCATTGTGGACAGCTACGGCGGCATGGGCCGTCACGGCGGTGGCGCCTTCTCCGGCAAAGACCCGTCCAAGGTTGACCGCAGCGCCGCCTACATGGGCCGCTGGGTTGCCAAGAACGTCGTTGCCTCCGGCCTCGCCTCCAAGTGCGAAGTCCAGTTCGCCTACGCCATCGGTCATCCAGAGCCAGTCAGCGTGCATGTTGACACCTTCGGCACCGGCAGCATCGATGACGTCAAGATTCTCGACGCCGTCTTGAAGGTCTTCTCCTTCAAGCCTGCCGACATCGTCAAGCAGCTCAATCTCCTTCGCCCGATCTACTCGAAGACCACCAACTACGGTCACTTCGGCAAAATCGACGACGCGGACCTTACCTGGGAACTCAACAACAAGGCTGACGCGCTGAAGAAAGCCGCGAAGTAAAGTTGCCGGAACTTTGTTGCGCAGCAACAAAGCTACTTTGGCCGCGCAGGGAAACCTGCGCGGCTTTTTTCTGCCAATTATTCAGACTGCGTGCGTTAGTGTACCTCCCGATCACCGCCATGTCTGAAATGCGTTTCAATCCCATCACACTCGACTGGGTTGTCATGGCTCCGGAGCGCGAACTCAGGCCGGATGATTTTCTTCATCAGACAGCGGTGCAGCCGGCGCGGCCCTCGCATCGTGACGGCTGCCCCTTCTGCACCGGCAACGAAGCGCGGACTCCAGCGGAAATCGCACGCGTGAGCGCCCCGGATGGTTCCTGGCTGGTGCGCGTGATCCCCAACAAATATTCCGCCTTTGAGACCACGACTGAAATGCAGCGGAAGAAGCAGGGCACGTTTCGCTCGATGACCGCAGCCGGGGTGCATGAAGTCGTGGTGGAGCACCCGCGGCATGATCTCGATTTCGGGGAGATGGAGCCGGCCCATCTGGCTTTGGTGCTGCGCATGTACCGGGAGCGCTATCAGGCGCTGCGGGGCCATCCGCTGGTGGAGAGCATTGTCATTTTCAAAAATCAGGGACAGCGCGCGGGCAGCTCACTGGAGCATTCGCATTCTCAGATCACGGCAGCTCCGGTGCTCTCGTCCCAAGTGTGCATGCGCCTCCAGGAGGCACGGCGCTTTCATGAACTGGAGGGCGGCTGTTTGTACTGCACGGTGCTGCAGGAGGAACTGCTGGCTAAAGAGCGCATCCTCGAAACCGGAGGGGCGTTTGTCGCCTTCATGCCCTACGCTTCTCTGTCGCCCTACCACACTTGGATTTTTCCCTGCAAGCATGAGGCGGCCTTTGATGAGATCGGCGATGCGGACATCGAAGAACTGGCGGGCATGCTGAGCCGCGTGCTGCGGCGCCTGAAAGCCGCAGCAAACGCGCCGGACTACAACATCACCATCCGCTCCGCGCCCGTGGGAGAGGTGTCGGGTTGCTTCCACTGGTATCTTTCCATCGTCTCGCGCATCTCCCAGCTCGCGGGCTTTGAACTCGGCAGCGGGACGTACATCAACAGCATGCGGCCGGAGCGCTGCGCGGAGCGTTTGCGGGGCATTGTGCTTTAGCGGGGCACCAGCCATGTCCGCGCCATGCGGTCATGCAAACCGCGCCCGCGTGTGGCGAGTGCGGCAAGTCCGAGAGCCAGGGACAGGACGACCATGGCGATCAAGCCGAGGACTCTTAGCACGGTTTGATCACTGGCCTTCTCCATGAGTGGAGAGGCAAACATGAGCAGGATGGGCGTCAGCAGAATGGGCGACCAAGCGATCAGGCTGCGCCCCAGCATGCGCAAGCGCGAAGCATCGGCACCCTCGTTGGTCACCACCGCAATGCCGAGGATGCGCATCATCAGACCACCGCGAAAGGCGACGGCGCAGAACAGGCTCAGGAAAGCGGTGAACAGGAGATACACGCACATCACTGACGCACTCAGGAAGTCGATGATTGCCTGATTCTTATTGGCAAGGCCCAGTTCCTTCGCCCGCTCTGCCACCTTGTTGTCCAGCAGCGGCTGCAGCAACGCCCTGGCCTTGCTCACTTCCTCCTCTGTGGGCCGCGGATGGTCTTGCACGATCTTCTCCACAGTGGCGCGCAGTTTTGGCGAGAGCAGGCTTTGTGCGATGGGGGCGTCCCATTGCTGCGCATCACGCACGATGGAGCCGTAGGTGCCGGCGATGTAGGTTTCCATGGCAGCCTTTGCCTCAGGCACCTGGATTTTTTCCAGCCCTAGCTGCTTCACGTCTTTGAGCATGGATTCATAGGACATCATGCAGCCGTGTATCGCGGAGAATGCCGGATTTTTCTCCGCCCAAGTGCGATAGTATGACATGCCCACCACCATGCAGGCCGTGAGGAACAGTGAGGGCGCGAGGGTGCCAAAAAACAGTGCGAAACGTCGCCCGCGTGAAACCTCCGCAGGCTGCTGCGTCAAAGCCTGCAAGTGTGCGGCCGTGCTGTGTAGATCAGTCGTGCTCGAACCGAGCAAGGTCTGACGGGCCGGGAGGGGCAGCGGGACCGTGATGTGTTGCCCCGCAACCCTGCGGCCTTCGAGCGCGGTGGTGGCGACCTGATGCAGGAAGGCCTGCGCTGTCACGTGCTCATCTCCGGCGTCAGCACTGACGCTGCCAGGTGCGGCGAAGTCGAGCAGCTTGGCCCGGCCTTCGGCGGTGATCCAGATCCGGTCCAGCGTGAGCGTGTCTGGCAATGAGACCGTTTTGGTAGCAGCGTCCAGTTCGACCGCGAGATCGTGCAGCCAGTGCCGCACCACACGCCAGGGCTGTCGGCGGTCGATGAGATGCGTCAGCGGTGTGCCACCTGCGGCCTCATAGGCGTCCCAGGATTCACCTTCACTGCGCTCGCCCTGCAGCCAGCGCAGACGGCCGGGGCGTGCGATGTTGCGCAGCGCCTGTGACACTGGCGGCGATCCCGCCTGTGTCTGGCGAATCCAGACTTTGCGCAGCAAACGCGTGTCATAGCCGAGCAGCACCACTTCAGCGCCTGTTTCAGACAGCGTGGCGATGACATGGAACGGACCGATTTTGCGCAGGCCCTCCGTCGTGATGGCGCTGTCTTCGGCTTGTGACATGGCGACGCGCGGCTGATACGCGCCCTTTTGAATCACGCGCGTGCCGGTCCACAGATCGTGCAGTCCTGCGAAACCGTTCTGACGCCGTGCAGTCACAAAGAACAGCAGGAAAAACAGGATCTGCACGACCAGCCAGACATAACTCCCAGCGGTGATATGAGTGAAGTCGGTCACGTTGTAGCGCGCCATTTCGACAATCACAAAAGCTTGCAGCAACACCGACCGCAGCAAGGCGCGCGGGATGCCCGGCGCGCTGCGGTTCAGCCGCGCGACGCGCAGACCCACCAGCGCCTTGCCGGCAGATGCGCCCCAGATGCCTTCCAAAATGCCGAAATACAAATGCCGCATCCCCAGCATCCCCCCCATGATCCAGAAAAAACGCCAGGTGTGGAAGGTCTTGGGATTCAGATAGTCGATGGTTGAATCCAGAAACAGCAGCGGGATCACGAAAATCACGGCAGTGAGGATGCAATGATCGATCGCACCTGCAGCAAAGCGCAGCCCCAGCGTGGCGGGTGTCGGGGCGATTGAGGCAAAGGGCCGCAGGGCCTGTTGCAGTTCGTGGTAGCTGCCGAAGCGCTCGGTGGCCTGCTTGTGCAAACAGCGCAGCACGATGCGTGCGAGACCCCGAGGCATGTCCGGCCGGTACTGCACGGGTGAAGGCGCTGGTTTTTCCAGCGAGTTCGCCAGCAGCTGCACCATGTTCTTGCCTTCAAACGGCGTGTGTCCGGTCAGCAGGTAGAACAACGTCACGCCCACTGAATACATGTCCGAGCGCACATTGAGCTCTTCGCCGCGAAGCTGCTCTGGCGAGCAAAACGCTGGGGTGCCGAGAAAGGTGCCATCAATCGTGTGCATCGAATCGCCCCGGCCTGCGGTGGAGATGGACAGGCCGAAATCGCCGATCTTCACCGTGCCGTCCATATCTTCAAAGCAGTTCGCCGGTTTGATGTCGCGATGCAGGATGCCGACGGAATGCGCGGCCTCCAGACCGGAGATGATTTGCAGCACGGCATCCACCGCCGCACCTACGGGGAGGGGGCCCCCACGCTGAATGCGGTCCTGCAAGGTGCCGCCTGCGATGAGCTCCATGGCAATGACCGGCGTGTCAGCGATTTCCTCCGTGCCGAAGACATACACGCTGTTGGGGTGATTGATCGAAGCCGCCAGCCGACCCTCGCGCAGGAATCGCGCGCGTGCCTCCGGCGAGTCGAGCTGGTGGCTCAGCACCTTGAGTGCCACGCGGCGTCCGCTGGCCAAATGCTCCGCCGCATACACTGCGCCCATACCGCCACGGCCCAGCTCACGCTCGATGAGGTAGCCGCCGAACACCTCGCCCGTGCGTGGCAGCGCATGCGGTTTCGGCTGCGCAACGATCATCGTCGCGCCGGGATCTGAGGGCAGCGCACCGCTGAGCAGGCAGGCGGGGCAGAGGGAGGCAGGCGCATCGGCAGGCAGGGATGCGCCGCATTGGGGGCAGATTGGGGCAGGAGTCATGGGCGTGGAGTGGCGGGTACACTGACTTCCTGAAAGCTTTCGGCCGACGGGTTACAAAAAACTTCAACTCCGCAGCACCGTCACCAGATGTCGCATCTCCGCGTCGATCTCCTCCGGCGAATCCACCGTCTCCGCGATCTCGGCCCGCAGCACCTCGCGATAGCTCTGCCGCAGGCGATGGATGGCGACCTTCAGCGCGCCCTCGCTCATGCCAAGCTGTTGTGCGATTTGCTCTCGCTCGGGGCCTGCACCACTCAGCGTGCTCTTGAGCACCTCGAAAGTTTCGGCCTCGCCCTTCGCCGCAAATTCGGCGCGCAGTTTTTCCACCGCGCGTGCCAGGAGTTCCATCGCCCAGCGGCGGTCGTAGAGGGCTTCGGCATCGGAGTGCCCGGCAGGCTCCAGGGCGTAGCGCGCCTCGGCGTCCAGCGCATCCCATTCCACCAGCTTCTGGCCGCCGCCACGTTTCTGCGTTTGCCCACGATGCCAGTCATTGGCGAGGAAGTTTTTGAGGGCACCCAGCAGGTAGGAGCGAAATTTTCCGCGTGCCGGGTCGGCAGCGGCCTGGGTTTCCAGCAGGGAAAGGAAGAAGGCCTGCGTCAGATCCTGCGCATCGTGCGCGGCATGACCGCGCCTGCGCACAAAGGCATACAGGGGATACCAGTAGTCCTGGCAGAGCGTGGACATGGCCCGGTCCATCTGCGTGGCATCGCCGCCCTGCTGGGCGGCGAGGACGAGGCTCCAGCGGGTGGTGTGAAAATCGCGCGCACCGGGGGCGATGGAGTCGTTCATACGGCTTCATACCACGCCGGACACGCGCAGCACAAGCCGTTCACCGATCATTCGTCATTTTTTTGAATCCAGAGGAACCGGGCAGGCGCAATACGAGGCGTGAAAAGCGAGAACTCTGCCACCTTACCCCCGCGCCGAAACCTCATCTGGCAGATCGCCGTGATGATGCGGCAGTGGTTTGACTCAGACTACCGCCCGCCGGGCTGGGAGGGGGATGACAAACTCACCGACGCCATCGACTGGCGGCGCTGCCTGCCCTTCATCGTGCTGCATCTCGGCTGTCTGACCGTGCTCTGGGTCGGCTTCAGCTGGACGGCGCTGGTGGCCGCGCTGCTGCTCTACGCCGTGCGCATGTTTGCCATCACGGCCTTTTACCATCGCTATTTCTCACACCGGAGCTTCCGCACCTCACGTTGGATGCAGTTCCTGTTCGCGGTGCTGGGAAACACTTCCTGCCAGCGCGGAGCTCTGTGGTGGGCCTCGGTGCACCGCCACCATCACCAGCACTCGGATGAAGCCCCGGATGCGCATTCCCCCCGCATGCGCGGCTTCATCTGGTCCCACATCGGCTGGCTCACCAGTCCCAAAAACTTCCCCACGGACTACAGCCGCATTCGGGACCTGGAGCAGTTCCCCGAACTGGTCTTCCTCAATCGCCATGATCAGATCGTGCCGCTGCTCTATGCCGCGTTTCTCTGGTTCACGGGATGGCTGCTGGAGCGCTACGCCCCCGGTCTTGGAACCAATGGCGCGCAAATGTTTGTGTGGGGCTTTTTCATCAGCACGGTGATCCTTTTGCACGCGACGTTTTTTATCAATTCTCTCGCTCATGTGTTTGGCTCCAAGCGGTTCAAGACCGATGACGACAGCCGCAACAGCCTGCTGCTGGCGCTGCTGACGCTGGGTGAAGGCTGGCACAATAACCATCACCGCTATGCGGGCTCGGCGCGGCAGGGCTTCTTCTGGTGGGAGATCGATGTGTCCTACTACCTGCTCAAAATGCTTTCCTGGATGGGCCTGATCTGGGACCTCAAGGCGGTGCCGCCCAGCGTGTATCGTGAGGCGGCGCAGCTCAAACAATCAGCCCAAACCCCTGGCTCATGAAACCCCGCCTGGCCATCATAGGAACGGGTGTCGCCGGGCTGGGCTGCGCGCACTTTCTTCATCCGCATTTCGATCTGACGATCTTCGAGCAGAACGACTATGCCGGTGGCCACACGAACACCGTGACGGTGAACGAAGCTGGCCGCGAACTGCCGGTGGACACCGGGTTCATGGTCTTCAACTACGTGACTTATCCGCTGCTCAGCCGCCTGTTCAAAGAGCTGGAAGTGGCGACGAAGCCGACCTCGATGTCCTTCAGCGTGTCGCATCTGCAAAGCGGCATCGAATACAACGGCACCTCGATGAACCACCTGTTTGGACAGCGTCGCAATCTGCTCAGCCCGCGCTTTTGGAAGTTCATCCTGCAGATCAACCGCTTCAATGCCGAGGCTGTCGCTGCGCTGGAGGATGCGCGCTTTGCTCGCATGACCTTGCGCGAATATGTCGCGGCGCGGGCTTACGGCAGCGACTTCCTCAATCTCTATATCATCCCGATGGGCTCCGCCGTGTGGTCCACGCCACCCGAGCTGATGCTGGAATTTCCCGCGCTCACGCTGATCCACTTCTGGCACAATCACGGATTCCTCGGCCTTAACACGCAGCACCCCTGGCGCACTGTGACGGATGGGGCGCGCTCGTATGTGAAAAAACTCACCGTGCCGTTCAAGGACCGTATCCGGCTGGGCGCTCCGGTGGTCCGTGTGGAGAGAGGTGTGGATGGGGTGAAGGTGTTTCCGCGTGACGGCGGGGATGAGGTCTTCGAGAAAGTCGTCTTCGCGAGCCATGCCGATCAAACGCTGCGCATGCTGGCCAGGCCGACGGATCTGGAGAACGAACTGCTCAGTTGCTTCAAATACCAGCCCAACATCGCCACAGTACACACGGATGAGAGCTTCATGCCCAAGTCGAAGAAGTGCTGGGCCTCGTGGAACTACCGCATCAAGCCAACGGCGGGCGGCGGCATCGAGCCCAGCACGCACTACTGGATGAACAGCCTGCAGGGCGTGTCAGACAAGACCAACTACTTCGTCGCGATCAATGCTGCGGATGAAATCGCCCCGGAGAAAGTGCTGAAGCGCATCAACTACGAACATCCGCTTTTTGATCTCGCTGCGATAGATGCGCAGAAACAACTGCCCGAGCTCAATAGAATATCTTGTGACCAAAACACCTATTACTGCGGCAGCTACTTTCGTCACGGTTTCCATGAGGATGCTTTTGGTTCAGCCGTCGCCCTGTGCCGTGACCTTCTGGGAAAGGAGCCTTGGTGATGAAAGCCGAATCCGCTATCTATGAATGCGCGGTGATGCACCACCGGCTGCAGCCGAAGGTGCATCGGTTCAATTACAATGTGTTCTACCTGTGGCTGGATCTCGATGCCATCGACAGCCTCGCAGCAAAGCTGCGCTGCTTCAGCCGCAACCGCTTCAATCTGTTCTCGTTTTATGATCGCGATCATCTCGATCTCGGTGCCGGTGATGTGAAGGCGAACATCCTGAAGTATCTGGCGGAGAACCAAGTGGACACCGCAAGCATCGCCAGCATCCGCCTGCTCACCTTTCCACGAGTGTTCGGGTACATCTTCAATCCGGTCTGCTTCTACTATGCCTTTGATGCTGCTGGAGAGCCGGTGTGCGCAGTGGCTGAGGTGACCAACACCTTTCACGAGCAGAAGCCTTATGTCTTGAAGGAGTGCGACCGCGCGCGGCGCTTCCGCCTTGTTACTCCCAAGCATTTCTATGTGTCGCCTTTTGCGGCACTCGATCTGAATTTCGATTTCAAACTGCAGGTGCCGGACGAGAAGCTGGAGATTCACATCGACGACCGTCGCGAAGATGACCGCATGCTGCTCACGTCTCTGACTGGCAGGCAGCGGCCGCTCACGGATGCCGGGCTGCTGCTCTGTGCCGTGAAGTATCCGCTGCTCACACTGCGCGTCATTTTTCTCATCCACTGGCATGCACTGCGGCTCTGGCTCAAGCGCATTCCCTGGCACCGTAAATCAGCCAATGCCGGGCTGCAGCGTGGCGTCCTGCGTCCCCACGAATCCATCGCGCCATGAAAATTATGAACAACACCATCACCTACGATACCGACCTCCCCGCCACTCTACCTGCGGCGGCGAAGCCGGGATTCTATGAGCGCCTCTTCATGCTTTCGCTCAAACCCTTCGTTCACGGCGGCCTCCGCATGGTGCATCCCGATGGTCGTGTGCATGTGCTCGGCGAGCATGGCGCTCCGATCACCGCTGAGATGCGCATCCGCAGCCGTGATTTCTTCAAGCGCTGCGCCTTGTATGGCAATGTCGGTTTCGGTGAGGCCTACGTCGATGGCGAATGGGAGACCGACAACATCGCAGCGGTGATCGAATGGTTCATTCTGAATCTCTCCAAGGCACAAGGCTCGCGCAGTTCCTCAGCCAAAATGGCCTGTGTGAATCTGCTGAACTTCGTCAATCGCGTGCATCATCTGCTGCGGCCAAACAGCGTGAGCACCAGCCGCCGCAACATCGCCGAGCACTACGATCTGGGGAACGAGTTCTACTCGCTCTGGCTCGACGAGACAATGACTTACTCCGCCGCGCGCTTTGATCATCCCGGGCAGCCGCTGGCCGACGCGCAGCATGCCAAATACGAGGCGCTTTGTCAGAAGCTGCAGCTCAAGCCGGGAGACCATGTGCTCGAAATCGGCTGTGGCTGGGGAGGATTCTCCTGCCATGCGGCGAAACATCATGGCTGCCGCATCACTGCCGTCACGATCTCACAGGAGCAGCACAAGTATGCATCTGAGCGTGTGGCACGTGAAGGACTGTCCGCGCAGGTCGAAATCCGCCTGCAGGACTATCGCCACATCACCGGCCAGTTCGACAAGATCGCCTCCATCGAAATGCTGGAGGCCGTGGGTGACAAGTATTTGGAGACCTACTTCGCCAAGTGCGCTGAGGTTTTGAAGCCCGATGGGCTGCTGGCCTTTCAGATGATCACCGTGGCCGACTGTCAGCACAAAGACCTGCGCGATGGGGTGGACTGGATCCAAAAGCACATCTTCCCCGGCTCGCTGCTGCTCAGCGTGGGCCGTGTGAATGATGCGATCAACCGCACCAGCGAGCTGTTCATGCATGGTCTCGAAGACCTCGGCGCGTCGTATGCCAAGACACTGCGCGTATGGTTTGAGCGCTTCAACGCCAAGCTCGCCGAGGTGAAGGCGCTCGGCTTTGACGACCGCTTTGCCCGCAAGTGGAACTACTACCTGCAATACTGCGAAGCCGCCTTTGCTTCGCGGAACATCAGCGTGGTGCAGGCTGTGTACACCCGCCCAAACAACGCCACGCTGCATACAGCTTTCTAAACGTATGATCTGGTTTCTTCGCTTCTTCTTTATCATTGTGCTGGTGTCCATGCTCTGCGTCACGAGCTGGGCTTCCAGTCAATGTCCGCTTTGGGCCATTCCAGGTTCGGTGAGCGGCCATCCATGGTTCATCGCCACGTTGTTTGACACTTACTGGGCCTTTCTCACCTTCTACCTCTGGGTCGCCTACAAAGAGCGCTCGTGGATCGCCCGCATCGGCTGGCTGCTTGGCATTCTGCTGCTCGGCAATATCGCGATGGCGGTGTACATGCTCATCCTGCTCTTCCGTGCGCCGACGAGTTCGCGCATGGAAGACCTCCTCCTGCGCAAGGCATGACTGAACCCGTCCAGCGCGAATCTCTGTGGCGTCGCTGGGTGGTGAAGCCGGTCGTTGCCCAGCTGGCGCAAGGCACGACGCCTGCTAAAATCGCGCAGGCCATCGCCTTCGGTGTCACTACCGGCGTCTTTCCGCTGCTGGGCACTACGACCGTGCTCGGTCTGGGTGTGGGCATCGTGTTAAAGCTCAATCAACCGGTGCTCCAGGTGTTTCGTGAGCTGGTGTATCCCATTCAACTCGCCACCATCCTGCTCTTCATGCGCGCGGGTGAGTCGTTGTTTGGCGCTGAGCATGTGCCGCTTTCCATCCCCATGATGATGCAGCGTTTTTTTGCCGCCCCGGGGCAGTTCATGAAAGACTTCGGCATGATTGGCCTCTACGGCGTAGTCGTGTGGCTGCTGCTCGCACCCGTGCTCCTCGGTGTCGTTTATTTCATCAGCAAGCCTCTCGTCGAGAGACTCGCCAAACGCTTTCACTTCGCACGCCATGACGCATGACTTCTGGTTCCTGATCGGCATTGGCACAGCGGCGGCGTTCGTGCTGTTTGCGCTCACCTGGCTGCTCAGTTTGAAACTGAACAACTTCAGCTTTGTGGATGTGACGTGGTCTTATGCGCTCGCTTTCATCGCGCCGCTCTACGCGCTTCTCGGTGGCGGGTTCATGCAGCGCAAAATCATCGCTGTGACGATAGCGTTGGTATGGAGCGCGCGCCTGGGCACGTATCTTCTCATTCGCGTCAAAGGTCACCACCCTCACGAAGACGCGCGCTATGCCGTGCTGCGTGAGAAATGGAAAGACGGCCTGGCAAAGAACTTCTTCTTTTTCTTCCAGGCCCAGGCTTTGCTCATCGTGCTGCTGTCAGTGCCCGTGCTGCTCGCGTGTTTGAATCCAACGCCGGAGCTGGGTCTCATTGAAATGATCGGCGCCATTGTGTGGCTGGTCGGCATCTGTGGCGAGGGCTTGAGCGATGCCCAGATGCAGCGTTTCAAGGCTGACCCTGCGAGCAAAGGCAAGGTCTGCCAGGTCGGCCTCTGGCACTACTCACGTCATCCAAACTACTTCTTCGAGTCCGTCGTGTGGTGGGGCTTCTGGCTGTTTGCCTGCGGTTCACCGTGGGGCTGGATCACCCTGTATGCGCCAGCGATGATTTTGTATTTTCTGCTGCGCGTCACCGGCATCCCGCTCACGGAAGAATGTTCCGTTAAGTCCAAAGGCGACGCCTACCGCGAATACCAGCGCACGACGAGCGCCTTTGTACCGTGGCCGCCGAAAAGTTGAATCCAGTCTGCATCCAAGGTCGCACAACTCCCCAAACCGTATGAGCACCATCAACGCCATCCTCGCCAAGAACATCCTGCCAGACACCATGATCCGGCTCGGCATCCGTCAGCGGCTGGCTGAGACGCTGCGGGAAAACAAACAGCCCACCGCCGAAGCCCAGCGTGCCGCCTTGATGCGCTACGTGCAGGATCTCAAACAGATGCCCGTCGCCATCGCGACCGATGAAGCCAACGAGCAGCACTACGAGGTGCCCACGCGTTTCTACCAGCTCGTGCTCGGCAAGCATTTGAAGTACAGCTCCGGCTACTGGCCGGACGAAAACACCACCTTTGATGAATCCGAAGCCGCCATGCTGAAGCTGACCTGCGAGCGCGCGGAGTTGCAGGACGGCCAGCGCATTCTCGAACTCGGCTGCGGCTGGGGCTCGCTGTCATTGTGGATGGCGGAACATTATCCGAATGCACAGATCACCAGCGTTTCGAATTCGCGCACGCAGAAGCTGTTCATTGATGCCGAGGCGGCGAAGCGAGGCTTGAAGAACCTAACGATCATCACCGCCAACATGATCCACTTCGAAGGCATTGGTGCAGGCATCTTCGACCGCTGCGTCTCGGTGGAGATGTTTGAGCATATGAAGAACTATCAGGAACTTCTGCGCCGCGTTTCCACCTGGCTGAAGCCGCGCGGCAAGCTCTTCGTACACATCTTCACCCATCGCGAATACGCCTATCACTACGAGGTGCGCAGCGAGGACGACTGGATGGCGAAATACTTCTTCACTGGCGGCCAGATGCCCAGCGATGATCTGCTGCTCTACTTCCAGGATGATTTAAAAATCGAAGACCACTGGTGCGTCAGCGGTCAGCATTACTCCAAAACGAGCGAAGCCTGGCTGGCGAACATGGATGCGCACAAGGCTGAGATCCTGCCGCTGTTTGCCGAAACGTACGGCAAAGATCAGGTGACCAAGTGGTGGGTCTGGTGGCGCCTGTTCTTCTTAGCCTGTGCCGAACTGTGGGGATACCGCGGCGGTGAGGAATGGATCGTTTCACACTACCGCTTTATCAAACCATGAAAACGACACTGACTATCGCGGCCGCCATGCTCATGGCGGGAAATGCTCTGGCTGACTTCGCGGAGCTCGTGAAGCAGGGAGATGCCAATGATGCCAGGTTTAAGCCGGATGCGGCGCTGGCATCCTATCTGCCTGCCGAAAAGCTGAATCCCACCGACGCCTCGCTGCTGGTGAAGATCGCACGGCAGTATGTCTACCGCATGGCGGATCTTTCCTCGAAGGCCGAGCAGCTCAAGTCAGGCCGCACCGCCCTCGCTTATTCAGAACGGGCGGTGAAGCTGGCCCCCAAGGACGCTGATCCGCATCTCGCGGTCGCAATTTGTCTCGGCAAACTTTCGCCGCTGGTCAGCAACAAGGAAGGCATTGAAGCCTCGCATAAGATCAAGATCGAGGCTGAAACCGCCACGAAGCTTAATCCCAAGGACGACTTCGCCTGGCATCTGCTCGGCCGTTGGAATCAGGAGCTGGCGCAGATCGGCGGTATTACACGCGCCATCGCCATGATGGTTTATGGATCTCTCCCAAGTGCCTCTTATGACGAAGCGGTGAAGTGCTTTCAAAAAGCCATCGCGCTCAATCCGAACCGCCTCATCCACTACGTCGAACTGGGCCGCACCTACGCGCTCATGGGGCGCAAGGAAGAGGCCAGGAAGTTCATCGAAAAAGGCCTCGCGATGCCGAACCACGACCGGGACGATCCGGAAACGAAGGAGCGAGGACGGAAGACGCTGAAGGAATTGTAATCACTTGCCGGCCTCATTTTCCACCTCAGGCAGGAAGACTGTGAGCAAACCCAGCAGCGGCAGGAAGGCACAGAAGTGGAAGACGAAGTTGATGCCCTGATGGTCCGCCAGTTTCCCCAGCACGGCGGCGCCAATGCCTGCGATGCCAAAGGCCAGACCAAAGAACAAGCCCGCGATCATGCCGACTTTTCCGGGCATGAGCTCCTGCGCATACACCAGGATTGCAGAGAAGGCGGAGGAAAGGATCAGGCCAATGATGACCGTCAGCACCGCTGTCAGTGCCAGCCCGGCATGCGGCAGCCACAGGGAGAAGGGGGCGGCCCCTAGAATGGAAAACCAGATGACGCGCTTGCGGCCAATGCGGTCTCCCACCGGCCCGCCGACGATGGTACCCAAGGCCACGGCAAAGAGGAACAAGAACAGGTAATACTGCGAGGTCTGCACCGAGACATGGAAGCGCTCCATCAGGTAGAAGGTGTAGTAGTTGCTCAAGCTGACGAGATACACGTACTTGGAAAAAATCAGCATGACGAGGATGGCCATGGCAAAAGCGATCTTGCGGGATGAGGGGCGGTTCTGCGCCGCTGCAGAAGAGCGCGCCGGTTTGCGCTGAATGAGGTAGAGATTCCGCGCCTGCCACAGGCCGATCTGCCACAGCACAAAGACTCCCAGCATGGCGATGATCGAGAACCACGACAGAGCCGCCTGCCCATGAGGCACGATGAACCACGCCGCCAGCAGCGGGCCAAAGGATGAGCCCGCATTGCCACCCACCTGAAACAGCGACTGCGCCAGCCCACGCCGCCTGCCTGCCGCCATGTGGGCGATGCGTGATGCCTCGGGATGGAAGATCGCCGACCCCGAGCCCACCAGGCCCGATGCGGCGAGGATGGCAGGGTAGCTGTGTGCCCGTGAGAGAGCCAGCAGGCCAATCAGCGTCAGCCCCATGCCGACAGGCAGGGAGTAGGGCAGCGGCCGCTTGTCTGTGATGTAGCCTACCAGTGGCTGTAGCAATGAGGCGGTGATCTGAAAGGTCAGTGTGATGTACCCGATCTGCTCAAAGCTGAGGCTGTAGGACTCTTTGAGTACCGGATAAATGGCAGGCAGCAGCGCCTGGATGGTGTCAT
This sequence comes from Verrucomicrobiota bacterium, assembly GCA_025360015.1. Lineage (GTDB taxonomy): Bacteria > Verrucomicrobiota > Verrucomicrobiia > Verrucomicrobiales > Verrucomicrobiaceae > Prosthecobacter. The sequence continues at coordinate 64,762 of JANYCZ010000041.1, read as the reverse complement.
TCAGCATGTGCGAAAAGCTGATGGCAAACAGCAGCGCAAACACGGTTTCCTTTGGGTCTGGGGCTGCGGCGGGGGCAATCGCATGCGGTGGTGGGTCCTCGATCATCGTGTCATTCAGAGGGGGCTGTGCTGCGGAGGATTATGGGACGGGTTCAGGAGAGAACTTGTTACGATGGCAGAGGAGCGCGGGATTGTCTGCGGACACAAAAAAGAGAGGCTGTTGCCAGCCTCTCTTCGTGAATTTTCAGATCGGGTCGCGGCGGTCAGTTCACGCCAGCGCCTTCACCACAGCCTCAGTGGTGATGCCGAGCTTTTTGAAGACTTGGTTGCCAGGGGCGCTGATGCCGAAGCGGTCGATGCCGATGATCTGGCCCTGAGTGCCGACGTACTTCCACCAGAGGCCGGAGACGCCGGCTTCGATGGCGATGCGCTTGGTGCAGGCGGCAGGCAGGACGGACTCGCGGTAGGCGGCGTCCTGACGGTCAAAACGCTCAAAGCATGGCAGGCTGACGACGCGGACGCCGGGCTTGCCTTTCGCACCTTCGACGGCCCACTGCACTTCGGAACCAGTGGCGATGACGATGGCTTCGAGGGCTGCAGTTTCCTTCACGAGAACATAGCCGCCCTTGAGAGTGCCTTCACGCCGTGTGGCCGCGCTGGCACCACCTTGATGCGGCAGATCCTGACGGCTCAAAGCGAGCAGTGTCGGGCCATCGCTGCGGCTGAAAGCGGCGGCAAAGGCGCCTGCGGTTTCTTCGGCATCGCCGGGGCGGATGACGTCGAGATTCGGAATCACGCGCAGGCCGCTGATGGTTTCCACCGGCTGGTGGGTCGGGCCGTCTTCACCGACGCCAACGGAGTCGTGGGTGAAGATGTAGGTGACGGGCAGACGGGAGAGCGAGGCCAGGCGGATGCTCGGGCGGCAGTAGTCGGCGAAGACGAGGAAAGTCGCGCCGCTGGGGAGGAACAGACCATCGTAGGCGATGCCGTTGCAGATCGCTCCCATGGCGTGCTCGCGGATGCCAAACCAGATGTTGCGGCCGGTTGGGTTCGTCGGGCCGAAGTCGCCCATGCCGGTGAGGTAGTTCTTCGTGGAGCCGAAGAGGTCAGCACTGCCGGTGACAATGTTCGGCACCGCTTTGGCAATGTGATTGAAGATCTCGCCACCGCTGTTGCGCGTGGCGGCCTTGCCTTCTGCCGGATACTCGGGGATGAGCTTCAGCAGGTCTTCGGCCTTCAGCTCGCCATTGCGTGCGGCATCAAGCTGCTTGGCCAGTTCTGGGTTCGCGGCGCTCCAGGCCAGGAAGACCTTGTTCCACTCACCGTGGATCGCTCCGCGCTTGTCCTTCAAATCGGCGAAGTAGGCTTTCACCTCGGTGCTGACGTAGAAGGGGGTGCCTTCTGGCAGGCCGAGGCCTTTCTTCGCCGCATCGACGAACTTCGCGCCGCCTTCACCGTGGGCCTTGGCGGTGCCGGCCACTTCGGGGATGCCTTTGCCGATCAGCGTCCGGGCGATGATGATCTTGGGTTTGCCGTTGTCGCCCTTCTTGGCGTTTTCGATGGCGGTGGAAATTGCGTCGAGGTCGTTGCCTTCGATGACCACGGCGTCCCAGCCCAAGGCGGAGTAAATCGCCAGGGTGTCCTCGTCCTGCGTGACCTTGGCCATCGCATCCAGCGTCACATCGTTGGAGTCATAGATGAGGATGAGATTGTCGAGGCGGTTGTGACCAGCGAAGGCCACGGATTCACGTGCCACGCCTTCCTGCAGGCAGCCGTCACCGGCCAGGACGATGATGTGGTTGTCGATGATCTTGTGCTCGGCGGTGTTGTACTTCGCCGCTGCCATCTTGCCGCTGAGGGCAAAGCCAACCGCATTGCCGATGCCCTGGCCCAGCGGCCCGGTGGTGCACTCTACGCCCACGGTTTCAAAGGACTCCGGATGTCCTGGTGTGTGGCTGCCCATCACGCGGAAATTGGCCACTTCCTCAATCGGCAGAGCATAGCCGCTCAGGTGCAGCCAGGAGTAGAGGAACATGGAGCCATGGCCGGCGCTGAGGATGAAGCGGTCACGGTTCAGCCAGGTCGGATCTGCGGGATCGCACTGGAGATTCTGGCCGAAGAGGACAGCACCGATTTCAGCGCAGCCGAGAGGCAGGCCGAGGTGGCCGGAGGAGCACTTGTGCACGGCATCCATGGCGAGACCACGGGCTTCGTTGGCAGCTTGAGCGAGGAGGGTATTGTTCATGTCGAGGGTTTCAGGGTCAATAAGGGTCGAAAAAGCGCGAGATGCGGCCAAGCGCGGGACGCCTTCCTTACTGGCGCAGGGGTCGGTTTCAAGGGCGAAAACTGGGGCGAATCGGACGTCATCGCCCTTGCCAGAATGAAATCTGGCCCGGATGATACTGGGTGAACAAAGGAAACATCCCCCTGTGCATTGCCGGAGCCGTCCTGCTGTACATCGGCTGGATCGCGTTTGACATGCTGCGTCCGGCCTCGGGCGGCGGGGTGGGTCACACCACGTCCATCAGCGCTGTGCGCACTGCAAAAGTGCCTGTACTGGTGGAATTTTACGCCGACTGGTGCGGCCCCTGCAAGGTCGTCGGCCCGATGGTGGACGAACTGGCGAAAGAGCTGAAGGGCAAGGCGGTGGTGATCCGCATCAATGTCGATGAAGATCCCACACTGGCGCGTGAGCATGGTGTGAGTGGCATCCCAGTTTTCATCGCGTTCAAAAACGGCCGTGAAACCGGCCGCGCCGTGGGCGGCATCCCGAAGGAGAATATGCGTCAGTTGTTGGGGCTCTGAACTTGTCCGGAGGGCGAGCCTACTTCTTGTTCTTCTCCACTTTCTTTGCCGGTGGCTCACCGGCGTCGTCAAAGGCTGGCTTGCTGCCAGTCAGGTCCGCCAGCAGACGGGCGACGTAGCCATTGAAGCGGCCATCGGGAGATTCGCCTTTCGCGGGCAGCGCTTTGAGCTGCGCGGCGATGGGCTGGGCTTTGTCACCGATATCTCCAATGGCGTTGAGGGCGCTCATCGCGGTGAAGACATCGTGCTGGCTCCAGTTGGCGAGACCTACAAGGGCAGGCAGCGCGGCGCTACGCTCCGCCTCGCTGCCGTATTGGGCCAGTGCCCAGTTGGCGGCGACCTGCACGTAGGTCGAGCTGTCTCTGGCCGCCTGGGTGATTTCATCGTGCGCAGCGCTCACGCCATCAGCGCCACGCATGAGGATGCCCATGGCGGACCAGTAGCGGATGGCGCTGTCCTTATCGGCAAATCCGGCTTTGAGATCAGGCATCGCGCCAGGTTTCATGGAAGACGCTTCCCCGGCGGCCTTCAAAATGCGGGCGAGCGGATAGAGCTTGTCATCGTGCGCCATGTCGTAGGGCGTGGTTCCTTCGGCTCGGTGGTGCATCTCCCCTTCCGCAATCATTCCCGCATCGCGGATTTTCAGCGCGAGGTTTTCCTGTGCAGCACGCATCTTCTCGAGTGTCGCAGCGTGTTCTCGCTGGGCGGCGAGGTTGTGCACTTCATCGGGATCGCTTAGCAGATCGTAAAGTTCCTCTGGGTCTTTCGGCACCTTCCAGAAGATCGACTGCTCAGGCGTGAGCTTGCCCGCATCGTAAAGCTGCCGCCACACCCGAGTGGTGGGTGTTTCAAACTGGTAAGTGACATGCTGGCCCTGCGAGAGGTGCGGCATGTAATTGCGCAGATAGACGAAGCGGCCATCGGTCACGCTGCGCACGCAGTCATAGCGCTCGTCCATGCGGCCACGGAAACCGTAGATGAAGGGCTGCGGCTCGGTCTGAAACTTGCCGGCGAAGGCGTGACCCTGCATCCACTCCGGCGGCTGCTCGCCGATGATGCTGAGCAGCGTCGGCGCGAGATCGACAAAGCTGACGAGGCGGTCCGATTTCACTCCGTGTCCATATTCCTTCGGCGCGAGGTGTTTCCAGTTTGGTGGGAAATAAACCACCATGGGCACCTGCAGGCCGGAGTTGCAGGGCCAGCGCTTGCTGCGTGGCATGCCGCTGCCGTGGTCGGCGTAGTAGAAGATGATCGTGTCCGCCGCGAGGCCTGCGGCTTCGAGTTCCTTCAAACGCTCGCCTGCGGAGGCATCGGCCAGCGTCACCTGGTCATAATACTGCGCCCAGTCCTGCCGCACCTCGGGGGTGTCGGGATGGTAGGCAGGCACGCGGACCTTGGCCGGATCATGAATGGCCTCATGCGGGCGTTTGCGGAGCTGGCTTTCGTGGCTGCACAGCTCGTTGAAGATGGCGAAGAAGGGCTGGCCTTCCTTGCGGTTCATCCAATGCGCCTTGCCGGAGGACACATCCCACACGCCCTCGGGCTTTTGCAGATTGTAGTCCTCCTTGCTGTTGTTCGTGCAGTAGTAGCCTGCTTCACGGAGGAACTGCGGATACATCTTCGTGCCCTTCGGCATCGGTACCATGCTGCGCATGTGCTCACCGCCGGTGGAGGGCGAGTACATGCCAGCGATGATCGTGGTGCGTGCCGCAGCGCACACCGGCGCGCAGGACCATGCATGCTTGAACAGCATGCCCTTCGCGGCCAGTGCATCGACGTTCGGCGTGTCGGCATACGTGTCGCCGTAGCAGCCCATGTGCGGCCCGTGGTCCTCGCTCGTGAGCCAGAGGATGTTGGGCCGGTCGGCGGCGAATGACGCAAACGCGATGACAAATGACCAAAGGAGGAGGCTCAGAAGCTTCATGGCCGGGTGGAACGACCGTGCACGCTGCGATCCTTCAACCAATGCGCCTGCATGGACAAACCCGCTCCACGCGATGTGTTCACCGCCCACATGGATAGACCTCATCGCCAGCGGGCGATTTCTATGCGTCAATCGCTCTCATGAATTTTCGCCACGAACTCCAGGCCGAATACGCCCGTTACCGCAGCCGCCGCTGGTTTTTCAAAGACTGCGGCGTAGGGCTTGCGAGCATTGCGGCAATGGATCTGATGTCGCGCACGGCCAGTGCTGCGGCACCGGTGAGTCCGCTGGCGCTGAAGAAGACGCATTATCCGGCGAAGGCGAAGCGGGTGATCTACCTCTTCATGGGCGGTGCGCCCAGTCATCTGGAGCTGTTCGACAACAAGCCAGAGCTGGCAAAGTGGGATGGCAAGCTGCCGCCGTCGGATCTGCTCAAAGGCTACCGCGCCGCTTTCATCAATCCCAACAGCAAGCTGCTCGGCCCAAAGTTCAAATTCGCCCGCCATGGCCAGAGCGGTGCTGAGATTGGCGAGCTGCTGCCGCACACGGCGAAGATGGCCGATGATCTCACGATTGTGCGTTCCATGAAAACGGATGCCTTCAATCACGCCCCGGCACAGATTTTGATGAGCACCGGCTCGCAGATTTTTGGCCGGCCCAGCTTTGGGGCGTGGACGCTTTACGGCCTCGGTACGGAGAATCAGGATCTGCCCGGCTACGTCGTGATGCAGAGCGGCCAGAAAGGCCCCAGCGGCGGCATGAGCAACTTCGGCTGCGGCTTCTTGCCCACCGTGTATCAAGGCGTACCCTTCCGCAGCAGTGGCGAGCCGGTGCTCTTCCTCAACAACCCGCAGGGCGTCGATGACGCGACGCAGCGTGACACTCTCGATGTCCTCAAGCAGCTCAATGAAGAACGTCTCGGCGTGGTGGGAGATCCCGAGATCGCCAGCCGCATCAACAGCTTTGAGCTGGCCTATCGCATGCAGCAGACCGCCCCGGAGCTGATGGACATCAGCAAGGAGCCCCAGCACATACTCGACATGTACGGCGCGAAGCCAGGCGAGGCCTCCTTTGCCAACAACTGTCTGCTCGCGCGTCGCCTCGTGGAAAGCGGCGTGCGCTTTGTGCAGCTCTTCCATGAAGCCTGGGATCACCATGGCGGCTTGGTGAATGGTTTGAAGACACAATGCGGTCTCACCGACCAGCCCTGCGCCGCGCTGATTCGGGATCTGAAGCAGCGCGGTTTGCTAGAAGACACCCTCGTCATCTGGGGCGGCGAATTTGGTCGCACGCCGATGGTGCAGGGCGGCAGCGATGGGCGCGATCATCATCCGAACTGCTTCAGCATGTGGTTCGCCGGTGGCGGCATGAAGCCCGGCCTCACGCTCGGCCAGAGCGATGAGTTTGGCTTCAATGTCACCGAGGATCCCGTCCATGTGCATGACCTGCACGCCACGCTGCTGCATGTGCTCGGTTTCGAGCACACGAAGCTGAATCAGCGTTTCCAAGGCCTCGACATGCGACTCACGGGAGTGGCTGGCGAGTTGGTGACGAAGATGCTGGCGTGATCAGATCCCGTATCCGGCACGATAGGCCTTGTTGATAATCGCGTCAGCTTCCGGGGTATTGGGTGATTTCAGCGCCTTTGTATCCCACTCGACACGCTTGCCAAAACGCACGGCCAGCAGACCGACAAGCAGCGATTCGGTAAAGGGCGCAGAATACCAGAAGCCGGATTTGGCATCCTGCGGGTTGCCGGTTTTGCAGGCTTCCAGGAACTCTTTGCGGTGGCCGCTTAGGCAGCGCGGGATCGTCTTCGCCGGGATGATGAACTGCTGCATCTTGGTCTCCGGCACGATGCGAGGGGTGCCGGACCAGCCGCCGGCGAGGATGCAGCCTTTGTCTCCCACGAAGTAGATGCCGTTGTCGCCGAGGTTGCGTGTTTCTTCGAGGCCTTCCGGACGCGGTGGCAGCTTGCCGCCGTCATACCAGACCATCTTCACCGCAGGCCGGTCGCCTTTGGCTGAGAAGTGGTAGGTGATGATGCTCCAAATGGGATACGATTGATTGTTGTTCGGGCCGTTCTCTGCCTCCACCCAGTCAGGCGCGTCGAGATCCAGTGCGTAGAAGGCGGGGTCGGCGTTGTGCACGGCCATGTCGCCAAGAGCACCGCAGCCAAAGTCCCACCAGCCGCGCCACTTGCGCGGGCAGAAGTCTGGATGGTAGGCGCGCTCTTTGGCAGGGCCGAGCCAGAGGTTCCAGTCGAGATTCTTCGGCATGGGCGGGGTATCGGTCGGGTAGGCCTTGCCCTGCGTGTCCCAAAATTTGCCGGGGCGGTCAGACCACACATGCACCTCGGTGACCTTGCCGATGGCGCCCGCCTGAATCCACTCGCGCGTGAGGCGGATGCCTTCGCTCGCGTGTCCTTGATTGCCCATCTGTGTGACGCGTTTGGTCTCTGCTGCCACATCGCGCATGGCACGTGCCTCGGCGATGGTGTGGGCCAGCGGTTTCTCCACATAGACGTGGCGTCCGGCACGCATGGCCATGATGCTGGCAGGCGCATGCACGTGGTCCGGCGTGGCCACCAGCACGGCGTCGATGTCCTTCTGCTTGTCGATGAGTTCGCGGTAGTCACGGTAAAGCTTCGCGCCGGGGTATTTTTTGATCGTGGCGGCCGAGTGGTCCAGATCGACGTCACAGAGCGCCACGATGTTGGCGAGGCCTGAGTCATCCAGATCGCGGATGTCGCCGCCGCCCTGCCCGCCGATGCCGATGCAGCCGAGATTGACCTTTTCACTCGGCGGAGTGAAGCCCGGGCCGCCGATGACATGGCGCGGCACGATTTGAAAACCGAAGACTGCAGCGGCGGTCTTTTTGACGAACTGGCGGCGGGGAAGCGAAGGTGGCTGGGGCATTCCCAGCAAACGCGAAAGAAAAACAAGCTCTTGCGTAGAGTGTTCACCGGCACTCGTATTAGATATATATGAAACGCCCTTGGAAAGATGTCTCCGTCGCCCTGCGCGATGGGATGGTTCACTGGCCCGGTGATCCCGAGTGCCACATCAAACGCGTGAGCCGCATGGAAGACGGTGCCGTCTGCAATTTGACGCACATCAGCATGAGCGCCCACACGGGAACCCACATGGATGCGCCTCGGCATTTCATCGCCGATGGCAAGACGATGGAGCAGATGCCGTTGGAGCCCGTGATCGGCCGCTGCCGTGTGTTTGAGCTCGACTGCGAAGATCAAATCACGGCGGACGACCTCAAAAAGCTCAAGATCGCCCCGCGCCAGCGGGTGCTCTTCAAGACACGCAACTCGACGAAAAGCTGGGCCATGAACGAGTTCGACAAGGACTTCGTCTCCATTCGTGCCGACGCCGCGCAGTACCTCGCCGATCAAGGCGTGGTGACCGTGGGAGTCGATTACCTCAGCATCGGCGGCTTCAACAAAGACGGCGTCGAAACACATCAGATCATGCTCGGCGCGGGCATCTGGGTGATTGAAGGCCTCAATCTGGCCGACATCAAACCCGGCTACTACGAACTGATCTGCCTCCCGCTCAAGCTTGAGGGCGCGGACGGCGCGCCCTGCCGGGTGGTTCTGCGTTAGGCTGAGGCTGATCCAGTCGCGAAGGTGCGGGGTGGGCCTCATGATGAATGCGCACCCCCACGCCGGGTCTGCACAGCTCCCAGCATTTCTGCTGCGGTGCCTCAGGACAGCGCACGCAGCCATGGCTGGTGCAGTGGCCGCGTTCAAAGCCTCCCACATGAACGCCAACGCCGTCGTCCGTCAACCTCAGCCAGAAGGGCATGGCGATGCCAACATATTTTGTGCCTGCGGGCTTCGGACCGCTATGCTCCCAGGTGCGCGCCACCACGACCTCGCCATTTTCCGGTTTGACGTATTGCCCGTAGAGGTCGGAGCGCTTGAGCGGCAGTTTTTCCTTCACGATGAAATCGCCGACCGGCGTTTCATGACCGGGCAATCCAGGGGACACATCCATCTCCACGAGCACGCAGGCGTTCTCGTCGAGCAGTTGCGCGGTCTGACTCGCCAGCGAGATGTCCAGGTGTACTTTGCCGGGCTTTGCGGCGGCGCAGCGTTCCTCATCAATGTGCCAGCGGGGGTATTGGAAGATCGGGGCGACAGGCTGCTTTTTCCTGAACTGGCATGAGGTAAAGCAAAGTGGGATCAGCAGGCAGATGAGGTGCTTGGCAGTCATTGCAAGGCAGTTGGGTGTGCGAAACATTCAAGGCACTTTGACTCCGATCACATGAGGCAGCAGCCAGAATTTCTGACTGCTGTTTGTTTCATTGAACCCTGATTCAAAGCTGCCCATGCCGCGAATCACGACTCCTCCGCAGTTCAGGTAGAATGAAGCAGGCGGGCCGCCTTCCAGATGCTGGGCGCTCACCAGATGGATGGGCAGCTTCAGCAGGTGCTCATTGAAGTCATGCATCGTGGAAGGCGTGCGGCAGAAGATGAACAATGCATTGCCATCCTTGTCCTCCCCCAGCGCCGCCTCGCTCCACAGTTTCGGCTGCTGCTTCCAGCGGTTCTCACCTGGGTGCTTGATGAGGCGGAGGTTCTGCACCGCGACTGCATATCGGGAAAGAATATTTTTCTCGATGCCCGCATTGTCAGTGTCGAGCAGGCGAAAAGGCGCGGCTTCTTTTGCGAGGGGCGAGAAGACGCAAATGGATGAGTAATCGCTGCGAAAGACAGCCGTCAGAATGACCTCATGATTTTTCAAGTAACCACAGTGCGTGCTGCCATCCTTGTCATACATGCCTGCGTTAATGACCAGGCAAAGCTTCTGCTTCGCCGCCCACTCCTCCACGGTAAGCATGGGCTGACTGGCTGAGGCGGAGCACACGTGCAACGGATGGCTGCGCGCATCCACCCGCACAATCTGCATCTGTCCCTGGCCGCCTGGCGCTGGGAAAAGGCCCAGCTCAATGCCCAGGACGAGTTGGCGCCAGGCCGCACTGGATGGTGCCGGAACTGCGGGCTGTGCCCTCGCCGGCATTGCCATCGAAGCGAGCAAGATCGGCGCGATGAGAACGGCGGAAAGGTTTTTCATGACGCATGGTTCTGTGGTAGAATTCAATGCCTGGCGCCAGCCTTCCTGGCCTGTTCAAATTGAAGCGTTTCTTCTGGAGTCATGCCAAAGAGGCGAAGCTTGTCGATGATGTGCCAGCCCTTCGGCTCAACCCAGCGCACGGAATAGCCTTCAATCTCCAATGACTTGCGCGAGGTGGTGACGAACAACTCATCACCTTCCATGAACTCGAAGTCTTCCCAGTCGTAGCGTTCATGACGGACAAGGTTGTTGTGGATCGTGCGTTCGGAAAAAATCTGCTTGTTGAGATAATCCAGGATGATGAGCTGCCAGTTGTCCCCCCGGTGTGTGCGTTCGATCCATGCCACCGTGCTGGTTTTCTCTGTCTCAAACTCTGGCTCCGGAGCGAAGCCTCCTGCCTTGCGGATGAGGTTAGACAATGGCTCGCGCAGGGTTCTCGCCACCCGATACCTGCCTTCGTTTTCGACGTGGCCCGTGATTGAGATCTCGACTTCAGGTGATTTGCCTGCGCCACCCTTCGGATACTCCCCCATGGGGTCCGGCAGAAGAGAACAACCTGAGATGCAAAGCAGGCTGGCGACGGCAGGAAGGAGAATGCGCCGGTTCATAAGATTCAATTCGCGCGCCGCTTCATCTCCTCACTCGCCTTGTCCAGGATGCGGCGCTCCTCAGCAGTGAGGCTTTGCATGCCTTGGTGGCTGATCTTGTCGAGGATGTCATCGACGGTCGGGGTGCTGCTCTTTTTCGCGGGGTTCTTGGCCTGCGGTGCTCGTTTGGGCAGGGAAGGGAGCTTTAGCGCGCCGGTTTCAAAACGGATGAAGGCGTAAGCCGTGCCGACGTTGGCGGCGAGTAGGAGCAGGGAGGACCAGTCGCGGCCGCCAATGCAACTGAGAGCATTGATGCCCACAAAAATCGCTGCGAGGATCCAGGCATCAATCGTGACAATGATGACGCTGAGCTTGGCCTGCGGATAGAGCGTGGCGAAGGCGATGAAGACACCGAACTCAAGCTGCGTGATCCCCATGCAGGCGAAGCCGCGCCCACCCAGGAGGCCGAACAACGTGATGAAAAGCGGGGAAGCCAGCAGCAGCAGCAACAGCAGGCGGACAAAAGCGCGGCGCCCCAGGTGCCGCTCCACCGCCTCGCCAAAATTCCACAGCAGCAGGCAGCCGATGAGCGTCCAAAAACTGGGAGGATTGACGAAGACATAAGTCAGCGGTGTCCAGAGATGGAGCTGACGAAAGGCGCTGTCGTAGGTGAAGACAAAGTGCCCCATCAAATCATAGCCGAGCACTGCGGTGAGAATCATGCTCGCCACGCCGACGAGCGCGAGGACGCCCGCCAGATAGACGGGGTGCTGCTTCCACCACGTCAGCGGCAGATGATCTTTGGATTCGGGGAGCCAGGAGTTGAGCATGAATTTTGATTTCTACTTACGCACACGATCAACCAGCACTGCACCGAGAATGACGAGGCCGAGGACGATTTTCTGCGTGTTGCTTTCGACGTTGGTGAGGTTCATGCCGTTCTGGATCACGGCAATGATGAAGGCACCGATCAGCGTTCCGGGCATGGTGCCTTTGCCACCGCTGAGGCTGGTGCCGCCCACCACGACGGCGGCGATGACATACAGCTCATACATCTGGCCGTAGGTGGGAGAGCCGCTTTTCAGCAGTGAAGCGGTGACGACTCCGCCGAGACCCGCGAGCAATCCGCAGAGGACGTAGGCGATGAGGATGACGCGCTGGACAGGCACGCCGGAAAGATGAGCGGCCTCCACATTGCCACCCACGGCATAGAGATTTCTGCCGAGGCGGGTCTGCGTCATCACGATGTGCGCCGCGGCATAGAGCAGCAGCATGAGCACCACCGCATTGGGCAGGCCCAGGAGATCAGAGCCGCGCCCCAGCCACACAAAGGAATCGGGCACCTGATAGACCGATTGATTCTCCGCCAGCCGATAGGCCAGACCGCTGCCCACCAGCATCATCGCCAGCGTGACGATGAAGGGCGGCATGCGCAGGCGCGTGATGAACGCGCCGGAGATCAGCCCGCACACACCGCACAAGGCGATGCCACCCAGGCCTGCGGCAAACATACCAGCGGCTCCGGCATTCACACCGCCACAGCAGTCACGCACAATCATCGTCGTGATGACCGCCGAGAGAGCGATGAGACTGCCCACACTCAGATCAATCCCGGCGGCAATAATGACCAGCGTCATTCCGATGGCGAGAATGGCGATGACGGCAATCTGGTTGGCGATGTTGAGCAGATTTTCCCCCTTGAGGAAGGTCGGCCAGGCCTGCGCGCTGGGTTGCACCACACGGGTGTTTTTGAGCGCGGGGAAGTCATGCGCCAGATCGCTGAACACCAGCCAGGAGGCGGTGGCTTGGTTGCAGGCGATCACATCCAGACCTCCTGCCGCCGCAGCGCTCAGCAGTGCCGCGCGGGCGTCCTTGGGTTCGCCTTTCACGATCTCAGCGCGCCCGCCCAGCTCTGCCTTGAGTACTTCGGCGAAGGCCTTGTCCTTGGCGGTCGGGCGTACCACAATGAGCACCTTTGCCTGCGGCGCGATTTGTGCCGCCACCATTTTGGCAGCCTCGGCATCCTGAGGATACTGCCGCGTCCAGGTGGCGATGCTGAAAAACACGCCCAGCAGCAGCAGTGCGACGAGCATGCCGGAACCAGCAAGGTGATGGCGGAGGAGAACAAGGAGGCGGCTCATGCGGAAAAGAACGATCATGAGGGGCGGAAGAATACAGTTCAAGACCTGAGACGTTCGAGATTGACCTTCACCCGCGCTTTCGAGTAGCCTGCGGCACTATGAAAACGCCCTTCCTCACCTTTGCCGTCCTGCTGTTCGCCGCCACACTCGCCCGAGCCGACTGGGTGCTTGTGCAAAAGATCGACACGGCCGGTCAGGAAAATTTGGTCACCACCAAGATCAAGGGCGATCAGGCGCGGGTGGAAATGGGCGACAAGATGACCGTGATCGTGGGCGCTGAGGGCATGACGATGCTCATGCATGCGCAGAAAATGATGATGAAGATGGATCTGGCCACGATGAAGGCCGCCGTGGAAAAGGCCGGGAAAGGCGCAGGCGACAAGCCTGCCGCCAAACCCGTGGCGACCGGCCAGAAGGAAAAGGTTGGCGACTGGGACACCGAAATTTACACCTGGGAAGGCCAGATGGGCAAAGGCCGCTTCTGGGTGGCCAAGGACTTTCCAAAGTTCAAGGAGATCAGCGCCATCAGCGACAAGCTCGGCAAGATCGTGGGCGGGTCGATGTCCGGCCTCTCCCCGCAGGCCTCAGATTTCGACGGCATGGTGGTGAAGTCTGAGATGTCGATGATGGGTAAAAGCGTGGTATCGTCCTTAGTCTCTGCCAAAGAAGAGAACGTGGAGGCCAAGGAGTTCGTGCCGCCCACGGACTACAACGAAATGAAAATGCCGGGCGCGCCGAAATGACCTACGGCGTCAGCACACACGCATAAGCAGCCGTATTCGCACCCGGGATGGAGAGGACCACCGGCTGCTGCGTTTGCCGCACCGTCAGAGTTCCCAGCACCAGTTGCAGCGCCGTGCTGGCACCCATGCTTTCACCGAGAACGTACTTCGGACTGAGCACCGAGGTCCAGGGCTGCCCGGCCCAGGCCGCCGCCTCCGCGTGGTCAAGCTTCGTGATCCCCGTGCGGTCATTGATGAGCGTGGCGGGACCTTGAAGACGCGCCAGCGTTTGCGCGGCAAGTTCCGGTAGCAGTTCGCAGCGTTCCTGCCAGGAGAGGTAGGCCAGCGGTCCGATGATCTCGCTGACACGCGGGCCATTCCCGCTGGCGGAGAGCAGGAGGGCTCCGGCACCTTCGGAGGCGATGAGCTTGGGATGGTAATACGTGAGCGCCTCGGCACTCAGCCAGTCGCATTCTTCACCAGCGATGAGCAGGCACTCCTCCACGATGCCGCTGCTGATCCAGTACGCGGCGGTGTCCAGCGCCTCCATGATGGAGTTTGGGCTGCCCACCAGGGTGCTGACTGCGCCATCCACCCCGAGGAAGGAGGCCACGTGCGAGGCGGGCGCGTTGAAGACGGTTTCGGGAAAGATCAGAGGGCTGGCCTGGGCGGGATTTTCCAGCACCTCATGGTAGAAGCGGCCGGTGTAGTTCACACAGCCGTTCATCATGATGTACAGAATGCCCAGTCCGGGGGGCGGTGCTGCGGGATCATACCCGGCATCTGCCAGGGCCTCCAAGGCTGCAGCCACCGAGTAGCGGGTGATCGCGCTGGAGCGGCGCAGCCGCGGATGGCGCGTGATTTTTTCCGGCGGGGAGGCGGGCGCAAAGCGGGACTCACAAGGCCAGCTCCGCACATCTCCAGGGCGTGCGCAGGGGCTGGAGGGCAGCGGCGTTCCTGCCAGCACGGCCTGATGCGTGGCGGCGGCGCTCCAGCCAGCGGAGCTCACCGCGCCCACTCCACGGATGCGAATATTGCTCGCGTTCATGCGGACCTCCTTTGCAGCACCAGGGTCGCGTTTGTGCCGCCAAACCCGAAGGAGTTGGTCAGCGCGTAATCCAATGAGGCACGCCTGAAATGACGCACCAAGTCAAAGCGCACGGCGGGATCAGGCTCGCGCACGTTCAGACTCGCGGGCAGCCACTGACCTTGCAGGGCCATCAGACAGATCACGGCCTCCACCGCTCCAGCACCGCCGAGCAGATGCCCCATGGCGGACTTCGTGGAGCTGACCGGGATGCCAGCCACCGCATCTCCCGCCCAGGCGGCGATGGCGGCGGCTTCGGCCGCATCATTGAAGGGCGTGCCCGTGCCGTGGGAATTGATGTAGCCGATCTGGGCTGGCGTGATACCGCTCTGGGCGCAGGCGGCGGTCATGGTGCGGATCGCCGCTTTGCCTGCGGGGTCAGGCTGGGTGAGGTGGTGCAGATCGGTGGCGGTGGAGTAGCCGGAGACATAGCCGAGGACTGGGCTTTGTCGCACGTCTTCAGCTTCCAGCAGCATGACACCGGCGCCTTCGCCCAGAGCCAGGCCGTCCCGCTGCGCGTCAAAGGGGCGCGGGATGCCGCTGGGTGCCAGGGCGTGCAGCGTGTCAAATCCGGCAAATACCAGTCGCGCCAGCGCATCATAGCCGCCCGCCAGCACACGCTTGGCCCGACCGGAGCGGATCATGTCCGCCCCCCAGCCGATGGCATTGGCACCGGAGGCACAGGCATTGGAGACGATGATGATCGGGCCGCGCCAGTCAAACTCGGTGGCGACGCTGGTCATCTGGCGCTGCGGCTGGTAGTGCTCCGCGCGTGAAAGCTGTGACGGCACACGGCCTGCATCTTGATGCGCATGCTCAAAATAAGCCTCCCCCAGCGGCATCGCCCCGGCGGAGCTGCCGATGACGATGGCGTCGATGCCTTCCATGTTCTGCCGGCCCGCCTGCGCGAGGGCTTCACGGATCGCGATGAGCAGCATGCGCGTGCCACGGTCGATGTACGTCTGTTTGTGCAGGGGGATGCGGTGAAACAGATTCTCCGTGGGCAGATCCACCACGCCTGCCGTTTTGGCGATGAGCTGGCTGGTGTCGAACAACTCGACCGGCTTGAACGCGGTGCGGTCCGCAGCCAGGGACTGCTCATTCGCCAGGCGACCCATGCCCAATGGAGAAACGATCCCGGCTCCGGTGATTGCGATGCTCTGGCTTGGAGGAAAAGGCACTAGGTCAGGTATGGATGATATTCGTGGTGAGGAGAGTTGAACTGCCAACGCAAAGGTTCATTCTACCGCACGGCGCAGTCGTACCGTTTACGCTTCGCCGCAAGGACTGCAAATGTTTGGTGATCGCTGGGAAAGTATTGTAGCTGAGCGCGGCGCGCAGGCCGCCCTGTATCTTGCTGACGGACGTGCCACCACGTTTCGCGAGCTGGATGCCCAGGCGCGTGCCAAGAAGCCAGCCGGGGATCATGTGCTGGTGCAGGGCGATGTGCCGCAAATTTTGCGCCAGTTGCTGGCCGGTTTTCTGCACGGCGTGCCGGTGCAGTTGGTGGAAAAGGACCGCGTCCGCCGCATTCCGGCATGCCCCCCGCCCGCAGGCACGGCCCTCATTAAGCAGGCCGTGGGCGGCACGGGCGTACGCCGCTGCCAGTTTTTCACGTTCGACCAGATCGCCGCAGATGTGGACCGGCTGCATGCGGCTCTGGATCTCGGCGCGCGGGGCGTTGGCGTGGCGGCGATTTCCTGCGCGCATTCCTTAGGCCTGACGATGACGGTGCTGCAAACATTGCTCAATGGCGTGCCGACCTGTTTTGCCCCGCAGCCTTTCGCACAGCCCTTGATGGATGCCATGCGGCACCACCCACGCGTGTTTCTCCCCGGCGTCCCCGCCTTGTGGAAGGCCTGGCTGATGGGGGGCGTCCACTTTGACAACGTCAGCCTCGCCATCTCCGCCGGCTCTCCGCTCACACCCGCCCTGGAGCGCCTGGCTCTGGAGCAGCATGGTCTGAAGATTCACAATCTCTACGGCACGAGCGAGTGCGGCGCGGTGTCCTGGGATGAAACGCCCGGTCTGCGTGAGGAGGGGAGCGACCTCGGCACCCTGCTCCCCGGCGTGCACGCGCAAACCGACGCCGAAGGCCGTCTGGTCGTGACCAGCAGTTCGGTAGGCCTGGGGTACGATGAACGGCTGCCGCAGGAGCGCTATGGTGCCGGGGAGTTCACCACCAGCGATCAGATCGAGCCGCACGGCAGACGCCTGCGCTTTCAGCAGTGCACGGGCGCAGGGATCAATGTGGCGGGGCGCAAGCTCAGCCCTGCCGAGATCGCCGAAAAAATCAGGCGCGCCTCCCAACTGGACCGGGTGTGCATCCGTGGCGCGCGCAGTCGTGATCCCGAACGCTGCCAGGACATCGTGGTGGAGCTGGATCTGCCCCAGGCGCAGATTGATGCCGCCTTTAAAATCACCGCTTGTTCCTTGCTCGCACCTTGGGAAGTCCCGCGTAAATGGATTGGCAGATCATGAACGCTCCTTTGCCATCCAAAGCCCTGCGGCGCATCTCCCGCCTTTGCGACCTGCCCACCAAGCACTGGGAGCGCTTCTACTCGATCATGAAGCTGCGCTCCGACCCCGTCTATGCGGCGGTGGCCCTGGAGCTGGCGGGCTCCGCCCTGCCGGTGTTGGACATCGGCTGCGGGATCGGCCTCCTGGCATTTTATCTTAGAGAAGCGGGGTTCACCCCTCCCATCGCGGGGTTTGACTATGATCCGCAGAAAATCAAATGCGCCAAGAGCATGGTCTCGCGCAGCGACTACGCCGGTCTCAGCTTCATGACCGGTGATGCACGCCAAGGACTGCCGGAGTGCAGCGGCCATGTGGTGATCCTGGACATCCTGCAATTTTTCACACGGGCGGAGCAGGCGGCGCTGCTGAGCGCGGCCGCCTCCCGCGTGGCCCCCGGTGGCAGGCTGCTCATCCGCACCTGTTTGCGGGACGACTCCCCCCGCTATCGCATCACCGTCGTGGGAGACTGGCTGGCCAAGCTGACGTTTTGGATGAAAGGCTCGCCGGTCTGCTACCCGGACCGTGAATTGTTCGAGTCCGTGCTCACGGCCGCCGGCCTGCGTGTGCGCGTGCAGCCGCTATGGGGCGGCACGCCGTTCAACAACCACCTCGTCGTCGCGGAGCGCGAGTGAGGCGGGCGGTATGCATTTCAGTCCGCTGCCCTCCAGCAGGGCGGTCACTGACTGCGCGACTTCGACAGCCACCGGCGTCCCTTCGTGAATCAGCACGATGGCTCCCGCCTCCAGCCTGCGGGAGATCCGCTGCGTGATGGCAGGCACGTCCGTCAGCACGCCGTCAAATCCACGTGCGCTCCACAGCATCATCTTCAGGCCCAGCGCATTCGCGAAGAGTGCGGTGAAAAGATTATGATGGCCGGCCGGCGGGCGGAAAAAGCGCGGTGGGTGCTCGGGGCAAAGGGCGGTCAGCGCCTCCTGGCAGCCGGCGATCTCGCGCCACAAGCGCACCGGGCCCAGCATCCAGAAAGTGCCAGCAGGATGCGTCTGCGTGTGGTTGCCGATTTCATGGCCGCGCGCGCTGATGTCACGCACGAGCTGCGGATGCTGTGCGGCGCGCTCACCGATCAGGAAGAACAGCGCCTTGATGCCGTGCTGATCCAGGAGATCGAGAATCGCCGGGGTATGCTGCGGGTGCGGGCCATCGTCAATCGTGAGCAGCACCTCGTTTCCAGCCTGCGGCAGTTGTTTGATCATGCGGCCAAACAGCGCGCAGCGCGGCACCAGCGTGCCGATCATCATGGTCGTCAGCACGGTGCAGAAAAGCAGCGCCGCACCCAGTGCGTACCCATTCCATGCCAGCCAGACCACCCCGGCCGCGGGGGCCAGCGCCAGGGCGAAGCGAAAGTACGCACGCCGCAGGGACCTCGCACGAAGGGCTGCGTTCATGCCGGGTCGCGGGTGACGAGCGGTTCAAACACAAACCATTGGTCCCAGTGCCGCAAAAGAAAGGAATGCAACACCGGGAGCCACGCGGCGCTGATCTCGGCGGCCTTGTGCTTCTTCCCGCCTTGGAAGAAGGGTTTGCCGATCTCGATGCGGTAGGCCAGCCGCCCTCTCCGACTGAGAAACACGGGGTAGCACGGCACTCCGGTCACCTCCGCGAGCACCAGCGGCCCGCGCGGGATCTTGTAAGTCACACCATCAATGCTGGCCAGAGTGGGGGTCACCTCGCCCAGCACACGGTCGCCCTGCACGCAGACGACTTCTCCGGCCATGAGCAGACGGCACAGCTCCATGCCGAGGTGGCCGCCGGGCTCATTATAATGGACATGCAGATTCGGCTCACGGCCCTCCTCGTCACACAGCTCTTTCCGGCGCAGTTTTTTCAGCGAGTCCGAGGCCTCCGGCATGCGGACGGTGTGGACGGGCCGGGTGAATTTGCGCGCGAAGAGGCTGGCACCGATGTCGTAGTTGCCCGAATGAACAGTGAAGATCAGCGCCCCTCCTGGGTGTTTTTCCAGATCCTCGAAGTCGCCTTCGCCGATGATCTCCCAGTCGATCTTACGCCGAAAGTGCAGGTACCAAAGCCGGTCGAGATAGGTCAGTGAAAACTGGAGAAACACCTGATATCCTGCCAGACAACTGTCGCCTTTGCCAGGAAGCAGGGCGCTTAGATTGGCACGGATGGCCTCACGCGGCTCCACCGCCAGCAGATAAGCGATTGCCGAGATGGGATAGGCCAGCAGCGTGAAGACGGGCGCGGGCACCCAGCGCATGAGAGACAGAATCGCCTTCGTCCAGCATGCATCATGCAGCCCCATGCGCGGGGGAGGGGGGGGCGCGTTCGGCTCGTGGGTTGCAGAATCAGCGGATGGCATTATTTAAAGGCGTACCATGGATAAGATGAAACGTTCTGTTTCGACTGTCACACCCCCTCCGACAACTGACTTTTTCAGCACTTGCACGCATGACTTCATCTAACACAGATTACGACGTGGTCATCATGGGCGGCGCTTTTTCCGGCGCAGCGGCGGGCATGATGCTCAAACGCGAGGATCCCGCCCTGCGCATTCTTATCGTGGAGCGCACGGTGAAGTTCGACCGAAAAGTGGGGGAAAGCACCTCTGAGGTTGCGGGCTGCTTCCTCACCCGCGTGCTGCATCAGGGCGATCATCTTAGCGCGCATCACTATCAAAAACACGGTCTGCGCATGTGGTTTTGCAAGACTCCGCACGATGATGTGGGGGATCTGACCGAAATCGGCCCCCGTTACCAGTCGCGCCTGCCCACCTTCCAGCTCGATCGCGCCATCCTCGATGAGCACCTGCTCAAGGAGGCCTGCGACTTTGGCTGCGAGCTGCTGCGCCCCGCCACGATCAAGACCTTCGCGCTCTCCGAAGACGAGTCCCCGCACACGCTTGAAATCATGCCGCAGGATGGGCAGATGCGCACCGTCACCACGCGCTGGCTGATCGATGCCTCCGGCAAGGCCGCCGTCCTGGCGAAGAAGCTCGGGGTGCACCGCAGCATGGAGAGCGAGCACCCCACCTCGTCCATCTGGTGCCGCTTCCGCAACGTGAACGGGCTCGACAGCTTCAAGAGCCGCAAGATGCACCCGAAGCTCATGAAAAACGTGAGCCAGCTCCGCACCACGGCCACGAATCATCTCATGGGCCACGGCTGGTGGTGCTGGATCATCCCGCTTGCCGATGGCAGCTACAGCGCCGGCATCACCTGGGACCGGCGCTTTTTCACCCTGCCGGAGGGGCCCTCGCTCCTGGCCCGCCTGCAGGCGCATTTGATGGCGAATCCCATTGGCCGGCTCATGTTTGAAAATGCCGTGCCGGATGCCGACGACACCTTCTACTACAAGAACCTTGCGTATCGCTCCGAGCGCATCGCCGGCAATCGCTGGGTTATGGTCGGTGACGCGGCCGGATTCATGGACCCCTTGTACAGCCATGGTCTGGACTACTGCGGCCACACCGTCTCTGCGGCCACCGATCTGGTGCGCAAAAATCTGGCGGGTGAAAACACGCAGGCGATCACCGACTACCTGAACATGGCCTACCCCCGCAGCTATCGCCTGTGGTTCAATTCCCTCTACAAGGACAAATACTCCTACATGGGCGACGCGGAGCTGATCAACGCCACCTTTCTGCTCGACCTCTCCGCGTATTTCCTCGGCCCGGTGCGTGGGGTGTATGACACTCCGGATTCCGAATGGATTCACATGCCGTATGAAGGGAAGGCGGGCGCGTTTTTTGGGCGGTTCATGGCCTTTTACAACCGGCGCTTTGTGCGTCTTGGGGCGGAGCGCCGGCGCAAGGGCATCTACGGCCGCGCCAACAACGGGCACGTCTGGATGCCGTTCATGAGCCTGTCGCCAGACCACACTGCCGCGCGTTTGCTTTGGGCAGGGATCAAAGTCTGGATCAAGGCCGAGATCACCACCTGGCTGGCTCCCACTCCAGCCGCTGACCCCGTGATGATGGCGGAGAAACCGGTGGAGGCCTGACCCCTCACTCCGCCACGAAAAACATCGCCGCAAAGGTGTTCGGTGTGAATTTGGCATCCGTCTTCGGATCCACGAGCATGCTCGAGATGTCCCCGTCGAGATACAGCGCGTCTTCACAGCCGAGGTACAGGAAGAACTGGGAAAACTGATGAAACGTCACGCGTCCCTTGGCGGCATCGTCGCGGTCGCTCATCGCAAAGAGGATCTGCCCGTCTTTCTTGCGCACACCCACGGCATTGCGCAGGCGTTTGTTGGGTGAGTTCACCTGAAAGGCGGGATGCAGCACCCCATGGCGCAGCAGCAACGGGCCGGACTGGGTGGCAAGGCGGGGCTTGAGGCCGCTTTTGGCAAATTCCGCCGCTTCCATCACGCCGGGGCCAGTCTGGTCGTCGAGGTAAAAGACGCCGTTGGGCTTGAGGAAGAAATTGCCCTCTCCCGGGCGCAGGTTCAGCGGCACCAGCTCTTTGCCAGCGCAGATCGTCAGCCCGCAGGGTTTGGGGCCACGCTCGTAGATGCCGGCGTTGGTGGCGAAGATGATCCGCTTGTTGCGGGCGGTCAGTTGCCGACGCAGGCCGTTGAAATCCCCCAAGGGTTGGCCGTTTTCACCCA
Organism: Verrucomicrobiota bacterium; assembly: GCA_025360015.1. GTDB lineage: Bacteria > Verrucomicrobiota > Verrucomicrobiia > Verrucomicrobiales > Verrucomicrobiaceae > Prosthecobacter. The sequence goes on along the minus strand of JANYCZ010000041.1, from coordinate 43,302 downwards.
GCCAGGCGAGCTGCAGCCGTGACCAGTCCGCCTTGTCCACACGGTACAGATGGTAGCGCCCCCCTTCGTAATCCACCGTCTCCGCGCCGTGCAGATGCGAGGTGAGCGTGGCACAGCCGAAGAGCGTGAGAAGCCAGCGGGGAAAGACCATGGGGCAGGATGCCGAGTTCATGTCATCACACAACCGTCTTGAACCCGCAACGGATTGCCCCATGATGCCCTCACATGTCCAGCAGTCTCGGCACTCTTTTCCACATCAGCACCTGGGGTGAATCCCATGGCATCGGCGTCGGCGTCGTCATCGACGGCTGCCCGCCGCGCATCCCCCTCACCGTGGAGGACATCCAGGCTGAGCTCGACCGCCGCCGCCCCGGCCAGAGCAAGATCGTCACGCCGCGCAAAGAAGACGACAAGGCCGAGATCCTCTCCGGTGTGCTCGACGGCCTCACTCTCGGCACCCCCATCGGCATTCTGGTGCGCAACACAGATCAACGCCCCTCGGCCTACACCGAAATGCAGCAGGCCTACCGCCCCAGCCACGCTGACTACACCTACGATGCCAAGTACGGCATCCGCGCCGTGTCTGGCGGTGGCCGGTCCAGCGCGCGCGAAACCATCGGCCGTGTGGCCGCCGGTGCCATTGCACGCAAGATGCTGCAGCACTCCCTCAGCGGCTACGAATGCCTCGCCTACGTCAAAACGGTGCAGAACATTGAGGCGAAGGTCCCCACGGGCGCGGAGCTCAATTCAGCCGTGATCGAATCCAACATCGTCCGCACCTGCGACCCCGTCGCGGCGGAAAAGATGATCGAGCTTATCGAGAGCATCCGCAGCGAAGGCAACAGCGTCGGCGGCATCATTGAGTGCGTCGTGCGTGGCGTTCCCTCCGGTCTAGGCGAGCCGGTGTTCGACAAACTGGAGGCCGATCTCGCCAAGGCGATGATGAGCCTGCCTGCCACCAAGGGCTTTGAAATTGGCAGCGGCTTCGCCGGCAGCAAAATGACCGGCTTGGAGCACAACGACGAATTTTACATGGACGGCAGCAGCGTCCGCACCCGCACCAACCGCAGCGGCGGCATCCAGGGCGGCATCAGCAACGGCGAGGAGATCGTCTTCCGCGTCGCCTTCAAACCCACCGCCACCGTGCTCCGCGAGCAGAAGACCGTCACCAACACCGGCGAAGACACCACCCTCTCCGCACGCGGCCGCCATGATCCCTGCGTGCTCCCACGCGCCGTGCCGATGGTGGAGGCCATGGTGCACCTCGTGCTGGCAGACCATTTCCTGCGCCAAAGGGCCATGAGGGGCTGATGTGATGCGCTGGCTCGCATGGCTGTTCATCGGCACGACCTGCCTCGCAGCCCCTGCCGGGCCGCTGCCAGAGATCGCAGTCGGAACCAACGGGCAAGAAAGGGTGATCCAGGGTCCGCCAAAAGATCCGGACGACGCGACTCCGCAGACCTTCATAGTCGGCACGGTCACGGATGTCGCTGCCGAAGAAGACCGCCAGCCCCAACAGATCCGACTCTTCGAGTCCTGCACCCTGCACGTCGAGTCCGCCTATGGGTGCCTGCCGCAGGTCGCGGGCATCCAAACCGCCGTGCTCAAGGCCAGCTACGAGCAATCACCGTACGCTCCTATTGAGGAAGACTGGGGCAGGCTGTGGCATTTTAAAAAGGGTCAGAAACTGCTCGTGATTCTCCATCTTGGAGAAGGGGAGCTATGCTTTGAGTTGGAGGAATTGATCGTGCTCGATGAACGCATCGCTTCGCTGCCAGACATTCTGCGCCGCACTGCCCTGCTTCCGTCTGAATTCACCGACGAGGATCTGGAGATTCTCAAGCAGGCTTCGCCATTCCTGCATCAGCAATTTCTCGCAGAAACCGCCGATGAGCGGAGGGTGCATGCTGAAGAGTTGCGGCGGCGGCGCGATGCGATGATGAAAGCCGCAGGCATCTGCGCCCTGGTTATTCTCGGCATTTTTGTCATCCGGAAAATACGGAAGCGCCTTCTGAGATGAGCATCCCGGGAATGAAATGCGGCCGCCACGGCGTCCACACGCCATTCAGAACCCCACCACGTAGAAGAACTGCTGGGAGATCTGCTCGGCCTCGGGAAGGGTGATCCAGCGTTCCTTGAAGCGTTCGCCCCAGCTGTCGCTGAAGGCGATTTCGTTGGTGTCCTTGTTGTAGCCGATGATGAGGACGACGTGACCGGTTTTTTTGTCCTTGGGCAGCTTGTTTGAAGCAGCCTCTGCCGTGACCTTGGTCTTCCAAGAGGCCCATTCGGTGACGTCCTTGCGCTCCTTGGTGCGTTTGTTGGCGGTTTCGTTGAACTCGTCGGTGCTGAAGAGCGTCCACATGATCGGCACGCCCTTGTCGATGTATTTGGCGATCTCCTTGAGCTTGAGCTCTCCTTTCCAGGCGTCGAAGGAACGGCGCTTGCTGCGGATCTGCGGGGCCATGCCTTCCAGCAGGGTGGACACACTGGTTCCGCCGCCAAAGTTCGTCTCACCGGCGTTGGCAAGGATGTACATGTCCGCAGGGACACCGAGGTAGCGCATGGCACGCTCGGCGGTGGCGGGGACGCAGTAGCCTTTGGGGCCCTGGTCCACCATGGGGATGTCGCCGATGACGACGTCGCCGTTCTTGCGCTTTTCGAGATTGGCCAGCGCCCGGGCACGGATCACCTTGTCGGTGGTGTCCTCCACTTTGCCACCGGCATCGGCAAAGGCGGTGGTGACGATCTGCACGCCGACGTATTCGCCCTCAGCCTCGGCCAGGAGGATGGCATGACCGCGCCAGTCCCAGCGTTGGACGGTCAAACGACCAATCTTGGCCGTGCCTTCGCCAAAGCGTTCTTTCTTGGGCGCACCGAGCTTTTTGGTCAGCGCCTCCGTGATCGCGGCCAGGTCCTTGTCCATCGCCGTTTTCACGATCTCTGCCGCCTTGGCTGGCGGGGTGTCTTTGTCGAAGTGCATTTCGCCACCCCCTTTGGCACTGAAAAGATCCCCCTTGTTGGCAAAGACGAGGGAGAAACTGGTCACCTTGTCATTCTCCGCATACATCGCCACGGAGTAAGGATGCGCGCCAAACATCTGATAATCGTCCTTGGTGTAGGACCTGTAGCTGCTGGCGGTCTTGGTCTTGGATTCCTGGGGGATCTTCAGCCGGGCGGCGACTTCCACGGCAGAGGAGGTGAAGAGCGGAGCTGCGTCAAACAGCGGCTGACCGATAATCTCATTCACCGAAGCCGGTTCCAGCTTGTCGTTGGGCCCGGGTTTGAAAATGTACTTCGGGGTGTTGATGTACTGCTGGTCGGCAGCGGAGAGCGAGGCGATGGCAAGTGCGAACTTCCGACCATCGGCCATTTCAAGGGTCACGTTTGGCCCGCTGACGCCGACGAGCTTCGCCTGGATCGCCTTGCCCTGGGTGTTGGTGAAGGTGCGGAGTTCCGACGACTGGGCGCAGGCGGTGGCAAGCGACAGACCGAGAACTAGAAAGACACGGGTGGAATGCTTCATACTGCTGCCTTCAACGCACCCGCGCCTGCGGGTGTTAGCGTGATTTCTTGACGCGTATCAAATCCACGTGCCGGACGGGATGACGGCGTCTTTCGGAATGCAGATGATGCCGTCGCGAATGTAGAAGTTTTCACCGTCCATGTTCTCCGGTTTGCCTTCGGGAGTGATGACCACGTTGTCACCGATGTGGACGTTCTTGTCGATGATGGCGCGCTCGATGCGGCAGTTACGACCGATGCCGGGTGGCGGGCGGTTCGGGTCGGTGCCGACAGCACCGGCATAGTAGTCCGCGCCCATGATGATGCAGTCGCGAATGGTCGTGCCGGGCTCGATCTTGGCGCGCAGGCCGATGACGGCCGTCTCGATGTGGGCGTCCGTGAGCACGCTGCCGTCGGCGATCAGGGCACCGCGAATGGTGGCACCGTTGATCTTGGTGGCAGGCAGGAAGCGGGCGTGGGTGAAGATGGGTGCGGAGCTTTCAAAGAAGTCGAACTGCGGCACCAGACGGCAGAGGTCGAGGTTGGCGTCGAAGAAGTTGCGGATGGTACCGATGTCCTCCCAGTAGCCCTGGAAGTTGAAGTTGAAGACGCGCTTGTTCTTGATCGCCGTCGGGATGATGTGCTTGCCGAAATCGTTGAGCACGTTGTCGAGGCACTCGATGAGCACATCGCGATGGAACAGATAAATGCCCATGGAGGCCTGGAAACGCGCCTCCGTCGGGTCAATGCCCATCGTCTTCAAAGTGGCCGGCGGGATGCGCAGCTTTTCCAGCACGGCGGGGTCCTGAGGCTTCTCGACGAATTCGTAGATCTTGCCGTTTTCATCGGAATGCATGATGCCAAACCCCGTGGCGGCTTCGGCATCCACCGGGATGGTGGCGATGGTGATGTCAGCATTCGTGGCGATGTGCTGGCGCATCAGCATGCGGTAGTCCATGCGGTAGAGCTGGTCGCCGCTGAGGATGAGGAAGTAGTCGTAGTCGCCTTCGAGAAAGTAGCGCAGGTTCTGCCGCACGGCATCGGCGGTGCCCTGGTACCAGCGCTCTCCATCGGGAGTCTGCTGGGCCGCGAGCACCTCGACAAAACCGCGGGTGAACTGATCAAAGCGGTAGGTGCGGGCAAGGTGGCGGTTGAGCGAGGCGCTGTTATACTGGGTCAGCACATACACCTGGCGCAGCCCGGAGTTGATGCAGTTGCTGATCGGGATATCGACGATGCGGTACTTTCCCGCGAGCGGCACGGCAGGCTTGGCGCGGTTTTCAGTCAGGGGGAAAAGACGCGTCCCAGCGCCACCGCCCATGACGATGGCCAAAGTGTTGCGGCGAAGAAGCGTATCTGCTTCGATCTGGACTTTCGAGGAGGACGGTGCCTGTGCTGTGGGTGGTGTGCTCATGGGCCGGAGTTGGTTGGCATTAATTCTCTGAAACAAGGGCAACAAGCAAGCGTTATCCCTGCCCCCAAAATCTCGCGAGACGATACGCCTCGCAATCTTTTTAGTTCTATCACCCCATTCAACCTCATGTCCACTCCGGCGTTTCGTTTACCCCTCATAATCAGTGTTTGCCTGATTGCGCCCTCAGCCTATACAGCGGTCAACTTTGAAAAGGACCTCCTGCCAGCTCTTACTAAGAAGTGTGTGGATTGCCATAAGGCCCCGCATGTCGAAAACGGCCAGAAGAAGGTGCCCAAGGCCGGTCTGCGGCTGGATGCCTCCTGGGCCATTTTGAAAGGCAGCGAAAACGGCCCCGTGCTCACCCCCGGGGTGCCGGCCAAGAGCGGCATCTACGAGTCTGTGACCCTGCCGAAGGACGATGACGGCCACATGCCCTCCAAGGGGGAGGATTTGACCAAGGAAGAAATCACCCTGCTCAAGAAGTGGATCGAGGAAGGCGCCGACTTTGGCGGGTGGGTCGGCAGCGTGGAGGGCATGCCCGCAGGCGCGATGACGGAGTCCGCACGGCCTTACAAGCCGCGTGCGCATGATCTGTTCTACTCCGCTCTTGAGAAAGACGTGAAACCGCTCTCTGACGAGTTGCTGGCCAAGGCCAAGGCCGCCGGGGCCCAGGTCGCTCCCGTGAAGGTGGACAGCCCGCTGGTGCGGGTGGATTTCCTCACCGGCGTCTCTAAGTGCGATGATGCCAAGGTCGCCGCGATTCTGCCGCTTAAGGAAAACATCGTGCAGCTCGACCTCGGGCGTACCGTCATCACAGACGCCGCGCTGAAGATCATCGGCCAGCTTCCGCGCTTGATTGCGCTGGACCTGCGCCAGACCAAAATCACCGATGTCGGTATCGAATCCCTCATCGGCCTCAAGAAGCTCGAGTCGCTCAATCTGTACGGCACGGAGATCACGGACGCCGGATTGAAGCACCTCGCGAAGCTCAAAAGCCTCAAGAATCTCTATCTCTGGCAGTCCAAAGCCACCAAGCCGGGCGTAAAACAGCTCACCGCCGCCATCCCCGGCCTCAAAGTCAGCATCGAATAACCCGTCCAGTCCGCACCTCACCCCCGTTACCCTCCGATGAAAACACGCCTCTACCTACTCACCGCCATGTCCATGCTCACCTCATTGTTCGGAACCGCCCAGGCCGGCGAAGGAAAAATGGTCAGCTATCCAGCCCCCGTGGTCTCCGGTGTCAACCAAGACGGGAAGACAGTGAACTTCGCCGATGTGTATAAGAAGGGCCCCACGGTGGTCTTCTTCTACCCAAAGGCCGACACTCCCGGCTGCACCAAGCAGGCATGCTCCCTGCGGGATGCTTTTGCCGATCTCTCCAAACAGGGCGTGCAGGTCCTCGGCGTGAGCTTTGACAAGGAGGCGGCGCAGAAGGCCTTCAAGGACAAGTTCACCCTGCCTTATGACCTCATCGCAGATCCCGATGGCAAGATCGTCGCCGCCTTCAAGGTGGAGAAAATGCTCAAAGGCCTCTTCTCACTCGCCAAGCGGAGCTGCTTCCTTATCAAGAATGGCAAGGTCGTCTGGGAGGACTATGCTGCCGCCACCGACCAGCAGGCCACCGACATCAAACGCGTGCTGGCTGATTCGAAGTAAGCCGCCCGGCTCGGGCAGCAGCCAAGTTGTTTCAATCAAGAGGCCGCCGGTGCGCAACCGGCGGTCTTTTTTGTTTTTAGATTAACGCCAGCCCGCGGGCGCTGTCTTTAACTGACTGCATGATCATTCCCCAGGTTCTCCGAACTTCCACTTTCTCACGCTCCTGCGTGGTTGCCGTGCTGCTGCTGGCGGCGCAGGTGGGAGTGCGCGCGGACGTGCGGGGTGACATCGGCTACACCCAGCTTGCCGCCGAACTCGGCACCGCCATGCCCACGGGGACGGGTATCATTCTGCTGCAGTCTGAGGCCAACGATGCCACATCGCCGCCTAATTATCTGCCGCAGGCCGGGGGGCCGGGCTCGTTTGCGGGTGCAGGCGTGTATGCCGACAAGACGTTTTACGCCGAGTCCGGCGCGGGGGTTGCGCTGGGCCATGCGCAGTCCGTGTCTGGCAATTATTATGTCAGCGGCAGCGGAGTCGCCCCGGGAGCCACGGAAATCCACCTGTACACGGCGACCGATTTCCTCACGCGGCTCTATTCGGGGACCACCCCGCCCGTCTTCCCTGGCCGCGTGCAAAACCATAGCTGGATCGGGAGCACGGATGCCACCACGGACCCGCAACTGCTGCGAGCGCTGGATCTCCTCATCAATCGTGATGGCGTGGTGGCTGCGGTGCCGCTGAACAACAACACCGGAGCCATGCCCGCGCTGCTGGGAAACACCTACCACGCCCTGACCGCAGGGCTGCGCTCCGGCCAGCACAGCCTAGGCGGCACGAATACGGATGGCTCCGGCCGCATGAAGCCCGACCTCGTGGTCAACGAGTCGGAAACCAGCTATGCCTCCCCGGCCATTGCTGGTACCGCAGCGGCGCTGCTGCAATCCGCCGTGGCATTGAGCAATGCGAGTGCGGAAAAGCCCCAGGTCATCAAAGCGCAGATGCTGGCAGGAGCCTCGAAGCAGAACCTGCCGCAGTGGGTGCGCCTGACTGACACCGCACCGTATGATGCCGTGTTTGGCGCGGGAGAGCTGAACATCCGCAATGCCTACTACATCCAGCAGGCAGGCCAGCATGCAGCCTCCACCAGCGCAGAATCTCCCTCCCGTGGCTGGGATTATGCCACCAGCACCTCGAATGCCTCTGGACGCCGTTATTTTTTCAGCATTCCAGCGGGGCGCTACGCCACCACGTTCTCCACAGCCATCACTTGGCATCGCACGATTTTCGGATCTCCAGGCTCCTACACCAGCAGCACTCTGTCCGATCTGAATCTCAAGCTCTACGCCTCCACCAGCTTCGCACCCGGCACCAACGCGCTGTACTCTTCCACCAGCACCGCGGACAATGTGGAGCACCTGTTTTGCTACAACCTGCCACCCGGCCAGTACATGCTCGTGGTTACGGCAAATTCAAACAGCCGCTCGTATGGGCTGGCCTGGGATGCCCAGCTCGGCAACGGACCTGCCGTGGTGCCGAGGGTCACCGGTGGCCAGGTGTTCCTGGATGTCTCCAGCCTCGATCCGCGCGCCAGCTACACGCTCGAAAGCTCCCCTAATCTGCTCAACCCTTGGACCGCCGAGCAGACCTTCCGCACCGCAGACACCACGCCGGCATTCACCTACACGTTCCAGCCCACCCAGACCGGTGGGAGTTATTTCTACCGCCTGCGCTGGACGCCGGTGAGGTGAAGAGGCCTGGTGAATGCCATTTCCCCTCCGCTCATGACGGACGTATCTTCAGCCATGAACACGCGTACCGAGAAAGACAGCATGGGAGAGATGGCTGTGCCGGCGGAGGCGCTGTATGGCGCGAGCACGCAGCGTGCAGTGCTGAATTTTCCTGTCAGCGGCCGGTGCGTGCCGCTGCCGGTCATCCATGCTTACGGCCTCATCAAATGGGCGGTGGCGCAGGTGCATCACGAGCTTGGGCTTTTGCCGCAGGACAAAGCCGCGCTCATCGGGCAGGCCGCGCTGGAAGTGGCTGAGGGCAGGCACGATGCGCAGTTCGTGATCGACATCTACCAGACGGGCTCCGGCACCAGCACAAACATGAATGTGAACGAGGTCATCTCGAATCGCGTGTGCCAGATCGCCGGACGACCTGTGGGTGCCAAGGAGCCGGTCCATCCCAATGACCATGTGAACATGGGGCAGTCGAGCAACGATACCTTTCCCACGGCGGTGCACATCGCCGTGGCGCGGGAGCTGAATGAAAAGCTGCTGCCCGCGTTGAAGGTCCTGCAGCAGTCGCTGGCGGCGAAGGGCGTGGAATTTTGGGCCGTGCTCAAAATCGGCCGCACGCATCTTATGGATGCCACACCGGTGCGCCTCGGTCAGGAGTTCAAGGGCTACGCGCGGCAGGCGGAGCTCGGCGTGGCTCGCGTGCACTCTGCGCTCAGCGCCATCATGGAGCTGCCGCTCGGGGGCACGGCCGTGGGCACCGGTTTGAACGGGCACCCCAAGATGCCGCAGCGTGCCATCGCGCTCATCGCAGGAAAGACGGGCCTCCACTTTCGTGAAGCGCAAGATCACTTCGAAGCGCAGTCCGCGAAGGACGGCCTCGTGGAGGTCAGCGGGCAGCTCAAGACTCTCGCCACCAGCCTGTTCAAGATCGCCAACGATCTCCGCTGGCTCAGCTCGGGCCCGCAGTGCTCCATCGGCGAGATCAGCCTGCCTGCCACACAGCCCGGCAGCTCCATCATGCCCGGCAAGGTCAATCCCGTGATGTGCGAGAGCCTCATGCAGGTCTGCGCCCGCGTCATCGGCAACGACACCACCGTCACCTGGTGCGCCGCCAGCGGGAATCTGGAGCTCAACGTCATGATGCCCGCGCTCGCCGCCGCGCTGCTGGAAAGCATCGAGCTGCTGACAAATGTCATCACTCTCTTCACCACGCGTTGTGTGGACGGCATCGTGGCCAACCGCGAACGCTGCACGAGCTTCATCGAGCACAGCCTCGCCATGGTCACTGGCCTGAATTCCAAGATCGGCTATGACAAGGCCGCAGAGATCGCCAAGCTCAGCGCCAAGACCGGAACGCCCGTACGCCAGCTCTGCTTGGAGCGTTTGGGTGAACTCGGCCTCACTGAAGCGGACTTGAACGAGGCGCTGGATCCAGCCCGCATGACCCAGCCGGATGCGGGCATGGTGGGCGGTGGAGGGGGGTGACTATCGCCCCGTTCAAGCGTCCTGAATCAGCAGCGCCCGAAAGCCTGCCTGCACAAAATGTTGATCTGCGGTGAGGGCATCTGTTGTGTCATGCTCCTTCATCACCACGAAAGAGATGCAGTCGGTCAATGACCATCCTTTATCGGGACGGGCAGCGAACAACTCTTTTCCCCGTTGCAGCAACTCAGAAGACGCGGAAATCAACGTCACGTCAGGACGTGTACGAACCATTTCGTCTACCAGCATGAAATCCGCGCGATCTTGAGGATCGGAAAACGCTGCTCCCAGTTCCAGAAGAATGAACTCCGTTGTGACAATGTGTGCGGTCACACCACGGGACATGGCCACAGCCTGATGATGGTATTGATCCCGCCGGTTGAGCAGTGCTTCAAACCAGACTGTATCTGCAAACACTTTCATTTGCGGGCCGCACCATTCAGGTAGTGATCGTGGTTGACGGACATATCCGTCGGCCAATCGCGATCCTTCGCCAGCTTTAAAAGCTCTGCGGCAAACGGCATCAGCGGACGCTCATCCTTCACCACGACCTCCACCAGCGCACCATCCGGCAGGCAAACTTCTTCCGGAAAAATGACCACACCATTCTCGACTGTGCCTGTAAAGCTCATGGCATCAACGGTGCTCCATCCAGCGCACGTGGGCAAGCGCCGATTCCGTCTCTCCTGCGGGTAAAAAATCACCATCTTCCTGATGCTCACTTTCAGGCCTGAAAGTGAGGATGCACTGTCATCACAGCGGGACGGGAATCCCACCGAGGGAGCCGCTCAGGGCCTCAGCATTCTCCTCCCAGACTTTCTCAGCGGCAGCCTTCACCCGCGGGGACTCCGGCACCGGCACGCTGGGAATGACGAGCACCGGCCGGCTGGCATGGCGGATGACGCCTTCCGTAATACTGCCGACGATCAGATGATACAGTGAGCCGTGGCCATGCGATCCCATGATGACGAGATCCGGGTCCAGATGTTCGATCTGCTCCAGCACGGTTTCCAACAGCAGACCGCCAAACACCTGCGCCCTCGCGCTGACTCCCTCCTCGATCAAGGCGTCACGCATGACGGACAACTGCTGCTGCCGTGACTTGAAGACCTCAGGTGGGACGGCAGGGGGCTCAAAATCCACCACCAGCGGTTCCGGCGGCACGACATGGACGAGGACAACCTCACTCCCGAACGCCCAGGCATGCGCCCGAGCTTGAGTGAGAACGTTCGGGCTGACGTCGGAGAAATCGATAAGGGCAAGAATGGTTTTCATGGGTGAAAGGGGTAGGTTGTGCGCCTTGCGGCATCCCATGCATCAGATTCGTTTTTCGGGCGCTCTCCGCGCGGGCTGTTTGAGAATGAAGGACCCGGGCTTTGAGCCCCGCCTCACAGCATGCACCAGTCCAGAGTCGTCTGCTGCGGCTTCAGGCCTGCCACCGCCCGGTAAGGCTGGCTGGCGAGGATGGCTTTTTCAAACTCCGCCAGTTCATCCGGCGAGGTGCATTGCAGGGTGCCCTGCTCCAGCGCCTGCAGCTCGGCAGTGGGTGTGTAGTTCAGGGTCAGGGAGAACTGGCTCATGCCGTCCTCGTCCTCATTCCCGGGCTCGATGAAATGGCGGACAAACTCCAGTTGGAAGCTCCTCTCCGCTCCCTCTTCTTCATACAAGCCCCACTGAAAAAGCAGCGTGTCGCCCTCTTCATCCAAAATGCACTTGTCCGCGCGCGCATCGCGATAGAACCCCGCCATCTGCGCCAAGGCTGCCAGTGCATCCAGTCCTTCCACCGTCTTTCCGGTGGCGGTGACGGCGGCTTGAAACGTGGCGACTGAATCTGCGGGATGCATGGCTCACAGGTCTATCGTGGTGCGCCACTGCGTTGGCGGTATGGAAAAAGAAAGCAGTCCAGAGCTTCAGCTCGTTCCGGACGCCGCCCCCTTCGCCCCCTTGCTCATTCAAACGGTCGCAGGAGTGCCAAGGGGAAAGCTAGGAAGAGATTTTTGTATCGCCTTTCGGCACGCCATCGCTCAGCATCCTCGAGAATTGAGCTCCTCGCCCCATCCCATCTTCGTGCTGGCTGTGCTGGGCCTCTTGGCTACGGTCATCATGCTGATCACCGCATTCAAAGTGCGCAGCAGAGGCCTGAAGGTGCTGCTGGGTCTTATCGGCCTGGCGACGCTCGCACCGGCGGGGATGGTGCTGGTGGCCATGCACCCCGAGTGGGTGGACGCCCGCCTGCGCAGCTACCAGGCCTTTTATGCCGGCATCCGCCCCGGCATGACACGCGCGGAGGTCATGGCCCTGCAGGCGCAGCTTTATCCCGAAAAGGGCCCGCGGCGCAAACCCCGCATCATTGTGGACGAAGCCGAAAGCCTGACGTTTTTCATGGACCCCGAAGACCCGGCAAGCTCCGTGGACTGCGAGGCCATCCTCCTCAAGCTCAAGGAAGGCAAAGTAACCGCCAAAACCTACTCACCGGACTGAACCCCATGCCGCTCTGGAAACGCCTGCTGCGCCTCTTGGCCATCCTCATCCTCACCCCTGTGCTCTTTCTGCTCGGCTGCCAGTCCCGCCTGATCTACTTCCCGAATCCCTACCGGGCGGAGTATGAAACCATGCTGCGCAGCGCCAAAGGCGAGCGCCTGCGCTTCAGTACCTCACAGGGCGTGCAGACGGCCTTCTACATCCCTGCGCGCGCGCCAGCCACCGGCCTGCCGCAGACGGTCTGGCTCTGCTTCGCTGGGAACGGCTCGCTGGCGCTCGACTGGCTGGCCCACACCGATGACTGGGACGCCCGCTTTGCCTATCTGCTGGTCGACTACCCGGGCTACGGCGAGTGCGCGGGCACTCCTACGCCGGAGCGGATTCGTGAAAGTGGCAAAGCAGCTGCGGCCGCGCTGGCGCAGCACCTGCACACTACCTTGGCGGAGCTGCAGCCGCGCCTCGCGGTACTGGGGCATTCGCTGGGCTCTGCGGCAGCCCTGATGGCGGCGGATGATCTGGACGTCCGCCGTGGTGTGCTGCTCTCCCCCTTCACCACGATGACGGACATGGGCCGCATCGTGCTCGGCTGGCCTCTGTGCCATCTGAACCTGCACCGCTTCGACAACCGCAAATCGCTGGGCCACGCCGCCTCCCGCGCCGGGGCGCGCTTCGTGATTTTCCACGGCACGGAGGATGAAGTCATCCCCGTGCGCATGGGGCGGGAGCTGGCGGCCGCCCACCCGCAGGCGGTCACGTTTCACGCCGTTCCAGGCGGGCACCACAACGATCTTTTGGACCTCGTTTCGCCGCAGATCGCGCAGGCGATGGCGGACGTGACGGCAGTGGCCGCTCCGTAAGGCACACGGCGGTTGCTTTCAGGCGCTGCTGTGCTCTGATGCCCGCTCAATCCCCCCACCCCCAAGCCCATGTCCGCGCCCTCCTCTTCCTCGGAAAAATCGTCCTCCATCTGGTCTGTTCTCAATATGATCATCGGCACTGTCATCGGTGGGGTCGTCCTGCTCTGGGTGCTGGCCTTTATCTTTGACGGCCTGGGCTCCCTGCGTCCAAAGGCGAAAGCCGATGCGAAGACTCCCGCCGCGGCCGCTCCGGCTGCAGGCGCTGCCCCTGTTCCGGCTGTTCCGGCCAGCGCCACCACTGCGGTCGTCGCTCCCACCTCCAGTCTCCCCTCGCTGGAAGTCACCATCAAGCCAGACACCGCCAATCCCCTGGCCTATGACACCAAGACCATCAGCGCCAAGGTGGGCCAGAAAGTCGTCGTGACCTTCACCAACATCCACCCCACCCTGCCACAGCCGCACAATTTCGTGCTCGGCAAGCTCGGCACCAAGGACCGCATGATGACCATCGCCATGAGCGGCATGACCCTGGTGGACAAAGGTTACATCCCAGACTCCCCGGACATCCTCGCCCACACCGGCCTGATCCAGCCCGGCAAGAGCGAGACCATCGAGTTCACCCTGCCCGCCGCCGGTGAGTACCCTTACTTCTGCACCTTCCCCGGCCACGTTGCCATCATGAACGGCATCCTCACCGCGCAGTAATTTTCAGCCTTTTACCGACTATGGCCGTTTCCATCAGCGTCGAATACGAGGGCGGCCTGCGCTGCCGGGCCACCCATGGCCCTTCGCAGAACCAGTTCATCACCGATGCCCCCGTGGACAACCACGGCAAAGGCGGATCCTTCAGCCCCACCGACCTCGTCGCCACGGCGCTGGCCACCTGCATGGCCACCGTCATCGGCATCAAGGCGCAGCAGAAGGGCTATGACATCGCCGGCATGAAAGTCAGCGTGGAAAAGCACATGAGCGCGGACAGCCCGCGCCGCATCGTGGGCCTGCCTATCACCATCGACATCCCGTTGCCGGAGGATCACCCCGACCGCAAGCTCCTCGAAGCCACCGCCCTCGGCTGCCCCGTGCACCACAGCGTGCATCCGGAGATCGACAAGCCGGTGACGTTTGTCTGGAGCGGGAAGTAGCGGGGATATTGGGAATCAGGCCGCCCTTTCAGGGCTGCGGCGTTTCTGCCCATGAACCCAGGGCATTGCCCTGGCTGCGATAGGCCGCGCCGTTGGTGCTGTAATCCCAAAACACCCCCCTACCGCTTCACCCAGCGCGCGCCGCTGGAAAGCCCCACGTGCCAGTCGCGCAGGTGCATGTCGGAGTAATCCGTCTTGCCCATCGCACCGACCATGTAGGTGCCAGTAGCGCGTTTCCAGGCTTTGCTGAAGCTCTCCGCCGTATGGCAGCCCCAGCTCTGGCAGTAGGCCTTGGAGGCGAAGGCTCGGCTGCTGAGCTTGTGCAGATCGTGCTCATGCAGCCACGCGGTGGAGGTGGCGTACGTGTCTGAGCTGTAGTCAAACATAAAGCTGTACTTGTTCGAGTGCCCGAAGTACTCGAAGCCGGAGATCTTCAAACCGGCGCGACCGGAGGCACCGTTGTTGATGTAGTGGATCAGTTCCTCCGTGCTGCGAAACCAGACGAGATGGATGTAGGGGTAGGCCTTCGGCACCGACTCCACATTCTGCGTCAGCGGCTGGTGCTCGGCGGCACCACGGCGTACATACGCATCCCGGTACACCAGCCAGGTGATGTGCGTGTTCGCCGGGACGGTGTTATGAATCTCCTGCATGCGCACGCGGGCGGTGCGGATGAAGTTGCCCCACCAGCGGTCATGCTGCTCGCCGGGCCGGCGCAAATCCTCAAACTGCCGCACGGCGGGGCCGCCGCTGACGACGAGGTATTCAGTATCTGCTGCGGCTTTGATCGCAAAGCCGCAGGTGAACAGGAGAATCGTGGAGAAGAGCAGTCGGGTCATGATGGCGCTAACAAAGCACGACTACTTCGTTTCGACGAGCTTGAAGTTCTTGAACTGTACGACCATCGGCGGGCCCGCGTGGATCTGCAGGGCCAGCAGGCCTTCCTTGGGCGCATTGGCGGCGTCTTCATCGGTCACGTCGATGGTCTGCTGGCCGTTGATGAAATGCTGCACATGGTTGCCCTTGGCGACGATGCGGTACTCGTTCCAGTCCTCTTCCTTGATGGAGGCCTGGATCGCGGCGCTGTCTCCCACGCTGCCGGTCACTTCCACCACGGCCTTCTTGCCGCCGTCCGCCGCAGGCTTGATGACGGTTTTTTCACCGCGCTTGGCCAGGATACCACGCCCCTTTTCTTCATACAGTATGCCGCTGTAGGTCTTGCCTGCTTCGAAGTCGGCCTGGTAGCCGCTGATGATCGGGCCAAATTCACCGGCAGGGAGTTCCTTGCTGCGGTACTGCACGCCGGAATTGCCCTTTTCGATGCGGTATTGAAACGTCAGCTCGAAGTCACCCACCGTGCCGCCCTTCCAGACGAGGAAGGTGTTGTGCTTGAGGATGCTCTTGGCCGGATTCGCCGGATCAGCAGGCGTTTTGCCCGTGATGGTGCCGTCCTGCACGCTCCACAGTTCCTTGTTGCCTTCCCAGCCGGTGAGGTCCTTGCCGTTGAAGATTTCCTTTTCTCCCGCAGTGGCAAAGGAGATGGCGGCGAAAAAAGCGGCGAGAGCGAGGTGCAGTTTCATGGATGGGTTGGAATGGATCGGGCGAGGTTTAACGTCAGCGCCAGCGCTTGTCTATCGCTTTGCCTGAGGTGTGTGGACGAACATAGAGCAGGCGGTGCAGGTGGGGCGGCTGGGCGGTCCATCACATCGCTGGAGCAAGATCGTGATCTTCTTGAAATGGAAATAGGCTTCAAGTCTGCTATACACCGCGCACGATGCAAATTCCCCGCTTCCTCTTCTCCCCCATGCTCTGGCGTGTTTTTGCGCTGCTGTGGTTCGTGGTGCTGTTCTGGCTTTCCTCCCAGAGCCACCTGCCTTCGCCTACGAACTTTGAGAGCGCGGACAAATTTGAGCATGCGACCTTTTTCGCCGCCGGTGGCATGTGCTTCCTTCTTGGTCTGCGGCTTGCCGGTTTTGCCAAAGCCACCTGGACGGCCATCCTCGTGACCGTGTTGTTCTGCGGTGCCGTCGGCGGCTTTGACGAATGGCATCAAACCTACACGCCAGGCCGCAGCGGTGGCGATGTGTGGGACTGGACCGCCGATCTGTGCGGCGGTGTCCTCGGGGCCCTGCTGGCGCTGGCGGCGGAAAGATGGTTCAGGTGTGCGAATCCGGCGTTGGCGGCTGCGAAATAGCAGGTCGGAATTGAACGGCTGACAGGCTGCTGAAGTATTCAGAGCGTGCGGCCAGCCCAGCGTTTTGGAGTGCGGCTGCGCAACCCTGAAAGGGTGGAGCTGCCGCTTTCGAGTGTCTCGTGGCGGGCGTGTGCTGACCAGGTGCGAAAAACCATCGGCTCTCGCATTCGGACATTCCCAGGGACGCGTGAGTCACCCAGCCCGTCGAAAGCGGTAGCTTCGTTCGTTCCTCACTGCGCAACCGCAGTCCAAAAAGGAGGCATTCTCGACGGCTCAGCCTTGCTTGCTCACTTCAGCGGGAACCACCACATCAGCAGGGCGGTGAGGAAGACGTTCGCGAGGGCGAGCTCGAAGAACACTTTCCAGCCGAGGGCCATGAGCTGGTCAAAGCGGAAGCGGGGCAGGGTCCAGCGGATGATGATGAAGAAGACGATGAATAGGAACACCTTGGCGAAGAAGGTGCCGATGTGCAGCAGGCCGGTGTAGAGCGGCGTGTGGCCGGGGATGAAGTGGAACTGCAGTCCGGTCAGCTTGGAAAGCAACGGCCCAAAGGGAATGCTCCAGCCGCCGAGGAACAGCGTCACCGCCATGCCTGAGCCGATGATCATCGCGGCGTATTCACCCATGAAGAACAGCGCGAACTTCATCGAGCTGTATTCGGTGTGGTAACCGGCCACCAGCTCCGTTTCGCACTCGGCGAGGTCGAAGGGCAGGCGGTTCGTCTCCGCAAACATCGAGACGGTGAAGATCACAAAGGAGATGAGAACGGGGATCACCAGCACCCAGCGCGCGACGCTCAGGCCTTCGCCCCAAAGCGGCAGCAGCAGCCAGCCGTTGGCGTCTTGAAAAGCGGACATCTTGGTCATGTTCAGCTCGCCGAAAATCATCAGCACCGGGATGATGGACAGGCCCAGCGAGATTTCATACGAGATCATCTGCGCACTGGCGCGCACACCGCCGAGGAAGGGGTATTTGGAATTGGAGGCCCAGCCGGCGAGGACGATGCCATAGACGCCGATGGAGGCGATGGCGAAGGTGAACAGCGGCCCGATGCTCAGGTCCGCGATCACCATTTTGACCGGCGCTGCGAGGCCGAGAAAGGAGAGGTTCAGCTCGCTGCCAAAAGGCAGCACCACGCAGGTGAGCAGCGCCGGCACCACCGTCATGCACGGTGCCAGCCAGTAGTAGAAGGTGCGCACATGGGCGGGCACAAAGTCTTCCTTCAAAATGAACTTCAGGCCGTCCGCCGCCGCCTGCGCCAGACCGCCGATGCCGAAGGGCTGCCAGTCTTTCTTGAACCCCAGCAGTGTCAGCGGCACGCCCACGCGGTTCGGCCCCACACGGTCCTGAATCACCGCCGAGATGCGTCGCTCAAAATAAACGGCGATCGAAACCAGCGGGAGGATGACCAGAAAGGTCAGAAAGACGATCTTCCCCACCGAGACGGCGAGCGCAAGGAGATCAAAAGTGGCGAGCGTGGGAGTGAACATCGGCAGGGCGATTATCAGGACGCAGCGAAGGGCAGCAACCCGATTTTGTGAAAAATTTCACAAGCTCCTTGTTTCGCAGGCATCAACGGGGGCTTTTCGGCCTCTCACTTCACCGGATCAGTGAACGAACCCGGCTTCACCGCAGGCCGTCCACCCGGCTCATTGGCCATCGGCGCGATGTGGTCGGCGATGCGGAAGACCGCCAGGATCAGCTCCACCGTCACGCGGGCGACGATCAGGTAGAGCAGGAATGCCAGGGGAGCGACGATGATGCCCCACCAGCTGTAAAACAGCCATGACATGGCATACATGAAGGCCGCCAGCATGCTCAGCACATACAGCATGCGCACAAGGTGCGGAGTGACGAAGCGCTTGAAGGAGAGATCCAGCACCAGGTCGAGGACGGCACGGATCTGCTGCCACAGGCTGGAAAGCGCGGAACTGGCGGGGGGTTCGGCATTCATGGGGCGAGAGTAGGCTTTGCCCGGTCAGGCGCAACCCGCCAAATGAGTCTGAAATGGGAACCTTGGAACCGCGTTGGAATACTGGTTGCGCGTTCTGGCAACCGCAGCCAGAATCCGCGCCTCTTTTTCCGCCCTGTGGCCAGGTGCATTAACAGAGAAGTTCATCGACAACCCAACACCGTCAAAGCCATGCCTGCGAAATCCAAGAAACCCGCAGTTAAGAAGCCCGCTGCAAAGCCTGTGAAGAAAGCGCCGGTCAAGGCGTCCAAGTCGAAGAGCAAACCCGTTCCTGCGAAGTCAACGAGCAAACCCATTTTGAAAAAAGCGGCTCCCCAAAAGCCTGCTCCGAAGAAACCCTCCCCTAAGCCTGTGAAGAAAACCGCCCCGCAAAAAGCCCCCGCTCCCGCAAAAAAAGCCGCCGTCAAGGCTGCTGCTCCCGCCAAGAAACCCGCCGCCAAGGCTGAGAAACCCGCTGCCGCTCCTGCTCCAGCACCGGTGAAAGCCGCCGCTCCTGTGGCTGCCCCGGCTCCTGCCAAAGTGAGCAAGCCTTCCAAGTCTGCGCCTGCGCCGCTGGTTCCTAAAGGCCGCACCTCCGTTTCGACCTCCGGCACACCGCGCTCACGCCTCAATCGTGAAGAAGAAGGCGTCACCATCGAAATCGCCAAAGGGCCGGTGAAGATGACCCCCTTCCTCAAAAAGCAGAAGCAGCGCCTCATCGAACTGCGCGACGCCTACCTGAACTCCATTGAAGGCGTGGCCAGCGAGACCATCCGCAATGAAAACGGCGACTCCTCCGCTTTCGGCATGCATCAGGCCGACGCCGGCAGTGACGCCTATGACCGCGACTTCGCTCTCAGCCTCCTCGGCAAGGAACAGGACGCCCTCTACGAAATCAACGAGGCGCTCAAGCGCATCGAAACCGGCACCTACGGCCTCTGCGAAGGCACTGGCGTCAGAGTTCCCGAAGAGCGCCTGGAGGCCATGCCCTTCGCTCGTTTCTCCGTCACCTATCAGGAAAAGCTCGAGCGCAGCCAGATGAGCGGCCGCTGGAGCCGCCCGGTTCACTCCCTCTTCGGCCTCGACAATGCGGACGACGCCGCCGACGACGACAAGGACGAAGATGATGCCACTCCGGCCGCTTCCAATAACAACTCAGGCGAATCGCTTGACTTCTCCAAAGAGTGACCTAGCCTCCGCGCCCCAAATTTATGCCGCGAGAAATCATCACCCTTGAATGCACCGAAGCGAAAGCCGCAGGTATGCCGCCCTCCCGCTACGTGACCACGCGCAATAAGAAAAGCGTCCGCACCCCGGGCCGTCTTGAGAAGGTGAAGTTTAACCACTTCATGAAGAAGCGCACTCTTCACCGCGAAACCCGCTAATTTTTACCCCAGACTGCTATGCAACCGAAGACCAAAGAACGCATGTCCAATTTCCGTCGCGCGAATCGCAAGATGCCGCGTCGCCGAGTGGACATCCCGGTGGAAAAGATTTCCTATACCAATCCTGAACTGCTCGCCCGTTTCACCACGGAGTCCGGCAAGCTCATCCCCCGCCGCATCACCGGTCTTCCAGCCTGGCTGCACCGCGTGGTCGTCCGTGAGATCAAGCGCTCCCGCGCTGTGAACCTCATGGCCTGATTTTGCAGGGTCTGCCCGTAAAGGGTCCCTTTTGATCTGCTTCCCACTGTTGCAATGCGCGGCAGTGGGAAGTTTCATTTCCAGCCTATGTCCGCCCTTACCGACACGCAAAACGAACGCGATGACCGCCGTCTGCCCATCGACCGCGTGGGCGTGCGCAGCCTGCGCTTTCCGCTGAGCATCCGTGACCGCGATGCCGCCGTGCAGCACACCGTCGCCACCGTGTCACTGGCCGTCGATCTCCCACATCAGTTCAAAGGCACGCACATGAGCCGTTTTGTCGAGGTGCTGCATGCCCACGGCAAGGAGCTCACCGTCTCCAACATCGTCGCCATGCCCCGCGAGCTGATGAAAAAGCTCCATGCCGACAAGGCGCATGTCGAAATGCGCTTCCCCTACTTCCGCAGCAAAAAAGCCCCGGTCTCCGGCGCGGAAGGCCTGCTCGACTACGGCGTGATCTTTGAAGTGAACACCGATGCGGCCAAAACCGACTTCGTGCTCACCGTCGAAGTGCCCGTCACCACGCTCTGCCCCTGCTCCAAGGCCATCAGCGCCCGGGGTGCCCACAATCAGCGCGGCACCGTCACCCTGGCCATTCGTTTCAGCGAACCTGTCTGGATCGAGGACCTCCTCGAACTCGTTGAACAAAGTGCCAGCAGCGAACTGTACAGTGTCCTGAAACGTCCCGACGAAAAATTCGTCACCGAAGCCGCCTACGACAATCCCGTCTTCGTCGAAGACCTCGTGCGCAACATCGCGGTGAAAGCCAGGGCGCATCCGCGCATCACCTGGTTCCGTGTCGAAGCCGAAAATTACGAATCCATCCACAATCACAACGCCTGGGCGGTGATTGAAAGCCACACATCGCCATCATGAGTTACGTCACCGCCGTTCTGCCCACCGACCAGCCACCCCTCTTGCACCAGGCGGTCGATGAAGCCGTCCGGCTGCTCCGCGAAGGCGAAGTCGTCGCCCTGCCAACGGAAACCGTCTATGGCCTCGCGGCCAATGCGCTTGATGCGGAGGCCGTCGCAAAAATCTTCGAAGCCAAGGAACGCCCCACCTTCGACCCACTCATCGTCCACCTGGCCAGCAAGGAGCAGATCGACCTCGTGGCCGACGTGCCGCCAGAGATCGCCCTGACGCTGAAGAAAATGGTCGAACGCTTCTGGCCCGGCCCCCTCACCATCCTGCTGCCCAAGAAGCCCATCGTTCCCGACCTCGTGACCGCCGGACTCCCGACCGTTGCCGTGCGTGTCAGCTCCAACGCCATCTTCCGCCGCATCATCAGCGATCTCGGTAAGCCCATTGCCGCACCCAGCGCGAATCGTTTCGGTTCCATCAGCCCGACGTCTGCCAGCGCGGTGCTCGCCGAGCTCAATGGCCGCATCCATCTCATCGTCGATGCCGGTGCCTGCATGTTTGGCCTGGAGTCCACCATCATTAAAATCGAGCCCGGCAGCCCGAAGATGTTCATCACCATCGTGCGCCCCGGCCCCATCACCGCCGAAGATTTGAAAGTTTACGGCAAGGTGCGCTACGCCTCGCGCACCGTCGTCGATGAAGCCAGCGCCGCCCCTGGCCAGCTCGCCTCCCACTACGCGCCAAAGACCCCGCTGCGC
Source organism: Verrucomicrobiota bacterium (assembly GCA_025360015.1). Taxonomy (GTDB): domain Bacteria; phylum Verrucomicrobiota; class Verrucomicrobiia; order Verrucomicrobiales; family Verrucomicrobiaceae; genus Prosthecobacter. Next base: position 21,671 of record JANYCZ010000041.1, on the reverse strand, counting down.
CTGCTCGAACGCCCCTCTGATTTCATTCCCGAAGAAGGCAAACGCTATGCTCTCATGAGCTACCGTGGCGAAGAAAAGGACGGCTACCTCAATCTCTGCGAATGGGAGGAAGTCATGATGCTCAGCCCCGGCAACGGCAAGCTCCCCGAAGCCGCCGTGCGCTTCTTCTACGTCCTCCGCACGCTCGACATGCTCGGCGTCGATGAAATCATTGCAGAACCGTTGCATGAACATGGCATGGGAGTCGCCATGATGGACAAACTGCGGCGCGCCAGCGGCCGTCACTCCTCATGAGCGACGAAAAAAAAGACTCCTCCTCCCAAGCACGGTCCACCGGGATCGTTTCCATCGCCATTCTCTGCAGCCGCGTCCTCGGACTCGTGCGCGATCAGCTGCTGAACGGCTTCTTCGGCTCCGCCTTCACCGGCATCTTCACCGCCGCCTTTCGCACGCCGAACATGCTGCGGGATCTGTTTGCCGAAGGCGCTCTCTCCACCGCCTTCGTCACCACCTTCTCCAAGAAGATGAAGACCGAGGGCGATGAAGCCGCCTGGGTGCTCGGTCGCAAGATGATCTCGCTCTCGATGTGGTTCATGAGCATCGTTGCCATCGCCGGCGTCTCGCTCTCGCCGATCATCTTCCGCATCCTGACGCCCGGTCTCAGTGAAGAGGCCAAGGTGCTCGGCATCTGGCTGGCGCAGATCATGTATCCCTTCATCGCGCTGGTGTCCGTCACCGCGCTGGTCATGGGCATGCTGAATTCGAAAAAGGTCTTCTTCATCCCCGCCGTCGCTTCGGCCTTCTTCAATCTTGGCTGCATCGTCGGCGGCGTCGCATTGGCCTGGGTCATCGACCCTGGTTTCCGCCACGGTCACGTCAGCGAAAAAGGCCTTACCGGTTTCGCCATCGGCACCTTGATCGGCGGTGTGCTGCAGCTCGCGGTGCAGTTGCCCGCGCTCCATCGCGTGGGCTTTCGTTTCCGCTTTGACTTCGGCTGCAAAGACCCTGCGGTGAAAGAGGTGCTGCACCTCATGTGGCCCTCCATGCTCGCCGCCAGCGGCACCCAGGTCGCCGTGCTGCTCAATTCCATTTTCGCCTCCTACACCCCCGGCAAGGAGTCCGCTCTCGCCTGGCTGGCGAATGCCCAGCGCCTCCAGCAGCTTCCGCTCGGTCTCTTCGGCGTCGCCGTCGCCACCGTCACGCTGCCGATGCTCTCCCGCCTCGCCACCGAAGGCATGAGCCCCGCCTTTCGCGCCGCTCTTGCCAAAGGACTGCGCCTCGTGCTCTTCCTCACGCTGCCCTGCGCCGTCGGCCTCACCCTGCTTTCAGGGGAGATCATCTCCGTCATTTTCGAGCACGGCAAATTCACCGCGCTGGACGTGCAAAACACCGCCGCCCCGCTCCAGGCCTATGCCTTTGGCCTCATCTTCTACGCCGCCATCAAAGTGCTGCAGCCCGCGTTTTACACCATCAACCGCCGCTTCATTCCCATGCTGGTCAGCATCGGCGTCATCGTCTTCACCGCCACGGTGAACTCCATCACCGTCTTCGTCTTCCACTGGGACCACACCGCCCTCGCCTGGGCCACAGCGGTCGGGCTCTCGCTCAATTTCCTCACGCTCTACCTCTGCATGCGCAGGTTTGCCTCCGGCCTCGAAACCAGCTCGCTGCTGCAGTCGCTCCTCAAGCTCATCATCGGCGTTGCCGCCATGTCCGCCGTCTGCCTGGCGGCCAAATATACCATCATGGCCGACTGGTCGCACCTGAACTTCATGCTGCGCTGCGCCGGCCTCGGCGTCAGCATCAGCGTTGCCGCCATCGCCTACTTCGCCGTTACGAAGAAGCTCAAGGTGGAGGAGTCTGGCGAATTTCTTTCGTTGCTAGGCCGCCGCTTTGGCAAAAGGTAACCGGCCATGCCGCTCCAACGCTTCTGGTTCCAGATCGCCGCCTTCCTCGTCCTCGTCTGGGCCGGTGTGGCCGTGGTCATGTGGGTCACCGAAGACTCGGTGTATTCACCCGAAAAGATGCTCGCCCTCATGGCGAATGCGCCGTGGCTGGCGGATGAGGATCTGGCAGAATCGAAGCGCAAAGCCTATCTCGACAAGACCATCAACTCCGTCCTCAAGCTCGACTTCAACCAGCGCAGCGAGATGCGCGAAGAAGGCCTGGAAACCATCGACCGCTTTTTCAAATCGCTGACCGATGAGGAGAAGGGCGAGTATGTGAACCGCACTGTGGAGGAAAACTTCAAGGCCGTGATGAAGGGCTTGGGAAAACTCCCCGTCGAAGACCGCCGCCGCATCATCGGCGGCATCCAGCGCGAGATGAAAAAGAAAGCCTCAAAAAATCCTGAGATGCAGATGATGCTGGATCAGGACGCCGCCAGCTTTGAAAAGTCCTTCACCAAGGACATGGGCCTCTTCTTCAAAGAAGCCCCCCTCTCCATGAAGCTCGAAATGGCCCCCATGCTCGAAGGCATGCAAGGCCGCATGCAGGGCATGCGGATGCGATAGTAGCCTTGTTCCTGTGGAACAAGGACCCGCTCCGCTTCACCACACCTCACAAGAGTCCTCGCGATGCTCCCCCAGGTCCTCACGAACTGGGGCTACTTCTTCCACCCCATCGGCTGCGTCCAGGCCATCTCCATCTGCCCTTCAAACGAAGGCTTCACATACGGCTTGGAGGACGTGATCACCGCGCGGAAATACAGCTCCTTGCCGCTGGGCTTCCACACCACCTCATTGCCTTCAATCGTCGCCAGCGGCTTGCCAATATCATCGGAATACAGCAGGCGTGGCGGATGCAGATCGCCCTCCACCGGCGGAGCCGCGCGCGTCGTGGCGTCATAGCCCTGCAAGGTGCCGCGAATCTGCGTGCTGTACTTGATCCCGGGCTCCGCATGAATGCGGATGCGCAGCTCGCCATCTTTGAAACTCACGTCGTCCAGCGTCACGCCAGATGACGCATAAAAATCACCCGCCTTCATCGCTTGAATGATCTCGGCGGGATCGAGCTTGGCCGCACGCACCATCACCCAGCCACGCCCCGGCCCGTTTTCCTCACCGTGGTAGCGGTGCGAATCATCCGTGCCCACGCCATACAGCGGCGGTGCCTTGAGCTCGGCGATGCGCAGCGTGTTGGCCACGTCCCAGATCTTTTCATGGCCCATGCGGGACGCATCGCCCGGATAGTTGATGGTGGGGTGGCCGTTGTAGATCTCCCAGAAGTTTTCCTCCAGCACCGCCGCCAGATCCTCGGCGGAGAGCGCCCATTGGAAGTTCGGATGGTTGATGTGCGCGAGCATCGGTATGCCCAGCCGCTTGGATTGCTCGTTCACCATTCGCAGATTCGCCCGCATCACCTCTTGAATGCTCGTGAGGTCTTTGACTGGCGCGATCTCCTCCTTCAAATTCACCGCGTTCAGGTGAATCGGGATCTTGCCAAAGCCAGCGCTGATCTCCTCCGCCTGGATGATCAAGAACTTCCCCGCCTCCTCAAACTTGGGCCGGTACTCCTCCAGCTTCTTCAGCCGCACCTCGGTGACGCCGTCCTTTTCACGAGTCGTCACCCACTCATCACCGAAACGGGCGCGATACTTTTCCATGGTCGTCTTGCCCAGGATCCGGCGGCGCTTTTCGATCGCTGGTTCACTCATCCACACCTCTTTCGCCTGCAGCACGTTGTGATCGGAGATCGCCAGGAAATCGTAGCCATGCTCCTTGTACCAGTCCGTGATCATCTCCGGAAAGTCATTGCCATCACTCCACAGCGAATGGGTGTGCGTGTTGCCCTTGTACCACCTGGCTTCCTGGGCTGAAGCAGTGTGGACCAAGCCGAGGGCTAGGAGAGCAAGGAGGGTTGGACGCATCTCCTCCGAACGCACCAAACCGGTCATATCTCACCGGGAATTTCGCGGCACGCGCCAGCGTCTTGGATTGCGGTGGCAGAGAGGCAAGGGCAACGCACTTGCCTCGGCGACACCGCTTTCGCGAGCTGTTGAATGTTCTTCATCCTGAACCCACCATTCAGCATGCGGAAGCGGCGTCGCGCCCAGGCTTGCCGCACCCACTCCAAGACGCTTCGCGCTCGCGGTTGCACCGATCCGAACGCTTGCTGCCTAACTTGAGGCCATCTCACTTCAAATCCCGCGGCACTACCATGATCGCATTCCGCACCGCCCAGCCCGGTTTTTCAAACTGCTCTCGTCCGTCCGCGCTGCGGCACCACAGGCCAGTGGACGGGCCGCCATCAAGATTCAGCGCACGCTTCACCTTGATCTCCGTGATGATGCCAGGCGTGATGAGTATCTGCGCCAGCTCCAGCAGTCCGGCTCCCTTGCACACGCCAATCGCCCAGCGCCCCCCTCCATCCGTCATAATGAAGGTGCGTTGATTGCGCAGGTTCTGACCTTGCAGAAGCACCGGCGCGATGCGGTCCTGATCGATCAACCACGGGCTGCACTGGAGAAACTCGCTGATGTCCGGCGCGTCTTGAAATTCCTTTTCCAAAATGAGCGACGCCTTGTCCTGCCGTACCATCAGCGCCCCCACCCAGCCGCCATCGCCACGGAACTCATCCGTACGTTTGCCACTCGCGATCTCAAGGCCGGCAGGACCAAAATCACCGCCCGCGTGAAAATAGCCACCGTTGCACACGGCCAGCGCCTTTGCCTCGCTGCCCAGTTCATTGAGAGGTGCCGCCACGAGGCTGCTTGCATTGGCCGCCACCCGCATGGCGCAGTGTTTTTCATCGAAAAACACCAGCTTCATTTCCACCGTCGTCGGGCCCTTGATCGTCTTGATCACAAAAACCGCCTCATGCCCGAGAGGAGCTGCCTTCGACGTGGACTCCAGCCGCCATGCGGAAGTCTGCCCTGCAAGCATCAGCGCAAACACGGCCAGCAGCAGCTTCTCACGGCATTTCATATCACATCACATTACTGCTCCACCCGGAAGACATGCATCGACATCCCATTTGGGTGCAGCGCCACGTAGTTGTCCGCGCCATGCCACTCATACGTTTGATTGTGCAGAAGGTCAGTCACCTTGAAAAGACGGCTGCCGTCCAGTCCGAGCGCTGCGAGATCGAGATGGATCATGCCAATGGCAGGCTGATGCGCGTCATGGCTGATGACGCAGAGGATGCGGTTGCTAAAATCCGGTGTGACCTTGCTGTAGCAAAGCATCTGTGGGTGATCCGCACCGTGGAAGCTCAGGTTGTCGTAGAGATGCAGCGCCGGATTGTCACGGCGGATCAGATTCAGCGCGCGGATGAAGGCGGTGATGTTGCCCCCCATTTGGTTGTAGTCGCGCTGCTTCAGCTCGTACTTCTCGCTGTTGTCGTACTCCTCCTTGCCGGGATACGGATCGTTCTCACAGAGCTCGTAGCCGGAGTACATGCCCCAGCTCGATGACATCGTGGCAGCCAGCGCAGCGCGGATGCGGAACATCTGTGATGTGGCATTCTGCAAATGGCCCGGCAGGATGTCGGGCGTGTTGGGCCAGAAGTTCGCACGGTAGTACCAGCGCATGTCGCTGCGCGTCAGTTCGGTGGCGTACTCGGTCAGCGCTTTGGGGTCTTCCCGCCAGGTGAAGTACGTGTAGCTCTGCGTGAATCCCACCTTGCCCAGCACCTGCATCATCTTCGGCTTCGTGAAGGCCTCGGCGAGGAAGAGCACATCCGGATCCTTGCGCTGGATGGTGCCGATGAGCTCCTCCCAGAATGCCACGGGCTTCGTGTGCGGATTGTCCACACGGAAGATCTTCACGCCGCGATCCACCCAAAACTGCACGACTTCGATCAGCTCCTTCCACAGGTTGCGCCAGTCATCGCAGTGGAAGTTCAGCGGGTAGATGTCCTGATACTTCTTCGGCGGATTCTCCGCGTAGCGGATGCTGCCATCCGGCCGTTGATAAAACCACTCAGGATGATCTTTGACATACGGATGATCCGGCGAGCAGTTCAGTGCAAAATCCAGCGCGATCTCCATGCCACGCTTGTTGGCCTCTTTAACCAGCCACACAAAATCCTTCTCCGTGCCCAGCGCCGGCTCGATGTGTCGATGCCCACCCGTCGGGCCACCAATCGCCCACGGACTGCCCACGTCGTCAGGCCCGGCCGTCAGCGTGTTGTTTTTGCCTTTGCGCGCCGTGATGCCGATCGGATGGATCGGCGGGAAATAAATCACATCAAAGCCCATGTGCGCTGCATGGTCCAGACGGCCCAGGCAGTCGCGGAAGGAGGAATGTTTGTCACTGCGTCCCTCCGCCCCCCGCGGGAAGAATTCATACCACGCGGAATAGCGTGCACGTTCACGCTCAGCCGTGGCTTTCAATGTGTCCGAAGTCGTTGACTGCGAACGGTCCGGATATTGATCCATCAGGCTCTGCATCTCGTCAGACAGCAGCACATCCATGAGGTCCGTGGCCTTCACCGAAGTGAGCAGATCCGCGCAATCTTCAAGCTGCGTCCCCGCCGTTGGCACCCCCGCAGCACGCGCACGTTTGCCAGCCTCCCTCAGCAACCGCGCCCCCTCCAGCGCCTCGATCGGCACATCCGGATCTTGGGTCTGCACCCGCACCGCAAACGTCTTCTTCCACGAGCGAAACGTATCGCCCCACGCTTCCACCACATATTCCCAGCGCCCAGCTTTGGCAAAGCTGCACTGCCCATGCCAGCGATCGTTCTCAGTCGGCTTCATCGGCGCCTCAAACCAGCGTCGCGAGCCCGTCAGCCGCCAGCGCAGTACCGCACTCATCACATCATGACCATCTTTGAAAATATCACACCACACATCCAGCGGCTCGTCGATCACCCGTTTCACCGGATGCCGACCGCCATCCAGGCAGGGGTAGAAGTTCTCAATGACGACGGTGGGTGCGTGGGACATGGGGAAGAGGGGGAAAGGGGAGGTTTACGATTGTCTACAGTCGTTGACGATGGTTTTCAAAGAGCTTCCGCTTCGCAGAGCGTATGGAGTTACCTGGGCATGCGCCCGCCTTGGCAGGGGAAAACATGGACAATCACCGCAAACTCACCCCAGCAAAGGGCGCAGCATTTCACAAATCTCCGGCACTCGAATAAACGGATCTTCCTTCGTTTCAAACTCCAGCGTGAACCAGCCTTGGTAGTTCGCGTCGCGCATGATCTGGATCACGCGTTTCACATCGCTGGCTTCCATCACGCCTTTGGCGGCTCCCTTGCGGCTGATCTCCATCTTGAGCTGCACGTTCACCGCATACGGCGCGATCTTCGCGAGGTCAGCATACGGGTCTTCCGTGTGGAAGTTGCCGCTGTCCAAATTGATGCCTGCCCAGGGGCTGTTGGCGGCCTTCACCATCTTGATGAGATTTTCCGGTTCAGCCACGATGCCACCATGGTTTTCCAGCCCAAGGAAGACGCCCTTCTTGGCGGCGTAGTCGAGGCACTCCTGGTAGGATTCCTGGCAGTTGGTCACGGCCTGCTCCTCGCTGAGTTCTTTGGACTGCGGTCCGGCAAACACGCGGATGTGCGGTGCGCCCATGACAGCAGAGTAGTCGATCCACTTCTTTGTGTAGGCGATCTGCTCGCTCAGCTTCTCCCCTTTAGGCAGGGCGAAATTGTTGCCCACCGCCGTGCCCGCAAGCTGTACACCACGCAGGTAGGCGCGGCGCTTCACTTCCAGCAGGAAGGCCTCGTCCACATCCTTCGGGAAAAAGTAGCTGGTCACTTCCGCGCCGGGCACGTTGTTGTCACCGCACCAGTCGATGAAATCGAGGATGCTCCACTGCGGCTTGTCGCCCTTGGGCTTCTGCTCCTTGTCGCGCATCCACAGGAAGTAATCACGAAAGCTGTAAGCGGCGACTCCGAGTTGCATGCGGCTCTTGCCAGGCCGCTTGATCGGTTCAATGGCAGGCAGGGTGGAGACGCTGAGCGCGCCCAGGCTGGTTGAGAGAAAATGACGGCGTGAAATCATGGCGGATGAAAGAACGGGTGAGAAAGACAGGATTAACAGACTTCCACCTGCATGAACAAGCTTTCTCTTTTTGCCGCCGCCCTCTTTTTCACCTCTCTCACCCATGCTGAGCCCACCAAGGTCAAGCTCTGGCCTGATGGCTCACCGGGAGCGAAGGGCACGGAAGACAAAGACCAGCCCTTCGTCAACGTCTGGCCCGCCTCCAAGGACAAGGCCAATGGAGCGGCCTTCGTCGTATGCCCCGGCGGTGGCTACGGCGGTCTGGCGGCCGACCATGAAGGCGTGCAGGTGGCCAAGTGGTTCAACGGCCTCGGCGTCTCGGCCTTCGTGCTGCACTACCGCCTTGGCAGCCAGGGCTACCACTTTCCCACGCAGTTGATCGATGTGCAGCGCGCCATCCGCCATGTGCGGGCGAACGCGCAGCAGTACGGCATCGACCCCAACCGCATCGGCATCATCGGCTTTTCTGCGGGTGGCCATCTCACCTCCATGGCGGCCACCATGTTCGATGAAAAACCTGAAGGCGCGACCAATGACGCCATCGATCAAGTCAGCGCCCGTCCGGATGTCGCCGCACCGACTTATCCCGTGATCTCCATGATCGAAGACTACGGCCACAAAGGCTCGCGCAAAAACCTCCTTGGCACGAACGACAACGACGAACTCGCCAAACACGTCAGCACCGAGACGCGTGTGACCGCCAATACTCCGCCCATCTTCATCTTCCAGACCGACGAGGACACCGTCGTCCCCGCCGAGAACGCCGTGGCTTTCTACCTTGCCTGCCGGAAGAACAAAGTCCCCGCCGAACTCCACATCTACCGCCCCGGCCCGCATGGCGTCGGCCTCTATCTGGGCGATCCCGTGCTCGGCACCTGGAGCATGCATCTGCGCGACTGGCTGCGCAATCAAGGCTTCCTCAAGCCCATGAAGCGCACCGCCATCAACGGCAAAGTCACCGTGGACGGCAAGCCCGTGAGCTGGGGCAGCGTCGTCTTCGCCTCAGACGATCCCTCCGCACCCGTCGCCTGTGCACGCGTCATGGGCGGCAAATTCAAACTCGACGAAAAGACCGGCCCCATCATCGGCAAAGTGAAGCTGACCGTCAGCTACAGCGCCGCCGATGTCCCCGGTCTGGAGACAGCAGATGGCACCGTCACCACCAAAGAGCAGCAGCCCGGCGCTGGCGACTGGAACTTCGATGTTGTCGAAGGCGCGAAGGATCTGGAGCTGGCAGTGACGCGCTGAAAGCTCGCCTCAGAAAACGTTGAGCGCTGGTAGCCGTGGGTGCTGATCCACGACGAAAAATGTCCACAGGCCGTCGCGAGGGCGTCAGCAAAGTGGTCCGCACAGTCCCCTGTGCGGTTTTGGGCAGTCGTGCACGCTGGGAAAGCACCGAGGATGATACTGACCACTATGTGCGCCAGCCTTTACCATCCTCGGATCCCACATCCGTAAAATAATTTAAAACGCTCTCATCCGCACCCCTGGGTGGGCACCCACGGTTACGGTTATATCAGCGCTCCGCGCTTGGTCAGCGCATAGCCAGAATCAGCCTCAGAACTTCTTGATCAGCAGCGCGGCATTGTGTCCGCCGAAGCCGAATGAGTTGCTCAGCACCGCATCAATCTTGGCCGGACGCGCCGTGTTTGGCACGACGTCCACATCCACCTCGGGATCGAGGTTTTCGACGTTGATCGTCGGCGGCACCACCTGGTCCCGGATTGCATAGATGGAGGCGATGAGTTCCACACCACCGGCCGCGCCGAGCAGGTGACCCGTCATCGACTTGGTCCCAGAGACGAGCAGGCCCTTCGTGGCGTACTCCCCAAACACGCGCTTGATGGCACGCAGTTCGCACAAATCACCCACCGGAGTCGAGGTGGCGTGAGCGTTAATGTACTGCACGTCGGTCACGTTCATTTTGGCATGGCGCAGGGCCATCTCCATGCACTTGGCCGCACCCAAACCTTCAGGATGCGGGGAGGTGAGGTGGTAGGCATCTGCCGTGGTGCCATAGCCGACCAGTTCGGCGTAAATGGGGGCTCCGCGCTTTTTGGCGTGCTCAAGCTCTTCAATGACGACGACACCGGCACCTTCGCCCATGACGAAACCGTCGCGGTCCTTGTCCCACGGGCGGGATGCCCGTTCAGGGTCGTCGTTGCGCATGCTCAGCGCCTTCATGTTCGCGAATCCGGCGAGTCCCGAGGGACGGATGGAGGCCTCAGCGCCACCGCAGATCATCACGTCAGAATCGCCAAATTTGATGTTACGCCAGGCTTCACCGATGTTGTTGTTGGAGGTCGCGCAGGCCGTGACGATGGCCATGTTTGGCCCCATGAACCCATATTCCGCCGCGATCATGCCGCTGGCGATGTTCGAGATCATCATCGGGATGATGAAGGGGGAGACGCGGGAGGGGGATTTCGTCAGGAGGATCTCATATTGGGTCTCCAGCGTTCCAAGACCACCGATGCCGCTGCCCACCATCACACCCACGCGATGCGGGTCCAGGCTGTCAGGGTTCAAACCTGCGTCCTTGGCGGCCATCTTCGAGGCTGCCATGGCAAACTGGAAGTAGCGGTCAGCACGGCGCGCGTCCTTGTGGTTGTTGAAATGGACGGTCGGATCAAAACCCACCACCTCGCCCGCGATCTTGCAGTCGTACTTTTCGGTGTCCATGGACTGGATGCGACGGATGCCGCTCTTTCCTGCTTGGATGTTCTTCCAAAAGTCATCTTTGGTGTTGCCGACGGGGGAGATGACTCCCATGCCGGTGATGACGACGCGACGCTCGCTCATGTGTATAAAATAGGGGTTGATTCGAAGGTGAGAGAACACGGTTTGCACGGGGGGGCAAGGGAAAACATGGCAGCGAAATGCTTGAGACTGTGGCGTTTTGGGTGTCTGGCTTGCCCTGTGATTCGTTTGCCAGCACTTCTTGCCGCCGCCCTCGGTCTGGCGCTGCCCGTCCAGGCAGCACCAGACCCCGCTCTCATACCACCTGTCATGCAGCAATGGATGGCGGCGCAAAAGGAGATCGGCAGCATCAAGGTCGCCTTTCAGCAAACGCGCACCACGCCCGCACTCAAAGAGCCCGTCAGCTCCAGCGGCCGTTTCTGGCGCATGGCAGACGGTCGCTTCCGCCTGGAACTTGGCTCTCCCGCCACGACGATCCTCGTCTTCGACAAAGAAACCGTCCGACTCAAGGAAAGCGCGGACGCCCCCTGGCAGACCCTCAAGCCCGACGACAGCCGCGTGCGCATGTGGATGAAATTCCTCAGCGGCCGCGACATGGCCCCCGAATCCCTGACCAACAACTTCACCCTCAAGGTCACTCAGCAGGAGAAGGACTTCGTCACCGTGGCCATGGTTCCGCGCCCGCTGCTCATCAAGAAGTACCTTCGGCAACTCGATATGCAGATCGAGCCCGGCGGCAGGCGGCTCCTCGGTTTCCGCGTGGTGCAGGGAGACGGCTCCACCCTGCTCCTCAATTTCGGCCCTCCCGAGAAGCTCACCGGCGATCTCACGTCTCTGTTTCAGCCACAGGGCTGAAATAATTAGCACAAGAAAACTCGGCAGGCCCCGTTAAGACCGGGCAACCGCCTATGGATCCGACCACCGACACCCCCGAGTCCATGGAGGAGCCATCATCTGATCCCGCCGCCTTTGACAGCCCGGCACCGGCTCCAGTGCGGCAGTCCAATGGTTTTGTGCGTCGGTGGCGCTCCATCGGCGGCGGTTCATTGACCATCAGCATCCTGATTCATGCGGGCCTGCTCGTACTGGCCGGCTTTATCGTGTTTGCCTCACAGATGACGGATAAGCAGATCGATTTCCTCCCCGGCGGCGGCACGCAGCAGGGCGCGCAAGCCTCTGCGGACCTCGCACACAAGGTGCAGATGAAGAAACAGCAAAAATTGCAAAAGACCCCGCCCAAGCAGCGCCTGATCTCCACCAGCATCAATGCCGCGCTGACCCTCCCCGAAGCTCCCCCGGACGTGCTGGAAATACCCGACATCGCCTCCCTGACGGGTGGTGGTAAGCTCGGCAGCGGCGGTTTCGGTACCGGCGGCGCGGGTGGCGGCTTTGGCAATGGCGTGGGCATGGGCGCCATGTCCGGCAGAGCCTTCAAGCCGCTCATGATGTTCGGCAAAGAACTCAAGGACACGCGCAAGATGGCCGTGGTCATGGATGTCTCACGCTCCATGACCAAGTTCCTCCCCCTCGTCACCAAGGAGCTCGACAAGGTCGCCTTCGGCAGTCCCCTCGTGCTCTACTTTGGCTGTGGCCTCATGCCACCCCCGCCAAAGATCGACGCCGACATCAACCCCGTCACCAGCGACAAATTCCGCGCCTTCTGGCAGGCCTGGGAAGGCAAGACCTCCCTCAAGATACCGGCGGCAGAGCGCAGAAACATCACCTACGATCCCGCCAAGCCCATGCCGCTCGAGGGCATCTTTGACCTGATGAGCCAGCGCCGAAACACCTGGTTCGTCGAGTTCAACGGCATCACCTTCGCCTCCACCGCCCTCATGTCGAAAGAGGTCATGGAAGCCGACACCATCTACTGGTTCGCCGATTTCATGGACAAAGTGGACTCCGAGCAAATGGCGCTCGTTCTCAAGACCCTCAAAAAGCGCAAACAAAAGCTCTACATCCACGCCTCCAAGGAAGGCCGCTCCTTTGTCCAGGTGCGTGATGAACTCGTCATACCCTCCGGCGGCGAAGTCATCCAAACCCAGTCCGAAGAGCCCGCAAAGCCAAAGGACAAAGTCGCCGCTCAATAGCCTTCCCCCCCGTAGAATGAGTGTGGCGTCAGCCCGCCCGTACAGTGGCCCGCACAGTCCCTTGTGCGGTGCCCGCAGCACCCCAAGACCCCGCCTCACCCTCCCGCCACTTTCGCTTCACGGCACCTTGGTACAAGGCAACGCGCATGGTCTAATAATCCCGGTTCAGCAGATGATCCGAGAGCTGCCGCAGATGCAACGCAGCGTCTCCAAACACATCCAGCGCCCGATGCGACACCTCCGTCAGCCGGTGTGCCTCCGCGCGTGAGGCCTCCAGCCCCATCAGCGCCGGATACGTGCTCTTCTCCGCCGCCACATCCTTCCCCGCGCTTTTGCCGAGTTTCTCACTCGTCTGCGTCACATCGAGAATGTCATCAATGATCTGGAAAGCCAGTCCTGTGGCCATGCCAAACTCGTGCAGCCCCTGCATCTGCTCCGCGCTCGCATTCGCGCTCATGCCGCCCAGCTTCACACTCGTCGTCAGCAGCGCCGCAGTTTTGCCTTCATGAATGAAGCGCAGGTCTTCCAGCGGCAGCTTCTTGCCCTCGCCTTGCAGATCCGCCACCTGCCCGCCCACCAGGTGCAGGCTGCCCGCCGTGCGCGCGAGTTCTAGCACCATCACCGCCGTGGGATGAAGCACGGACATCGGCGTCTTCGTCACCAGCTCAAACGCCAGCGCCTGCAGCGCGTCACCCGCCAGCAGGGCGATGGCTTCCCCATACACCTTGTGGCAGGTCGGCACGCCACGGCGCATGTCATCGTCGTCCATGCAGGGCAGGTCATCGTGAATGAGCGAGTAGGTGTGCAGGCACTCCACCGCGCAGGCGTTGTACACCGCATCTTCAATCGTCCCGCCGCAGGCCTCCGCCGCCGCCAGGCAGAGAATGGGCCGCAGCCGCTTCCCACCCGCAAACATGCTGTGCCGCATCGCCTGGTGCAGCGTCATCGGCCGCTGGTCAGAGCCCGGGATGACACGGTTCAGCGCCGTATCGACAAACTGGCAGCGCTGGGCGAGGTATTCTTTGAGATCGGACATGGGGCCATTGTGAAGCCGTAACTTCGCCTCAATTCAAGCGGGATTAACGGCGGGGAATGCCGGAAGAGCGGCTTTACCTCGCCAGCAGCTCCTCACCGCGATACACCACACGCTCGATCATCCCCTGCAGCGTCTGGTCAAGAAAAGGCGTATTGATGCTCTTCGACTTCATAAACTCACGGCTGAAAGTGGTGCTGCGCGCGGGATTGAAGACGATGAACTCGGCGCTGCCACCTTCTTTCACCGGCACAGGCGGCAGTTTCATGAGGCGGCGCGGCTCCGCGCTGTAACGCTTCACAATGAGCTGCCAGCTCAAGATACCTTGGGCAATGTAGCGGTCGTAAAGCGAGACCAGCGCGGTCTCCAGACCCGTGATGCCAAACGGCGCACTGGCAAAGTCCTGGTTCTTCTCAAACGGCGTGTGCGGCGCATGATCCGTGGCGATCACATCAAACCACCCATCTTTGAGCCCCTGCAGCAGCGCCGCATTGTCCTCCGGCGTGCGCAGCGGCGGGTTCATTTTGTAGTGCGTGTCGTAGTCACCGATGTGCTCATGATTGAACATCAGGTGATGCGGCGCGATCTCGCAGCTCACGCGGATGCCCCGATCCTTCGCGCGCTTGATCGTGCGCATGCCCTCAGCCGTGGTCACATGCTGGATGTTGAGATGCACGCCGGTGTATTCAGCCAGGCGGATGTCACGTGAGATGCAGATCTCCTCGCTGATGCTCGGGATGCCCGGCAGACCCAGCGCGTAGCTGATCTTGCCCTCATGCATGCAGCCCTTGCCGCTCAGTTCCTTGACCTCGCAGTGGCTGGCCAGCGGAATGTCAAAATCGCGCGCATATTCCATCGCCCGGCGCAGCACCTGCGGGTTGTGCACAGGGAAGCCATCATCCGTCAGCATGACGCAGCCGGCACCCTTCATACCCGCGATGCCCGCCAGCTCCTCGCCCTTCCGCCCCTTCGTGATCGCTCCGCTGGTGTAAATGCCAGCACCGATCCGCGTGCGCCGCGCACTCTCCAGCACGCTGCGCACCACCCCCGCGTTGTCGATGGCAGGCACGGTGTTCGGCATCATCACAAAGCCCGTGACCCCGCCATTGATTGCCGCCTCCGCGCACGTGGCGATGTTTTCCTTGTCCTCCTGACCCGGCTCGCGGGCATGCACATGGATGTCAAACAGCCCCGGCAGCAGGATGCGCCCGCTGCAGTCAATGACCTCCGCATTTTCCACGCCCGTGATCCCCGCCGCCACGGCGATGATCCGCCCCCCCTCGACCAGCACATCGGCCGTCTGGAGCTGCGGACTGTCTTCGCTGGCGATCTGGGCGTTGCGGTAAAGGCGTTTCATGCAGCCCATGCTGTCAGTCATGATTTCCCCCCGCGCAAGCTCCTGAAATGAACCTCCTTGGCAACTGACGCAATCTTTCGCCACGACGCCTCGCCACACACCAGCACCAAAGGTGCGGCCTATCGTAGCCCAGGTTCAGCCGAGCCTCAGCGAGGCGACCCTGGGTAAAGAATCACAAGTCCGGGAAGCAAACCCATCGATTCGCCGCGCACCAAGCCCACCAGAAGCGTCTGCAATGAGCCCCGCAGCTCATTTACCGCGATGGCAGACAGCATTCCAATCGAAGAAACCGCCCCCTCTTATTTCTTCCGCACATACAGCAGCGCGCGGTCATGCGTCAACAAACACAGATCCAGGCGTCCATCCCCATTGAGATCAAACGCCGCATAATCATGCGGCTCATTTTCCAGCCCGGTCTTCCCCCGAAAATGCGGGTCAGTCTCAAACACCCGGAAATACATCGCGCTCTCCCATTTCTGCCCGGCGGCCGGCTGGAAGATCTCGATCACGCGGCTTTTGGCCGTGTCCAGCAGCGCAATATCATCCACATCTTCCCCCGAGAACGAAGCGACCACGAGATCCGAAGGCGTTGTGTCCTTCAGTTCACTGTCAAACGTCGCCACCGTGTCCAGCTTCAGCGTCGAACCGTCCAAAGGCGCAAGCTGAAAGCTCGTCTTGCCCAACAGCAGCAACTTCGTGCTCTTGTCCGCATTCATGATCACGCACTGCTCAGGCGTCATGGCAGGCAGCGCATGCGTGTGATCGTTGCGATAGACGTGATCCGCATCCGCCGTGAGCTCGTGCAGCTTGCTATGCGTCGCGTCGATCAGCAGCACGGAAACCTTGCCATTCCTGCGGGAAACCAGCGCGCTGTGCAGTTCGGCGGCGGCATCGGGCGCGTTGAACTGCTCCACGATGCTCGCCTTGCCGTCGGCATCCACCTTGAACGCGCGGGCCAGCTGCTGATGCGCGATGATGATCTCCTCCTTGCCGTCGCCGTCCAGATCCCCCGTGGTGAGCGCGGCAGGCGCAAGCTTGCTGACAAACGAATCCGGGATGCCTTCCACACGCTTGTACGGCGCTTTGGCGTCCGTGGTGCTCAGCAGCAGTTGCAGCGGGCCGAGATTGGAAAACAAAGCCAGATCGCTGCGTCCATCCTGATTCGCATCCACCACACGGATGCCGTTGATGCGCCCGGTTTTAATCATGAGCTCCTGCGTGCTGGCGGTGAATCCTTTGGCCCCGACCGTTTTGCGTAGCGTGATGAGCTGCGGCTTGGACTTGATCTCGCTCACACAAAGAACATCTGAATCCGTGGTCAGCGTGAGCAGTGTTTCGCCTTCCTTCGCCTGATAGATGATCTCGGGATACAGCAGCCGGTTGTCCTGCCAGTGGGCCACACCGATGGACTGCTCGCCAGGACTCAGCAGCACCAGGTCCGCTTTCTCGTCACCATCCACATCAGCAATGGCGAGTGACTCCACACCGCTGAGGATGGGAAACTCGCGCCCTTCTTTGAAAGCGCCGCTGGCACTGCCTTCAAACAACCACGCCCGCGCCGCCTTGGGCTCAGACATGAGGACGTCCGCATGTCCGTCGCCGGTGAGATCTCCGTAGGCCACCGCACCGTTTTTGGATTCCGTGGGCGGCATGGCATAGCGAATAGTGGCGGCGTGGTCGGCATCAGGCACGGCGGCGCCTAGCGTGAGTTTGGCGACTTCCACCATGTGGGTTTCGTCCTGGATCCAGGCGACGCCGGTCTTCTTTCCTCCCAGGCGCACGGCACGCAGCCAGTGGCGTGAGGTGGGGATTTCAAGCCGCCACTCCTCGCCAAACGTGGTGCCTTCATGCTGCAGGCGCACCAGCAGCGCGTCACCCTCCGGGGCGGTGTAGAAAAGGTCGGCGCGTCCGTCGTCATTGAGGTCGGCGCTGCTCAGTCCGGCGCAGCCTCCTTCGCCCAGCGCATAGTTCTGCGGCTCCGCCCACTCACCCGGCTTGGTTTGCAGCAGCACCATCAGGCGCGTGTTGGTCAGCAGCGCGATGTCATCCCGCCCGTCTCCGTTCAAATCGCGCGCGACGAGCACTTCAGTGTCGTCCGCCGTGGAGTCGAGCGTGAACTCTCGCTTCACCGCCCACGCCCCTTTGGCATCCTGCATCCGCAGCACCAGCTTGTCCTCATCTGTGATGAAGGCGATGTCCGCTTTCTTGTCCCCATTCCAGTCTCCCACCACGAGGGCCAGCGCCGCATGGCCGATGACCAGCGGCTGCTTGTCGAAGCGCGAAACCTCCAGCACCGGATTCCAGCGGTCGGCGCGCGCGGATTTCTCCGACGCACCCGTCTGCATGCCGTCCTTGCGCTGCAGCAGAAATTCGATGCGCGCACGTGAGCCATTGATGATGGCCAGATCGGTCAGGCCATCGCCATTGAAGTCAGCGGCGCGCGGACTGGAGGTGTTCCAGTCCAGCTTCACGACCTCCGGCCCGTCGAAATACAATGCAGGTTTGTCAGCAAAAACGCTGGTCGCAAACAGCAACGGCAGGAGAGCGAGGCGCATGGCGGGCGATGGGGGTAGGGGAAGACTTACTTGGCCTCGAGGGGCGTGGTCACGTAGTGCACCTGGATGGCATCCGGGAAGGCGTAGGTGGCGGTGACCAGGCTGCCAAAGTAGCGCTCGAAGGTTTCAGTGGAAGGACGGGCGCTTGAGTCAAACAAGCTGCTGGAAGCAGCAGCGGCTGCTTCCTCCGGGGTGGTGGTCTTCTTGCCGGGGCCTTTCTTCTTCGCCGTCGCCTTGGCTTTGGAGCCCGCTTTGCTTTCCAGCGTGGCGGCTGCGGTTGCGATGGTGGTCATCAATCGGCCTGCATCCGTGACTCCCACACCGCTGTAGTTTTTGGGAATCAGCGAGAGCAGGTTCTGCACATGCGGGTTGTCCCACACGCTCGGGCCGGAGGGGTCCTTCATGCGCGCCAGAACTTTGTTCATCGTGTCCTGCTTGCCCACCGAGATGAGCAGATACTTGCCCGTGTTGCAGTACGAGATCTCGGTGGCATTTCCCGTCAGCGTGGTCTTGAGCGTGTTGATGTTGTAGCCGAGGTATTCGCTCTCTTCAAACGCACCGAACCCGGCGCCAACGTAGCGTTTGAGGCTCTCAAGCGCGCCGCCCAGCTTCGCCGCATCCTTGATCTTGAAGGCCATCACTTGGCTCTCCTTCGTGCCGTCGCCATCCTGCACCTGGACGACTTCATCGGCCAGGCTGCCGAGGAGATCCTCACGGATCTTGAAACCCATCTGGCCTTCGAGCATCGGGATTTGCATGGTGACCATCATGGCCATCGGCCCGAGTTTTCCGACCATGCCAAGGAGGGAGTCATACACCTGTCCGAAATCAACGCGTGACACGCTGGCCGTCAGGATGCCGGCGGGGATGAAGGCCGGCAGCGTCACTTCGTTGCCTGAGCCGCGCATCAAAGAAAGCAGGCCGGTGGGCTTCTGCGGATGCAGGATCGTCAGGTCCATCCGTGACTCGGTGTCTGTCATTTCCATGGTGAGGGCGATGGCCTGCAGCTCCTCCGCCCCGAGCATGTCCATGATCGTCTTGGGCTTGATGTCGAAACTCATGCCGCCGGCGGCCTTGTCCGCAGGCTTCCCCTTCTTTTTGGCTTCTGCTGCTGCGATCGCCTGCTCGCCGAGTTCCAGCATTTTCACACCGTTGAAATAGAGCATCAGGTCGCCGCCGCCATGGGTCACCTGGCCGATGCGGGTGAGATGCTCGCGTGCAGGGCCCGGTGGATCGCCCGCATTGTTCTTGAGCGCGCCGATCATGTATTCAATGAGAGCGCGGTTGTTGGTCTCGATCATCACATCCCCCACCACCGCCCAGGCCGTCAGCCAGGCGGCGTCCGGTGCGTCTGACAGCGCGGCCACCTGCACGCTCACGCCGCCGATGTCCTCCGTGCGCAGTTTGATGTCGGGGTTCTCTTTTTTCTTGGCATCCACTTCGGCCAGCTTGTGCGCCTCCAGCTCCTTCTCCTTGCCAGTGATTTCATACAGCGAGACGTTCGGCGGATCTTTTTCAAACTGCGCGACATCCTTGATCACCAAGTAGCTCGCCACCGCGCCCGGGTAATCCTTGAACGTGTCGTACATGGTGCCGCCGTAAGTCGCCTTGAAAAACTTGTCCCAAGGCGTGTCGCCCTCCTTGCGCATGGGTGCCATCCAGCGCCTCGCCTCGTCATCCTGCATGAATTTGGCGTAGCTGCTCTTGTCCCAGTCCGCCAGCAGCTCAGGCGTGTTCTTGATGGCGATGACACCCACAGTGTCCTTCGGCATCAGGTTGTACCATTGCTCCAGCCGGTCTGCGGCGGAAGCGGGGAGGGTGCTGGCAAGCAGCAGCGCAAGGAGGAGCGAGGAGCGTTTCATAAAGGGAAGGGAGGGTAAAGCGTTCAACAGGTACTGAAGGATCAGTCCCGGGTGGTTACAGATTCCGGCTTTGTTTTTTCCTGCGGCGGTGCGGGCGGCGGCAGATAGCGGAAGCCGCTGTTGGGATTGCGCGGGTCAAAGGCAAAGGCCTCGCGGTTTTTCAGGAAGAGCTTCAGCACGTTGGCGGGAATCGAAAATCCCAGGCCCTCGACGCCCACTCCCGAGGACTTCATGTTGTTCACACCCACCACTTCGCCACGCGCATTGAAAAGCGGCCCGCCGGAGTTCCCCGGATTGATCTGCGTCGTGCTCTGAATGTACCAGCGCCCGCCGCTCTCACGCGCGCGGATGCTCACGATCCCCTTCGAAACCGAGCGCTCCAGCCCCAGCGGACTGCCAATGGCAAACACGTCCTGCCCCTGCGTCAGCGTATCGGAGTCGCCCATCGGCACAAAGGGCAGCTTGTCCATGCCTTCATCGTCGATCTGCAAAATCGCCAGATCGAGAAAGCCGTTCATGGCGATGATCTTCACCTTCGTGAACTGCTGCTTCTCCAGCCCGTCAGGCTTTTTGCGATACACCACCACCGTGATCTCACGCTCTCCCGCGATAACGTGCTGGTTCGTGATCACGTAGCCAAGCTTGTTGATGATAAACCCGGAGCCCAGACCGGACGCCGTCTGGATCTGCACCACGGACTCCGCCACGCGCTGCACGTTCTTTTCCACCGTCATGGCTTCACGGGCGGGCTCCACATAGTAGATGTCCTCCCCCTGCACAGCCGCTGCTTTGGCACCTGCCGGCAGGGCCTTTTCAAAAATCGAAATCTCCGCACGCGGCACGGTCAGCACCGTATGGCCCAGATCAAGCACCACGGCGTCTTCGCGCTCCTTGAGCACCTCGCCGCGCAGCTCCGCGCCGTTCTTGAGCACAATCTTGACGTTTTCCGCTGACAATGACGAGGCCGCAAGGCAGGCCGCCACCAGAATTCCGAAGCTCAGGTTGTTTCGCATCACGGACGCAAACTTTAGCGGACGAGTTTGAGGATACGAGTTCTTTTTGCACATCTTGACTCCACGAACCTCCACGCATCTCATGCGTCGATGCCCGCCCACGCTCTCATTGCCGCCGCCAAAACCCTGCGCGAAACCCTCCACCCGCTCCGCTTTGCCCCGCCCGTCGAGTACGTGTACCAGCCCCTCGACTACGCCTGGGCACCGCATGAGATTTACCTGCGCCGCTTTGGTAGCAGCAAAAAACGCGTCGTTTTCGTCGGCATGAACCCCGGCCCCTTTGGCATGACCCAAACCGGCGTTCCCTTCGGCGAGATCGCCGCCGTGAGCGACTGGATGGGCATCAACGAGCCCGTGGGCAAACCCGAACGCGAACATCCCAAGCGCCGCGTCCTCGGCTTCGACTGCCCGAATTCCGAAGTCAGCGGCCGCCGCCTGTGGGGCTTGTTTGCCCAGCGCTTCGGCAAAGCGGAAGCCTTTTTCCAAGACCACTTCGTCGCCAACTACTGCCCCCTCGTCTTCCTCGAAGACAGCGGCCGCAATCGCACGCCCGACAAACTCCCCGCCGCCGAAACCGCCGCCATGGAAACCGCCTGCGACGCCCATCTCTGCGCCGCCATCGCCGCCCTCCAGCCCGAATGGGTCATCGGCGTCGGCGCCTTCGCCGAAGCCCGCGCCCTCCGCGCCAAAGACACCATGCACGGCACCTTCCAGCTCGGCCGCATCCTCCACCCCAGCCCCGCCAGCCCCGCCGCCAACCGCGATTGGGCCGGCGCCGCCACCCAGCAGCTCGTCAAGCTGGGCGTATGGCAATAGGGCAATAGAGAGGTTTAAACAATAACGCAACCAGCCCAATGTTGAAAACCACGAAGAGCATCGCGCAGGCGCCAGCAAAGTGGCCCGCACACTCCGTGTGCGGTATCTGGGCAGTCGTACTCGCTCAGAACCACAAAGATGCCCCTGCGACAACGGTGTCCAAAGTTGCGCGGTCATAACTTGGCGTAGAGGGCCCTGAGGGCTGCACAGGCTCGATCCCAGGGGACATCCACCCAGAGCTGGGCAGCTACCCAGCGGATGAGTTTGACGGAGTGCTGCGTGATCTGCTGC
>JANYCZ010000072.1 GCA_025360015.1 Verrucomicrobiota bacterium | reverse complement strand
CGGGCGGATGATACACTTCGCCGTCGTGATGCTCGATCAGTACGGGCGCGCCGGACTCATCGGTCGCAGCGATGATCAAAGCCACCGGCGAGCTGGGGGTGAGAGACCTGGGTGCGGCACTAGCGGGGACAGGCATGGCTGGAACTGCCGCAGGCACAGGAACAGCGGCGCTGACGGGCCGGGGCGCGGCAGGGACGGTGCCGGTGGAAGGCACGGGCGGCGGCGGCATGGCCGGCATGGGCATCTGCGGCATGTAGCCGGGCGGATAGCCGGGCATCTGAGGAGGATAGCCCTGAGGGTAGCCCGGCATCTGCGGGGGGTAGCCTTGCGGCGCGGGGTAACCCTGAGGATAGCCTGGCATCTGCGGCGGGTACCCCTGCGGCATCTGGGGAGGATAGCCCTGCGGATAGCCGGGCATCTGGGGCGGATAACCCTGCGGCGCAGGATAGCCCTGCGGATAGCCGGGCATCTGCGGGGGATAGCCCTGGGGCGGTGGGTAGCCGTGCGGCAGGGGCTGGGTGGTGCCGGGATGCGCTGGCGGGGGCTGCGGATTCTGCGGGGTTCCAGGCTGCGACGGGTTCATGAAGAAGTGCTTTTCAGAGTACAGGACGAAGCCGCCAGCCCTTTATTGGGGGGCAATGGAAACCAATTGAATGAAAAAACCGGCTTAGAAGCCTTCGTCGCTGCCAACAGTGAAGGTCACGTTGGCGATCTTGGCGACTGCCAGGGCATTGAGGACATCGATCAGACGCTCGTAGACGGCCTGCTCCTCTGCCTGAATGGTGACGATGACCTTGGCATTGCGGTTGTCCGCCTCCTGCTTGAGGCGCTTGAGAGTATCAATGAAGGTGGGCAGCTTCTTGTCGGGCCGCCCACTGTCAAACTCCTCTTCATTAAGGGTGACGGCACCGGACTCCTCCACGCCAACGATAATTTCATCCGGCATTTCCTGCGGCGCATCCGCGCTGGGCGGGGCGAGACCGGGGAGCTGGCTCTTGAGTTCGCGCTCCACCTTCACGGA
The DNA here is from genome assembly GCA_025360015.1 of Verrucomicrobiota bacterium. Taxonomy (GTDB): domain Bacteria; phylum Verrucomicrobiota; class Verrucomicrobiia; order Verrucomicrobiales; family Verrucomicrobiaceae; genus Prosthecobacter. The sequence continues at coordinate 54,343 of JANYCZ010000072.1, read as the reverse complement.
ACCGACCATGACCATGAAGAAAAGCATGATGACGAACACGACGTCAATCATGGGTGCGATCTGGAAGCCGACCGCGACCTGTTCGGATTCAATTTCGCGGGGCTTTTTTGTGCCGTGGGCAGACATGTGGCGAGAGATTTATGATTATTGAGCGCGGTTCAGAGCGGAGAAGGAGATGTCGTCGATCCCCGCCTGGGCAACGACGCTCATCACCTTCTGAATTTCGATGGCGGGCAGACGCTTGTCACCCCGAATGACAACGCGATACTTGGCGTTGGCATCGTGACGACCGCGCAGTTTCTCCACCAGCGGCTCGACGTTTTCATAAGCGTTGTTTTCAAAGAGAATGACGGACTTGCCGTTGGTCCAGCGCACATTGAGCGCGGCCTCGTTCATGACATTCTTTTCCTTCTTCTTGGCATCTTCAGCGACAGGGAGTTGAATCTCCTTGTCGATGCTCAACACCTGCGCCGAGGTGATGCTCATAAAGAAAATGAGCAACACCAACAGCACGTCAATCATCGGAGCAATCTGAAACTCCGGTTCGCCATCACCACCGCCGCCGCCGCCGCCCATAGTGTTAGAAGGTCAAGGGTTTGTAATTAGAGGAAAGGATTTGCAGCCGGAGCCTTATGCCGCAGCCACTGCACCTTCGCCAGCCACCCAGTTGGGAATGGCGGCGTAGAATTCTTCTTCGCCGACGTGTGCGTCCTTGAGGTGCTGGTAGGGCATCTTGCGGAAGAGCGCGGTGCAGATTTCCTGAAGGCCGCTCATGGAAACCTGGAGGCGGTTGCGCAGGAAGTAGAAGAACATGAACGCTGGAACGGCGATGAAGAGACCGGAGGCGGTGGCGATGAGCACCTCGCCGATAGCACCGGAGAGCTTGGCGGGGTCACCCGCGCCGCTGGTCTTCAGAGTGGCGAAGGCGCTCATCATCCCGGTCACGGTGCCGGTCAGACCGATCATGGGCGTGCAAACCCCGATCACTGAAAGGTAGTTGATGCGGGTCTGGATGGAGGCGTTGGCCTTGTTCAGTTCGGAGAACAGGGCGCCTTCGGTGGCATCATGCCCGTCTCCCAAGAAGCTGAGGGCGACGCGGGTGGTGTTGGTGAAGGCGGAGGGGCTGCCTTTGCAGAACTGGTAGGCACCGACGTAGTCACCGGCACGGAACAGATCCTGCACCTGGGCGACCTGGGCTGGAGGAGCCATTTTCTTGATGCCAGTGCGCATCCAGAGATCGACCGTGAGCCAAACGAGGGCGACGGAGCAGGCGGTGATGGGATACATGACCCAGCCGCCTTCAATGAAGCGCTCGATGAGCGAGTGGCCTCCCGCGTGCTCGGCAGCAGCGGCAGCACCCTCGGCAGGAGCAGGCTCCTGGGCAAAGATGTTGAAGGAAGCAAAAACGCCAAAGGCCAGCAGGACGCAAAGGAACGCGCGGGCAGGGCCGTTGGGGAGGTGGCGGGTCATGATGGTGGCAGTGTTGGTTTGCATGGGGAAAGGGTTCAGGCTTTGGGTTTGGACTCGGTGGGTTTGGCGGGTGCGCCGTCCTTGGGCTTGGCTGCGTCAGGTTTTTCGGCGGCAGCGGCGGCCTCCTCATCGGTGACATTTTTCATTCCAGCAATGGCCGCTTTCTCCTTGGTGGCAGTTTCAGCCACGGGCGAGCCGGGATAGGATTCGGTGATGCGGGCCAGGAAGGCGTTGGCGTCCTCATAGCGCTTCATCTTGATGAGGGTCTTGGCGGCGTTCAGCTCCGCCTCAGGCACGCGCTGCATCTGAGTACCGTAGAACACTGGGATGCGCAGATAAGCCAGCAGCGCCTTTTCATAATCCTTTTTCCGGGAATAAACATCGGCGATGAGGGCCCAAAGGGAGGCGCCAATGGCGGAATCGTCGGTTTCCTTCAGGATGCCCTGGGCTTCCACCAGAACGCCGGTGTAATCGGAGGAGGTCTGCCGCTCGATGTCGAGCTGGATGATGCGGAGGCGCATCTTCTGCGCATCCGTAAGCTTCAGGGCGCGCAGGGAAGGCAGGGATTTCACGACGTCATCGAATTTGCCGCCCTGGTTCAAGGCTTCGATGTAGGCGAAATAGATGTCGACATACCAGTTCCCTTCGATGCCTTCAAAGTGCTCGAAGAAGTCACGGCCTTTTTTCAGCACGGCAATGGCTTCGTCGGTCTTGCCTTTGGCCAGCAGGTCGGCGGATTCCGTGAGTTCAGCAGGATAGGGCCACTCCAGTGAGTCGATGTTCTTTTTGTCGAGAATGGTGGTGGCCTTGTTTTCACCGATCTGAATGGTGCGGACGATCTTGCCTTCTGGACTGATCGAAAACTCGGAGGAGAAGACGCGGTTGCCGTCCTTGAGGACGATGGCCTGGCCAAAGGCGGAGCCGGCGGCGACAACGGCGAAGACGAGCAAAAAGCGGGCGAACGAGTGCATGGAAATCGTGAGGAGGGTTCGCGTCAAAATCACAGGGTGGCGATGAGTTTTTCAGCCTCTTTCATTTCTGCGGGCTGAGTCTGCAGGTCCTTGCGGTCAAGCATCTCCTGCAGCGTCTTTTTGGCCTCTTCGCGTTTGCCGAGGGCGATGAACGACTTGGCGCAGCCGATGTATGCTTTGGCCATTTCATCCTTCCATTTCTGGTGGGCGATGAAGACGCGCTGGAAGTAGGCGATGGCGGCCTCGTGCTTGCCCTGGAGGGCCTCAATCTCACCCAGCATGCGCAGGCCATTGGCCGTGGCGTGGCCGCGCCACTCCTTGGTGTTGGAGATCTGTTCGAAGAGCTTCTTGGCTTCGTCATATTTCTTGAGCTTAACGAGCGACTTGGCTTCTCCTTGGGTGGCATCCATCACATGGGAGCTGCCGGGATAGTTGTTCAGGGCATCGCGGAAGAGTTCCAGCGCCTTGTCATACTCGCCCTTTTCAAAGGCGATCTCCGCGAGGCCGACGGGAGCACCGTCCGAGAATTCGCTGTCTTTATAGACGTCTCTGAGGCGGACATAGCAGCCGTTGGCCTTTTCCAGATCGCCTTTTTTGCGGGCGGCATCACCCACCATGGCGAGAAGCATGGGGCTGAGGTCGGCCGGTTTGGCCACTTCGATGATGATGGTGAGAAACTTCTCGGCCTTGTCAGGCAGTTTCATGGTCTTGGCCAGCCAGGCCTTGGCAAAGAGAATGCGCATCTGGGCGGTGCCATTCATGGCCGCCTGCGGCGGGGTCAGCAGCTCTTCGAGCTGCTTTTCAACGCTTTCAAAGGTGACTTCCGGCGCGGGTGCAACGGCTGGAGCGGGAGCCGGGGCGGGGGCTGCTGCTCCGTCCGCTGGCGGAGGGGTCACCACTGGGGCGGCGGCGCGGCGGCGTTTGGGCGCGCTAATCGTGACGAGCTGCTGGATCAAGCCTTCGACCTGCTGATTGGCGACCATCGGGATGCGGGTCTTGATGTGTTCGGCCAGCAGCTTCTTGGCCTCCTCGATCTTGCCTTCCTTGATGTAGGCACGGCTGATCCAGAGAATGGCTTTAAGGGCAAGGTCGTCGTCGTCCTTGTTGGTGTTGTAGTACCGCTGCCACATGTCGGCCAGTTCTTTCCACTTGTTGGCCCCGACGTAGAGATCTGTGACCTGATCCATGGCGTACTTGAGCACGTCATCGGTCTTCGCTTTGTCCACGGCTGAGCCGAACTGAATCATCGCATTTTCATAATCGGCGCGCTGATTGTAGATGTCGCCGAGGAGGGCGTGCACCTGGCCGATGTTCTGATCGTTCGGGGAATCTTTGGCAATGCTCAGCAACTGGGCTTCCGCCGATTTTTTGTCGCCGCCCTGGAAATCAATGAATGCGAGGCGGTAGCGTGCATCCACCACGTAGGAGCCCTTGGGATTCTCCTTGATGTAGGTCTTGAGGGCCTTGTTGACGCTCTTGAAGTCGTTCTGATAGAAGTAGGTCAGGGCGATGCGGTACTGGACATCGTCCTTGTAGATGGTCTGCGGGTAGGTCTGAATCAGCGTCTCATAGGTCTGGCGGCCTTCGTCGAAGCTCTGCATTTCAAACTGCACGCTGCCAATGAGGAAGTTCAGGCGTTCTTTGTCGGCCTTGGGGTAGGACAGGGCCTTTTTCCAAGCACCGACCGCTTCGCGGAGCTGCTTGTTTTGATAGTAGATCATGCCGGCCATCATCGACACTTCGCCGACCATGTCGCTGTCCGGGAAGGTCTCGATGAACTTCTCGCACAGCTCGCCGGCCTGCTTGACGCGTTTGAGGGCGGCGTTGACCGTGATCAAACCGTACATGCACTTGTCCCGCTGGGGGAACTGCTTGAAGTCATTGACGATGACTTCAAAGGCCAGAACGGCCTGCCAGAGGCGGGACGGATCACCGGCGGTACCATCCTCTTTGGGAGAGCCCATTTCAAAATAGCAGCGGCCGAGACGGTAGTAGAGGGAGGCATCGTAGTCGGTGCGCTTCTCGATCTCGGCCATGATTTCCTGGTTGGCCTTGAGCTTGGTTTCGATCTCGTCCTTGCGGACGCCTTTGGCGGTCTTGAGCTGGGTCTGGAGCTTGACCACCTGCTCCGCCTGGATGCGGGAGATTTCAGCCTTCTTGCGCACGAGCTGGTAGGCACCGAGGGCCTCCTTGTAGGCCTTCTTTTCCATCATCTCGTCCCCGAGCTTGAGGTAGATGTTGTTCATCTGGGCGATGCTGTCGCCGCCGGAGGCAAAGTTGCGCACCTTGTCCATGAGGGCGGTGGCTTCATCGAGCTTGCCGCTGCTGACGTAGATGTTGGCGGCCATCATGGCGGCCTGGATGGATTCCGCACTGCGGATGCCGTCTGCGAGCACGGAGGTGAGGATTTCGATGGCCTTGTCCTTCTGATCCTTCTTGCTGAGGGTGTCGGCAATGATGAGACCGGCCTCGGCCTTTTTTTCCGGTGAATTGCGCACCACGTCGGTGAGGACTTCGATGCCCTTGTCTTCCTGCTTGCTGGCGATGTAGGAACGGCCGAGGGCCATGCGCACGTCAATGATGGCCGAGCCCTGAGGGAAGTCCTTGATGTAGGCCTCCAGCGATGCGATCGCCTTCGGGTAGTCGTTCAGATTGTAGTGGCAGGCACCTTCCATGAAGAGGATGCTCTCGAAGGGCTTGTTGTTGAGGTTTTTCTTCGCGACGGCGAGCTTGGAAAGGGCCTCCTGGTACTTGGCCTCGGCAAAGAGCGCGCTGGCGGCGTTGATGAGAGCTTCCGTCTCCTGCTGGATGTTCAAAGCGCCGGGAACTGCGGGTGCTGCAGGAGCCGCCGGTGGTGCGGGCTTAGGAGCCTGTGAAAACACGGGCGTGACAGCGGCCAGGGCCAAGGCGGCACAGAAAAGGGGTCTCATGAGTTGCAGGGTGCGTTCCACTTCAGCGCAAAGTACAGAAAAACTACGGAGGAGCACAAGCTTGAATTTACGCAGGTCGTTGCAAATGATTGCGCTATAAGACTGGGCTTCTAGGGAAACTGACATTTTTCGGGAAAGAGAACCGAGATTAGCAGGATGGTCATTTTTGTCACGGGAGAAAAAGCAAAAGGATAAAATCTATCCACACGGGGGAAATGCGGCCTTCAAGAGCACTCGACATTCCGCGGATGGCATTCCACAATCAAGCCACATGTCCAACCCTGTTCTCGAAGTCAACGATCTCACTTTCCGCCGTGGCGGCCGGCCCATTCTCAAAGGCATCTCCTGGAGGGTCGATCCGGGACAGCACTGGTGCATCCTGGGTCCGAATGGCTGCGGCAAGACCTCACTGATCAATCTGATCACCGGGTATGACAGCGCGACGAGCGGGACGCTGCGCATCGGCGAGAGTGTGTTTGGTGATGATGACTGGCGTGAAGTGCGCCGCCGGGTGGGGCTGGTGACGAACACCCTGACGACCTACCTGGAAAGCAGCGAGCCGGTGCTCGATGTGATCGCCAGCGGACGTGAGGCGAAGCTGAACCTCATCGAGGTGCCACCGCCTGCGGTGCGGCGGGCGGCGTCACGGCTGCTGACGCGGGTGGGCTGCGCGTACCTGCGCGAGGCGTGCTGGGGGACGCTGTCCCAAGGCGAGAAGCAGAAAGTCCTGATCTGCCGCGCGCTGATGGCCAAGTTTCACGTGCTGATCCTGGATGAACCGTGCGCGGGTCTGGACCCGGTGGCGCGTGAGCACTACCTGCAGTGGATGCAGGAGCTGGCGGTGAAGCCGCAGTCCCCTTCCCTGGTGATGGTGACGCACCATGTGGAGGAGATCCTGCCGAGCATCACCCACTGCCTGCTGCTGAAAGACGGCCAGGTGCATGCGTCCGGGGCGAAGGAGGAAGTGCTGCACAGCCGGCACCTGAGCGAGATTTATGGGGCGGAGATGAAGCTTGGCCGGCATGGGGAGCGTTATTCACTGCGCCTTGCCTGACCCCTGCCTATAGTTTTCATGAGAACAAGCATTGCCACACTCCTGCTGCTGCCGGTTTTCGCCTGTGGCGCGGAGGTGATGCTGGAGCGAGTGCCTGAGAGCGGCGTGCAGCCGCAGATCGCCACCACGAGTGATGGCACATTGCATCTGGTCTATCTTACAGGCAACCCCGGTGGTGGGGATGTGCGCTACGTCACGAAAAAGAGCGGTGCCGGTGGCTGGGGTACGCCGCGCACGCTCAACAGCACTCCCGCCACGGCGGTGGCTGCGGGTACGATTCGCGGGGCGCAGATCGCGGTGGGCAAGGATGATTCGCTGCATGTCGTGTGGAACGGTCCCGGGGGCAAAAATCAGCCTGCGCCGCTGCTTTACAGCCGCTCCTTGGATCACGGGGCCACGTTTGAAAAGCAGCGCGATCTGCGGGCGGACACGCAGGGGCTGGACGGAGGCGCCTCCATCGCGGCGAGTGCGAAGGGCGAGGTCTTTGTGGTCTGGCATGGTGCGCCTGCGGGGGCTGCGCCGGGCGAGATCAACCGCCGGGTGTTTGTGCTGAAATCGACTGACAACGGCGCTGCTTTCTCCAACCCCACGATGGCCAATGCCGATGATCCCGGGGTGTGCGCGTGCTGCTCGCTGAAAACTTTCGTCAGCCCTGGCGGTGAGCTGCTGACGCTGTACCGCGCGGCGCGCAGCATGGGGCAGCGGGACATCACGCTCATGAGCTCCAGCGATGGCGGGGTGACGTTTCAACATCGCACGGTGGGGCCATGGGCCATCAGTGCCTGCCCGATGAGCAGTGCAAGCGTCATCGCTGCGGGAGCCAAAACGCGGGCGGCGTGGGAGGCGGAAGGCAGGGTTTACACGGCGCTGCTGGATGCCACGTCTGAGGCGCTGGCGGTCTCTGAAGACAAGGCAAGGCACCCGGCGCTGGCGGTGAATGCACGCGGTGAGACTCTGGTGACGTGGAGTGTGGGCACGGGGTGGCAGAAGGGCGGGCAGCTTGCGTGGCTGGTGCTGGATGCTGCGGGCAAACCGACCACGGAGCGCGGCCTCAAGGCAGGCGTCCCGGTGTGGGGATTCAGCGCGGCCTATGCTGAGGGGGAGCGTTTTGTGATTTTGTATTAGCCCTACTGCGCTGAAACTGCCGCAGGGTTTCAGCGCCGGAGCCACGGGTGCGGAAGATGCCTTCACGGCACGTCACGCATGAAAACTGGCCGGTGGCGGAACTCTTGAAACTCGCGGTGTGCAGCGCTACGATGGGCCTCGCGCCTCCCACGCGGGTGAATGGTTGCAATGACAAAGCGCTTGTCTTCGTTTTTACAGCCCGATATTTTCACCCCTTTCCATGAGCACTTCCAGCCAACCTCTTCGTCAGCCCGGCCTCATCGTTTATCTCTGCGGTCTCGGCACCTCGGCGCTGGCCCTGTGGCTGGTGCAAGCCGCCAATGACAGTGGCGAAAACATCATGGGCTGGTATGCGAATGGGATAATCCCGGCCGGGGCGATCCTTGTCGGCCTCGCCAGCGGGGTGGGATATGCCGTGGGCTCGCGCCTTTTGAATGTGAAGCTGAGCAAGTCTTTCGTCTTTGGCATGCTCACCACGGCGGTCCTCGACTACTTTGCCGCGCAATACCTCACCTACCTGAGTCTGGTGGAGCGCATGCACCTCTCGACGGAACGCTATGGCTTCATCGAGTACTTTCGCCAGATCAGCGAAAGCATGTCCTTCAGAAACCGCAACACCCACGAAGCCGGCAGCCCGCTGGGGATGTGGGGCTATTTTTACAAGCTGCTCGAAATCGGCGGCTATTCCATCGGTGCCATGATGCCTTCGATGCTGGTCTTTGGCATGCCGTACTGCAAAGGCTGCCAGCAGTACCTCAAGAAGCACCGCAGCGGCCACATTCACTCGCCTGAGCAATGGGCCGTGGTGAAGAAGCTCAAAAAAAAGGAACGTCTCGCCGCCCTGCAGGCCGCGATCAAAGACCTCGTTGCCCGCGCCAACCAATTCACCGCCCCCATTGCAGCCGCGCCGCTCGCAGAAACCGATGCCGCCATCGCCTCGTTGGATCAAACCATTCAGAAAGGCGCTGCGGCACGCATCACGTACGTCTTGAAGAAATGCCCAAGTTGCAACGCACACCATCTGGCATTGAACCTGACCAATTTCACCGAGGATAAAAAGGTGTCCAACTCCAACCTCGCCAAAATCGACAAGACGAAGCTACGGGAGCCGCTCACTGTCGCGGAAGCGGCAGCGGTTTGAATGGATTCATGCAGGTGATCGCAGATTCAGCTCTGTAGCGGGTTCGGATGACTCCGTAGAGCAGATCCGCCGTGTTTACGCGACATAGCGGTCGTGGGAAGATGGGGCCATCGTGCAAATTTTTGACAAATGGAATAATATCATAACTCGGTCTGATCCAGAAAGCCTCTGAGAGCTTCGGGGGCTTGCGCGCGGACCTTCTTGCGGTCCAGACGGCGGAGTTGCTGGCTGACGTTGGCGGCTGATTTCATGGCCAGCTTTTCGGCGAGCCATTCCTGCGAGACGGTGGTGCGGCGCCAGAGCAGATCTGCCAGCAGCAGTTTGCGGGCATCGGAGCCTTTCAGGATTCCGACTTCGACCGGTTTCAGGCCTGCAGCTTTGAGGCCCTGCTTCAACCAGGACTCGGCCTGCTGCTCTCCGTGTGGATGACCCCGGTTGTTGCGGGACTTGGGTGTCTGTTTTCCGACCACGGCTCCGGCCAGCTTGCGCATGGCTTCGCCAAAGGCTTGGGTGCCCCAGTACCAGCCGCGGCGCAGGTGGCTGCTACGTGCGTCCACCTCCGCTGGCAGCGGTGGCACTCCGCAGTTTTTGATCTCCTCGCTCAGCGCACGGCGGTCCAGGCGTTTCACCATCTGACGGCGGCCTGCGGCGGTGTCCGGCAGATTGAAGGCCTGCAGCCCGCTAGCGGCGTCCAGCCATGGGGCGCGTTGTTTGGGTGGGAGCGCGTAGCCAGCGGCGAGGCTGCTCCAGGGATAGGCCTGCACGCTCTTGCCCGCCTTGGGGCGGATGAGGCGTGCGCGCACGGGATTGAGGTGAATGTAATCCATGAGCGTCTGATAATGGTATGGGTCCGCACCCTCTACCACGACCGCCTTGTAGCGGTCGCCAAACAGCCGCCCCGATTTGCTATGCCTCACGTTGTATCGGCGGGTCAGGGCGTTCTGCAGCCAGGCCATGCCGGCCACCAGATTGGGCTCCGGCGTCTGCAGGAAGAGATGGTAGTGATTTTTCATCAGCACCCAGGCATGCACGCGCCAGCCGGTCATCGCGCAGGCCTGACTGAGCGTGTGCAGGAAGAAGCGCCGGTCCTCGTCATCATGGAAAATGGGCTGCTGGCCAATCCCCCGGGCCATGACGTGGTAATAAGCGCCGGCGGACTGGATGCGAATGCTGCGTGCCATGCCCGGCTTATAAAGTCGCGGCGGTCATTTTGTCAAGCCGTTGCACCCTGACCCCATTCCCAAGGCGTCACGAACCGGGTGCGAGAATGTCACGCGGGAGCGGGGCGACCCGCTGCCGGAAGAAGGCCTTGGGCTGAGTGTTGAGGGGGATGGTGTAGTTGATCTTCGCGCCGCTGCCATTCACGGCGGAGCCGGAAGACTGCCAGTTGAGCAAATCCACCGAGGATTCCGTTTGGAAGACAAAGCCGGTGGCGGCGGTGAAGGAGAGGCTGGCCTGGGTGCTGTTCAGCGGTGCGAAGCTCAGCGCCGTAGCCGGCAAGACTGGCGAGATCCATTTGAAATGCGAGCCGCCGAGGCCCCAGCCCAGCCGTCGCTGGAGACTGCCATCCGTACGCGCCAGCACCGGGCCCACGCGTGGCAGGGTGGCGTTCCATTCGCTGTAGAGCACCCGGCCATCGAGCGACCAGTCGGAAATGCCGCTGATGGCGTTTTGCCCGGCGGGAGAGATCGCCGTGAGGGTGCCATCTGAAACGCGCACGCTGATAATGTCCTCGCTAGGATTGGTGCCCACGAAGCCTGCCGTGGTGACGCGCGAGAACACGATGGCGGTGTTGTCAGGGGAGAGTTCGGGATCTAAATCGCCCACGCTCTGGGTGCCCAGGTAACCCGGTGCCAGCGGGCCGCCATCGGTGACGAGGCTGGCCTGAGAGCCGTCGATGCGGGACATGGCCACCTGAGTCTTCACGCGAAATCCGGCGGTGCCCTGCGGGGGAGTGAAAATGAAGGCGAGGCGGCTGCCGTCTGGCGAGACACTGACGTCAGACACCCATTTGCGCGTGCCGGCCTGGGCGAGCTGCGTCATGAGCGTGGTCGTCACGGGAACGATGGACGAGCCGTCCGTGCTGATCTTGTAGATGTCGTAGTCCGTGGCGGTGAGGGTCATGGAGGCATAGATGCTCTGGCTGTTTGCGCCCCAGTCAACGCCACCCAGACCCGCGTCATAGTTGGAGGTGATTTTGGTCTCGGTGCCCTTGATGAAATCAAACAGCCATAGGTCTTTTTTGTCATTCGCGTCCAGCACGCCGTTGCTGTTGGTGTCGCTCACCACACGCGAGGCTACGGCCTTGCTGCGATCTGGGGAAACCGCTGCGTGAATCTGCGTGTACTGGGAGAAGGTCAGCCGTGTGATCGTCACGCCTTCGGTGTCCATGGCGTACAGCTCCACCGGCACATTGCCGCCGGCGTCGGTTTCGCTGGGCACGGGTGCGGTGTAAATCATTTCCGCCGTGGCAGGCAGGCTCTGCACCGTGCCGCTGCTGCGCACGAATGAGAGGAGCACATTGTAGTCTGCTTCGGAGGCCCCGGCACCCACCTGCACATAGCCGACCATCTGGGTGCCATCGGGACTGTAGTCAAAATCTCCCGCCACCGCCGGAGTCTGCTGCTGATAGTGCTGATGCGTGGCTAAATTAAACCACGAAATCCGGCGCTGGTTCCCACCATTGGCATCCATGGCCCAGTAGTCCGTCGGGTAGGCGCCATTCACCGTGTTCAAACCGTGGCTGGACATCCAGATGATCGATTGGCCGTCAGGCGTGTAATGCGCGTGCTCATCCCAGACTGAAGGGTCTGTCGTGAGCCGCGTGCTGACCTGCGTGCCCACATCGAAGCTGTAGATTTCGAGAAAGCTGTCCTTGGTGGAGGTGTACAAGAACTTGCTGTCGTCCGGAGCAAAGCTGTGCGTTTCAAACAGGTTCTGGCCATTGCCCGGATTGAAGGTCTGTACATTGCTCACACTCGGCACGCCGCTGACGATGGCAAAGTTCGCCAGCTTCAGCCGCCATTCGCCAAAAGATCCGTTGGCCCCGACATACTCCGCCCAGATCAGTTTTGTACCTGCATGGGAAAAGTGGGGATGCAGGATGCCCGGCGGGCGCGCATAGCCCCCCACCGTGACGGTGTCCATCCGCCAGAAGTGCGTCCCATCCGGGCTGGCAAACCACAGGTCATTGCCGAGGCCCAGCCCCGGAGTGGCGGACCCGTCGTTGACAAAGGTGGCGCGCTCGGCCTGGAACACCAGCAGCTGACCGCCGGGGTGCCAGGCCGGATTGCCTGCATGCTTGCCGGGCAGTTGCGTCGTCTTGCCCGCTGTCAGCGACAGCACATCCACGCCGTCCGGGCCCATCAAATAAACATCGTAGTAGCCGTTGGCCCCTTTTTTGTCATAAGCGATGCGATTGGACCCCGACTTGTCCCAGTCCACACGTCCGCCAGTGGTATTGATGCGTTTGACGCTGGCGACGCGCAAATCCGTCGCCGCATGGCAGATAATGCCCGCGAGCTGAAGCAGGATCAGAAGCCGTAGAAATGGTTGGAATGAGTTCAAAAGCGCGGTGCCGGGGAAACGGCGGCACAGCTCTAACTTCGCAGGCCACTAAAGGTTTCGCTTATCTTTTTTCGCCTAAAAGACGCCGCAGGTCCGTCAGCGCTTGAATATTCGGCCGACGCTTGATCAACCTGCGGGACTGGCTCCGTAGCTTGTCTCTCCGTTTCCACTCCACCCGATGAATTCCAAATTGCTGCTCCTTGCCTTTCTCGCCTCGTCCTTTGCCAGCGCGGAGGACAGCCGCCTGCAGCCGCTCAAGGACCTGAAGGGCTACTTTCCTTTCAACCCACCGTCGTCCCTGAGCGAATGGGATGCGCGCAAGGATTACGTGCGGCGGCAGATCCTGGTGGCGGAGGGACTGTGGCCGATGCCGACGAAAACGCCGCTCAATGCCGTGGTGCATGGCAAGGTGGAGGACGATGGTTTCACCGTGGAGAAGGTCTATTTTGAGAGCGCGCCGGGGTTCTTTGTGACGGGCAGCCTGTGGAAGCCGAAGGTAATCAAGGGCAAGGTTCCGGGCGTGATGTTTGCGCATGGTCACTGGCAGGATGCGCGGCTGGCGCTGGAGACGGACCTGAAGGTGCGACAGGAAATCGCGACGGGCGGTGAACGCTTTGAGCGTGGTGGGAAGAGCATCTTCCAGTCGCTCTGCATCCAACTGGCGCGCATGGGCTGCGTGGTGTGGCAGTGGGACATGCTGAGCGATTCGGACTCGCATCAGATCCCACGGGAGATCGTGCATACCTTTGCCAAGCAGCGGCCGGAGATGAACACGACGGAGAACTGGGGACTGTACAGCGCGCAGGCGGAGACGCATCTGCAGTCCATCATGGGACTGCAGACATGGAACGCGGTGCGCGGGCTCGATTTTTTGCTGTCGCTGCCAGAGGTCGATCCGGAGCGCACGGCGATCACGGGCGCGAGCGGCGGTGGCACGCAGACGATGCTGCTGGCGGGCATCGACGACCGCATCAAACTCTCCTTTCCCTGCGTGATGGTGAGCACGGCGATGCAGGGCGGCTGCACCTGTGAGAACACTTCCCTGCTGCGCATCAACACGGGCAACGTGGAGTTTGCGGGACTGTTTGCCCCCAAGCCGCAGGGCATGAACACGGCGAACGACTGGACCAAGGAATTTGCCACGAAGGGATTTCCCGATTTGCAGAGGCTGTACACGACCTTTGGCAAGAAGGACAACGTCTTCCTGCTGCGCGGGGAGCACTTCCCGCACAACTACAATGCGGTCACGCGCAGCGCCTTCTACACCTTCCTCAACAAGCACTTCAATCTGGGGCAGACATCACCCGTGATCGAACAGGACTACGAACCGCTCACGCGCGAACAGCTCACGGTGTGGGACGACAAGCACCCTGCCCCGAAGGCGGCTGATCCTGAGTTTGAGCGCAAGCTTTTGGCGTATTTCACCCGCGATGCGGAGAAACAGTTGCGCGAGGCTGATCCGAAGGTGCTGCGCGAAGCCGTGGAGGTGGTCATCGGCCGCACGTATGACAAGGCGGGTGAAGTCGAGTGGACGCTGCAGGACAAGCAGGATCGCGGTGATCATCTCGAAATGACGGGCACACTGACCAACAAGACTTATAACGAAGAACTCAACGTCGCGTGGCTTTATCCGAAGCAGTGGAATGGCCGTGTAGTGATCTGGCTGGACGATGCTGGCAAGTCAGGCATCGCGAACGAGCAGGTGAAGAAACTCGTGGCGGGTGGTGTGGCAGTGCTGGGGGTGGATCTGCTGTTTCAAAGCGGTGAAGCGGCGAAGCAGAACCGGCTGGTGGAGAATCCGCGTGAGTTCGCCGGTTATACGTATGGGTACAACAACGCGCTGTTTGCGCAGCGTGTGCATGATGTGCTGACGCTCACGAGTTTTCTGCGCCACAGCAAGGTGGGATCGCACCCGAGTCCGAAGACGGTTTGTCTTGCCGCGTTTGGGGCGCAAACGGGGCCCATTGCGGTCGCGGCGCGTGCGCTGGCGGGCGAAGCGATTGACCGTGCTGCGGTGGACACGCATGGCTTTCGCTTTGGCAAGGTGCTCGACTATCGTGATCCTATGTTCCTTCCTGGAGGAGCGAAGTATCTGGATCTGCCCGGGATGATCTCGCTCCAGGGTGAGCAGCCGAAGTGGCTGAAAGGCGAAGGGAAAGATCCTGACAGTGCGGCGGTGGAGTGGCTGATGAAGTAGGGGGTGCTGTTCTTGAAGTCGTGTGTGCGGCGCGCGCTGAAACTGGCAGCGGCATGGTTGCCTGCGGGGCCTGGGGAGTATCTTCAGGTTTCGTGCTTCGCTTTATCGCATGGCTTTGGGACGTTCGTCCGGAACCGCCTGAAGGCGGGACTACAAAACGTGCGCTGGGCTGGCCATGTCCTGGAGCAAATAGATTCGGCAGCGCATGGCAGTGCCTGCGAGCCCGGGATGATCTTCAGCTTTCGTGCTTCGCTTTATCGCATGGCTTTGGGGACGTTCGTCCGGAGCCGCATGAAGGCGGGACTACAATAGACTTGTTCCCGATAGCGGACTGCTTTCACGTAGGTTGGGCGTGTTTGGCGTCGAGTGCTGCGCATCCTCCAACGTAGGCTCCGCCAAACCGCCCGACTGCGAGGGCGTCTGTACGCCATGGTGCGTTGCATCACGCACATGGACGGGCGGGCTGTCACCACACCCCATCCTACAACCGCGAACTACAAAACGTGCGCTGGGTTTGCGGTGTTGTGGAGCGAAGAGGCAGAGGTTGTGCGGTGGCGTTTGCGTCTGAGGAGCAGGGCTCCGAGCGCCAGTCCCAGCAGGACGGCGCGTGTGGGTTCGGGCACCGTCTGGACGATGGCGATGGTGCCGTTCGTGGTGAAGTTGCTGATGTCCCAGAAGTAGCCGGAGCCGGAGATGTCCGGGAGATCGAGGCCGCTGGCTTCATCGCCATGGCCAGTGAGCAGGCCGGTGTAGGTGAAGCGGCTGGCAAAGGTGGGGGCGGCGGACAGGCCGGACCAGTCGAGCAAATTGAAAACTTCCGGCGCGGTGGGAGTGAAGGCAGCGGCGGTGACGGTGAGATTGCTGTTGAACAGAAAGGTGTTCGTGCCGCTGCCGACGATGTTGAGCAGATCGGAAGTGCTGCCGGGATTGATGCCGAGGATGACGGTGCTGCCGGATTGAAAATCCAATGCGCCGGAACCTGACACGGGGGTGAAAGTCAGAGTGCCGTAGTTGCTTTGCGCCGTGCCATCCCCTGCCTGCACAGTGGCTCCGCTTGCCGCAGTAAAACTGGAGCCTTTGATGACACCCGTGCCAAGGATGGTCGCACCGCTTTGCACAGTGACTGCCCCAGTACCCGTAGTGCCGGTGCCGCCGCTGCCCACTTGCAGGGCGCCAGCGCTGACCGTCGTTGCGCCCGTGTAGGTGTTGCTGCCCGTGAGGGACTGGGTGCCTGCGCCCGTTTTGATGAAGGCGAGCGTGCCGTCCGTGCCGGAGCCATCCCCATTGCGCAGGGTGCCGCCGAAGGTTTGCGTGCCGGAGGCGACATTGTCAGTGAGTGTGCTGGTCGAGGCGCTGCCGGATTCATTTTCCACAATGCCTGCGCCGCCGGTGCTGCTGAGGCCGCCGAGGGTTTCGTTCTTGTTGTTGAGCCGGAAGATGCCCGCATTGGCACCGCTGCCATTCAAGGTGACGACGCTGGTGTCGGCGATCTGGTCGCTGTTGATGAGCTTCAGCACCGCAGCGGTGGTGCCGTCTCCCACCGTGATGTTGCCCGCGATGGCATTGACGCCAGCGGTTTTGGAAAGGTCCACTTCACCGGCGTTCACGCTGGAGGTACCGGTGTAGGTATTGGCCGTTGCGCCGGAAAGCGTCATCGTGCCGAGGCCGCTTTTGGTCAGGCCGCCGGAGGTGTTGGCTGCCGTGGAGATCGCCCCCAGCACGGCGCTGCCGCCACCGCCGCCGAGCAATGCCACCGTGGGCGTGGAGGTGTAGCCCACGCCCGGATTGCTGATGGTGATGCTCAAAATTTTGCCATACGTGGCGCTGGCGGGATCGAGATCCACCGTGGCAAAGGCGGTGGCACCGGAGCCACCGCCGCCGCTGATCTCCACATACGGCGCGCCACTGTAGCCGCTGCCACCGTCACTGACGGCGATGCTCATGACACCATTCCCTGTGGGCGCGTTCAGGGCGATGGGGATGGTGACGTTGAAGCTGTTGGTATTGATCACCGCGCCCCCATTGAAACTGCCAAAGGCTCCATTCACATACGCGGTCAGCGATCCCGTGCCGCCCGTCAGACTGTCGCCGATGAACGCGACGGTGGACACTCCAGCCTGCAACGTGCCGCCGTTGAAATTGACATAGGCATTGTTGGCTGCGCCGGTGGCGTTGTAATGCACGATCTGGTTGTTGATGAGCGTGCCTGCATCCAGATTAAGATACGAGGTGCCCAGCGCTGAGCCGTCGTCCTGCGCGGCAAAGGTGACATTGAATCCGGCATTGTTCACCACCCCTCCCGCCATCGTCATGGCTCCCTGCGCCGTGGTGGTGGCAGTGCCTGCGGTGCCGCCGCTGCGAAATCCCAGCGCGATGGCGTCTCCCGTTCTGAGCACCTGCCCCCCGGTCACGGTGAACTCCCAGCGCTCATTGCGGAACATGATGTAGTTGGCCGTGTTCAGCGTGCCGCCGCTGATCTGCATCACGGCGATGGCCTTGCTGGTGGTGCCGTCCAGCGAATCCACCCGATTAGTGGTGATGGTGCCCGAGGACAAGAAGAGCCCGCCATAGCCTGCTCCACCCAGGCTGATGCCTGCTTGAGTATTGGTGGTGGTGAGCGTCAGAGCTCCGCCACGGACGGAGAGTGAGCCTTGGTTGGCAGTGCTGTTGCCGAGGGACAATGTCGAAGTCGAGTAAGCCGCCCCGGTGTCAAGCCGCAGCAGGCTCGCTCCGGAGGAAGCGCCTACGGAGGTGTTGGTGGCCCCATTGGTGAAGGTGTTGGAGATTTCCAGCACACCGGCGGAGACGGTCACGGCTCCGGCGATGTTCACACTGCCGCTCAGCAGCAGATTGCCAGCGCCCGATTTGATGATGCCAAAGGCACCGGCGGTCGAGGTGATGGCGGAGCTGATGGTGAGATCCTGCGCGGCATTGCTGCTGTCGCCGATGGTCAAGGTGCGTAGCGCTGCGCCCAGGTCCATCGTGCCGCCAGTGATCAGTGCACCGAGGGGATTGTTCGTGCCGCTCACCGTCACATTGCCACCGAGCGTCAGCAGGCCGCCGGTGCCGAGATTGATGGTGCCCTGGCTCGTCGCGCCTGAAGTGGCATCGTAAAAAGTGATGGCCCCTGAGGCCCAACTGTAGCCGTTCAGAGAAAGCGTTGCAGCGCTGCTGCCACCGGCCCCGGTGAGGAGCAGGGCCGTAGAAGCGGAGATGGCGTTGTTCGTGCCAAACTGCAGCGTGCCGCCTGCTGTGATGGTGATGCTGCCTGTGAAAGTGCTGGCATTATTGATGAGCAGGGTGCCGCCCGCGTTGATCGTCGTCGTGCCGCCAAAGGTGGTGGTGTTGCTGAGGGTCAGAGTGCCGCCATTGATCGTGGTGCTGCCTGCGTAGGTGCTGGTGCCGCTGAGGATCAGCGTGCCTGCATTGAGGATCGTCGCGCCTGTGTAGGTGTTGGTGCCGCTGAGGGTGAGCGTGCCCGCGCCTGCTTTGGTGAAGGCCAGCGTGCCATCCGTGCCCACGCCATCGCCATTGCGCAGGGTGCCGCTGAAAGTCTGGGAGCCGGAGGCCACATTCACGGTGAGCGTACCTGTCGAGGCGCTGCCGGATTCGTTTTCCACAATGCCTGCGCCGCCCGCGCTGATGAGACCGCCGAGGGTTTCGTTCTTGTTGTTGAGGCGGAAGATGCCCGCGCTGGCCCCGGTGCCGTAGAGGGTGATGACGCTGGTGTCGGCGATCTCGTCGTTGTTGATGAGCTTGAGCACAGCGCCCGTAGTGCCGTTGCCAAGGGTGATGTCGCTCGCGATGGCATTGACGCCGGAGGTTTTCGAGAGATCCAGCTCACCGGCATTGATGAGGGTGATGCCGGTGTAGGTGCTGGCGTCCGTGCCGGAGAGCGTCAGCGTGCCCAGGCCGTTCTTGGTCAAGCCGCCATCAATCGCGTTGTCTCCGCCGATGCTGGAGTGAGTCAGCCCCCGCGCGATGGAGATGGCGAAACCGTTGCTGTCGATCACTGCGCCGCCATTGCGTACGTTGACAGTGGTGAGCGTGGTGCTCAGGGTCATGGCCGTGCCATTGGCCTTGAGCGTGCCGCCGTTGAAGTTGAAGGTGGAAGCCCCCGCGCTGCCACCCGTGATGGTGCGGTTGGTGGCCAGTGTGCCTCCGTCCAGATTGAGCGTGCCCGTACTGGTGGTGTTCCCGCTGAGATTGGAACCAAGCAGGATGGCGCCGGTGCTGGTGCTGCTGTCCATCAAGCCGGTGCCGGAAAGGGTCAGAATACTCGCGCCGCTGCTGTCGGTATCCGCATAGCCTGCCCCGATGCGGATCACATTTGCAGCGCTCGTCACGCTGACCGTGCCGCCCGAGATGTTCAGAAAGCCGGTGCCGGCGGTGGAGGAGCGCCCAAGCGCCAGCCCGCCCGAACTTGCGCCCACGGTCAGTGTGCCTGCGGTCACATTGACCGTGGCGCTGCTTGTGTCACCGATTCTCAGGGTGGATGAAGCACCGGAGAGGTACTCTGTGCCGGAGAAATTCGTGGTGCTGCCGCCGGAGAAGGCCGTCTGGCCGGTGGGATTGGCGGCGCTGCCCAGCGTGCCGGTCACATTGAAGGTGCCGCCGTTGACGGTGAGTCCGTAAGAAGTGGAATAGCTCGTGCGCGCGTAACTGCCGGACAGGTTGGTCGTTCCGGCGCTGAGCGTAACAGTTCCCACGTCCGTCAGGGTGCCTTTGAGATTGAGGGTTCCAGTCCCCGTTTTGCTCAGGGTGAAATTGGTCCCACCGGTGATGGTGTAACCGGTGTCATAAGTCATGTTTCCCGAACCGGTGAAAATGAGGCCGGCGGCCAGCGTCATGTTGGACTGGATCAGCTCCGAGGTGCCGGCATTCGTCACGTTCACATTGCCGCTGATAGTCAATGAGTTGCCATTGCCAGCGAGCGTGTAGCCATCGGTATTGAAGGTCAGGCCACCGGCGGTGATCGCCTCAGTCAGCGTCACCGTGCCTGCCGTGCCGCCAAAAACGGCGACGTCGTTGTTGGCGTTCACCCAGGCCTTCATCACTCCTGAGCTGTTCCAGAGCAGGGAGGTGGTGTTCCAGTTTCCAGTGCCGCCCGTGCTGCCGCCTGCGGTGCCATCGGCATCCCAGGTGAGAGTGGCGGCCGGAGAAAAAGCGGGCAGCAGGAAAATCGCCAGCAGTGGCTTCCAGAGGCGCGCACCAAGAGTACCGCAACCAATAACAGAAGAGAATATCATGCCTCCTTTCCAAGCATTCCAAAGACCATGCAGCACGCCGAGCAGACGCTAAAAAAGGCGAAGCTGACCCTTTTTGTGCACTTTCTTTCATTTCTGCGCTCCTTGCGCGGCTGACCAGCTGTGGATTGATGTTTCCTGCGATCAAACCTGCCCAATCCTCACAACTCTCTAAGCCAAGTGATGACGTGAACCCGCTTTGAACACCGATGGGCGCAAAAAGATGGGTGGACACCCCATGGTGAATGTCGGGGTCTCTTTCTAGACTCCCCTCACCATGAAACCGATCCCCTACCTCCTCCTTGCTGCAACGCTTGCCTGCTGCGGCACGGCCTCAGCCCAGACCGGCAGCTCACCCGCCAAGGAGGTCAAGGCGGCGGCACGGGACACCGGCGTGGTGCCGGATGGCATTGCGTTTTATCGCGGTCAAACTTACCTAATTCGCCATGAGCGGGCCGCGCTGGTGGATGTCCTGCTGGTGCCGGAGGGGACGGTGCTGACACCTGAGGGGCAGCGTGTGCCGCTGCCGACGGACTTTGTGAACGACATCAGCCCCACGGTGCGGGAGGGACTCTTCACGATTCGCGGTCAGGCGTATTTGATTCGCAATGGCCTAATGACGCGTGTGAGTGCCAAACTGGTGCCTGAGGGTCAGGTGCTGAGCGCCAATGGTCAGCTTCTCCCGCTACCTGCGGACTTCAGCGGTTTTGTGCTCGATCGTGCGCCGGATGGCACGGTGCTGCCGACGCCGCCAGCCCAATCAGGGCCGCAGGTTCTCTCGGGACAGTCGGGTGTGCTCCAGGTGGAGCAGGGGCAAAATGACAAAAAATGAGCCTGCCAGTGCGTGAGCGCTGGCATGACTCAAATCTCTGTCACACGCTTAAACAGCGACGCAATGCAGCTTGCTGATGCCCTGGATCTTCTCCAGCTCTGCGAGTACTTCGGCACAGGGGGTTGAGTCGAGGGTCAGCAGGGTGAGCGCGGTGCCGGACTCCTTGTCGCGGCTGAGGCTCATGTCGGCGATGTTGACCTGATTTTTGCCGAGGATGGTGCTGTAAGCGGCGATCATGCCGGGGCGGTCGATGTTTTCGATGAAGAGCAGCGTGCCTTCAGGGCGTGCCTCAATGCGATGGCTGTTGATCTTGACGATGCGCGGCTCATTGCCAAAGAAGGTGCCGGAGATGCTGGCGGACTCGGTGTCGTTCTTGGCGATGACTTCGATAAGATCGGTGAATTCGCTGGCTTCGGGCAGGCGGCTTTCAGTGAAGCGGAGGCCGAGGTTTTCAGCGACGCCGTTGGCATTGATGTAATTGACCTGCTCGGCTCCGACAGCGCGCTCAAGGAAGCCCTTGAGCACGGCACGGGAGATGAGGGTGGTGTCGCCGCTGCCGACTTTGCCGCTGTAGTTGATGCGGACAACGTTCGAGCGCGCCGGAGCGAACTGGGAGACGAGGCGGCCGAGGAGTTCACCGAACTTGAGGAAGGGACCGATTTCGGCGAGCACCTTCGGATCGACGTTCGGCATGTTCACCGCATTGACGACGGTGCCTTGCAGCAGGTGGGCCTTGATGACTTCGGCGATTTCGATACCGACATTTTCCTGCGCTTCTTCGGTGGAGGCACCGAGATGCGGGGTGAAAACAGTGTTTGGCGCGCTGAGCAGCGGGTAATCGGCAGGCGGTGGCTCAACTTCAAAGACGTCGAGCGCGGCACCGGCGATTGTGCCGTCCGTGAGAGCCTGGGCGAGTGCGGCGTCGTCGATGAGACCGCCACGGGCGCAGTTGATGATGCGGCAGGTCTTCTTCAGCGTCAGGAGGCGCTTGGCGTTGATCATGTGCTTCGTCTCAGGCGTCAGCGGCATGTGCATGGTGATGTAATCGGCCTGCACGATGGCGGCGTCGAGGTCCTCGCAAAGCGTGACACCGAGGCTTTCCGCACGGTTCTTGGAGAGATACGGATCGTAGGCGATGATGTTCATGCCGAAGGCCTTGGCGCGCTTGGCGAACTCCGCACCGATGCGGCCCATGCCGAGGACGACGAGGGTCTTCTCAAACACTTCAGTACCTTTGAACTTCGCACGGTCCCACTTGCCGCTGACGATGGTCGCATGCGCCTGCGGGGTCTTGCGGGAGAGGGCCATCATCAAGGTGAAGGCCTGCTCTGCGGTGGAGATGGTGTTGCCACCGGGGGTGTTCATCACCACCACGCCGCGCTTCGAGGCGACGGCCACGTCGATGTTGTCCACGCCGACACCGGCGCGGCCCACCACTTTGAGGTTGGGGGCGGCTTCAAGCACCTTGGCGGACACCTTGGCACCGCTGCGGACAATGATGGCGTGGGCATTGCGGGAGGCGTCGATCATGGCATCCTCGGCCTTGAGATTCATGTTCACCTCGACAGAGAAGGACGGCTCCGCTTTGAGCAGGTCGATGCCTTTGCTCGAAATGGGGTCGTTGTTGCCGGCGATGAGGATGTTGAACTTGGACATGGGTTGGTTGGGGGGAAAGGGCGCGCAAACTAGCTGCCTTTATCGTGCGCTCAAGGAGCAATGCGTGCTGGACAGAACACAGAGGGAGCGTTCATATAGGGCTATGGTTGCAGGAACTATGTCAGCAAAAGCCACGCTCGCTTTGATCGTCCCTCTCTCTCTGGAAGAATTTGCTGGTGCGGCGGCTGCCGCCGTCCTGCTGCCTCTGTTGATCACCTGGCTGGTGATGCGGGCCAAGCTGAAGCGTGCGCAGCGCGAATCCAGCACGTCCTTGGAGCACCTGCGCACGGAATCCGGCGCGGCATTGCAGGCGGAGCAAACCAAAGCAGCCGCTCTGGCCGCGGAAACCGCCAGGACGAGCACCGCTGCGGCCGCAAGTTTTGCCGATCTGCAGCAGCGCTTCAACACGCATCGGGAGGTGGCGGACCGCCGCGCGAACGACGCCTCCCAGCAGATCTCGCGCCTGGAGTCTGAACTGGCCGCGACGCGTGAGCTCGCCGCGCAGCTGGTGCCCACGCAGTCGCGCATCAAGGATCTCGAAACCGCTCTGGCCGCCGAGCAGGGCCGGGTGCAGGCGCAGGAGCAGGCCATCGCCGCCACCAATGCCCGCGCCGCTGACTTTGAAAAACGCATGATCGATGCGAAGGATCTGCTGCTCAAGCACAAGGCGGAGATGCAGGAGGGCGCAGTGGAATTGAAAAAAATGCGTGACGAGCAGGCCGCCTACGCCGCCGCAGGTGGGCCTGAAGCCGAGCTGGCGAAGTCCCGTGAAGCGACACTGCAGGCTGAAGGGAAAATTGCCAACCTGCAACGCGCCCTGAAAGCGGCCGAAGCCCGCACGGAGATGGTACAAAAGGAATTCATGAACGCAGTCGGCCTGGCCACGGTCCCGACCCCGGGAGCCTCCGCGAGTGCCAGCGACAAAAAACTGCGTGAACAGGAGGAGAAGCTGACCCACCTGGAAGCGGAGTCCCGCAAGCGGGCGCGCGAGGATGGGTACAAAATCGCGGAACTGGAATACCGCCTCAGCGAAGCACTGGAAGCCGCCAAGATTGCCCAGACTCAGCCTGAACCTTTGGTGGTGGCCGAGGCAGCGCCGCCGGCTGCGCCGCCTGTTGCAGAGTCAGCGCCCGTGGGTGAAGCTCCGCGAATGGATGCGGAGCCCGTGGAGGTGTCCGACGCAGAGGCCCCTGGGGCGGGCTCGCCCGTCGTGGCGGATTCACCGGCGGATTCACCGGTGGAAGAGCCTGCCGTGGCCAGCCTGCCGATGGTCGAAGATGCAAAAGACGGCCTCCCCCTACCCGAAGCCCCCGAAGCCGGCATACCGATGCCAGAAGCTCCTGCAGCCGTCTCTGACACGGCGGAAGTCTCTCCGCCCACGGCGACGGAGATCCCTGCGTAACACTCACTTCTCACCTTTCGTGAGGACACTTTGGGCAATTTTTATCCCACCACCCGCGTTCTATTCGCTCGCATGAAATTCATCCTCGCCTTCATCACCCTGTTTTCTGTCTCCGCGTTCTCCGCCACGGACTGGTCACGCTTTCGCGGCCCGAATGGGACGGGAGTCGCCAATACCACCGGCCTGCCTGCGGTGGTCGATGACAGCACCACGCTGTGGAAGGTGGAAGTGGGCAAAGGCTGGTCTTCACCGGTGATCTGGCAGGACGAGGTCATCGTCACGGCAGAAACCAGCGCGACGCGCCGTGCGGTGATCGCTTTCTCCGCCAAGGACGGCAAGGAACTGTGGCGGCATGAGGAGGAGTTCACCCCGCACGCCATCCACAAGACCTACAACAGCTTTGCCAGCAGCTCCGCCTTCGTGGATGCCGAGCGCATCTACATCAACTGGAGCAGCGGCACGAACATCCAGGCGCTGGCGCTCGATCACAAAGGCAAGCTGCTCTGGCGCAACGACCATGTGGCCGACTACATCCATGAGCACGGCACCGGCATCTCCCCCATCGTGGTCGATGGCCTCATGATTGTGCGCAGCGAGTTTGACTGGCAGCGTGATGGCAAGGTGTACACGGAAGATCCTGCACAGCAAAAATGGAAGAGCTGCGTGGTGGCGCTGGATGCCAAAACCGGCAAGCAGGTGTGGAAGCTGGACATGCCGAACTGCCTCAACACTTTCTCCACGCCGGTGGTGCATGATTTGAAGGGCGGAGCCAAGGAACTGATCTGCGCGAACAACGGCAGCGGGGTGATGGGTATTGCCCTCAAGACGGGCAAGATCAACTGGCAGTACAATCCTGGCTACAAGCAGCGCAGCCTCGGCTCCGGCGTGCTCAGCGATGAGTTCTATTTCTGCACCTTCGGCACTGGCGGCGGTGTGAAGGAAATCGCCGCGCTCGACCTCAAAAGCGGCAAGCCCAAGCCGGTCCCTTTCGACATCCCAAAAGGCCTCCCCTATGTCCCCTCCCCGCTCGTGATTGGCGACAACATGTACCTCCTTGGCGATGGCGGCATCATGCGCTGCGTGGAGTTCAAGACTGGCAAGGTCATCTACGAGGAGCGCCTCGAAGGCACGCAGGGCAGCGCCAAGTTTTTCAGCAGCCCCGTCGCGGGTGATGGCAAGATCTTTTGCGCCAGCCAGCAGGGCGACCTCATTGTGATCAAAGCGGGTCCGAAGTTTGAAAAGATCGCCGCCAGCAAGCTTGATTCGCCGATCAATTCGGTGCCCGCCATCGGTGACAAGCGCCTCTTTGTCCGGACGGCGAACTCGCTGTATTGCATTGGGGCGAAGGGGCAGCCGGTGCCTTGAGTGTGCGTTGGGATCTTGAATGGCGCGCCAGCGTTTTGGAGTGCGGTGGCAGAGAGGCAAGGGCAAAGCCTTGCCTCGACGACACCGCTTTCGCAAGGTGAAGAGTATTCCTGGACTCAGCGCGCCGCCCGGCCTGCGAAAGCGGCGTCGCGCCCAGGCTTGCCGCACGCACTCCAAGACGCTTCGCTCGCGTGGGCGCTGTACAAAATATCACCGCTCCGCCAAAAAAAACGCCCCGCACTCACCTCACTTCGTCAGCACGGGCACGGCGTGCCGCACCTCAGACGCCGCCGCTGCTTTTAGCACCGCGCCCTGCTTGGGCAGGACGGCGAGCATGTTGTCATGCCCGATGCGCTTCGCCGTCTCCGGCTTCATCGCGTCCAGCAGCACGTAGTAGCGCTGCATGACGGGGGCATAATCGTGGAAGTGCCCCACTTTGTCCGAGCCGATGATGAAGCGTGTGGGGAACTTTTCAAACAGCGCCAGCCACGTAGCCACCGGCTTGCCATCTTTGACGAGATACGTGTCAAACAGCACCCAAGAAATATCGACGCTCAGATTCGGATACGTGGCCAGCATGCGCTCGATCTCCTGCGTGAGCACCGGCACATCCACCCGGCGGCTGATGCCGGCGTGACACCAGACGAATTTGGTTTTGGGATGCTGCGACACGGCTTCCTCAAACTCGTGCAGATAGATCGGCTCGCGCTTCCACACGGAGGACGCATTGGAGTGAACGAACACCGGCAGATCCAGCTCCGCCGCGAGCTCATAAACACGATGCAGGGATTCATTGTTCGCCCGCGCCGTGTCGCCATACGTCAGTGCTGAGAGATCGTCATGGCGTGTCATCACTTCGCCGATGCCCTGCCAGAAGCCGGGGTTCCATTCGATCATGCGGCGGACGTGATCCACCGCGTTGCGATCCGCGCCATTGAAGCCGCAGATGATGGGATGGAAGTGTTTGCGGTCGGCTTCGGGGAGTGACTGGATCTCACGCGCGACGAGCATGTCGGTGGCGGAGTACCAGTAGCAGCGCGCATCGTCCTCCAGGTAGTACTGCGGCTGCTGCGGTTCGCCTTCCGACCACTGCTTCACCACGGGCATGCCGCTGACGACGGCGTCTGTCACGCCAGAGGCGGTCATGGCCTTCAGCGCGGCGGCGGCACCGTCGGTGCGCTGAAGGAAATCCACCAGATGCAGATGGCAGTCGGCGAGAGTGTGCCGCACCGGCTCAGGCTCCACCGGCACGACGGCGGGCGGCTGAACTGGGGCTGCAACGGCGGGCTTTTTTTGCAGTTCGCGCGCCAGAACGGCCGTGGCGGCGAGGCTCAGCAAGATGGGGAGGGAGAGGGTGATTTTCATGAGGACAAAATGGATGGCGGCCACGGCGTGGCGCAGGCAGGAAGCGTTACTCTTTGGCGATCTCGACCAAGCCGTTGAGATGAGCGACGATCTGTTTCTTCCTGAGATGCGTTTTGAGGCTGATCAGAACAATGGCCGTGCTATTGCTGGAATCTTTCACGCCAGCACCGCGGTACTCCCAGGCTTGGCTGTGGTCAGGAAGGCTCCTGGGCCCCGGATATTCCAGCAACTGCCGATCTGCCAGAATCTTCTCTGCATACAGCTCTTCCAAGGAAGGCGGAAGGACACCGTCGTGATCGTTGGCATACTGTTTCAGGCCAACGATCAGCTGCCGGGCATTGTTCATCGCCTTGGCCTGATAGGCTTTCTCCTGGACAGAGGTGAAAACCGGCACCGCCATTGCGGCGAGAACCGCAACGCCAATCAAGGCAAATCCCAGATAGCCCATGACGAGCCCCGCGATGGCAAGGCCGCGACCGCCGAGAGCGCCGCCCGATTTCTTGATCGCTGAGAGGCCGAGATGGCCCGTGATGACCGCAGGCAGCCCGGCCAAGCCCAAGGTCACAAATCCCAGAATGCCACAGACCAGACTGGCAATGGCCAGGCCCGATGTGCTCTGGGGAATGGCAGGCGCCATGGTGTGCGGTGCTGAGGTCGCAAACACGGGCTGAGCCTGCGGCGGTGGAAGCAGCTTTGACAACGGTGCCCACTCGGCCAGGCCTTCGTGCCAGCCGAGATCGGTGCCGCTGAGATCGCCCGCGACGAGGCGGCGATAGACCTCCTCTTTGTCCAAGGGGCCGGCTTTCTCTCCATTTTTGGCGACGTGGTATTGCATAAGAGGCGCAGGGTGAAGGTGAAGTGTTCAGGCATACGCGAAGCCACGGGGACGGCACAACTTTAAAATCGTGCCGTTTCCATCAATCCCGCTCATGCTGAGCATGAGAAAATTCCCCTTTGCCAAGCCTGAGGGGCCGGGTATGTCTGCGGCCCTAAATATGAGCAAAAAAAGTGACTTCGGATTGATCGGCCTCGCTGTGATGGGCCAAAACCTCGTTCTCAACGTGGAAAGCCGCGGCTTCCAGGTGAGCGTCTTTAACCGCACCACCAGCGTGACGGATGAGTTCGTCGCCAAGCATCCTGGCAAGGCCCTCGTCGGCTGCCACACGCTGGAAGACTTCGTGCAGAGCCTCGCCACGCCGCGCAAGATTCACATCATGGTGAAATCCACCGCCGTTAAGGACACTGACCGCGATGCCGTGGATGCGGTGATCGAGCAGCTCATCCCCCTCCTCGACAAGGACGACATCGTGATCGACGGCGGCAACAGTTTCTATCAGACGACGGAGCGCCGTGACGCCTACCTCGCGAGCAAAGGCCTGCGCTTCATCGGCGCGGGTGTTTCCGGTGGTGAAGAAGGTGCGCGCAAAGGCCCTGCCATCATGCCCGGCGGCCCTGCCTCCACGTGGGAAGTGATGAAGCCGATCTTTGAAAGCATCGCAGCAAAAGTCGATGGCGAGCCCTGCGTCATCCACATCGGCCCCGGCGGTGCGGGTCACTATGTGAAGATGATTCACAACGGCATCGAGTACGGCGACATGCAGCTCATCTGCGAAGCCTACAACATCTTCAAGCACGCTGGATTCACCACCGACGAGATGGCCGCCATCTTCAACGAGTGGAACGAAGGCGACATGCAGAGCTACCTCATCCAGATCTCCGGCAAGGCCCTGGAGCAGAAGGACCCTGAGACCGGCAAGTCTATCGTCGAGCTCATCGTGGACAAGGCCGGCCAGAAAGGCACCGGCCAGTGGACGCTGATGAACGCGGCTGAAAACGCCGTGGTGATCAGCACCATCAACGCCGCTGTGGAGGCCCGCATCCTCTCCAGCCAGAAGAAGCAGCGTGTCGCCGCCAGTACCCAGCTCACCGGCCCGACGGCGAACATCACCACGGACAAGAAGGAGCTCGTGAAGAAAGTTCACGACGCCCTCTATGCCTCCAAGATCATCAGCTATGCGCAGGGTCTCGATCTCATCCAGACCATGAGTGAGAAGAAGGACTGGAAGCTGGATCTCGGCGGCATCGCCGCCATCTGGCGCGGGGGTTGCATCATCCGTGCCCGCTTCCTCAATCGCATCACCGACGCCTACCGCACGAACGCCAGCCTGGCCAACCTCATGCTGGATCCGTTCTTCAAGGATGTGCTCAGCAACACCCAGCAGCACTGGCGTGAAGTCGTCAGCATCGCCACCTTGAACGGCATCCCCGTCCCAGCGTTCAGCGCCAGCCTCGGCTACTACGACAGCTACCGCGCCGCCCGCCTGCCAGCGAATCTGCTGCAGGCCCAGCGCGACTTCTTTGGTGCTCATACCTATGAGCGCACGGACAAGCCCGAAGGCCAGATGTTCCATACGGAATGGCCTGAGGTGATTGGCTGAGGATAGCCGAGTTGCTGTGCAACTCGTGCTTCTGACTCCAGTTGCGGCGCAATTGGACTACTTTGAAGGCGGCTGGGGCAACTCAGCCGCCTTTTTTGTGCACTGCGCGAATCAATCCAGTGAATGAGGGTCGCTTTGCAACTTGCGCAGTGCCATGGCATCCAGCCTGTCCTTCTCCCGCACCGAATTCTCCTTCCAGCCTATCAATGACGATTTCGAGGCATATCGAATCTGAAGGCTTCTCAGCATCAATGTATCGGCATCAACGATCACATCTGCATAACGTCGCCCAGTCATGCGAGTGAAGATATCGATCTGGCATTGCTCAGTTTCTTCGACGATCCGAATCGCGCCTTCGCCTTCGTAAAAGTCCGCCGGTGTGAGTTCAGCAGCAAAACCTTCTCCGTAGCCGCTGAGGGTGCTGAGCAGCAGATTAATATTTTCAGCACTGTCCTCGATCAGCAGATCCACATCTTCTGTAAAGCGGACATAGCCTTGCAGGGTGACGGCAATGCCACCCACCACAATAAACTTAATGCCTCGCTCAGCGAGCAAGACCAACAACTTTTCGAACGAGGGTTCCATCGTCTGGGGGTGGTGACCATTTCCCGCCGCGCAGCATCAGCGCATTGCGCCGAAGCATCTCCAGCCGCTGCAATGGCGGCACGCGCGACAGACTGCCGCCCACGCGCTTTTTTAGAGGCTCCGTCAGGTCATTTACCATGGATGACTTTACCTGTTTCGGCCAGAATGGCAAGCCCTCTCCGCCAAGTGGATTGAGGCGAAACTCAGCCGCTTTTTTTGTGCAGAGCGGACCTCATTGTACTATGCTCACGCCATGGCCTCCAACCTCACCCCTGAATACATCGCCACATTGCGGCGCATGACGGGCGCGCAGAAATTGCGCACGGCGTTTCAGTTGTACTGGGGTGCACGCAGGCTCAAAGCCGCCCGCCTGCGCCAGCAGCATCCTGACTGGACCGAAGAGCAGGTGCAGCAGCGGGTGAAGGAGATTTTTATGTATGCTGTCACCTGAGCCTTATCTGATCTTTACCGGGAAGCTCAACCAGCTTGGTGTTCCCTACATGGTCAGTGGCAGCGTCGCGGCCATCTACTACGGCGAGCCGCGCATGACGAATGACGTGGACATCATTCTCTTTCTTCGACGTGAGGATGTACGACGCTTCCTGGCAGCTTTTCCGGCTGAGGAATTTTACTGTCCGCCATTCGAAGTCGTCGAGTCAGAGCGGAGCCGTGATCAGCGCGGGCATTTCAACCTCATTCATCATGAAACCGGTTTCAAAGCCGACATCTACCTGAACAGCAGGGATGCACTGCACACCTGGGGCATCGCCCATGTTGTTGAAGCCGATCTTGATGGAGAAAAAGTGGCATTTGCTCCTCCGGAATATGTGATTGTGCGCAAGCTGCAATTTTTCCGAGAAGGCGGCTCATCCAAGCATCTGCGAGACATCAACCGCATGCTGACAGGGATGGGCGAGGACTGGCCGCGTCGGCAGTTGTTGGAGATGATCCAGGCTCAGGGCTTGCAGCACGAATGGAACAAGGTACTCGAATCTGCGGACTGAGTGGTAGGGATAATCATTCTCAGAAAGTGCAATAGCTGAGGCCGACGAGCTAAAGCTCCGAACTGCTTTCCAGTATAGGAAGCGTATTTAGAGGGTATAAAACGGAGCCCGCCTCTTTCGAGACGGGCTCCGCCGTATTCGACTTGGTTATGCTTTGAGCATGCGTGGCAGCACGGATGCTGGCACAACTTCATAACTCGTAGGGACCATGGAGTAGCTGGCGCGGCCGCGTGAGAGGCTCCGAATCGCTCCGGCGTAGCCGAACATTTCGGCGAGGGGGACCTCGGCGAGGATGCCGGATTCGGTGCCGCGGTGATCGATGCCGGTGATGCGGGCGCGGCGACGGTTGAGATCGCCGAGGATGTCTCCCTGGTGCTCGTCGGTGACAGTGCATTCGACCTGCATGACGGGCTCCAGCAGCACGGGGGCTGCCAGGCGCACGGCCTCGCGCAGGGCTTCGCCAGCGGCCATGCGGAAGGCTTGGTCGTTGGAGTCCTTGGCGTGGAAGGCGCCGTCGATGATGCGGACGCGGACATCGACCAGCGGGCTGCCGCGCAGAGGACCGGCGACGGCAGCTTCGGTGATGCCACGGCGCACCGCGCCCATGAACTGGGAGGGGATGATGCCGCCGATGATGGCGTCCTCAATGACGAAGCCGCCGCCACGTTCGAGGGGCTGCACAGTGACCTTCACGCGTGCGTACATTCCGGAACCGCCATTTTGCTTTTTGAGCAAATGATCGGCCTCAGCCTCTTGCGTGATGGTTTCGCGGCACGCGATCTCGGGTGCGCCAGCGATGGTTTCGACACCATGCTCGCGCAGGATTTTTTCGCGGATCACTTCGAGGTGCAGCTCGCCCATACCGGAGATGAGGCACTGGCCGGTCTCTTCATGCGTGCGGACACGGAAGGTGGGATCCTCATCGCTGAGGCGTGACAGGGCGGTGGCGAGACGTGACTGGTCGGCGGATTTCGCGGGCTCGATGGCCATGCTGACGACGGGTTCAGGGAACACCGGCGGCTCCAGCATGATGGCATGATCTTCGAGGCACAGGGTATCGCCCGTGCTGAAGTCGCGCAGTCCGGTGACGGCGCAGATGTCGCCTGCTTGCACGCTTTCGAGTTCATCGCGTCGTTTGGCGAAGACACGGAGCAGCCTGCCGCACCGCTCGGTTTTGCCGAGGCGCGGATTGAAGAGCGGGGTGCCTTTTTGGAGGGTGCCGGAATACACGCGCACATAGACCAAGCGGCCTGCCTGCGGATGACGCACGATTTTGAAGGCGAGCGCGGCGAGTGGCGCATCGATGGCGTTCACGCGCTGCACTTCTTCAGGTGCAGGGAGGAAGTCCACAACGGCATCCACCAGCGCGGAGACGCCGATGTGTTTATAGGCGCTGCCGCCGATGAGGGGCACGAAGCGGCCTGCGATGGTCTGACGACGTATCGCGGCGCGGAGTGCCTGAGCAGGCACGGGCTGGCTTTCGATCCACAGTTCGGCGATTTCGTCGTCAAGGCTGGCGAGAGCCTGGATAAGATCGCGACGTGCGGATTCGACGGCGGTGAGCCATTCGGCGGGAATGGCTTCCACGATGAAGCCGGTGGGTGAGTCAGCATGGGTACGCAGGGCGCGCTCTTCGATGATGTCGAGCTGGCCGAGCAATGTGGATTCGGCACCCCAAGGCAACAGCACAGGCCAGGCGCAAGCGCCCAGCTTTGTTTGCAACTCTTTCACCACGCGGGAGAAATCCGCGCCGAGGCGGTCCATCTTGTTGATGAAGGCCACGCGAGGTACGCGGTAGCGATCCATCTGACGCCAGACGGTTTCGCTTTGTGGCTGCACGCCACCGACGCCGCAGAAGACGGCGACAGCGCCGTCGAGCACGCGGAGAGAGCGCTCGACTTCAGCGGTGAAATCGACGTGGCCAGGGGTGTCGATGATGTTAAGCCGATGCGGCTGCCCGGTGAACAGGCGAGTCAGGCCCGCGACGGGTTGCTGAGTCCACGTACAGGGAGCCGCGGCGGAGGAGATAGTGATCCCCTTCTCGCGTTCGATGTCCGAGAAATCGGTGGTGGTGTTGCCTTCATGCACGTCTCCGCACGCATGGATGGCCCCTGCGTAGAAGAGAATGCGTTCGGTAAGCGTGGTTTTTCCAGCGTCAATGTGGGCGGCGATGCCAATGTTGCGGATGCGGCCCGAGTCAGTCAGATTGAGTTTCATAAGAGTCAGATGTTCGAAATTTGGAACGTGCTGCTCCCCGGCTGGATATGAAAAGGCCCTGATGCAGACTGACGGCATTCAGGGCTCCCGGGGATAGCAGCAAAATCTGACTTATATCCTCTACGACATAGTCATCCCGAGCCTTGGCCGTAGCCGGGCTGAATGAAATATGATGATGAGAGGGCGGGGTGTCATAGGACGCGAAGATAGAGTAAATGCGATTTGGGTTTTGTCAATGTGAGGGGCACCGCGAGAGACCCGTCCAGTTGGTTTCAAGAAGCCTGCCCGCACCTTTTAAGTGTTCCGTGCTGAAAAAGTGCTTCCGCAATCGGACATGGCGCGACTACGTTGTGACATGAAATTACCGACCCTGTCAGGAGTGGCCTTCTCTCTCTGCGCCCTCGTTTCTCTCAATGCGCAGATAGACACACCCGAGATGTCCGGGGCACGTGTGATGGGAGTGGCGGTGGTGCAGCTCATGCAGGACCGCCTCAATCCCTCTGAAGGGACGAAGTTTCCCGGCATTCACGACTGGATGTCGAAGGAAGGCAAGACCCTCGCTAAACTCGACAAAGCAACGCCAGACGAGTCCTGGCGCAAACTGGACAGCCGCAAGCTGGTGCAGCACAATGCGAACTTCTGGCAGATGTACTACGAGGTGGTCCCGGGCGATCCGGGACTGGCCATGCTGCACGCTGGCGCATTGCTGGCGGCGGGCGATCCTGACCGGGCGCAGACGATCCTGCGGATGACGATGAACCGTGGTGATCTCGACGATACCACGGGGAAACTCATCACCAGCCTCATGCAGCATTGCGGAGCTTTCATGGCCCCCTCAATAAAGCTGGTGAGAGAAGGGATCGACCTGCACGACCAGGGAAATTACGACGGAGCGCTGAAACAGTATGACGCCGCACAGCACCTGTGGCCGCAGAACGGCTGGGCGGCTTATGAACGCGGAACGACCCTCCGCATTCAAGGCAAGCAGGACGCCGACGCTGTCGTGCAGGCGTTTGCGCAGAGCCGGGAGATCCAGCCGTTTCAATTTCACGCGTGGCAGGGCACCATCAAAGACATACCCGGCATGAAGGAGATGCTGACCGAGATGCCTGAACTCTGGGAACCGTCGCTCAAAGACATCAAGTATGTGACGCCCCAGGAAGATCTGCTGAAAATGTGTGAGATCCTGCAATTGGCCGAAGTCGATGATCTGGCGCTGGTGGCACGGCAGATCTACATCGTGCGGCGTGGAAGCTACATGCCGGAGGATCATCCGTTCATTTCAAAATCTCTGCGCCGCCTCGTCCCCGGTGTGCAGGCGGAGGCCACCATCGCCAAACTGGCTGGCGCTGGTTTGACCCTGACACAAATTTTTCAGGCTCCGGTACCAGGTCAGGCGAAGTGAGGCGTGTAGTTGGTGCCATCACACGCAGCGCCGGTCTGCTTCTATGACAAGCCCTCATACGCCGCGAGTCAAAAGCAGCTTGTTCTGCGATGGCGGCCTGTACTGTCCTATCGCCGGTGTGGCGCAGGTGAAGGATCAGGTTAGGCTTCAGTAAGAGCCATCATAGGTGAGGCGCGGGCAAACTTGGCAAAAGAAATCCTGTTTCATATTTGCATTTTATAGCGGTCATTGAATCTTGAGTCCATGGCTAAACAATCCTCTGCCTCACCTACCCGCATCAAGATCGGCGGCGTCGAGGTGGTGCTGCGTCCGCAACCGCAGAAAGGCACCATCCCTGAAGCTCGCCTCCGTAGCGCTGTCATGAAGGGCATCGCGGCAGAACATCCATCCAAGAGAGACGGGAAGTGGAAATAAGACGCGGACGGGACTATCAGCGGCAAGTCTTCATCAACTGCCCGTTTGATGGCAAATACCTGCCCCTGCTGCGTGCTATCGTCTTCGTGCTCAAGGCCTGTGACTACGTACCGCGCTGCGCCTTGGAGGCTGATAGTGCGACAGAGGTGCGTGTCGAAAAGATTCTCCGCATTATTGGGGACTGTGGGCTGAGCATCCACGACATCTCCAGAACGCAGCTGGATCGCAGCTCGAAGCTGCCTCGCTTCAATATGCCCTTCGAGCTTGGCTTGTTTCTCGGCGCGGCGAAATTAGGCAGCGCACGGCATAAAGCGAAGGGCGCCCTCATTTTGGATGTCGAACCGTATCGCTATCAAAAATACCTCTCCGACATCGCCGGGCAGGACATTCGCGCTCATGGTAATGATCCAGGTGCTGTGATCGGCCACGTCCGCAACTGGTTGAATACACATAGCTCGGCAAATCAGGTGCTCCCGGGCAAAGCGGCGCTCGTCAAGCAATACCGCCGCTTTCAAAAGCAACTGCCCGTCATGGTGAAAGCCCTGCGGCTCAAGGAGGCGGAGATTTCATTCGTGGACTGGTCCAAGCTCATTGGTATCTGGCTTCTCGAGGTGGCCAAAGTGTGAGGACCGATTGGAAAGTATGAGGGCCAGCTCCTCATGCACCTTGCCATCTCCCTGCCCTGTGGTTTCATGCCCAACATGAAAACATCTCTCGTTCCTCTCTTGTTGTTGAGTTTCAGCCTGGCGATCACCCATGTCTCGCTCCAAGCAGCGGAGGGGGATCTAAAGAAGGCCACGTACTGCCATGGGTTCAAGGAAGACCAGTCGCCGAAGGACACGGCGGAGTTTTTCAAGCAGGACGAAACGGTGTTTCTTTCCATTGAGCTGAAGGGCCGGCCGAAGTCCGGGGTGGTGGCGGCCAAGTTCATGTTTCGTGAGGATGTGCTCGCCGAGGCCAAGGTGGACGTGGCCACGGTGAACAAAGGTGTCATCTTCTCCTTCGGGGAAGACACGTTTGTGGGCTTTGACATGAAGCCCAAGCAACCGCTGCCGGTGGGGGCTTGTTACAACGTGGAGGTCACATTCGATGACAAGCCGCTGGGCGAATTCCCCTTCCGCGTCGCGCCGCCCGAAGGTGCCACCCCGAGCAAGTTTTTGAGCGCTGTCCTGGCCAAGGGCAAGGATGAAAACAGCAAGCCTGTCGATGAGACGCATGACTTTGCCGGCATGGACAAAGTGTTCCTGGTGGGCTCGGGCAATTTTGGGCTGGCCTCATGGCTGGAGGTCACGTGGCTGGTGAACGGCAAGGTGGATGACGCGGGCACGCGGAGCTTCACGATGGAGGAGAACAAGGACGCCGTACCGTTCTCCTTTTCCTTCATCCCCGCCGGTGGCTGGCCTGCGGGCAAGCACGAAGTTTCGCTGCAGCTCGACGGGCAGGAAGTCGCGCATGAAAAGTTCACCGTGAAAGTCGGTGCGCCGATGGCCGGTGCCACGAAACTCGAACTCGACTCCTCGCAGTTGTTTCGTGACGACGGCAAGGGCGAACCCGGCAAAGAAGTGAAAGCTTTCACCACCGATGACACCGAGCTGCATGCACGCTGGAAGCTGAAGCAGGAGGCACTGGTCAAAGGCGTGCAACTCGTCTGGGTGCTGCTGGAGGCTGAAGGCGGGAAGGAGCAGGTGCTGGCCACGGCGGATGTGGAAGCCGGAGTGAGTGATGACATCGACTCTTCGCTCACGGTGAAGAAGGGCCTGCCAGCAGGAAAGTACCGCGTTGATCTGGTGCAGGATGGCAAGGTGCTGGACAGCAAGTTGTTTGAGGTGAAGTGAAGGGCTTCACGCACGCAGGCCAAGGCTTGCGTGCCCGCCGGTCGCGAGGTGAGGAATTGATTCCGCAGCCCTCCGCAAGCACCCATTCCTACCGCTCGCCCTACAGCCAGTATCGGCCCATCGCGTGCGATCCACGCTGAACGGCGCAGACGATCTGATCCTCGGATTGAAGAGAGCGATTCGCGGGCAAGAGAGTCTGGCGCTCCGGCGGAGTGCTGCGGAATCAATTCCGCGCTCCTGCCACGCTCACGGCTGAATGATCCGCGCGCCGCGCTGCCACGTGATGTAGGACCACACCCAGTGGAGAAAGACGATGACGCGATTGCGCATGCCCATGAGGAAGAGCAGATGCACAAAGAGCCACATGAGCCAGGCCAGCATGCCGCGTAGCTGCATGCCGGCAAAGCTCACCACCGCTGCGCTGCGGCCGATGGTGGCCATGCTGCCTTTGTCAAAGTAGGTGAAAGGCGTGCGCGGCAGCGTCATGCCTTCCTCCCGGATGGCCTTGGCGATGAAGTGTCCCATCTGGATCGCCGCCGGGCTGACGCCGGGCACACGGACGCCCTTGGTATCCGTCAATGCCACCAGGTCACCGGCAGCGAAAACTTCGGGATGCCCAGGCAGACTCAGATCTGGCTGCACCTGAATGCGCCCTGCGCGATCCAGCGGCACACCTGCCAGCGTGCGTGTCAGACCGCTGGCCTCCACCCCTGCGGCCCAGATGATGATATCGGACTCGATGCGCTGATCTCCTGTGATCACATACCCTGCGCCCACCTCCTTCACCTGCGAGTTCAGGTGCACCGTGACCCCCAGCTTCTCAAGCCGTGCGCGCGTGTAGTCCGGCAGGCTCCCTGGAAAAGTCGGCAGCAGTTTCGGACCACCCTCGATGAGGTGGACCTTCGTCAAACTGGGATCGATACGCCGAAAGTCATCCTTCAGCACCATCTTCGCCAGTTCAGCCAGAGAGCCCGCCATCTCCACTCCTGTCGGCCCACCGCCAACGATGACCATCGTCATCAGCCGCGCGGTTTCCTGCGGATCATCCGACGACTCTGCTTTTTCAAAAGTCAGCAGCACTTTTTTACGGATCGCCATCGCATCATCTAGACTTTTCAATCCCAGCGTGTGCGCGGCCCAGTCATCATGACCGAAGTAGCCCGTCTTCGCTCCGACGGCGATCACCAGATAGTCGTAATCCAGCACATGGTCTTTCAGGTGCACCTGCTTCGCAGCGAGATCAATGCTGCGCACTTCATCCATCAAGGTCGTCACATTTTTATGCTGCGCGAGAATCGACCGCAGCGGCTGCGCGATGTCGGTCATGGCCAGTCCACCCGTTGCCACCTGATACAGCAGCGGCTGAAACAGATGATGATTCCAGCGATCCACCAGCGTCACGGCAAAGTGTTCTTCAGGAAAGCTCTTGGCACAGGCCAGACCGGCAAAACCACCCCCGAGAATCAAGACACGTTGCTGCTTCATGCCTCACTAGAGCATGGCGCAGACGGACAGCAAACCCGCTACTCCTATTTCGCTTTTCACAGGCATCAGCGAGTTGCATGAATAAACGATAAGCCTCGTCGCCAGTACCGTTAATGACGCACCATGAAATCCGCTCTGCTGCTCGCCCTGCTCCTCACCACCGCACTCTCTGCCGCCGACACCTTCACGATGCCCGGCCTCAAGCAGGACATCGAATTCGCCAAAGAAGGCGACGTCTCGCTGACGCTTGATGCATTCACACCAGAAGGCGCAGGCCCCTTTGCCACCTGCATCCTCGTGCATGGCGGCGGCTTCACCAAGGGGGACAAGCATTCGTTCATCAAGCCGCTGTTTGAGCCGCTGTCGAAGGCGGGCTTCGCGTGGTTCACGATCAACTACCGCCTCGCGCCGCAGCATCAGTGGCCGGCCTGCGTGGATGATGTGAACTCGGCCATCAGGTGGGTGAAGGCGCACGCAGCGGAGTATAAGGTGGATGTGAAGCGCATCGCGCTCATCGGCGAATCCGCAGGCGGATACTTAGTCTCGGCCGCAGGTGTGACCGCCAATGACGAAACGCGCGTGGCCGCTGTGGTGCCGTTTTATACGCCACATGATCTCGTGGCGCAGGTGAGGATGCGCAATGCGCTCGGTGGTCTGGCAGGTTTCATCGGCATGGATGAACTCAATGAAGCCACATGGACGAAGCTGGCTATCATTTCGCCCAGTCACCAAATGCGCCCCGGCCTGCCGCCCTTCCTGCAGATCCACGGTGACAAGGATGACAAGGTGCCGCTGGCGCAAAGCGTGAACTTTGAGGCGAAGATGAAAGCCGCAGGCAATAGCTGCGAAACCATCGTCATCCCCGGTGGCGGTCATGGCATGGGTAGCTGGGACAAGCTGGGCTCGGACTATCAGACGCAGTTGATTGCATGGCTGAAGAAGACGCTGAAGTGAGGGGCCTTGAGTTTAACCACGAATGCAGCGGAATGATCACGCCTAGTCGCGAATCAGAGGGCTCCCTCGGGTGCCAGTTGTGTGAACTCGATGCGGTCAGGATGCCGCGCCAATACGAATAGAAATGGATCTGCACATCCTCTGCAACAAGCTCCTCGTCCGCACGTTCCCCCTTCCCTCATTTCCCACCATGATCCGCACCCTCCTGTGCCTGCTAACCCTTTTCACCAGCACCTTCTCCTCGGCCGCAGACACTCCTCTGCCCGCCAAGGACAAGTTCTATCTCTTTCTGCTCGTCGGCCAGTCAAACATGGCGGGCCGTGGGGTGGTGGAGGCCCAGGACAAGGAGGTCAACCCACGCGTGCTCATGCTGAACAAAGAAGGCCAATGGGTGCCTGCCGTGGATCCTCTGCACTTTGACAAACCGGCGGCAGGTGTAGGCCTGGGCAAAACGTTTGGCGAGATCATCGCGAAGGCGAATCCGGGCGCGACGATTGGTTTGATCCCCTGCGCGGTCGGCGGCTCTCCTATCGACTCCTGGAAGCCCGGCGTGTTTTATCCACCGACCAAAAGCTATCCGTGGGATGACATGGTGAAGCGAGTGGAGCTCGCGCTGCCAGCGGGCACGCTCAAGGGCATCCTCTGGCATCAGGGCGAGAGCGATTCCACGGCAGAGCTGGCTCCCGCATATGCCGCCAAGATGCATGATCTTATCAAACGCCTGCGTGCACTCGTGAAACTGCCCGAGGTGCCGTTCATCGCCGGGCAGATGGGCAAGTTTGATGACTCCCCATGGACCCGTGAGAAAATCAGCGTCGATCAGGTGCACCTCGGTCTGCCAAAACAGGTGCCCCACACGGCCTTCGTGACTGCGCAGGGTCTGAACCACAAAGGTGACAAGGTGCACTTCGATGCGGCGGCGTATCGCGAGCTGGGCAAACGCTATGCAGCGGCGTTTTTGCAGATGAGCAAGTAAGAATGCCAGGCGCAAAAGGGGCCGAAATGGGCGTAAAAAGGGCCGCCCTTTGGTGCGTATTCTCACGCACCATGCTGCGCCACTCTCTTCCCATCCTCTTCCTGCTGCTCACGACCACGCTCCGCGCTGAATTCAAAGCGGGCGCTGCAATCACCGACATCACACCGCCGAAGCTGCCGGTGCTGGTGAATGGCGGAATGCTGAGCCGCTACGTGGACAAGATCAACACCCGCGTGAATGCACGGGCCATCGTGGCGACGGATGG
Organism: Verrucomicrobiota bacterium; assembly: GCA_025360015.1. Lineage (GTDB taxonomy): Bacteria > Verrucomicrobiota > Verrucomicrobiia > Verrucomicrobiales > Verrucomicrobiaceae > Prosthecobacter. The sequence goes on along the minus strand of JANYCZ010000072.1, from coordinate 14,444 downwards.
AAAGACACAGATCGCCATCGTGGTGGCGGACAGTTGCATGATGAGCCGTGAGGTGCTGGACGATGCCAAAAAGATGGCTGCCGCCAAGACCGGGATCCCCGCAGACCGCATGCTCATTTCCGCCACGCATGCGCACTCCACCCCGGCCTCCATGGGCTGCCTGGGCACCGATCCTGATCCGAACTACGTGCCGTTTTTGAAGGAGAAACTCGTGGAAGCCATCGCCGCAGCGCAGGCGGCCATGGTGCCTGCGCGCATCGGCTTTGCCAAAGCGGATGCCGCTGAGTTCACCGCACTGCGGCAGTGGATTCGCCGGCCGGACCGCATGGTCGATGATCCGTTTGGCAACAAATCCGTGCGGGCGAACATGCATGCCGGGCGCAATCTCGACGATGTCACCGGCGAGGCCGGACCGGAAGATCCTGATCTCTCTCTCATCTCCATTCAAACGAAGGGCGGAAAACCGCTGGCGGTGCTGGCGAACTTCTCCATGCACTACTTCGGTGACAAGGACATCAGCGCGGATTACTTCGGCCTGTTTTCAGATGGGCTGAAGCAGCGTCTCGATCCGCAGGGCAGCATGGTCGGCATGATCTCGCATGGCTGCAGCGGCGACATCTTTCGCACCGATTACCGCATCCCGGAAAAGGAGCGGCCCAAGACAACCATCGATGAGTACGCCAACCAGTTGCTCGACATCGCGATCAAAGCCTATGCGGGCATCAAGTACGACGAGCAACCCACCCTGGCGATGGCGGAGACGCGCATGAATTTAAAGTACCGCACGCCGGACAAGCAGCGCCTTGAGTGGGCGCAGCGCGTGGTGACGGAGATTGGAGACCGGCTGGCAAAGACACCCACGGAAGTCTATGCGCGCGAGCAGATCATCCTGCAGGAGCGGCAGCAGACGGAGATCGTGGTGCAGGCGCTGCGCCTCGGTGACATCGGCATCGCCACCACGCCAAATGAAACGTATGCCATCACCGGCTTGAAGATCAAAGCGGCCAGCCCTCTGAAACACACCATGGTCATCGAACTCGCGAATGGCGGTGACGGCTACATCCCGCCGCCGGAGATGCATGCCTGGGGTGGCTACAACACTTGGGCGGCGCGTTCCGCCGGACTGGAGGTGAATGCCGAGCCGAAGATAGCAAACGCTGCCATCGCAGCGCTTGAACGGGTCGCCGCCAAGCCACGCCAGGAGTGGAAGCTCAGCGATGGCGCAGCAGCCAAGGCCGTGCTGGCCCTGAAACCGGCGGCTTACTGGCGGCTGAACGAGTTCACCGGCCCGGTCGCAGCGGATGCGAGTGCTCATGGCAAGGACGCCGTGTATGAGCGCGATGTGGCCTACTATCTCGAAGGCCCCAAGTCGGCAAGCTTTTGTGCCGATGGCGAGGTGAACCGCGCACCCCATCTCGTCGGCGCGCGCATCCGCTCACGCCTTCCTGGGCTTGGCAGCCAATACTCCCTCTCCCTTTGGTTTTGGAACGGCATGCCGAATGAGGGGCGCGATACCAGCGGCTGGTTGGTTTCCCGAGGCCACGATCAAGGACTCAGTGTGAACGGCGAGCATGTGGGCATCGGCGGCAAGAGCGGCAAGAGCGGCAACACCGGCCGGCTGATCTTCTTCAGCGGGACGGATGAGAAGAGCGTGGTGGCCGGCAAGACTGAAATCCCGCGCTGGCAGTGGCAGCATCTGGTGCTCGTGCGTGACAAGAACAAGGTGCGTGCCTACCTCAATGGAACGCTCGAACTTGAAACGGAGAGCGGCATGGATGCGCCCAAGGCGCCGCATGAATATTTTTTCGGTGGTCGCAGCGACAACGACTCGAACTTCGAAGGGCGGCTGGATGAGATCGCGGTGTTTGACCGGGCGCTGAAGGCGGAGGAGATCGCGAAGCTGGAGGTCAAATAACACCACCCTGAACTGTTCATTTGCGCAGCCATTGCGCCGAACTGTCCCTTGCATCTGCGCCTTCGCTGGCTAACAGAAACTGTCCCTGATGAAACAGGGCTTCGGGAACGTCCCGAAGACACCTCATGTCAGAACACAAAAACTCAAACAGTTGGACCCTGGCTCTTGTTGCCTTGGGTGTGGTATTCGGGGACATCGGCACCAGTCCGCTCTATGCGCTGCGGGAATGCCTCACGCATGCGGGTTACACTCCAGGCCGCGATGGCGTGGACATGATCTACGGGCCCATCTCGCTGATGTTTTGGTCGCTCACGCTGATGGTTTCGATCAAATACCTCGGGCTGCTCAGCCAGGCCACGGCGCAGGGAGAGGGCGGCATGTTTGCCCTGCTGTCCTTGCTGCGCTCCAAAAAAGAGGCCCTCGGCCCCAGAGCCAGCGGCATCGTCGTGCTCGTCGTGCTGTTTGGTGCCGCCTTGCTCTATGGGGATGGCATGATCACTCCCGCCATCTCGGTGCTTTCCGCCGTGGAAGGCATGAAGCAGATCAACGCCGAACTGCCGCAGCACATCATCGTGTACATCTCCGTGGCCATCATCTTTGGCCTGTTCATGGTGCAGAAGCACGGCACCGCGCGGATCGGCGTGGCCTTCGGGCCGATCATGATCCTGTGGTTCACCGCGCTGGCCACTCTGGGATTCTATCGCTACATCGAGCATCCGGAAGTCATCGCGGCGCTGTCTCCGCACTGGGGCATTTATTACCTCATGCACCACGGCTACCACGGCATCGTCATCATGGGCATGGTGCTGCTGGCGGTCACCGGCTGTGAGGCGCTGTATGCGGACATCGGCCACTTCGGCGCGAAGCCGCTGAAGCGCGCCTGGTTCATCCTCGTCTATCCCTCGCTCATCTTGAACTACCTCGGCCAGGGGGCCCTGGTCATCAGCGATCCGAAAGCTCTGGAGCATCCCTTCTTCAAGCTGGTGCCTCAGAGCCTGCTGGTGCCCATGATCATCCTCGCCACAGCGGCCACCATCATCGCCTCGCAGGCCATGATCACCGGCGTGTATTCGCTCACGCAGCAGGCGGTGCAACTCGGCTATCTGCCGCGCCTGAAGATCATCCACACCAACCCGGATGTGCGCGGGCAGATCTACATGCCGCAGGTGAATTTCCTCCTCATGGTCGCCTGCATCGCCTTGGTGATCGGCTTTGAGACCTCCAGCAATCTGGCCTCCGCCTACGGCCTCTCGGTGTCCATGGAGATGTTCCTCACCAGCATCCTGTTCTATTTCGTCGCCCGCCGCATTTGGGACTGGTCCTTTTGGAAGGCCTTCCTGCCGGTGCTCGTCTTCACCATCATCGAGCTCGGTTACGTCTCCGGCAGCCTGATTAAATTCATGCAGGGCGCGTGGTTCCCGCTCGCGGTGGCGGCCTGCATCTGGGTCATCATGAAAACATGGACCGATGGCCGCGCCATCCTGTATGAGGCCATGCAGCGGGGCCGCCTGCCCGTGGTGCATCTGATTGATGAAATCAAAAAAGACCGCGTCATTCGCGTGCCCGGCACCGCCGTCTTCATGTCCGCCAGCGCGGATGGCCTGCCGCTGGCGCTGCTGCATCACCTCAAGCACAACAAGGCGCTGCACAAGCAGGTGGTCCTGCTTAGCGTGAAGTTCGAGAACGTCCCGTATGTGTGCGGCGACGCAACGCGCCACGAGATCAGCGAGTATCACGAGGAGTTCTACCGCGTCGTCCTGCACTACGGCTTCTCCGAGTCGCCCGATGTGTTCAATGACCTCTGCGCGGCGATGAGCGAGAAGACCAAGGTGAAGCGCAACGGCATCACCTTCTACCAGAGCCGCGAAGTGCTGCTGACCAACGGCCCCGGCAAAATGGCCGCTTGGCGGAAAAGGCTCTTCGTCACCCTCTCCCGCCTCTCCCGCCCTGCCACAGGATACTTCGATCTCCCGCCACGGCAGGTCATTGAACTGGGCATTCAGCTGGAGGTCTAGAGACAAGCAGCAAGGATCAGCGCCATGATGTCAGCCTCCGGTATCCGTGAAAATTCGTGTGATCCGTGGTTCTAAATCCGGCATGAATGGCACTCGGTTAAGGGTTGCTATCGTGTGTTTTGGAGGTCTGGGGCACCCGAGCCACGCGACAGCGTCGTGGACTGCGGTGGCAGAGATGCACGGCGCAAGCCTGCATCGCCGACACCGCTTTCGCGGGGTGAAGAATGCTCTTCGGACTCAGCGCGTCGTCCGGCCTGCGAAAGCGGCGGCGCGCCGAGGCTTGCCGCACGCACTCCAAGACGCTGTCGCGTTCGCGTGAGTGCAGGACCAGGAGCTACCGGCAGGCTGCGAAAACGAACGATACCCTGCCTTAATCGAGTGCCGTTTAATTCGGCATCAGGATAGCGCATTCGACATTCTTGAGGCTTTCGATTTTATTCGTTCGTCATTTTTACCCAGTGCTGATTACATAGCTGTCCCCTCCACTTCCGCCATGCTTCACCCTCGCTCTCTCGTCTCCGCCTTCTGCCTGCTGGCAGGCGTCCCCATTTTCGCCCAAACTCCGGCCCCGGCCCCCACTCAGGCCAATGTGGCCTACGGCAAGCACGAGAAGCAGGTGCTCGACTTCTACCAGGCGAAAGCTGAGAAGCCCACGCCTCTGCTGTTCTTCGTCCATGGCGGCGGCTGGATGGGCGGCGACAAGGTGAATCCCGATTTCCTCGCCAAGTGCCTCGAAAACGGCATCTCCGTGGTTTCCATCAACTACCGCTTCATCCCCGATGCGCAGGCGGAGAAGATCACACCGCCGGTGAAGGCCTGCCTGGATGATTCAGCGCGTGCCCTGCAGTTTGTCCGCAGCAAAGCGGCCGAGTGGCACTTCGACAAAGACCGCATCGGCGGCTGTGGCGGCTCAGCCGGTGGCTTCACCGTGCTGTGGCTTGGCTTTCACCCCGACATGGCGGACGCCAAAAGCGCCGATCCCATCGCGCATGAATCCACCCGCCTGCGCTGCGTCATGGCCTTCGTGCCGCAAACTTCGCTGGACCCCAAGCAGATGAAGGCCTGGGTACCCAACAACGATTACGGCAACCACGCCTTCGGCCTCGGCAGCATGCAGGAGTTCCTGGACAAGCGGGACAGCCTCATGCCCTGGATCGAACAATTCTCCCCGTACGCCCTCGCCAGCGCGGACGATCCGCCCGTGCTCCTCTTTTACGACGGCCCACCGAACCTCGGCCAGCCGCCCGCCAAAGACCCGGTGCACTCCGGCAACTTCGGTGCCGGCATCGCCGAGAAACTGAAGGCCGTCGGGATCGAGCACGAGATCAATTACAACAACGACTACGAGCACATGAAGTACCCGGACCTGTTCGGGTTCTTAAAGGACAAGCTGGCGAAGTAGAGGGGAAATCGAAAACCCATCCCTCTCTTTGGACTGCGCGTGAGCAGCTAGGAACGAGCGCAGCCACCGCTTTCCGCAGGCCATTCAACTCATGTATGCCACGAGACACTCGAAAGCGGCAGCTACCGCAGCCGCACTCCAAAAATGCCGTTTCATAGCAGCAAACGTTTTGGACTGAGGTTGTACAGAGAAGTCATGGAGCCAGTGTGAAATGACACTATATGTGCCTTGCCCTATGGATACCGACCCAAATTGGCCCTTCGAGGTTCCGCCACATTATGCGGTCTACACAACTGACTATGTGATTTTGCAGTCAAAGCCAATTGTTCATCTAGCGCGCTCAAACGCAGATGAATGGCAGTTCCTCAGTGAGGAAGGAGCGGCCGAAGACTCGATCAAAGTTGTTCAATTAAAAACTGTGGTTGGGTGCCATGCATACATAACTCAATTTGCTGATTTGCCTTTAGGCTGGGAGGCATGGAGGACTGGTCCCTCGGCTATTTGGAATAGAAGAAAAGCTCCAGACGAAAATTCGTGAAAATGAACCCGCGAGGCACTGTTAGAGCCATCCCTTTTCTTCGCCTTTCCTACTCGATCAACGCCTCCAAATCCCTCTCCGTCAGCCCTTCCATCATCGGTGCTTGGTCGTTGAGGGCGGCTTCGACGAGGCCGCGCTTTTGGGCTTGGAGTTTGAGGATGCGTTCTTCCACAGTGCCACGGATCGCCAGGCGGTAGGCGTTGACGACTTTCTGCTGACCGATGCGGTGGGCGCGGTCGATGGCCTGGGACTCGACGGCGGGATTCCACCACGGGTCGGCGAGGATGACGTTATCGGCGGCCGTGAGGTTCAGGCCGTAGCCGCCGGCTTTGAGGCTGATGAGGAAGATGCGGCAGTTCGGGTCTTTCTGGAAGCGCGCCACCTGCGCGGGGCGGTCCTGGCTGCTGCCGTCGAGGTAGGCATGGTCGAGTTTTTCGGCCTTCAGATGGTCCCGCATGAGGTGCAAAAACTTCACGAACTGACTAAAGACGAGCAGCTTGCCGCCGGACTCCATGACGGATTCAATCTGGCCGATCAAGGCGGGCCATTTGCCGGAGAGGTCTTCCTGACCGAGGCCTTTGAGGGCGTCGGGCTGGACGCCGGTGAGGCGCAGATCGCAGCAGACCTGACGCAGGCGCAGCAGCACGGTGAACATGGTCATCTTCGCCCCGTTCTGGCCGGAGCGGCGGCGCGCGGCTTTGATCTCTTCGCGCCCCTCCTCCAGGATCTTGCGGTAGAACTCGCTCTGCGCCGCGCTGGGGGTGCACCACAGCACCTGCTCGATCTTCTCGGGCAGGTCCTTGAGCACCTGGCGTTTGGTGCGGCGGAGGAAGTAGGGCAGCGTCAGCTTTTGGAGGCGCTGGGCGGCGTCCCGGCCTGCGGGCAGGTCCAGCCCGGACTCGATGGGGCTTTCAAACCGCTCTTTGAAGGAGCTCTGATTCCCCAGATACCCCGGCAGGGCGAAGTGGAAGATGGACCACAAATCCCGCACGCCGTTCTCCAGCGGGGTCCCCGTGAGGGCGATGCGGCCCGCCGAATTCACGCTGCGCAGGGTCTTGGCAGCCTCAGTGTCAGGATTGCGAATGAAGCTGGCTTCGTCGAGAAGCATCAAACCAAACCTGATTGTTTGGTAATGTTTAATATCTCTGATGATCAATTGATAAGAGGTCAATATCACGTCAAAAGCGGGGATGGTACTCAGGGCTTTTTCGCGGCCAGAACCTTGAATGAGGAGCACCTTGAGGGTGGGGGCGAAGCGCTCAAACTCGGACTGCCAGTTCGACAGCAGCGACTTGGGGCAGACGACCAGCACAGGCCCGCTTTGGGCTCCCTTCCGTTGCTTGAGGAAGAGCGCCAAAGCGATGCTCTGGACGGTTTTGCCCAGTCCCATCTCATCGGCCAAGATTCCGCCGCGACCGCGCAGAATGCGCGACGTCATCCAGCAGACGCCCTCCATTTGGTAAGGGCGAAGCATGCCAGCCAGATCACCGATCTCGGCCTGCACCTCGCTGCTAGTAACGCTCACCTCGTTAGCAACACCTGCGGCTTCGTCGCCAAAATAGGCGGCATGGGCCCCATGCACTCGCGCGCCCTCGGGCGTCAGCTCCAGCGGGACATCCCGCAGAGACTCCTCCAAGTCATCCACCGCAGCGATGTCCAGAATGTAACGCTTCCCGTTCGCCCCGTTGACCGACCGCTGCCCAGAGCGCACCAGTCTTAATACCTCGGCCCGCGGCAGGCGAAAGCCGTCGCTGGACTCATAGGCGAACTCCATGCTGAGCCAGTCGCCGCCACCCATCTGCCCAGCCGATGGCATGAACTTGGTTTTCGGCGCGATGCGCTGGATGCCCCGCGTGGCCGAGCGCCAGCGCTCGCCTTCTGTCACGTTGGCAACGTCACGCAGCAGCGGCAGTTCTGAGGCGTAGAAGCGGAGAACGTTTTCACTGCCCTGCAGCCGCCAGACTTGGCCCTCCGGCTTGAATCCTAGCCCCTCCAATCGCCGTAAAAGACGGAATTCCCCTTCCCTGTTTTGAACGTAAAATACAAATTCATTCGATTCATCCTGAATTGGGAAGATCGAATTTTTATCGTCACCATAGCGCACCGACCAGGTGTGTGAGATGTAACGAGCAGAGAGTTTCGCATCCACGACCTGGAGCGAGCCGTCGAGTTGGATTTCGAACTCACACGGCACCGGGGCGACGTGGAATTTCTCCAACCCCTGCCCGCGCAATTCCATCTGGAAGCACTCACCCAAAGCCTCCCCCTGCTCCGCCAGCCAGCGCAGCGGCCGGGTAACGGCTGACCGGCTCAGCTCGCCTGCCAGGGTCGTTAGCGCGGGAGTGTCGGCCAGATGACGGAACAGAGAGGCGGTCTCCTGGCAGATCCACCAAGGACCCATGACATGCCGCTGGTGGGTGCCTTCCAGTTTCAGGCGCACGGTTTGGGCATCGACCGACTCCACCAGCAAAGGCAGCCGCACCCGCTCAGGGGCCACATGCAGCGCCCGCTCCTGGCCGTTCGGCTTGCCAACGAACACCCGGGGGTGCTCCGCCAGCGTTTCCAGGAAGGTGTTCAAGCTCTCGCCCTTGAGGGAGATCGGCAGGCTCTGCGGTTGCTTGATGCCCTGCCCCGCTAGCCAGGCCGCGAACAGGGATGACTCGCCTTCGCCACCTGCTTCAAACTTCACGAAGACACCAAACGGCTCCCGCACCTGCCCCTGGAGCAGGGGTTCTGGGAGGTAGAGGGAGTAGCGTCCGGCGATCTTCAGCGGGGTGAGGCTGGCCGGACTTCTGGGTATTGTAGTACCGGCTTTAGCCGGTCCGGAAGCTCCGCCAGCAGGTGATGCGCCGAGCCCCCCGGAACCGGCTGAAGCCGGTACTACACAACGTACTGAAGCCCCAGAACTAGGTTTGGCACCGCTTTGCTCCCGCACGTGGGCAAGTGCCACGGCAAGGGCGTGCTCGCACATCATGCCGCTGCGGCGGGCGTGCGGGCAGGTGCAGAGGTTCTCCACATCGGAGGACGTGCGGATGCGCAGGCCTGTGGTGAATTTCATTTTGCCTGACCCGGCGGTGCCGCGAATCAGGCCGTCACTGCTGCTGGTAACGACAGCCAGACCTGCGTCCACCAGCGAGCGTGCGGACTTCATCACTGCCCATCCACCGATCTCTCCGAGCCATTTCTCTGTGATTTCCATTTCGTGCTGGCGTGTCCCATGGTTTATCTGCAAAGTCCAGTGCCAAGTAACTATGAGGATCGTCGCCATTTCCAACCAGAAAGGCGGTGTCGGTAAAACGACGACCGCTTTGAACCTCGCCGCGTGCCTCACCCAGCGCGGCGTGCGGGTGTTGCTGGTCGATCTCGACCCACAGGCGAACGCCACCAGCGGTCTCGGCCTGGCCCAGGAGGACGGCGGCAGCCTGTACTCCGCCTTGGTGGACGGCACGGACCCGCGTCTGGCCATCCGCAGCACGCGCCTGCCGAATCTCTCCATCATCCGCTCCCATCAGGAGCTGGCGGGCTGTGAAATCGAGCTCGCCCAGGCTGGCAATCACATGGCCCGGCTGCGCGAGGTGCTCACCCCGCTGCGCGACTCCGGCCATTTCGACTACGCCATCATCGACACCCCGCCCTCCCTCGGTGTGCTGATGACGGGTGCCCTGGCGGCGGCGGACGAGTTGCTCGTCCCCATCCAGTGCGAGTACTTCGGCCTCGAAGGTCTTTCCAAGATCGTCAACGTGGTGCAGCAGATCCGCGAGTGCGGGGCGAACCCGAACCTGCTGCTCGAAGGCATTGTCATGACGATGTATGACAGCCGCGCCAATCTGGCGAACCAGGTGGTCAATGACGTGCGCAACTACTTTGCCGAGACCTGCTACAAGACGCTGATCCCGCGCACCGTGCGCTTAGGCGAGGCGCCCAGCTTTGGCAAAAGCATCATCGAGTACGAGCCCTCAGGCCGTGGTGCGCAGGCCTACCGGGCTCTGGCAGATGAATTCCTGGCCCGTCGTGCGGTGGTACAAGCCGCCGCTGTGGCTGCGGCCTAACCCTACCCTCCGGTGTCATGCGTGGCCGTCCAAGCTCGCAAAGCGAAGGAGGACTGCCGCCTAAAGGCGTCCATGGGCGCGGTGCCGCGCTCAATCCGGACCAGCGATTTGCGGAGCTGCATGTGGAGTATGATCCCGGTGAAGCGCCGGAGAAAGTCGCCACCAAGTTTCTGCGGGATCATTCCTCCAGCATCATCTCCCGCAACAGCAGTCCGGATATTCCCTTCGAGGCCAGCTTGAATCCCTACCGCGGGTGCGAGCATGGCTGCGCCTACTGCTACGCCCGGCCCACGCATGAGTACCTCGGCTTCTCCGCCGGAGTCGATTTCGAATCCCGCATCATGGTCAAGGAGAATGCCCCTGCCCTCCTGCGTGCGGAGTTGCTCAAACCCAGCTACAAGCCCGAGCGTCTTTCCCTCAGCGGCGTGACTGATCCGTATCAGCCCATCGAGAAAAAGCTGCGCATCACGCGCGGCTGCCTCGAAGTCCTGGCCGAGTGCCGCCATCCCGTGGTGCTCATCACCAAGAACCACCTCATCACGCGGGATGTGGATCTGCTGGCTGAACTCGCCAAGCACTCCGCCACGGCCGTCTATATCTCGATCACCACGCTGGATCCCGAGCTCGCCCGCAAGCTGGAGCCCCGCGCCTCCTCGCCCAAGATGCGACTGGAGGCGATCCGCATCCTGCATGAAGCCGGAGTCCCCGTCGGAGTCTCCACCGCACCCATCATCCCTGGCCTCAACGACTCCGAAATCCCTGCGCTCATTGCAGCCGCCCACGCTGCCGGGGCGCAGTTCGCCGGCTACACGGTCGTGCGCCTGCCCTTTGCCGTGAAGGACATCTTCCGCGCCTGGCTCGACCAGCACTTCCCCGGCATGCGCGACAAGATCCTCAGCCGCATCGAAGAGACCCAGGGTACGACCTTGTCCCACAGTGAATTTGGCAAGCGCCTCAAAGGCATCGGCGTGTGGTCTGAGCAGATCGCCGCCCTCTTCAAAGTCTCCATCAAACGCGCCGGCATGCTGCACCGGCGGCCAGAGGTCAGTGCGGAGGCGTTTCGGCGGCCACGTGATCCGGGCGGGCAGTTGGAGTTGTTTTGAAGAGAGAAGCGATGCTTTTGAGAGTGAGGATGCTTACACGCCATCCTTGCCATTTTTGCCGGGGCGCTTAAATGAGTGCGAATGTCTGACGCCGCCAAGCCAGCTCATGAACCGGTGAATCCAGCTGCTTGCGAGCCAAGTTTACGCAGCATCCATGAGCACTACAAGCTGCTGAGCTGCCTGCTCGATTACCTTCCCGACCGCATTTACTTCAAGGACAAACGGGGGGCGTTTGTGCTGGTGAGCCGGTCCGAGGCGAGCTATCTGGGAGCCAGGGATCCGGCGGAGGTGATTGGTAAAACGGACTTTGATTACTTCGAGCCTACGCTGGCCCAGGCCGCCTTGGATGATGAGCAGGAACTGATGACCCAGGGCCTTTCCATCAATGGCAAGGAGGAGAAAAAGCTGCTGCTGGATGGCCGCACGGGCTGGGCGCTGGTGACGAAGATCCCCCTGCGCGATGCCGATGGCAGCATCATCGGCACCTGCGGGATTTCCAAGGACATCACGGCGCTGAAGGAAACCGAAGAGGCGCTGTACCGGGCCAATGCCGCGCTGGCCTCGCAGAAGGCGCTGCTGGAGCAGTCCATGGCGGAGCTGCAGCAGACGAAGCAGGAACTGCAGCAGCAACTCGCCCTGCGGGAGCGGGTGGAGGACGAACTCGTGCGGGCCAAGCGTGAAGCGGAGGAGGCCAGCAGCGGCCTGGGCCCCTTCTTTCAGGTGGCGCTGGACATGCTCTGCATCGCCGGGATGGACGGCTACTTCAAACGGATCAACCCCGCCTTTTGCACCACGCTGGGCTACACGGAGAAAGAGATGCTGGGCCAGCCTTTCCTCGACTTCGTGCATCCTGAGGACCGGCCCAAAACGGTGGCCGCAGTCGCGCAACTGGAGGCCGGACAGAACCTCGTCAATTTCATCAACCGGTACCAGCATCAGGACGGGAGCTACCGGTGGATCGAATGGACCGCCGCGCCCAATGCAACCAAATCGGCGATCTATGCAGCCGCGCGCAACATCACCCAGCGCATTCACATTGAGGACGAGCTGCGCATGGCGCGTGAAGCGGCCGAGGCGGCGAACCGCGCCAAGAGCACCTTCCTGGCAAACATGAGCCATGAAATCCGCACGCCGATGAATGGAGTCATCGGCATGACTGAGCTGCTGCTAAACACGCGCATGAACGCTGACCAGCGGGGCTACCTCAACCTCGTGCGCCAGTCGGCGGATTCACTGATGACGGTGCTCAATGACATTCTCGATTTCTCCAAGATCGAAGCGGGCAAGATGGACCTCGACAAGCATGAGTTTGATCTGCGCGACGCCATCGGCGACACCTTGCAGACGCTGGCGGTGCGCTCGGCGGAGAAGGAGATCGAGCTGGTCTATTTCGTGAAACCCAACGTGCCCGACTGCCTGATTGGCGATGTCAGCCGGCTGCGGCAGATCATCATCAATTTGGTGGGAAACGCCATCAAGTTCACGCCCCGGGGGGAGATCGTGGTGGAGCTGCGCGTGGAGAGCCTGACGCAGGATCAAGTGTGTCTGCATGTGCTGGTGTCGGACACGGGCATCGGCATCGCCAAGGACAAGCAGGCGCATGTGTTTGAATCCTTCACGCAGGCGGAGAGCTCCACCACACGCCACTTCGGCGGCACTGGGCTCGGCCTGGCCATTTCAAAGCAACTGGTCGAGCTCATGAAGGGCTGCATGTGGCTGGACAGCGAGCCGGGCAAGGGCAGCACCTTCCACTTCACCGCGCTGTTTGATCTGGGCTCGCAGAAGCCGCATTCGGCGCGACGGCTGCCGGAAAAAATGCACGATTTCGGGGTGCTGGTGGTGGATGACAATGCGACCAACCGCACGATTCTCGCGGAGATGCTCAAGGCCTGGGAACTGCAGCCCATCGTGGCCAGCAGCGGCGCCGAGGCTCTGGCAATCCTGGAGCAGGCCCAGGCTGCGGATGCGCCCATCCCGCTCATGCTGCTCGACTACATGATGCCTGAGATGGATGGCGCGGAAGTGTGCCGCCAGATCAAGCAACGCTTCAGCAGCAGCGGCGCTCCCAGGATTTTGATCCTCTCCTCCGGCGGCAATCTCACCGGCCAGATCGGCGATGAAGACCTGGGCTACGAGCGCTGCCTGACCAAGCCGGTGAAGCACTCGGACCTTTTTGACGCCATCAGCCGCGTGATGGGTGGCATGCTTGCGGATGACAAAACCGTCGTCTCCCAGGAGTCGCACGACCCGCAGGGCGTGGTGCCCATGAAGCTGCTGCTGGCAGAGGACGGGCGGGTGAATCAGCTCGTCGCCATCAAGCTGCTGGAGGATCGCGGGCATCAGGTCACGCTGGCCAGCAATGGCCGTGAGGCTCTCGCGATCCTCGCCACCCAGACCTTTGACGCCATCCTCATGGACATCCAGATGCCCGAGATGAACGGCTTTGAAGCCACGGCGGCCATTCGCCAGAGCGAGCTCGGCACCGGCGCGCATGTGCCCATCATCGCCATGACCGCCAATGCCATGAAAGGCGATCGCGAGCAGTGTCTTGCCGCAGGGATGGATGACTACATCGCCAAGCCCATTCACTCAGCGGAGCTATACCCTTTGCTGGAAAAATACGCCAACCTCAGCCACGCCCCCGCCGAGCTCCTGCCCTACGGCCCCGCCTGCGATGCCGCCGTGTTTGATGCCGTCACTTTCAGCGAAAACATCGGCGACGCTCCGCTCATGCTGGAGCTGATCCGGCTGTTTTATGAGGAGTCGCAGCCCATGCTCGGCAATGCCTGCCTGGCGCTGCATAACCTGGACGGCGAAGCCATGCACCACGCCGCGCATTCCCTCAAAGGCCTCGTGGGCAACTACGCCGCCACCCCAGCCTTCAACGCCGTATCAGCCCTCACGCAATGCACGCGCGATGGCAATCTGCTGCAGGCAAGCAAGCTCCTCGCCATCGTGACCGACGAAATAGCGCGGCTGCGTGAAGCGCTGGAGGAGTTTGAGAAAGAGCTGGAGTGAGAGGCTTCCGAACCTTTGCAGGCCTCCGTGCCACAGACTGACGCACGCGAAACCAGCAGAGGCCGCCGGGAGATCCATTCCCCAGCCTCGTCGCGCTAAGTTAAACACGGCGTTCATGGATTTAGGAGCCGCCCCCCCCTGAATGCGTAAAATTCGGCCCTCTAATGGATGCCAGGCATTTAGTTGTTGATCCCGCTTCGTTTTGCGGCATTTTCGGTCGCATGAAAACCGCTCAATCCTCTGATCCCCAGGCGCTGCCACTTGAAGAACAGCTTGTGGGGGTGAATGCGAAAACGGGGCTTTATCCTGGCGCGCGGTCTTGGTCAGGCGGGCGGCATCGGATTCTTGGGCGGGGGCCGCTGGAGTCTTATTGCTATCATGTGATGTCTCGCACCTGCGGCGGG